>JBMOFV010000001.1:0-174454 GCA_049318705.1 Chitinophagaceae bacterium
CAGAAAAACGCTGAAAATAAGCCGACTTATAAAAAGGACAAATAGATATTGTGTCTGGATTCCTCAACAACCGGGCTTAGCTCGCAAACACCACCCTTTCAATCAAATTTGTACCAAAGGCATATGGTAAGTAAGCCGGTCCACTGATTGGTTTCGTGATGATAAAACTGGCTTTCTTGCCCCGGGCAATGCTCCCCAACTGATTGCTTAACTCCAAAGCCGCTGCTCCATTGAGGGTACAGGCATTGATGGCTTCTTCCGGTGTCATGCGCATTTGAGTACAAGCTAAAGTGAGTAAAAAATTCATATTTCCTCCAGGACAAGAACCGGGATTATAATCACTGGCTAAGGCCACAGCCACTCCTGCATCGATCAATTTTCGGGCAGGTTGATAATGCATGGCCAGGAAAAAGGCCGCTCCAGGCAGAAGCGTTGCAATCGTATCGGAATGCTGCAAACAGGCCACTTCCTCATCATCCATCGTTTCAAGATGATCCACACTAATGGCATCATACTTTACACCCACCTGCACACCCCCGCTATTGTATAATTGATTGGCATGAATTTTTGGTTTTAACCCATATTTACTGCTTGCTTCAAGTAATTGTGCCGTTTCTTCTGCACTAAAGAATCCCTTTTCACAAAATACATCCATGTAGTCGGCAAGACCCTCATCGGCAATTTGTGGCAACATTTCCTGAATGATGATATCCAAATAAGCCTGGTGGTTTTCTCTGAATTCCATGGGATAAGCATGCGCACCCAAAAAAGTTGCTTTCACCGGAATACCTGCCGTTTCTTTGATTCGCCGGATTACCCGAAGCATTTTTATTTCTGCCTGCGTATTTAGCCCATATCCGCTTTTTATCTCAATGGCACCGGTGCCCAGACTTTTCACCTCCTCTAATCGAGCCATGGCCTGCTCATATAAAAATCCCTCATCCGCTTCGTTCAGTTTACGTGCTGAATTTAAAATTCCTCCCCCCCTTTTCGCTATTTCTTCATAACTCAATCCATGTATCCGATCCACGAATTCTTGTTCACGGCTATGTGCAAAAACCAAGTGTGTATGCGAATCTACCCAAACCGGCAAAACAGAAGCCCCATTCAAATTCTCTTCACGATCAACCTGTTTTTCAGGTAAACTTTGCATACTTCCAAAATCCAGAATGTGTTGTCCATCCGTCAACAACCAGGCCTCTTCGATCATGGGCAGTCGTTTCATTTCCGCCCCTTTAACGATTTTTTTTTGCGCCGCATCCTCTTCGATGCCGATTAAATGTTTGATATTTGAATACAAGGTAAGCATGCAACAAATGTAATGGTTTGCCTTTTAGTTTTTTATCGGGCATGAATACAATTGGTACACTTTTTAAAATCACTTCATTTGGCGAATCGCATGGTGCGCTTGTAGGTTGTGTCGTTGATGGATGCCCTGCCGGATTTAAGCCAAATCTGGAAAGGATGCAAAAGGCGGTTAACCTCCGAAAAACAGGTCAAAACGCACATGCTTCGCAGCGCCTTGAAGATGATCAAATTCAAATTGTATCTGGCCTTTTTGAAGGTCGGTGTACGGGAAGTCCGCTGTGTATTTTAATCCAAAATCAGGACAGCCGCCCACAGGATTACGAAAATTTAAAAGAAGTATTCCGACCCAATCATGCAGATTTTACTTATCAACAAAAATATGGTTTCCGCGATCATCGTGGCGGAGGCCGTAGTTCAGTCCGAGTAACCGTTCCATTGGTAGCTGCCGGAAATCTGGCCTTACAAATATTGGAATCGTTTGCCGCTGTTCAAATTCATTCATACGTTTCTGCGATAGGTGGTATCCAAATTCCTTCACGTTTTCAATCCAATCAAATTGACTGGGAAGAATTGTATCAACACCCTTTACGTGTTCCGATACACCCTCTGCGGAATGAAATGGAAGAACGGGTGAATGATTGTTTACAGCATGGCGATACCTTGGGAGGATGCATTCAGGTTTTGATTGATGGCGTTCCTGCCGGATGGGGAGAACCGATTTTTGGAAAATTACAGGCCTCCCTGGCGCATGCGATGATGAGTATTCCCAGCGCAAAAGCTTTTGAATATGGTGATGGCTTTGAAAGTACTACGCAGCACGGAAGTTTTCACAATGATTCTTTCATCACCGAAGAAGGACATATTCGTACGTCCAGTAATCGCAGTGGTGGAATACAAGGCGGCATCAGCAATGGCGAAGAAATTCATTTCAGAATTGGCTTTAAACCCATATCCAGTATTCGTTCTACCCAAAAAACAGTCAACAAAGAAGGCTCTGAAGTTGATTTAAACATCACCGGACGACATGATGTGTGTGCCGTACCACGCGCCTTACCCATCGTTGAGGCTTATACTGCTTTCACCCTTCTGGATGCCTGTTTGCAACAACAATCTAAAAACCATCAAAAATTCTAATATGAAATTTCCAATAAAAATATTGAACGCCTCCTTAATCGCTCTCATCTTATTGGCAATTTCGCCCTTGGATATTTTGGCGCAACAGAAAAAGAAGTCGGCTAAAAAAGCGGCCCCTCAATCAGAAACCGCAGCACCAAATTTTAGTGCGAATTACGAAAAACCCAAAGCCGCACCCGGTGCGCCCTTATTAGAGTTTAATGTGGTTGGGCATGATGAAAAAATATATTTCTCGAGAGATATCCCCTTTGGCAAACCGGTCGTATTGGTATTGTTTAATCCAAGTTGCGGACATTGTGCGGAGGTGGCTCAAAAAATAAAAGCCCAAATCAATCAATTCCTGGACGTACAATTTGTGTTTATCACCGGATTAAATTTATTGGGTGAACTAAAAACTTTTGCGGAGAGCACGGGTATTCAGGATCAAAAAAATATTATTGTTTCTGCCGACAACTCGGACGTCACCAAAGAAATTTTTGAATACAAAGGCATCCCTCAAATCATGGTTTACAATAAGGATCATTTTTTACAAAAAACTTTTTACAAAGAAGTTGAAATGGATAGCCTTCGGTTTTATCTCAATAAAATGTAATTTACAGCCATGTTTTTTCCGATTGGCGACGACAATGTCAAAGGCCATAATAAACCGATTCTGAATTATCTGTTTATTATCGTTAATGTGGCCGTATTCTTATACGAGTTTAGTTTACCTGAAGCTGCATTAAACCAATTCATTTTTACCTACGGGAGTATTCCGGCTGAAATCACTTCTTTTCAAGATTTGTATACTTTATTCACCTGTATTTTTTTACATGGTGGATGGATGCATTTGTTGGGGAACATGCTTTTCCTTTGGGTTTTTGGCGACAATATTGAAAGCAGTATTGGTTCATTTCGTTATTTACTCTTTTATGTGGGCGGAGGAGTTATCGCTTCCCTGGCCCATGCCTTATTAAGTCCGGGCAGTCAGGTGCCCTGTGTAGGCGCTTCAGGATCCATTGCTGCTTGTTTGGGCGCCTATTTGGTAATGTATCCGGGTTCGAGGGTTCGGATTTTGTTTATCCTCTTTCTGACAACTTTCCGGGTATCGGCTATTTATTTTCTGGGATTTTGGATTATTCAACAACTCGTTTCAGGGGTAGGCACCTTGAGCACAGCAGCGGCCGAAAGCGCCGGAGTAGCCTATTGGGCACATATTGGCGGCTTTGTATTCGGGGTTATTGCGGGTTTCATTTTGCGTGACCAGGTAAAAGAATTGCACCAACATGCCTGAGTTACAACATCATCTTTTGTTGGAGAATATTCTGACTTCCTATTTACGTCATAAGCACTTACAACGTGAGTATCGGAAGTATGCCATTTGGTTAAGTCTTTTATTTTTTCTGCCGGGATGGATTCTGTTTCATATTTCTCTGATTCATCGCAAAAAAATGTTCAAGTTGCGTAACGAATTTATTCAACATCTGCATGCAGGACAGGGAGAAGCAGCACAAGATGGCGATGTAATTTCTTCATTGCGATATCGATTTTATATGTTGTAATACAACAGCATTGCCGATGTCACAAATTCCAGCTGTTCGATATGTTCGGCTCTGCGACATATCGAACTAAAGATAAAAAAAGTTTCTCTTAACTTCCGGTATGTTTAAAAAAATCACTCCACCACCACCTTCCTCACGGCATTCCCACAATGCAGGTAGTACACGCCTTTGGGTAAGCGAGATACATCCAGTTCATCCTCTTTTGTTTGTAACATCAACTGACCCACGCTGTTGAATAACTGTTTTAAGACTGATACCCGCCATGCACTGTGGTATCGAATATATAATTTACCACTTGTAGGATTTGGGTATACTACCCACTCCGCATCCGCCTCGGCGGACGCATCTTCGCTCTCACTCTGACTTAATGGCCAGCATATTTTTGTGGTGTCTTTGCCCAGGCCAAAGTTGGGATTATTGGGAGGAGTTTGTAAGTTCTTGTTATAACTTTGTTGAAAGCCCTGAGGTTTAAAATCACAGCCAAGGCCTTTTATATTCGGCTTGTCAATATAACTCATACTACCTCGTATGGCATGCCAATTGCCGATATAAATTTTGCCATTCGGTGCCAAACCCATTAAATCGTATTGAGGAAAATAATCTAAGGTCGTGTCTGGACCATGAATCAGTTGGGCATTGTAAATAGCTGTATCCTTTATATCAATCTGATAGATGGTATAATAATTACTCATGTATAACAAGGAATCATTGGGTGAAAAACAGATATCTGCCTTTTTATCCCAATCCCAGTAAGAAGCGGTATCCATGGGGGTCATATAATACTGCTTAAAATTCAGGCTTCCGTTACATCGGTCGAAATGATAGAGGTCTACACGGTTTCGTACAAACAATCCATTGACCGTTTTACCGTACATTCCACTGCCTAACATAGAACCGGAATTATTAAATCGCAGCGTACCCAAAAAACTACAAAAATCACCGGTATCAGTGATATTCTGATAAAAGGGTCCGAGTATACTATCCTCCCGAACCAAAAATTCCTGAATACGATGACTAAAACAATCTGCCTTCAGTAACCACCAGTCTTTGCCATTGGCATGTTTCACCGCCGTCATGGCTGTGTTGTAATAATGTTGCTTATCAGATAATACCTTATCTTTTAAAATCACCTTTCCTTTCCCCTGGTTGCTGTCCATATCCACCACACAATAACTCAACACATCAAATTCAGTAAAAATATAGTTGATGTAATTATTGGCTACACTATCACTCATGCCCACATTAAACACATAGTACTGATTACCAGATTTGGGGAGTATGATAGAGGTTTGGGGGAAGGATCCACCCCCACCTAAATGATTCGACATCACAGTTCCGTATGGGCAGTTCACATTCATACCATTCTGAATTACTTGTCCATCGGTGTTGGCTATTCCGTATCCATTGCAGAAAAACTGGAAAGTGCCATTTGTATCGGAAATGCAAGCTGAAACTCTTGTGCCATTTAATATCGGAAATGTATCCACAAACAATCCATTATTAAAATCAATTCTTACTACTTGTGCGAAACCCATAATCCAGTTATTTCCCCTTTTAAACTCCTGAGAAAAAAACTGCTGCCAAGCTAAAATCAGAACTGCAATCAATATACGTTTTTTCATAGATAGGTGATTATTCAATCAACAATTTACCACTTTGCATCCCTGTTGGTGTTTCAATGGAGTAGAGATAGACCCCTGTCTTCAATTCAGGGAGTTGAAACGAATGCGTTTCCTGTTTTTCATTCAATGATGAACTAAATACCGGAATACCAAGTATATCGGTCAATTGAAAGTGGCGCAATTGTTTACCTTTAATTTTTAGTTCACGATGGGCAGGGTTTGGATACACTTCGATAGATTCCTGATACCACGAAGCAGCAGATTTCTTTTGTGTATGATTTAATTGGTAAATCAGTTGATCGAGTTTAGAAGGACCATTTTTATAAACTCCCTGCGAATTGCAAATAACCAAATCATCAAAATGGGTAGGTGGGGCAAAACGGGCATATAGTACTCGCGCTTTATAAACCGCCGTACCTTGGGTATACGGACAACTTAAGGCAAGCGTCTCAATCATTTCCTTTTCTTCAGCACTCCATTCTTCACTATTCGGCAACATGGCACTCAGAAAGAAAGCGTTCATTTTTTTGGCATTGGCACCAAAAAGTACTGTAGTATCCAAGGTATTATTCATCGTCAAGGCATTGGCATGGGCTGTTAACCATGCTTGGGGTTGTGAACGCAGTATACTATCTCCCAAAGCGGCAATGGCTTCATCGATACGGTTTAATTGGCCAACTAAGCCCGAATACCGATTTAAATAAAAAGCATCCAAAATTGGATATTGTGCCCTGGCACTGGCATTATTTCGCAACCAGTCGTAAATCCATTCTTCATCATTCTCTCGACCTCCTTCTTCAAAATCGGTATATTCGGTATTTTCAGCTGCAACAGCTAAGGCATACTCCAAATCTAAATCACCCCAGGGATTTTCATCCCCGCAAACAAAGCCCGAGGTGATAACAATGGGGTTTGTTACTTTCACACGACAATCATTGTTATTCGTATTACTCGCACTACTTTGTTGTGGGGTTAATCGGGTCGCATCCGTTACAATTTCATCTGATGTATTCGACTGAGGGCAATCCGTTACCCGATAAACATTATTTAATGGTCCACTTTGTAAGTTGGGCGTAAAAGTATTGTTGGCGTCATAAGAAATGAATGGAAAGTTGGATATTACCTTACCCATCTGCCCCAAAGAACCCTCCACCTGTAATTTTACCAGCAAGATATTTGAGTGGGAATTATTCATCACATTCCCTGCTGTTTGATCATAGTTTGTTTGATTTCCGTTTGCACCGGTCGCAAAAATTCCGAAGCGGGTGAAATTCGTCAAATTACAATGCAGAATAGAATTTTTATTTTCATGTACATAAATGCCTGCATTATTGTTGTTCACAAAATGAGTGAGGGACGGGTTATTAAAAAAGTTATTATCCACCAGATTATTCTCGATACGAGGGCGGTCGGATGAATTACTATAAATACCAACCAGTTTGGGTATCCCGATGCCGGATTCCGTTTGAGTATTTAACAAATGAATTTTATTGTTCGATATTTTATCCGAAGCCCCGTTATTTAGAGAAATACCAATGCCCGCTAAGCCCTCCGTACTGTGTATTGTATTATTGCCTATTTCAGAGTAGCCGTTGTGTATTTTACTGGAATAGGCGCTTAGGATTCCTAACGGAGGCAGACCAATCAAAATGGGTTCGTCTTCGGGCATCACAATGGTATTATTGGCAATCAGAAATCCTAATTGAGATTCATCGCCGGATTTAATGATACTCCAATAGGTTTGATCAAAGAAATTGTCATTTATTCGATAACGTTCACCCTCACATTGAAGTGCTGCAATGCCAATTCCACAATTCGAGATATGTTGATTAAACACCTCTACAGAAGCCTGTATTAAGCGAATGGCTTGTTCGCAATTGCTAAAATTCTTATAAGTATTCATGGAGGGATTAAGCACATCTGAAACATATAATCGTAAATTTCCTCCAAACAAACTATTTGCTTCTGCATAGATGCCAACTCCTAAATCGGGGTCACCCGATGAAGAATTATTTTTATGAATTCCAAGAAATTTGTTGTTCTTGAGCTGGATGAAAGAAGCTGGGGCTGGAATAATCTGTAACTGCTGATTAGGGCTCTGGCCTATTGTCTGCATTGTTGTTTCATTAAAGATTTTAACGGCGTTTTCCATAAATTGAAAACTATTGCCTTCATCAACCCCAAATCCACCAACTTCCAAACTGGCGGAATTACGAATATAAATGCCATGGCGGGGAAGTTCGCCAATATGCGGTGCAAGGAGAGGGTTGCCGGAAATTCCAAAATTGTTTTGGGTGATAGTAACGTCAGTCAAATTGATATTACCATCAATTCGGAGGCTATTATAGTTGTCGATGAACTGATTATTGTCGACGTTTAATTTTGCGCCTGAACTTACATTAATTCCTTTTTCCATATCCCGCAAGGTTGAATTTTCAATAGTAATCTGAGCAGTAGGGTCATCTGCATAAATGCCATCCCACATATCTTCACAAATTGCCCTGAATACGCAACCCGAATTGGCCGTTAAAGTAGTCCCGCTATTTAAAACAATGTTTGCATGAGAAGTCAAAAATATTCGGCAATTGCTTAGGTTTAAATCAGCATTCAAAGTCAAGGTACCAGTGATCAAAATGGTTTTATTATTCAGATTCGTTGTGTTACTCAAAGTTGTATTCTGCCAAAATTCATCATATTCAGTGACATCTACTATCAGTGGTTTCCCATTGCAAAAGGTGTTATTCACAGTTAGTAATGGACAAGAAAAAGAACTACCTGAATTAGGATTCGCTTTTGTGTAAAAGACTAAATCTGGGTTTGGCATTAATAAAGTATTTCCCGTTATGGTATTTTCATAAAAATTATTGCTACTGGAAACCCAAAGATTAAACCAATTTTTATAACAATCGGTATAGGAATTTCCGCGACAATACATCGGAACCGAATTGTTTATACTGTCATTTAATAGGAATTCGGACATATCGCAATGGTTTGGGGTGTCGGGATCAGGATCTATAAAATCAGAATAAATTCCTGATTGAAAATGAGTCCCTCCATGTATATTCTTTGTCGGATCGGACGAAAGCGTTGTTTTAAAAACATTGCAATCCACTTCCTGTTTTTTAACCGAGGAAAAAAGATGGTATGACTGACTTCTATACCAGCCACCAGCATATGGTCTCGGATCATTTGTGCCGTCAAGCACCGGGGCCTTATAATGGTCCGGAATATTGTCGATATTGATATAAGTGAAGTTGTTTTTAAAAAAACTGGAATTGTCCGTATTACTCATACCCATACCATCGGCAAAAATTAATTGAGGGGGATAAATTTTCATCAGGCTATCCTCTTGCATGGGAATTTCCTCATTAGATATATAATTATTCTCAATTCTACTTGCATGCTCTGCATCACATTCTATATGTAATTGGCCACTGGGTAATGGATAGTATTTCTTCAAATACGAAGGAAGGCCATCCATGACTATGCCAGTTTCCGAGCCTGTTATTCGATTATTGCGCACCAGAAATCCTCCTCTGCCATTTTCGATGTGTACACCCCTGTCGTAGCCGCTCACATAATTAAATTCTGCTGAACAATCTTTATTGTGTTCACAGCAGGTACCCAAACCTAAGCGACCATATTGATGGGTTGTGGCAAGATCATTTTTGATATAATTAAAGTAGGATACCCCATTTCGAATTCCTTGGGTAAGAATAGCATCACCAGTATTATCAAACTGACCATTGACCTTTTTGTATTTGAGGCCCCATGTATTGAGAACCACATTGGTATTGATATTACAACTATCATTTCTTAAGGCATAATCAGTATTTTTTACAAAAATTCCATTTCCATAAATGTTCTCGATGAAGAGGTTGTCGACAAAAACAGACTGAAAATTTGTAATTTTTACTGCTGTGCCCATCTGAAATGTAACATCGTGTTGTGAAGAAGGTGTCAAGGTATTATAAATGTGCGAATTTGATGAAGAAGGTAATCCTTCCATATGCAAGCCGGAAATATTTATGACAAAATTCGTCATTTTTGTATTTGGATCATATACGTTTGGGTCAGTTGAAGAATGCCCGGTACAATTAATATCGAAAAAATCATTTTGAAATAAATTCGTACTTTGTATGAGTGGCATTGGACCGGGTTGATAGCTTAAAAATGTATTACTAGCCGGGTTCATCTGACAACTTATATTCACAGAACTGAGATGCGCATTCAAAAATGTCTCAATGGTTGGGGTAGCGTTAATACCGCAATTGGTGAAATTTGCAGAAGTATAGTTCGATACGCCAAACGCACTCCAATTGTTAGAATTAGGAATGGGGGTGAATGTATTTCCTATAATTGGCGACAATTGGTTGTGATCAACATCCAAACCCAAAATATGAATCGTTATTGGCGCATAAATATCCGATAAGTTAGGAAATACAGAACGACTAAATGAATGTTGATATCCAGTACCCGGAAGAGGAACAAGGGTAAATGGTTTAAGTACGTCATTGATGATATAAATACTACGAGGAAATAGAATTGTATAAGTATGAGCAATAGTATGATTTCCCCCGTTAGAAACTTGCCAGATTTTTTGATTAACATCTGTCATGCACCTTTGAATGCCCAAAGTTGCATTTCCTCCTGAAACATTGATATAATCCTGTACATTATATATTCTGCCATATGCAATGGGTTTTTTCGCCTCAGCATTAAATCCAAACGAAATCAATAGTAATAAACAAAAAATATGGCTCCGACTTGAAAAGGTATTTATAAAAAATTTGATCATAAAAAATGGGTGTTTTAGTTTTATAAATTTACATCATTGGAACCAATATTCAAATGGAAAATCATTTGTTTGTGTTTGGAGTAGATTTGTTAATCAGAGAATTTGCAGTAGCAAGACACGTAGCTACAGTAAACAAAGCCCACTGTTCGGGATTTGCAATCTCGAACCGCTATCGAAGGATTTGTAATCCTTATGCCAGAATCCCCGAAAGCCCAAGTCTTAAATAACCACAAACGCCGGCGCAGGTTTTTAACCCGTACCCGAAATCTTTCATTTTCATACTGTAGTAAATTTAGTGGCAAGTGATTTGCATTTTTTATCATGATCATCATCTCGTGTTCAGCTAAATAATTATTCTTCCGATTTATCTATTTAAGCTTCTTGCACGAGATTGTTATGTAAATATACTGGCTTCCGATCTTATCCCTGTTTTGTAAGGACACAAAATTAAAGAACAAACCACTCACTCCGCATCCGCCGCGGCGGACTCATTCTATTCCTCATTCTCATTCTGTAAGCGCCGGGGATGGCAAGAATTTACCCTTCAGCGAGTTCAGAGAACTCCTTTTATCTACTGTTCGACATGCCGCAAAGCCGAACATGTCGAATAGCTGCTGAGTGAATTCAAACCTTTTGGTTTGTGAGGACACAAACCAAGGAAGAAAGAATAAACATCCGCATCCGCCGCGGCGGACTCATTCTCATTCTCATTCTCATTCTCATTCTGCCCCCGGGGATGGCAGCAAACTACCTACAACGAGTTCAGACCTTTTGGTTTGTGAGAACAAAAACCAAGGAGGGAAATCAAGCTTTGTTGCGGCAACGATTGTAGTGAAAAGCCCGGATCCGCCGCGGCGGAGAGGACTTGTAACGGAAAGCGTGTCTGCCGCCCCAAAAAATAACGCCGTATCATTTTAAGTATAAGGGTAATAGCAGTATGAGCGGGCACTTTATTGGGGGTCTAATTTAGGATTGGACAAATGCCGGTCGGCATCACGTAATGTTTTTTTCTCAAAGTTCTTCTTCATAGCTGATTCCAAATCCACACCACACTGATTGGCAAGTGCGGTTAGTACCCACAAAACATCCGCCATTTCATCGGCCAGATTTTTGGATTCCTCTTTCTTTTTCAAGCTCTGTTCGCCATAAGTGCGAACCATAATCCGGGAAACTTCACCCACTTCCTCCATCAGAATACCTAAATTAGTGAGGGGATCAAAATATCGAACACCATGGGTTTTAATCCATGAATCCACTTGTTGTTGTAATTCCTTCAGTTCCATTTATTCTTTGTTTTTGCTATCGATGATAATCGTTACAGGACCATCATTGAGCAGTTCAACCTGCATATCAGCACCAAAAATACCGGTCCCGATTTTTTTCTTCAAATTCAATTCCAAGGCTTTAATCATTTTCTCATATAAAGGTATGGCCTGTTCGGGTCGGGCGGCACGAATAAAGGAAGGGCGATTTCCTTTTTTGGTGGAAGCATGCAGGGTAAATTGACTGATTAATAAAAGTTCGCCGTTGATTTCTTCCAAACTTAAATTCATCAACCCTTGTGAGTCACTAAAAATTCGCATACGAAAAATTTTCCCACATAACCACTCTATGTCCTCATCATCATCCTGCTCTTCGATACCTAAGAGAACCAAGAGCCCTTGTTGAATTTGACTTCTCAATTGCCCATCAATATGCACACTAGCCCGAGTAACCCTTTGTATCACTACCCGCATAATTCTCTTATCTTTGATTGCTGAATTTAAAAGTAATGATGTCTGTCGACCTGAGCAATGAAATCGTCTTAAAAACTTCCCGAAGTGGTGGCAAAGGTGGGCAAAACGTCAATAAAGTGGAAACCAAAGTTGAAGCCCGATGGTATTTGTCGTATAGTCAATTGTTGAATGATGCAGAAAAAAAACTTGTGGAGGAACATCTGTCCAGTCGAATTTTAAGTGACGGTAGTATCATGATCATTGCCGAGAAAGCACGTACCCAGTTGGAAAATAAACAAGAAGCGATCAGGCGTATGAATGAGTTGGTGAATCGGGCCCTCATTCCACCGAAAATCAGAAAAGCAACCAAAATCCCTAAACATATTCATACCCAACGCCTTAACCTCAAAAAGAAACATGGTGAACAAAAACAATTTAGAAAAAAGGTGATGAGGCATCGGGATGAACACAATGATTCATTTGAATAAATTACAAGATGGAACAAGATCAATTAAACGACCTAAGTGAGGAAAAAAATTATCCCCCCAAACCTGAATTAAACACAGAAGCCAGAAACCCCTGGAAAAATTTAATCAGTTTGCTCCCCTTTTTGCTTCTTTTTGGAATGATTTATAAATGGGATATTGAACTGCTGTCGATGATTACCGGCATTATTTTGATCCATGAATTAGGTCATGCCATCGCGATGAAAATATTCCATTACCATGACGTCAGTATTTTGTTTATCCCTTTACTCGGAGGCGCTGCCACGGGCGAAAAGTTAGAGCCCAGCCAAAAAGAAGAGTGTATTGTTTTGCTCAGCGGACCACTACCGGGAATTATACTAGGTACACTGCTGTGGATATTCCCCATTGAATTTGAATGGATGAATACCAATAAACTAGCTATTTACCTGGTAGTCATCAATGTATTTAATTTATTGCCCATTTTACCGCTGGATGGAGGAAGATTACTCAAGAATCTATATTTCGAAAAAAATGACACGATTACAAGAATATTTCTTTTTTTGTCATTGGGTGCCTTGGTTTATTATTCCATTTATACGGCTTCATACACCTTACTCATTCTGCCATTTTTTTTGGTCCTTCAATTAATCAACCACTTTCAGTCGTTGAAATTAAAACAACAATTATCAGCGTGTGATGTTCATATTGAGCAAACATTTGAGCAACTGAGTGACAAAGACTATTGGATAATACGGGATGAAATGGGCTCAAGAATCGCCCACTTTAAAAATATCATTACACCCGGAAATCATGAAGTATCTGAACGAGAGGAAGAGGTTATTAAATACATGCGAAACTTGTTGCGTAAACCGCTGCGCGAGGATTTGAATCCTTTTGGCTTGTTGGGATTTACGATTGTGTGGCTGGCTTTTATTGCGCTGCCGATTGTACTATATATTATTCGCACTTCAAATTGAGCCGAAATATTTTCACATTCAGAAAGGAGAGACAATATTTCGTTTAAAAGAGCTGAAAAATATGGCCTGCTGATTGTTCTTGATTACGTATGACCTTCAAAGAAACACATTCAATTTTTTCAATCTGTTGGCGGCTTCAATTAAAGTCTCTTCTTTTTTAGCAAAACAAAACCTCACCAAATGATCATCTTTTCCCGATTGATAAAATGCGCTGAATGGGATACAGGCCACGCCAACTTCTTTGGTTAACCATGCAGCAAATTCTTTATCACCCATTGGGCTGATTTTGTCATACCCCATGGTTTGAAAATATGTCCCCCGGCTGCTTTCGTGAACTGTGAAAGGCAAATCACGAATTAAAGACAGAAAAAAATCTCTTTTCGCCTCATAAAAATCCGGTAAATGCAAATATGGTTCAGGGTTTTTCAAATATTCTGCCAGGGCATATTGCATGGGTGTATTGCAAGAAAAAGAGAGAAACTGATGCATCTTCCGAAACTCAGCACTTAAACCCTCTGGCGCAATACAATATCCCATTTTCCATCCAGTCGCATGGAATACTTTTCCGAACGAATAGATGACAAATGCGTTTGCAAACAATTCCGGATATGCCAATACACTTTCATGTTTCCGGCCATCAAAAGTAAGGTGCTCATATACCTCATCACTAATCACGTAAATTTGTCTGCTTTGCACAATCTTTTTTAGTTCAAGCATATCTTCCTTCGTCCAAACATAGGCCCCCGGATTGTGGGGCGTATTAATGACAATCGCTTTCGTTCGGCTTGTAATGGCCTCATTCACCTTTTGCCAGTCTACCGAAAATGTTGGTGCAATCAGAGGCACACATACCGGAATGCCGCCTTGCACCAGAATATTGGGAATATATGAATCATAAGCGGGTTCAAGCACGATCACTTCATCGCCCGGTTCAATGATGGTCGCCAAGGCTGTATAAATCGCATAAGTAGCCCCGGGTGTAATGGTGATATTGGTTTCAGCAGTACAATGACAATCGTATAATGACTGATACTTCAGCGCAAGGGCTTCACGCAATTCGGGAATACCCGGCATGGGTGCATATTGATTCATCCCCTTTCGCATGGCGACAGAAACCGCTTCAATCAGTTCATCGGAAACGGGAAAATCGGGGAAGCCTTGTGCGAGGTTAATGGCATCGTACTGACGCGCCATACCCGTCATGACACTAAAAATATTGGTACCTATATCAGGAAGTTTTGATCGCATTCCCTTTGTGGTGTTTATTTATAAAAATCGGTCGCCTTTATTCCTTTTAACCTCTGCAACATAATCTTTAATTTGTTGTTCGCGGTTCCGTTCGCAAATCAAGAGAACATCATCGGTATCTATCACTATAAATCCTTCAAGGCCTTGTAGTACCAGCAATTTATTTTCAGGCGCTTTCACCATACATTGTGAAGCATCAATAATCATCACATTGTCGCCATACACGGCATTGCCTAAATAATCTTTTTGCGAATTATCATAGGCCGAATTCCAGGTACCCAAATCACACCACCCAAAATAGGAAGGAATCACCCACACATTTTTTGATTTTTCCATGATCCCGTAATCGATCGAAATATTGGTGCATTGCGGATAAACCACTTCAATGTCGGTCTTTTCATTGGGTGTATTGTAACTCTTTACGTTGGCAAATAACTCATTCATTTCCGGCAGATATTTCTGCATTTCATCGATGATGGTATTTACATTCCAAACGAAGATGCCGGCATTCCAAAGGAAGTCGCCACTACGAATAAATGTTTCCGCCAATTCATGCGATGGTTTTTCGGTAAATGTTTTTACCTGATACATTCGTTCACTGCTTTTGTTCGTATCATATTGAATGTAACCATAACCTGTATCGGGTCGGGTGGGTTTAATACCGAGGGTCACCAAAACTTTATTTTTGGAAACAAAATCCAAAGAATCAATGATATCTCGTTCAAATTTCCGATCATCAAATATGAGATGATCCGCAGGACTCATGATAATATTCGCATTCGGATTGAGTGCTTTGAGTTTATGCGTGATATAAACCGTACAGGGAGCCGTATTTTTACGGGAGGGTTCACTCAGGATGTTATTTTCCGGCAATCCGGGTAGCTGCTCCTTTAAAGTAGGAATGTAGGCTTCGTTGGTAATGATAAAAATATTCTCATTCGGACAAATATTTTTGAACCGTTCGTAAGTCCATTGTATCAGCGATTTACCTGTACCTAAAATGTCTAAAAATTGTTTCGGATGATCGTTGCGACTTTCAGGCCAGAAGCGGCTACCTATTCCGCCAGCCATAATAGCCACATAATTATTTTTCAGACTCATGTTTATTGATCAAATCAGTTTGTAAAGGGTTTAAAAATAAATCAATTTCCAATGTCGGGCGTTCATCCTTCAAAATACTTTAACAGCCATTCTTCTTCTAAGGCCCGCATTTTTTTGGCCTGAGCAGGTGTTTTGTCGCCAAACCCACACAAATGTAATGCGCCGTGAAAGATAACCCGGTGTAGTTCATGTTGAAAAGTAAGTTTCGCCAATCGGGCATTTTCCTTCACCCGATCAATGCTTATGTAGATATCTCCGATAATCCAGGGACTTTTTTGTTCCCCCAAATCAAAAGTGATGATATCTGTATAGCTGTCATGTTGTAAATACTGTACATTCATTTCGTAAAGAAATTCATCCGATACGAAAGTATACTGCAAATGGGTCTGCTTGCCGGTATAATGCTGAATAATAGCCCTCACATAAGTACCCAACTTTGTTTTTTGGCCCAGCGTAACTCGAACCCCATGATTGGCGAATTGACAATATCCGGTTTCCAGATTTTCTTTCATCCTGCCTTTTATGAAAGCGTTGCAATCACATTTACACCACCTTGCACAATATCACCAATCTTGGCATTGATTTTTGTTCCTAGTGGCAAGTATAAATCTACCCTTGAACCAAATTTGATGAAACCCAATTCTCCATTTTGCTGCACCTGCTCACCTTCTTTAGAATATGTAACGATTCGGCGGGCCACAGCACCGGCAATCTGACGAATCAATACTTCGGCTTTAGGCCCTTTTAAGACAACGGTACTTCGCTCATTTTCGGTACTGGATTTGGGATGCCAGGCCACCAAATATTTTCCTTTGTGATAACGCACATAATTTACGATGCCGGAAAAAGGATATAAATTGACATGTACATTCAGCGGCGACATAAATATAGATACCTGAATACGTTTATCTTTAAAATATTCGGTTTCCACAGCCTCTTCAATCACCACCACTTTACCATCACAGGGCGAAACCACCAATTGTTCATCCAAGGTTTGTACCCGGGTTGGAATACGAAAAAACCAGAATACCCAAAACCACAATGCCAGCCCGGCTATTTGTAATGGCCAATAAACAATAGGCCACTGTTCTATACTGATATGTAATAACCAGGTATAAGCCAACATCAAAATGGTAGCCACCACACAATACATCCAACCTTCTTTATGAATTCGCATGATATGAATACAGTTTTATTTTCGCGAAGATAATCAGGAATAAGACCGTTGCAAAACTTCTTGAAGTGAATGAAAACCAGGCCTTAGAATTTACCCGAACCGAACATTAAAATCGTTCATTTTTTTACCATGAAGGGCTCTTGAAAGCTTGTCCTTCCTTTAATTTCGGACAAACACTCACCGGCAACTGCCCTTTCGAATTCATTTGCCGGGTAAATATTTCAATGGCGGCCAATTGCGTTTCTGTTTCTTCATCATAACAAATCAAGGCACTTTTTACATCGCAGAAATTTCGGAGAACATAAGGATTTCCGAAAATTACCACACATACATTGGGTAGCACTGCCAATTGTTGAATGAGACTTAATTTTAAGGAATCGAGGCCAAAATTTTTTGCCGGCGATTGATATAAACCACTCACATTGACGATCACCTTCGATGCCGAACGAATTCGCTCCCATTGTTGTTTACGTTTATTACTATCCGGTAAATATAATTGAACAATATTTTTTAGCCCTTGCTTTGCAAATTCAGTTTCAAATATGTTTTGTTTCTGGCTCAAAGTAACCATCGTGATGTCTTTGATATCCGACTTACGAATTGATTGAATTAAATCATATTCATCAATCACACAGGTGATGGCTGCCTGTGCAACCGCCTTACGGATTTCAGGAAGGGAATCATTTAAATCCCGGGCAATATCACTTGTATCCTTCTTAAAATTTTCCAATAAACCGGCATCATATTTTGCAGCCAATACTTTTTTGACGCTGCGCGACAATCGGGCTTCAGTGATTAATCCTTTTTCATAAGCCCTGCGGATGGTATCAATGCCTTGATCGCTGTGTTTTGAAAACAATAAGACATCATTGCCGGCCATCAAACTTCGTAAATCCAAGGCAGCACTTGAATACAGCTTGGTAACACTCGACATATTCAAGCCATCCGTAAATACCAGTCCATCAAAACCCATTTTCTCAATCAACAAATCCTGCACCACCTTTGTAGAAAGGGAACTGGGCAGATTTGGTGTGGCATCCAAAGCAGGTACACTCAAATGCCCCGTCATCACGGCTTTGAGTCCGGCAGGAATGAGTGAACGATAAGGATACAAATCTGTGCGCTCCAGATTTTCGAACGACTCCTTGATGAGCGGTAAAGACAAATGGGAATCCACATCTGTATTTCCATGACCGGGAAAATGTTTGGCGCAGGCGATTACACCCATCTCCTGCATACCTCGTATCACATACAAAGCCATTTGACTAACCTTTACTTTGTTCTCTCCAAAAGAGCGATAATTGATTACCGGATTATTCGGATTAGAATTGATGTCCAATACCGGTGCAAAATTGATATGAATACCCATACGTTGGAACTGCCTCCCAATGGCTCGCCCAACCCGAAGCGCTAAAGAGGTATCATTCGCAGCACCGATAGTAAGCGCCCGCGGCAGATTGCCTACATTGGGTAATCGCATACCCATGCCCCATTCGGCATCCATCGAAAACCACAAAGGTATTTTTGCTTTTTGCTGCAATGCACGCATGATGGTCATTTGCTCAGCAGGATCGCCTTGCATAAAACAAATACCTCCAATGCCCAGGTCTTTCACCAATTTTTCGACATGAGGCATATTGGATTTGGTATGTGCGATGGCCATGTACAATTGGGCAATCTTCTTTTCCAGCGGTAAAGATTGATAAACACTATCCACCCATTGTTGGCGTTTCATCCCATATTCTTCGAACTTCCTGCTATCCGATGATTGGGTATAGGCTTGCGAAGAAGCCAAACAAAAAATGCTTATGCCAATGAATAGCTGACTGTTTATGGGGATGCAATTGACGATCTCCGACCAAATACGTTTCATTTCTTTATGCGCGTTCCACCAAAATTATTGAATGGTTTTGGCCAATGCCATCATTTTACGGGCCATCGACTCTTCATTGGTTTCGCTGCCTTCAATCAAATACTCTTTCCCTTTAATCACCCGAAGCAACAAAAATTTATAAATTTTTCCGCCATCGTCTTTGTATGTGCGTTCTATGAGTAAATCATTCCCGGAATTTACCAGGGCTTTGATGGTTACACTCTTGTGATTTTTCGTAAGGGCTTGTTTATATTGAGATTTAATGAGGGCAATATCCATTTTTTTGTTCAGCTGTGTAATGGTAATGCGCTCACCTACTTTCAAAAATATTTTAATTTTAGGTGTACTTAAATCACTCTCTTCCTGTTCAATACGCTCAACGGCCAGAGTACTATCCACATTCATCCGGGCATCTAATCCATAAGTACTCAAACTCGTTTTGTCATTTTGGGCAAATACCAATAAGGGCAACATCAAGGCCACAAACAATAATTTTTTCATTCGCTAAAAATAAGGGTAAAAAGTTTTTAAGGAAATTAATTCTATGTGGTGATTTAAATTGGGAATCTGCTGCTGAAAGGGCCGAAGATAAGGCAAACAATGCCGATTAAGGATGTGCTCGGCAAACCCGCGTGATATCCCATATTTGTCTTGCCTTTTTGGGCCAAAGGCTTCAAAATAATGGCAATAAAGCCATCTAAGTTAAGTCACTACCGGTTTTACCAACCAATGTTTCAATGAAACCGCAAAGTAACTCTTGATTCAGTTTATCACTTCTATGTGCTAATATAGAAAGGCATCTTAAAGAAGGTGCGTTTTTTTTTGGGCGTGATCGTTATGTATCAAAACTAAAAATGTCAATTGGCAAACAATTTTTGCAGGTAGCTTAACCATTTTAAGGATTTGGAATGAAGTGCTCTTTAAGACCTCAGTTAAAAACACCCGGTATTTTCCGGGACAGGCTTATTGAAACTATTCACAGCTAATGCGTGGGCTTAAATCCTCAACATTCGTTTGATGGTATCTTGCATGGCTATTTTAAATCCTTCGTCCTGCGAAACTAATCTATATAAGTCAAGCTCGTTTTTGCGTTGTTTTCCCATTACTTCATCAAAGATTTTACTGAAAGCAATTTCTCTATTTTGTATATCAGAATTGTCGGCATATTTTTCTTTGAAGTCACTATGCTCCTTCATTTTCTGTGCAAGATTCACAAACTTTGCTCTTTGTTCATCAGGTGTAGCTTCCCATCCTTGAAACCAGCGTTCGTTAAAGCTTTTAATAATTAAATCCAATTCGTCTTTTTCAGATTCTCCTCCATGAGCACCTCTTGGATTAGGATTTTGTGGGTCAACTTCTGTTTCTGATGCATCAAGTCCTATGCTTGTATTTAATTTAACTCGTTCTAAACCATAGGTCGAAAGGTCAACAGAATTTAATAAACTATCTAAGGCATCTTTTTCATTGTCAACTATAATTAGCTTGGGAATTAAGAATTTTAAATACCAAAAGAGTTTTTCCCAAGCAAAGACTTCGTATGGCATAATGGAAGCCATCTGTCCGTATATTTTTACAAAATGTTTCGCTTTAATTTTATAATCTACTTTTGTCTTGTCCTCTAATGCTAAGGTTGTATTAAATCTTTCGGCAGAAATATCAATAATTGGACTTAACTCTTGAGCATTTACTCCCTTGAAATATTTTTCTACGAAATCTTCTACCTCACTCCATTCATAAACACCTGCATCATCCAAATTTGATTTCAATTCGTGAAGCACATTGATGTCAGTGGCTTTGCTTAATGAGGTTGCCGTATAAAATGGGTCGAATGATTTTTTAATATCTTCAGTAGTATTGTAAAAATCGAGAATGAATAAATTTTCGGTTTTCTTGTCGAGTTTGTCGGACGAACGATTTAATCTTGATAGAGCCTGAACCGCAATTACACCTTGCAATTTTTTGTCAACATACATGGCGGTTAATTTAGGTTGGTCATATCCTGTCAGATATTTATTTGCCACTACTAAAATTCGGTATTCGTCCATATCAACATAACGAGCAATCTTGTCACTGATATAACCTGGGTCTGTTGGTTTTGCTGTATCTAAATTTGCAGGGAAGTCATTGATACTATCTTCCGTATATTCAATACCTTTTATTTTTTTGGTACCTGAAAAAGCAATGGCTATTCTAAATGGATTTCCTCTTTCTTCTATTAAAGTTTTTAATTCGAAATAGTAATTGATTGCTGACTCGATACTTTGTGTGGCTACTATTGCTTTTGCTTTCCCTTTTAACTTTTTTGTATTTACCAATTTGGTTACAAAGTGCTCCAGCATGATGTCTGCTTTGGTGGCAATGGTTTGCTTATTCTGTTCTACATAGGTTCTTAATTTCTTTTGTGCCTTTACAGTATCAAACAAAGGATTTTCTTGAATGGACTTTTCAATCTCGTAATAGCTTTTGTAGGTTGTGTAGTTGGCCAATACATCTAAGATAAATCCTTCCTCAATGGCTTGTTTCATTGAATACAAATGGAAGGGTTTGTGTTTGCCATCGGCTTGTTTTACGCCAAAACGTTCGAGTGTGTTGTTCTTAGGCGTAGCTGTAAATGCAAGGTATGAGGCATTACCTCGCATTTTACGAGAACGCATGGCTTCTAATATTTTATCTTGTGGGTCTTGTTCATCTTCTTCTTCATTTTCTTCTGAAGTATTGCCCATTGCTTGGTTCATTTTTCCTGCGGCTGTTCCGCTTTGACTGCTGTGGGCTTCGTCAATAATTACTGCAAATCGTTTATCGCTTAAATCGGCAATACCATCTACTATAAATGGAAATTTCTGAATAGTTGTAATAATGATTTTCTTACCTGTTTCAAGGGCTAATTTTAAATCGGCAGATGAATAAGCAGGTGCAACAATATTTTTTACTTCCGAAAATTCTTTGATATTTTCTCGAAGCTGCTTATCTAATAATCTTCTATCAGTTACAACAATCACAGTATCAAACAAAGGGTTTGAAACGCCTTTGCTTCCGGGAATTGAATCACTTTCCGGATAGGTTTCTATAAGCTGATATGCTGCCCAGGTAATGGAATTAGATTTACCTGAACCAGCTGAGTGCTGAATTAAATACGTTTGTCCAACGCCTTTTTTACTGGAATCGTTAATGAGTTTTCGCACCACATCTAATTGGTGGTAACTAGGAAAGTACAGCGTCTTTTTATTCAGTGGATCTGTATCTTTTCCATCAAAGCGAACAAAATGTTGAATGATATTGGCAACACTGTTTCGGGTAAATATTTCTTCCCATAAATATGAAGTTTTATGCCCGAAAGGATTTGGTGGATTTCCTTTGCCAAACAAGGGATCACGTTGCCCAAGATTAAAGGGCAAGAAATACGTACTAGCTCCACTTAATTTGGTGGTCATATACACTTCATCGGTATCAACCGCAAAGTGCACAATACAACGCCCAAAGTTCAACAAAGGCTGGGTAATATCTCTTTTAAATTTGTATTGATTTTGGCCATGCACTTTTGCGTTCTGCCCTGTCCAATGATTTTTTAATTCCATCGTGGCAAAGGGCAAACCGTTTACAAAAAGCACCATGTCAATTTCTTCCTTTGTGTTACTCAGTGAATAACGAAGTTGACGGGTAGAACTAAATTGATTACTTTCAAAATTATCAATGACTGTTTTACTACTGCTGGCTAATGGTAAGGGATAGAGTAAGGTAAAGTGTGCATCATCCACATCTAAACCTTTACGAAACAAACGCAGGATGCCGTATTTCTTTATCATACGATCTAAGCGTTCCAATATTTTCAATTTCCAGTCGCTTTGTTTTTGCAACTTGGCTAACTCCTCTTTTTGAGTGCTTTGCAAAAAATCCCAAAAACGAACTTCATCGATAGCATACTTTGCATTAAAATCTTCAGGTATTCCTATATAGTAGCCATTCCCACTGCGATACAATGATGCTCTTTCTTCTGCGCTATTTATAGAAACTCCTTGCGATTTTAAATCTTCTAAGCATGAACCTGTAAGACGTTTTTCTATGGTAGACTCAAGAGCCTGTTCGTTAGTTTTACTTTGCATGGTTATTTTTTTGTCTGAATCACAGATTATACAGATTAATGGATTTCTTGGATTTTAGTTTCCGCTTTAAAATATTTCATAATACCAGTCTTTTAAAAGTAAGTGATTTGCTTCCAAAATTGATAAGTAGACCTACCTCCAATTTATACGCTTTCAAATAATTTAGGGCTTGAGCCAAGTGAACATCTTCTAATTGAATATTGGCTTTTAACTCAACCAATATCTTTCCTTCAACAATAAAATCAGCCCGCCTCGTGCCTACCGGTTTGGGCAACTCTTTGTAATAAATTTCTTTTTCTATCTCGCGGACATATTCCAATCCCTTTTGAGCCATTTCCCAAGCAAGTGCCAGCTGGTAAATTACTTCCTGAAATCCATTGCCAAGGAAGCTGTGTACGTCAAAAGAAGCCCTTATAATCTTCTCTGTAATATCCTTAAACTTTAATTTTTCTTCCATCAACTGTATTGTTTTACATTTCTTATACTATCCATTTGTCCATTATATCATTCTAGTATTTCATCTGTGTCATCCCTTAATCCTTTTAATCTGTGATTCAGACCACTTTCACTTTACCCGTCACCGCACTATTTATCAATGTCGCTTTGTATTCTTTTAGCATTTCTATCTCTTGCTCTTTGAGGGAAATGGCGGTGTCGATTTTGGTTGAAGCTATTTCGATGTGTTTAATAATTTCTACTTGTTCTTTTAAGGTAGGAATCGCAATTGAATTGGTACCTATTCTATCTACATTCAAATTCATTTGAGTGTTTTTAATTGTTGAACTCATGAATTGTTCTTTCATTACTAATAATGAATTATAAAGAAAGTCACGTTCAATAAAATCCATTGGCTCGAAGCCAACAATGCTATCAGGAAAGCAAGCGTTTATATCAAGTATTGAAATATCTCCGATGTTAGCTGCAATTGTTATTACGATAGTCCCTTTGGGAAATAATGTTGATACTCTCAAACCAAAATCATTAAGTGTTTGTTTGTATTCAGAAAGATATTTTCCGGCTTTTGCAACATCACCTGTTTGAAAAAAAGGATAATTTCCATCATACAATCTTTCATCATTTCTTGGTCGATGTGTAAATTTCCCTCTAAATATTCTTGTAGAATTCTTCAACCTCTTCACTTCCCACCCCTCCGGAATCTCCCCAATCCATTCCACACCGCTATCTTTCATTTTTACATTGGGGTTTAGCCCACGGGTAACAGCTTTGTGTATGAGTATTTGCCTGCGTTCTTTGAGCAGTTCTATTTGTTTTTGTTTGATGTCAATAGCTTGGTCTATCAAGGCTGTTTTGCGGTCGAGAAAGGCAGCTATGGCGGTTTGTTCGGGAAGGGGAGGGATAATTACTTGAACATCTTTGAAAACTCCACGACCAATAATTTTCCTTGTAGAACCTTTCCCTTGTCGTGAAAATTGATTTAATACAAAAGCATTATTCGTTAGATATTTTCTAAACGCATGTTCTATTTCCTTTTGAAAAACCAACCTAATAACATGATAAGAAAATGATGTATTTTCCAACTCTTCATTTACTAAAGCTGCGGCTCCCAGATCTTCATAGGTTTCTGAACTTGGCAAGAAAATCAAATCACCCTTTTTAACTAAATGCTTACTTCTATTGGATTCAGGTGTTGTTACAACCATGTAATCAAAGCTAGAATCTAAAGTCATTGACTTATTAGCATAGATATCTGTAAAGTTTATAATTTTAACTTTAGATTCATTAATTTTTAAATATTTGTCAATTCCACTTGCGGAAAAAACTCCGATATTTCTCAATTTTGTAACTTCCCAATTGCTTGGAATCTCTCCCAACCATTCCACGCCCGAATCTATATATGCAGGATATTTTTGTAAACTAATTTTCATGATCGAGTTCTTTTAATTCTTGCTCCAAATCCTCAATTTGTGGCAACGTAGATTGTAAATCTTCAGGTATGGCTTTGCTTAATACATAGTCGGCTACGCCAATGGGTTGGTTATAGCCTTTTAGTGCATATTCGGCTATAATTTCGTTTTTGCCTTTGCACAGCAAAATGCCAATGGTATCGTTGTCCTGCGCGGTTTTTAGCTTATCGTTTATTACATTAATATAAAAATTTAATTGGGCAGGGTCTCCGGGTTCAAAGGCACGGGCTTTTAGTTCAACCACCACATAACAGTGCAATTTGGTATGGTAAAATAGCAGGTCGGTAAAATAATCGTGACCGCCAACTCGCAATGGGTATTGCTTGCCAATAAAGGCAAAGCCCTGTCCTAATTCTAATAAAAATTGGGTGATATGTTGTGTAAGTTGCTCTTCAATATTGCGTTCATCCGCTTGTTCCTTGGCATGTACAAAATCAAAAATATAGGGGTCTTTTAGCAAGTAGTTGGCAAAATCAGATTGCGGTTCAGGTAAGGTAGCTTTAAAATTTGATACTTTTTTGAGGGCAATTTGTCGTTCAAACAAGCCGGCTTCCAATTGCATCAGTAAAATATTCTTGCTTATCCCATGTTCTAAGGTGTTCAGCATATACCAAAATCTATTTGCCATTTGAGGGCATTTGTCTATCAATACCAAATGGTGAGACCAGCTTATTTTGCCTATTAAGGAGCTTATAAAATCGGTTTCTGTCAATTGCGCAACTGCCGGTTGCGTAATTTCGGTTTCGAATTCATCGTTGTTTTTTAATAGCGCAACCAATTGTTGCGTATTTGTATGTAGCTGTTGCCAAAGCTTGTTTAAACAAATAATGCGTGAGGGAGTATATGCCTCGGCAAACTGCCGCATGTAGAGCAGGTTGCGTGTAGAAAATCCTTTAACTGCAGGGAATTTTTTTCGCAAATCCTTTGAAAGCGTATCAATTACTTTTGCTCCCCATGCATGTGTATTTGTTCGAACAGAAAGTTCGTTTCCAATATTCCAATAAGCCCAAAGCATTTGTGAGTTAGCTGCCATCACCATTTTAACTTGCGATTGCTCAATTGTTTTCACAATAGTAGCCAATGCTTGGGTATAGGTTTTATCCTTTGCTATTTTTTTATCCGTTGCCATGTTAAAGACTCAATATTTCTTTAATTAAACCATCACTCAATTCTTCGAGCTTCAAAATATCTGCACTTACTTCTTCAATGGCTCGGAGCGGTTTGTGCCGGTAAAAGTATTTGTTGAAACTGATTTCGTAGCCTATTTTGGTGGCATCCAAGTTTATCCAAGCCTCAGCAACATGTGGTTTTACTTCACGTAAAAAGTAGCTGTAAATATTTTCTTTGAGTGGTACATTTTCGGTATCGCGCAAATCGCTTTCGGTTTCGTATTCTACATATTCGCCTTTTTTATCAGTAGCAAAATAGCCATAATTGGACAAATCACTTTCTTTACAATCCAAATGTTCAAGTATTTGCTGCAATTTGTCACCTGCTAATTTGGTAGTCCCTTTTATTACTTTTTCGGCTGTGGCATCGTACCAACTTACTGCATTTAAAATAGCATTTTTTTCAGAGGCAGAAAGTTTGGCTTTCATAGCTTTTAATGCTTCATCTACCTTTACTTTAAACTGATTAAAGTCCGCATATTCATCATTGCCTATGGCTTGCATCAATTCGTTAGCTGTATTGAATAATTCTAGTTGCTTTGTCCAAAGCGCTTCGCTTACCAAAGTTTTACTTTGTTTGGCATTGAGGTTTAGCTCATTTTTTTCGCACCATTCAGTTATTTCCTTTTCGTGTTTGGCCAGGTCTGTATATACCTTTTGTCCAAAAGTTTCATACGCCCAAACCATGGGCTCACGCAAGGTCTTATCAAAACGTAATTCAGCAATTCGTTCTGTAGTAAAATGTGCTTTCAATCGCTTGGGTCGTTCTATGGTCACTTTGTAATAACCAAAATCAGTATTATCAAACAATTTTGCCGCTATGCCCTGTTCTTCTTTAGTTTCGGGATGTATTACACGGTCTACGGCTTGCATTTTCTCATACACCGAAACGATTTCACGAATATGTTCAGGAGCAAATTCGCAGTTTTTATTGCCTAAATTTTTGCGCAGCTTACGAAACAATAAACCCGCATCAATCAATTGCACTTTGCCCTTTCGGTTCTTCGCTTTGTTGTTACTCAATATCCAGATGTAAGTCGTTATGCCTGTATTGTAAAATAAATTATTGGGCATTTGCACAATGGCTTCCAACCAATCGTTTTCAATAATGTATCTACGAATATTGCTTTCGCCACCACCTGCATCACCTGTAAACAAGCTACTACCATTATGCACAGAAGCAATACGAGAACCTAAAGGACTTTGTGTTAAAGGCTTCATTTTATTCACCATTTCCATCAGGAAAAGTAATTGTCCATCTGAAGAACGAGGTGTTGCATCAGCATCTTCTTCTTTGCCCCAATAATTTTTTAATTTAATTTGAAAACGTGGGTCAATAATATCTTTGCCATCCTTGATAAACTTTTGCTCACTTGCCCAAGATTTTCCATAAGGCGGATTAGAAAGCATAAAATCAAACGTTGTTCCTGCAAATTCATCCGTACTCAAAGTTGAACCTACACGAATATTTTCAGGGTTATTTCCTTTAATCATCATGTCAGATTTGCAAATGGCGTAGGTTTCATCGTTGATTTCTTTGCCATACAAATACACATCGCCTTTCGCTTTTATTTCACCTTCTTCATCTTTCACAAAATTTTGCGATTCAGTCAACATACCACCACTGCCACAAGCCGGGTCGTAAATAGTCATTACAGGAGGAAGTTTACTTTTAACTGGCTCAAAAACAATATGTGTCATCAAGTCAATAACTTCACGAGGCGTAAAATGCTCTCCGGCTTCTTCGTTATTGTCCTCGTTAAATTTTCGAATCAATTCCTCAAACACATAGCCCATTCCAAGGTTAGTCAAAGGCGGTAGTTTCCGTCCTTCAGGATCATTCTTTTCGAAAGGGGTAAGATTGATATAAGGGGAGGTGAATTTTTCCAACACGTTCAACAAAACATCTTTTGTTGCCATGTGGCGCACCTGGCTTTTGAGTTTGAACTTCTCAATGATCTCTTTTACGTTTCCGCTAAAACCATTTAAGTAATCTTCAAAATTAGCTTGCAATATTTGTTGGTTATTGGTGGCAGTGTCATGTAAGCGTTGCAATGTCCATTCGCTGGTATTGTAAAACACATAACCACTGGCTTGCCTTAATCCGTTTTCATCCCATTCGGTAAACTTGGCTTCTTCCTTTTGGAAAACCATTTCTTCTAGTACGGCTGCTTTGGTTGGTTCAAGTAATGCATCGAGTCTGCGGAGTACCACCATGGGTAAAATAACATCACGGTATTTTCCTCTTACATATACATCACGCAAACAGTCGTCTGCTATTGACCATATGAAGGATATTGATTTATTGTGGACAGCTTGGTTCATTTTTCGTGTTATTTCAATTTCGTTTATAATTTCTTTTTTGCTTTGGCAAAATTCAAGCTCTTTTAGGTTTTTGTTTGGTTTTTGTGTCGACAAAAACCAAATGTGCTTGGATGTGCGTTAGACCCTTTAGCATTTTACCGACTCACAAAAGCCAAAATATATCTATTGTTGTGTAAGACCTCAGTCAAAAATACCCCGTATTTGACGGGACAGGCATTCTGAAACCTTTACACAACCTTATCTATTGGGATATACACTTGATTTTCCAACCATACATATTTATACTAGCCTAAGCGGGTATCAACATCCCCAATATTTGGTTCAGTTTTTATATCACTGTTCCATATACCTTCTGATTTCGCGTACTCTTCTATTGCTTTAAGTTGAGCCTCTCTGCCCTTAATTTGTCCAAGTTTTCCTCCGCCTGTTTCAAGGAGTATGGTTTCTTCAACATTTCTGAAACCGCCTCTGATGCGGCCTTGTTCCGCTTCTCTCGATAATCTTTGAATTTTTTTTCTATTGGCGCTAATATCGGTTGCATATTTTTTTTAGTGAATATACTTTTTCGGATTGAATTGATCGTTTTTTTATCCCTGAAATTTTTTTTCAATAATTTTCTTTACGTCTTGTATCGCAGTTTGTTTTGTTATTGACCTGCAGCTTTAGTTGCTTTATCCAGTTTTTCTGTGGATTCTGTTGATATTTTTAGATACGAGCTTGTTTCTTTAATATGCTGTAAAGCCATGCAGCAAGTTTGCTTTGTCATACCAATTCTAACAATAAATTGTTCGAAGACTATTTGCATTGTGAAATGGTAAATTCCAGCCCGCCCCTTTGTTATGGGTGTTACTGAGGTACTAAGGCATACTGGCTATACACGTGGGGAAACTAACTGAATATAGTACAATGAGTCATAGTTGAAATAGGTCTATAATAAATGTGTCACCGGAAATTTACTGTGATTTGCCCTCAACAAAGGAGAAGCAGTATTTCTGAGTAAAGAAAAAATCTAAATCTCCAGTGAATGCCTTTCTGTTTTTATCATAGGTTAATCGTCATGGTCATTTTCAGATTTACTTCCTGCGTTTGCCTGATCAGTATTTCCATTTCTAATTTCTGTATGTCGGATTTCTCCACCTGTTGTGCCCGTTTGTTTAGCAAAGAATAGTACACCGATTGCCAAAATTAAAGTAGTAATCGTAACAATATTTGAAAACAATTTTTGTTTAAAACTGGCCCAAAGTCCTAAAATAGAAATACCTCCTAATAGATACGAAAGCAGGGCAAATGTTTCAGCCGCTTCCTCGTGTCTTTCAATATCATTCTCTGTGATGCCGGCAATTTTTTCTGCAATTTCTTCTGCTCCTTCGCCGGTTGTCATTGCCGCTAAGGAAGCGAATGCACCTAAAATAAAAATCATAAATGCTGTGCGCTTGACTGCTTCGGATTTTGAAATGAGTCCGGTAATTATAACAATTACGCCAACAAGAGGAAAGATGATGGGTAAATGATTTACCACTAAATGCCAATGTGCTCCGTTCATATTTATTAATTTTAATTTATACCCTAACTCCAAAAATATACCCTACAAATGCCGACAACCCCATAGCAATTGTTCCCCATATGGTAATCCGCAAAATTGCTTTAGGAATGCTCGAACCTCCAGTTCTTGCTGCCAATGTTCCTAAAATCATTAAAAAAATAATTGTAGAACCATAAAGCCAATATTCCATTCCTTTAACTGGCGCAAACAGAATGACTAAAAGTGGTAAAATTCCACCTACTGTAAAAGCAGCCCCGGAAGCAAACGCAGCTTGAATAGGATTTGCCTGACTAATTTCATTAATTCCTAACTCATCTCTTATATGCGCCCCCAAGGCGTCTTTCTCGGTCAGTTCAAGAGCTACCTGCATTGCAGTTTCTTTTTTCAGGCCTCGTTTCTCATAGATTTGTGCCAAAATATTAAGTTCTTCATTGGGCATTTCTTTAAGTTCCTTGATCTCTCTTTCAATGTCTGCTTTTTCGGTGTCCGTTTGAGAACTGACAGATACATATTCTCCTGCGGCCATGGATAAAGCCCCGGCAACAAGTCCTGCTACGGTAGCTAATACAATTGGCTCTCTGGTCGAACTTGCTGCAGCTACTCCAATTGCAAGACTTGAAATGGAGATTATTCCATCATTTGCCCCAAGTACAGCAGCTCTCAACCAGTTACTTCGGTGTATGTAATGATTGTCTAAATAGTTGTCAATGGTTATCATCTGTTTAGGTTATGGGCTGTATCTGTAAAGTTACGCCATGTTTGATACAGAAAGGGTTGTTATTTAAGGCATAATGGCCCCCTTGTAAACGGTATTTATTTAGAAACCTTTTTACGGCAACCAAATAATTTTCGATTTCATTAGCTTGTTAAGCTCCTTGCAAATTCTTTTGTAAATATCGAAACCCAATACACCCACCACAAAAAAAAGCCTCCCAATTTCTTGAAAGGCTTGTGGTCCCACTAGGACTTGAACCTAGGACCACCTGATTATGAGTCAGGTGCTCTAACCAACTGAGCTATAGGACCAAAGATTCGCTGGAATCTTAAAGTCGGCAAAACTAAGATAAAGCTTTCGATTTCTGAAATTTACAAGAGTCGATTTGACAGAACCTCAAAGATTCCTCAGCCAAAACCCAGCCCTGCATGATCGCAGCCTATCCCGCGCCCCCTTGAATCCCTCCCAAAAATTCATTACTTTGCGGCGGTTTATGATTCAATGGTTTTTTCAACATTATTGGGTAGTCGGTATTATCCAACTCATCGGTATCATTCATGCTTATAAATCCGGAAAATCCAATTGGATCTATATCCTCATTTTTCTTCCCCTCGTTGGTGCGCTGGCCTATTTTATTGTGGAGGTACTTCCCGGACTCCAATCCGGAAAACTTGGTTTTCTCACCCAACACCTCTTCGAAAGTCGCCAAAGTATACAGGAACTTGAAAAAAACTTACGCATCAGCGATACTTTTGTGAATCGCACCGAACTTGCCCGCGCTTATGCATCCCGTAAAAATTATGCCAAAGCCATCGAGTTGTATCTGTCCGCTTTGCAGGGCATGTATGCCGAAGATTTGGAAGTAATTCTGCAATTGGGCCGTTTGTATTTTTTACAAGATCAATACCCTCAAACGATTCAGTATTTGCAAAAAGCCCGGCAAATAAGCCCTCAGGGCCTCATACGCCCCGACGATGAACTTTGGCTGGGCATCGCATATCTCGAATCAGGCGATTTTCCGAACGCCGAACAAACCCTGCAAAACCATGTGCGTTTTCATAAAACCGTCGATGCCATGTATTATCTCGGCATGCTCTACCAAAAGCTTGGCCGTACCCAGGAAGCCCAAAAAATTTGGACCGATGTGATGGATCAACGCGATCTCATTCCCAAACAAAACCGACAGTTTCATATGCAGTATATCCACAAGGCCCGCAAAGCATTATCACAATTGTAGTAACAATTCAACGCTGAGTCGCGACTCAAGAAAACCCCATCTAACTTTAGTCATTTGTACTAAGTCATATTATAGCAGGGCCGTAATCGGCCTTTGCTCTTTGGACGTTAATAAAAAAAGGTGGAAAAGAAGAAGAATACCAATGTCCGTCACAGGAAACCACGATCTGATTTTAGTCAGTGAGAAATACAAGCGACTGTGAAAAAAATAATATATCATCCATTCATTTGCAACCTAGTGCAACAAGTTAAAAAGATGAAATTGTAAATTGAATCATATTGGGGCCCATGAGCCCTATACCCGTCATCAACCACATTCACGCTTTTCGCTTGTAGTCCCTTTCGCCAAAGCTCCAGGGAGCTATCGCTGCAATCGTGGGGCCGGTCAGCGGTATCGCTTCTTTCAGCTGTCCTTTATCAGCGCTTTTCGATTCGTTGGCGATACGTTTTACCTCCATCATGGCTCAATTGGAGAAAATAAATACCGGCTGGTAAATGTTTTAAATCTAATTGAAAAACATCCATTCGGTTTTCTACTTGTGCTTCCATCACACGAGCACCCAATGCATCCATTAGTTTCCAGCCACGAATAGGAGATTGTAATTTAGAGGCATCTATTGTATAAAGTCCATTTCCCGGATTGGGGTATATGTTTACCAATTGGCTTGCTTCGCTCTCTCCCAATAATCCAGTGGTTGTTTGTGAGGTTTTAATACGTCCGACACTTACTTCTGAAGTGTAAGGCGGCAGACTAGTATTGGGCAACTGTAAATTGTCAAATACACAGGTATCACTTGAAAATTCTCCAACCGACCAAATTCCACCAAATGCATCTGCATAAACACCTTGCCCCATTTCAACTTCATCCCCGCCTGCTTTTTTTACCCATAAACAGGAACCTGTATTGTTATCGTATTTTGCGACAAACAATTCAGGCGTACCACTACCATTCACTAATACCGGATCAAAGGTGACCACACCTCTGAAGAAGCCGGTCATATATACGTTCCCGGCCGCATCGCAAGCCAGGTTCTTAGCCATATCTGCACCAAGACCACCTGCTCGTTTGGCCCATTGCAAAGTTCCCAATGAATCATACTTGCAGATAAACATATCTTCCACCCCCGAGGCATTATTGAGAGTAACCCCTCCAAATTGGGCAATGGTGCCTAAGAAGGTTCCCGCTACAAAACAATTCCCGGAAGCATCTGTGCATATGGATGGTTCGTAAAAAGAAGGGATGGCCCCATCAAATTTGGCCCACAACACATTGCCATTCGGATCTACTTTTACAATCACCAGCAATCCGCCATTACTGTTATTCGTAATGGTAATATTATCGAAGGTCAGGGAAGTGGCAAAGCTTGTACCGACCACAAATGTATTCCCCGATGGATCTATCGCTAACTTTCTAAATGATGTATTGGCGAATGCAGATGAGGCTGTAAATTTTTTACGCCATATTTCATTCCCCATTTGATCGGTTTTAATGAGATAAGTACTGTCTTCAAAATAACTCGTTACCCTTCCTTGACCACTTTGATCCATTCCCACATCCAGGGTGTGCATTCCTCCAAACATATTGGTTTTGCCTAAATTTTTTGCCCATTTAACATTACCCTGTGCATCATAACCAGCAATAAATGTAGCGTCATACATGTTGGGCGATAATTTTACGGTTCCAAACGAAAATGTGTCAGTGGTGGCATAGGTCCCCACAATCATACTATTCCCATTCCCATCGGTGGCTATACCAGTCGCTTCGGATCCACTATTACTCTGGGCTGTTTTCGCCCATATATGTTGACCATTGGAGTCTAATTTAGCAATAAAAAACGCCCCGTTATACATTGTGGATGCCAGCAAATTCACTGCACCAAACATACAGGAAGGTGTTTGAAATCTTCCACATATATAAGCGTTTCCAGAGGCATCCGTTGCAATTTCATATCCATGATCATGTCCGGCACCCTTGCCTTGTGCTGCCCATTGCCATTGAGCGGTTTGTGCCATTCCGCAATGAACACCAAATAGGTTCAGCATACTCCCCAGCATGATTGAGCCTATGATTCTATTTTTCATAACTGAAAGTTAAGTTCATTCTTGATTAAAAGTTATAGCAAAAGAACAATTGTCGGAAAATAACCTGCTTTAGCCCAATAAAAATGGATAAGTGATATAAAACCAATTGTAAATCTGTAATAGCCTAAAGAAGGCTATCTCGTCATGTTATTAATCACATGTATTTGGGTTTGGCTTTAGGTTCGGTGTGGGGAGTTCAATGATAGTACAAAAGCTAACAGAAAGCACGAATGTTCAGCCTGGTAACAATGCCATATTAACGCAAAACCAATATTGTAGGCAAGCTTATTCGCTCAAGTTATTCGTGTGTAATAATTTCTTCCCGATGAATTTCTATTAAAGAATATTTCTCAATGAATGCTAATATTGATTGGAAATTAGTTTCAAACAAATCTAATAAAATCGGATTCTTCATATTTCCGGTCTTTACAAAAATTAGTTTTTTAGGTTTTCCAATTAATAAATATGAATCTAAAAAATCATTATCTTTTGTAATCACAACACGATTTTCTCTTATGCATAATTCAAGAATTTCATGATCTTGGGTAGCGTTCGCCTTTGGTAAATCTAATGTATGAATACTATCATAGCCCTTTGAATTAATTAAATCTGAGAGCGATTTTGGCAATTGTGCATCAACTACAAATCTCATGATACCAGACGATAAATGCTCTTCACTTGTGTTAATTTTGCAGCATATTCCAAACATGCTAAGAAATCAGCTTCTTCCAAATCTGAATAATCCAACAATAATTCCTGAATGGTCATCCCAGAAGCTAATAATTCCAACATATTTTCAACTGGATACCTTAATCCTCTAATTGTTGGCTTGCCATGACAAATATTCTGATCAATTGTGATTCTATCCAAATGAGTATGTATCATATTCCGCAATTTAAGTCAAAATAAAATGAATTTAACTTTTTGAGTTAGATTATGGGCATGCCTGCATCATAAGCATAAATCTCGTCCTCAAGAGGAGATAGGATTTAGTCTATTTAGGAGTTCCTGAATAACTCAGAAATGCTTTAGATTCAAGGCGCGGGTAATGAAGATGTATAAATATACTGCGAGTTTCCCGCAACGAAGAAGATGCAGTATTTCTGAGTAGCGAAAGATTCTGAAACTCAAGTGAACGCTTTTTAGCAATATGCCTTAAAAAAGTGTGCATCTACGTTTATAAATTTTTGTTTGAATGACCATCACCACTCATTTTGAGCGTTATTCAGGAGCCCCTATTTACTAATTCACATTCTTATTACAATTGTAAAATTCTAAAAAGATTTGACTATTTCAGCATTCCAATTTGAATAATAGAACGACTAAAAAACTTTATAGGGCAAACAATCCATCACAAACAGCGCAAATAAAAATGCCACCGGAGCTGCCAACAACAAAGAATCAAAACGATCCAATGCGCCTCCATGGCCCGGCATGATTTGCCCGGAATCTTTAATGCCCGCCATCCGCTTTAACTTGGATTCAGCCAGGTCGCCCAGCGTTCCTACTAAGGAAGCAATCAGCGCCAAGCCAACCCATTGCCACAACGGAAACCAATGTACAAAATACCCCCAAATGGCTGCAAATGCCATGGTGAACAAAATACCTCCTATGGTACCTTCTACCGTTTTCTTTGGTGAAATTGCAGGAAAAAATGGGGTTTTACCTACAAATGAACCACTCAGATAGGCCATGGTATCATTCATCCAAATAAACAGCACCAGAATCAGTGGAAGCAACAAACTTTGAAATCGCATTTGCACCAAAAGCCCGAGGGCTAATGGAATATAACCCAGGCCACTTAATAGCACCACGGAACCGGGTGTACGTTTTCCGCTGAAGAAAAAAATTAAAAATCCGATGCCCATTCCTAAACCATAAAACAACATCCACTTACTCAACAACTGAGCAAGGATATTGGAGCATGTTTGAATGGGCAGAGATATGGTCAGCAAATACAAAGCCATCCCCAAACCCGTAAAACTAAATTTCTCTTTTCCATGAAAGCGAATGCCCAGAATTTTTTCAACGATGGGAATAAATTCACGTAAACACAAAAAACAAACCAAGGCAAAAAGTAAAACAAAAGCTGCTTCATGCCAAAGCATACAACCCAACATAATCGCACTGAATAATGCAGCACTGCCTAAACGTGTAAGAAAAGTTTGTACGTTCAATGCCATTGCCTCATCAATTTTGTTGAAGATTATTGTTCAACAGGTTTTCGGCAATCACTTTATACTCTTCAGGTACATGTAATTCCACATAACCAAATGCCATGTATGAACTATCTTGTTTATTGAGCATCACACAGGGAATATCTGAACTTTCAAGATTGCCCTGAGCGGCTTGTGCATCAAACCGGCTGCTTGTTTTATAAATACAAACCCACTTGCTTTGTTTTTCTGACATAGGATTATTGAGGCTTTGAGGAAATTTCTGACCAGTCTTCTACTTCAAATGTTTGTCGGCGGGTATATAAAAAATATAATCCTCCTGCAGTTAACCCCATACTCAACAAGGCCATCCACAAAGGTATATTCCCAATAGACGAAACATCCCACGCAATCACCCCGCGGTGATACATAAACATGAGCAGAACGGATAAAAAATTATTGATAAAATGTAATAAAATCGAGAGCCATAAACTTCCGGAGAAATAAAATACCAATCCAAGTATGAGGCCAAGATACACCCGGGGAATTAAACCGCTTAATTGTCCATGTAAAGCGCTAAATACCACTGCCGTAATGATGATGGCCATCACCGGATTTGATTTCATCATTCGCAGCAAGGTTGTTTGCACACATGCCCTGAAAAAAATCTCTTCTACAATTGCTGGTAACAAACAGATGGTAATGGTAGATATCCAAAACTGACTCCATAATTTCGTCGACAAAATGGATCGGGAAACCATGGAATAATGTTCATCCATTTTTTTGATTTCATCACCCATCGGCAAACGCGCTCCCCATGCTTCCATCCATCCCACCGCCGGCATCGAAACCAAAAATAAGAGCACCCCTATCAGAATGAATAAAGCACCTGGTAAACGATGGAGTTTCAAATATTGAAGAGGTTGAGGATGTGAGAGGTAGGCATACAAAGCTGCCGGTAAAAGAATCACAACTATAAGCGCAATGGCTTTGACCCATTTAACCGCACCTATATATTGTTCAGGAATACTTTTAAATTCAGCCATTCCCGATGAACTCAGGCCAATCAACTGCTGGTTGAGCCATTCGGTGAGGTAGGTTCCTAGTAACAAACCCATAAAAAAAAGGGCACTAAATACCAACAACTGAAAAGGTGGTCGGGAATAAAGCAAGTATTGTTTAAACATGGAGATGCCCGCAAATGTATGAAAAATTGCTGCTGAAACTTGATTTCCAAGCCGGATTCGATTCAAGTTGGCTTACTTTCGTGGCATGAAGACCATGCAATACATCGTGTCCGTACCGGAAGGCGATGATGCCGACTTATTATTGGCAAAAATCCAATCCGATGGATTACAAGGGGTTGAACAACAAGCCGAACAAATGCTCATCTATTGGGATGCCGATCAGGCTGACCATGAAATGCTCCTCGATGTTCTGAAGGATTACCCATTCAGCGCTGAGCTCCTTGAAGCCCAAAACTGGAACGCAACCTGGGAGTCGAATTTCCAACCTATTCGTATCACCGACCAGGTGGGTATTCGCGCCGATTTTCACCCCCCTTTTCAAGATTGTTTGTATGATTTAGTGATTACCCCCAAAATGAGTTTTGGAACCGGCCATCATGAAACCACTCATATGATGGTTACCTGGTTGGATGAAATGGACTTGCAGAATCAATCCGTTTTTGATTTTGGTTGCGGAACCGGTGTGCTCGCTATTTTGGCAGCTAAAAAAGGGGCATCCAAAGTCATTGGTATTGATAATGATTTTTGGTCGATCGAAAACGCCCGCGAAAATGTGTTGCGAAATGAGGTACCACAAGTCCAAATTGACGCAGAGGATATTACCCAAATTTCCGGACCTTTTGATTTGATATTAGCGAATATTAACCTGAATGTGCTTCTTTCCCACATGAAAGATCTATATCATCTGTTAAAATCGGGCGCCGGTCTCATTTTAAGCGGGATACTCCTCAGCGACGAATCCACCATGCAGGAAGCCCTAAAAGCGCATGGTTTCAGCATTCGCGACCAAAAAAGTCGTGGTCAATGGCTGAGCTTATATGCAATAAAATTATAATATAAAGTTGTATTTCAGACTAGCTTCCATTATATTTGTGTTTTCAGTTTTGAATCATCAAAGCAATTATTCATGTACGAATTTACTTTATTGATACTGGCTTACCTCATCGGATCTATTCCGACTGCTGTTTGGGTAAGCAAGTACTTTTTCGATATTGATATCCGAAATTTTGGGAGTGGTAATGCTGGTGCCACCAACACCTTCAGGGTATTGGGTTCTAAGGCGGGTAGTTTTGTTTTTGCGGTGGATATGCTCAAAGGTTATCTCGCTGTGGATTTGGCTTATTTTATTGCCAAATACCAAATGGACAATATCGCTTTAACCAATTTTCAGGTTCTCTTGGGTATAGCCGCTGTTGTTGGTCATATTTTCCCCATTTGGGCTGAATTTAAAGGCGGTAAAGGAATTGCCACCTTGTTTGGTATGATACTCGCCATTCAGCCATTGGTTGCAGTGAGCCTGATTGTGGTTTTTGTATTTATGTTATTTCTCACCCGTTATGTTTCGCTGAGTTCCATTTCAGCAAGTATTGCCTTCCCTATTATGATCTTTTTTGTTTTTAAAGAACCGGAATTGATGTATCGGGTTTTTGCACTTGCCACGGCTATTATGGTGGTTTTAACCCATCACAAAAACATCAATCGTTTGTTGGCCGGCAACGAAAACAAGGTTCCTTTATTCAAGAAAAAGAGTAAAGCAGATCCCTCCTGATATGCTATAAGGGGCAGTATTTACCCAATGAACGAATATTTCCCTTTCGATCATGAAACTCTTCAGCCCCTTCCGATTTTTATTACATTATAATTTTTTGGTGAGTTTGGCTGCGGCCATGTTAGGAATTGAAACGCGCATTTTATTAAAACTCAATCCGGTACTAAGCGGTGAAATTTTTTTCCTGTTTTTCGCAACACTCACTGCTTATCAAATTTATTATTTCGATTCGGTCAGGCATCCACTCGCTAAATTCTTTCTTTTTCCGGCATTGATCCTGACCATCATGATTGGAATTCAATTGCCGGCACATAGTCAACGAATGGCACTATTGATTAGCATTTTATCGATTATCTATACCTTACCCGTATTTGTAAAAAGCCTTCGAATGATACGTAAACCGGGATTTAAAATGGTTTTACTCACCATTATTTGGACCTTGGCAAGTTTTATTTTTCCAGCCGAAAACATGCACCTGTCGGCAGGAGGTGAAATAATACTCACATACCGGGTGGCTTTTTTATTTTTTTTAATCCTCATTTTTAATCTCGAAGGCCGCGAATTTCCGACCACCCTTCAATGGATTTTACTGCCCATCTTGCCGCTCTTATTGATGTTGCTCAGTGTTTACCTCATTTGGTTGCGCATGGATGCCCTTTATGCCCTGGCCTGCATGCTCAGCACTCTGCTGTGTTTTGTTCTTCATCGCAGGGCTATACGCAAACAACACCATGCATTATTTTATTTATTCTATGCAGACGGACTGATGGTTCTGCATTCTATCTTTGTCTTGATTCTCAAACAAGGACAATATGAACTTTGAAGACATTCTTCACCGGCGATCGATTAATAATACGGGTTTCGACAATACCACCGGCAATATGTCCGGGCGTATTCTCAACAAAGACGGCAGCAGCAATGTGATTAAAGCCGGAATCCCTTGGCATCGTCGAATGAGTTTATTTCATACCCTCATCAATATGTCCTGGACCCAATTCATCGTATTGGCTTTATTAGGATTTGTAATTACCAATATCATTTTTGCGCTTTTGTATTTTTCTTTTGGAATAGAACAAATCGGCAAAGACTCAGACTCAAATGCCATTCACGATTTTATGGACTGTTTCTTTTTTAGTGTCCAAACAGTTACAACCGTCGGCTATGGTATTCTGCATCCTACCTCCTATGCAACCAATTTACTCGCTGCTCTTGAATCTCTTTTTGGATGGATGGCATTTGCAGTACTCACCGGTTTATTGTACGGACGATTCTCTAAACCCACTGCTTATTTGTTATTTAGTAAAAATGCCGTTGTTGCTCCCTACAAAGATGGACAGGCTTTGATGTTTCGCCTGGCGCCCTATAAGAACAATACCCTGACCGAAGCAGAAGTGCTCCTGAATGTTTCTTTCCGATTGCACGAAAACGGCAAAGTTGTGAATAAATTTTTTCCTTTACCTGCCGAAATATCCAAAATCAGTGCCCTCTCTCTGAACTGGACTGTCGTTCACCCCATCAATGAACATAGTCCATTTTACGGCATGTGTAAAGAAGATTATAGTATCAATCAAACAGAAATCATGGTGTTCATCAAAGCCTTCGACGAACATTTTTCGAATACGGTACAACAACGAACCTCCTACACCGCCGACGAAATTTTACATGGCGCTAAGTTTAAACAAATGTTCAGGCAGAGCGATGATCGTAAAACTACCGTTTTGGAATTAAACAAACTGGATGATACCGAATTGATCAATGAATCCAAAGCGTCATGAATAAACACCTGAGGTATTCTCTGTTCAACTTGTTACCACTCTTTGCCAGCTTTTTTCTCTTCGCTTGCAATGAGCCGGATACTGCTTCAAATACTGCAACGCCTACAAGCCGGGAATCTCCCAAGGCACCTATTCAGCAAACAACGCCGGCACCTCCACCCGCTGCGGAACCAAGTGCGGAAGTCGTATCGACCCGACAAAGCCCGGTGACTGAAGAAAGGGCCACACGCGATGGACGCAATGGCCCTCAGGGAGATCTTCCGCCTCATGTGCGTTCAACCCTTGAATATATTCGTCAAAATAACCGTGCCCCTGATGGGTATGTCGGTGGACGTGTATTTGAAAACAGAGAACGTCGACTGCCTGTCAAGAATGCACGCGGACAAAGAATCCGATATCGAGAGTGGGATGTATACCCGAAACGCCCGGGCAGGAATCGTGGACCGGAGCGAATAGTCACCGGCGATGATCAAAAAGCTTATTTCACCCGGGATCATTACCGAAGTTTTAAACCCGTTGAACGTTGATTCCAAGATTTATTTCAGATGGAAAGCTTTAAAATAGTCACTTACAACAAACGACTAATGATTTCTTCGATATTGAGACCTTCGGCTTCCGCTTTGTAATTACGCACCACACGATGTCGTAAAATGGGCAGGGCTACCGCTTTTACATCTTCTATATCCGGACTGTATTTGCCATGCAGCAAGGCATAACATTTGGAAGCCATAATGAGATTCTGAGAGGCTCTTGGACCCGCACCCCATGAAATATAATTGCGGGCTAAATCACTCCCTTGCTGATTGGGTCGGGTACGATGTACCAAACCAACCGCATATTCCATCACATTATCCGGAACGGGAACCCGACGAACCAAATGCTGGAAATACATGATTTCCTCACCGCTCATGATTTTATTTAATTGAACCTTTTGATCAGTGGTGGTGTTTTTAACCACATTGAGTTCTTCTTCAAAACTTGGATAATCGAGCCAGATATTGAACATAAAGCGATCTAACTGTGCTTCAGGCAAAGGATAAGTTCCTTCCTGTTCAATGGGGTTTTGAGTCGCCAAAACAAAAAACGGCGCAGGTAAATGATGTACATGTCCGGCAATCGTTACCTGACGTTCCTGCATGGCCTCTAGTAAAGCAGCCTGCGTTTTAGGTGGAGTACGATTAATTTCATCGGCCAAAATGATATTGGAAAAGAGCGGCCCCTTGATAAACTTAAAGTTGCGATGCTCATCCAGTATTTCCGCCCCGGTGATATCCGAAGGCATTAAATCCGGTGTAAACTGAATTCGTTTAAAACCCAAATCCAGCACTTGGGCGATGGTATTTACCAATAAGGTTTTTGCCAGTCCGGGTACGCCGACCAGCAAACTATGTCCGTTACACAAAATTGAAATCAGAGAGCCTTCGACGACTTCGTGCTGCCCGACAATGATTCGGGCGATTTCATTTTTGAGGGCCTTGTATTTTTGTTGGAGGGCATTGGCCGCTTCCACATCTGATTGATACATAAATTTTATTTGGGTGGGTTGAGGTAATTATTTTTTTCCATTGGCTTGGGCAGTTGCACGCAGCCAACGTTGAATATTTCGGCAATCCTGGTATTCTTCATCTACTTTCAGGTAAAAAGTACTCACCTTACTTTCGATCCATTTCATGAGATACTCGTTTTGTTTTTCGGCATAAGCCACTTGTTGAATTCGGGCATAATCATCTTTTAAGTTGGCCCGATGTGGTTCTGTACGATTTCGTAAATATAAAATACGCACCAATTTATCGCCGGTTTGTGGATCCGTAAATTCCTGGGGCTGGCTAAATTCTCCCGGCTTCATGCCATCAATGGCCAAAACAACAATAGGATCTAAATCAGCGGGAATCACCAAAGAACCACCGGATTGAGGATCGGTAAACATACCACCTGTTATTTTGGTAGCGTCGTCGGTAGTATACTTACCAACGGCTTCAGAAAAAGCCATCGTACCGCTCACCAATTTTGCGCGTACACTATCTGCACGAACCGTCGCCTCGCCCACCATATCGGAAGTGATGAGTGGCTTGATGAGAATATGACGTAATCGGGCTTTTTCACCTTGACGGCTCACCATTTGAATGATATGAAAACCGAACTTGGTTTTTACGACATTGGAAATTTCGCCATTCTGCAAACGGAAAGCAGCAGCCGAAAACTCCGCAACGAATTCATCCCGACCATTCAAACCCAAATCGCCCCCATTATCGCGGGTACCCGGATCTTCGCTGTAAATACCTGCCATGATATCAAAGGCAGATTTTCCGCTCAGGATATCCTTACGAATCCCTTCCAGCTTATCGATTGCATATTGTTCGACCTCCTTATTGATTTTTGGCCTAAACACAATTTGTCCGACTTCCACCATTGAAGGATAAAAAGGTAAACTGTCTTGTGGAACTTTGTTGTAAAATACCGCCACTTCCTGCGGGGTAATTTTTACATTTTGCATCACCTGCATTTGCATCCGTTGTGCAATCATTTGTTCACGAAAAATAGGTCGGTATTCATCCTTTAATTGATAAACAGTTTTACCGGATGTCTCCTCCAGTTTTTCTTCAGAACCTGACATATTGATGAAATAACGAATCCGGTTTTCGAGCGCCCCTTCAACTTCTTCGTCGGTGACGATCACACTATCGCGGTCGGCTTGCTCAGCGAGAATTTTTTGACCAATATATTGTTCCAGCACATTGCATCGAACGGTATCACTCAAATTGGGATTATCACGACGATAATCCTCCATAGAGGCATTGATTTCGGATTGTAATATTACCTTGTCGCCAACAATAGCAACAATTTTATCAAGTTGTTCTTTCTGGGCAAATGTTTGCTGAGTCATGAAACCCATCAAACCTGAAAGAAGAAGAATCTTCAGATATTTCATAAAGTGCGCAATTTACACATAAATGAAACAGGGTTGGCGGGCTTTTTAAAAGATTTAACCCAGATTTTGCAGTTTAAAAAAAATTGAAGAGGGTTTGAGTGCCAAAACAGACAGAATACAGGGAATTATTGGGCTGACTTCGGATTCCGTTGTAATTGACGGAGAAGTTTTTTGGCCGGAACATGAACAGGTTTTCCTTTCACACTTACCACCAAAGTTTGGTTTTTTAGCGCGCTTTCACGGACGAGTTTTTCATACGCGATACGAAAACCAAGGGTCACCTTTTCGACAAACTCCTGGTGTTCTTTACTGGTATTTTTGAATGGCGTTACCATGAATACGTTACCAAAGATACTTGTTTTCAATATTGGGTACAAGATTTTTTTCACCATCGGCAATATGCTCCAGCGTCCCATTAGAATTATTCACCAGCAACCAGGCATCCACCAATGGAATAAAGGTATGGAACAAATTGTACAAGCCCCTGTGATAGCGCCTTTCGATAAGATGAGGGGGAATATCATGACCGCCCAAAGACACCCGTTTGGCCACCCGCTCCTTGGCCATATTCACATCCTGCAACCATACAAACAACAGCGTGACCTTGTACCCGATTTGCTGGGCCTTGCGCACCAAAGTATGGTAACTGCGGGTAGATAATGTGGTTTCGATGGCAAAATCTTCGTGCTCATCTAAAAGTTCTTCGATACGGGTAAGCATAATACGCCCGGCTTCGAAAGCGACGGATTCTACATTAAAAGGTGATAAACCCCTTGCAATATTATCGGCATTGACAAATTCGCGACAATTCAACATTTCAGGTAGAATGGTTTCGCTGGCGGTAGTTTTACCCGCACCATTACAACCCGATATGATATATAGTTGAGGCATACAAAAAGGATATGAAGGTATGATAAAAACGGAATGCTCCTTTTTTCAAAGCCGGAAGTTTTATACCGAATATGCTTTCCATACAATCAATCTCTCCCACTTGCTTTAACAAATTATAAATTAATAGATGATATAAACCTTGTTCAAGGTCGCTTGTATTTCACTATGACTAAATTCAGGCCGAGAATGCCAGAGTCGGACATTGATATTAATTTTGTTTTCCACCTTTTGTCTTAAAACAAAAGGTGGAGCCAAAAATTCAAGGCTGTTGCTCTTTCACCTAAAAAATTCTCATCGAGCGGCCTTCTTCCGAAACTTGCCTTCGCTTTGGCTTCGGCTTCGAACAGCCGGAAGCAGGCTACGCCCGATTTCAAATTTTTCTTAACGCCTCAAGAGCAAAGGCCGAAAATGACCATGCTATGATATTAGTTTTTGCTATTGTGTAATAGTTAGACCATGTTTTCTGGCATCAAATTTCATCGTTGTATTGGTATCATAACTTGTAAAAGACTACAGCACTTCATGTAGCCCGGATTGCAGCAAACTGCCGTGCAGTGCGGAAAGCCGGAACAAGAAATACAAAGAAAGATTTACCATCCTGCTCCAAAACAAATGGAGACCTTAGCAAGACCTCTTGAGGTGAATGAAATAGCCCTAATTTCTTCGTTCCATGATGGCTTAGCAGGATCTCTCAATTTAGGCTAATTTCGCCCCATGAAACAAGAAGGGCAACTTGTACAAAGAAATGCTTCCTGGAAACCGGATGCGGAAGTGCTTGCCTGGATTGAGCAATACAGAAATGCGAGTGAGGATGATTTGAATACGATGTTGATGAATCAAAAAAACGAAGCGTTTAAAACCCAAATTCATCAACTCAAATCCTTGAAGAAAAATGCTAAAAAATGGCCGTTCCTTCTTCAATATCCGGAAATTGTTTTACCGCCTGGTTTGAATCAGGAGCAATCGTCTTCAGAGTTAACTGCACGCTATAAAGCAGCGCTCTTTCATGGTCAGCGATTTTGCGATTTGACGACCGGAATGGGCATGGATGCCTACTGGATTGGGAGAAATTTTCAGGAAGTAGTGCTCTGCGAACCGCATACCGAACTGGCCGCTATCACCAGTCATAATATGGCTGTTCTGGGACTTGAACAAGCCTGTATTTTTGCCGCCTGGAATGCCGAAAAATGGTTGAAGGATGCCGCTACAGAAATGGACCTGATATACCTGGATCCGTCGCGCAGAAATCAACAAGGTGCAAAAACATTTTTTATTGAAGATTATGAACCCCGCCTGAACGAAATATGGCCGATGTTGCTCAAATACGGCAAAAGAATCATGTTTAAAACTTCTCCTTTGCTGGACATTCATCGCTGCCTGCAAATGCTAAAGCCCATTCATGAAGTACATATCCTGAGCGTTGAAAATGAATGCCGCGAATTGGTATTTGTGCACGACCGAAAGATGGGTACAACTGAAACACAATTTATTGCCGCCCATTATCATCAGGGGCAATGGATGCATGCTACCTTCACTTCGGCGCAGGAAGAGAACACAGAAGCAGAATACAGTGAACCGCAGACCTTTATTTATGAACCGAATGCTTCGCTGTTAAAAGCCGGTGCATTTAAATGGACCGCAACAAATTTTGGATTAAAAAAATTACATCCACATACCCACTTATATACGGCTGAAACATTTGTACCAAATTTTCAGGGCAGGGTTTTTCGTTGTTTACAAATCTGCAAAATTGAGTCGAAAACCCTTAAACAATATCTACCTGAAATGAAAGGCAATTTGAGTATGCGAAATTTTCCGGGACGAACAGAAGATTTAAGAAAAAAGTTGGGCATCAAAGATGGAGGAAATCATTATTTATTTGCCTGTACCCTTCAACAGGACGAAAAACGTTTGTTGATTTGTACCAAAGTAGAATTGGAGAAAGACAATATTGTTTAGGATTATCGCATCAGCCTATTTTGTCTTGTCTTTTGGACAAGAGGCTTCAAAATATGGGTTTAAAAGAATCTACGACAAAGGAGCGCAAAAACCTAGTAACCGAAGATTTCTTCCAGACTTAATTTTTTAACCGGACCGAGACTTTTGATAAAGTCCCAATCAATTTTATCGTTATTCGCCAAAATAGCTAAGGTATAAGGCTTGGATGCAATACGTTGTTGATGGAAACGAGACACATCACTCATGCTCAATTTGGGAACTGCTTCGTAAATCATTTGATTGGCATCTGATAAAAGTCCTTTCTTTTTCGCATTGATGTAACTAAAGAAGATACTCGTTTTGGTTGTTCGTGTCGTTGAAATAGTATTGCGTATACTTTGTTGCGACTGATTAAACAATTTTTCAGATGCCGGTAAGGTATTTAATAATTGCTGCATGCCCTCAACGGCTTCTTTCATTTTATCGGCCTGACATCCAACATACGCGATCATAGAGAAAGGATATTCCTTTTTTTGTGGTGTGATAAAAGAAGCATACGTTGAATAAGCCAAAGCTTTGGACTCGCGGATTTCCTGAAATACAATACCACTCATATTGCCACCGAAATATTCATTAAACAAATGGATGCGTGGCATATCCTCTGATTTAAAATCCTGATCATTGCGGAACCATTGAATTTCGGCCTGAACCATATCAAAATTTGTAAACAATATTTCATTCGACACTTGTTTGGTAAATGCCAAAGGCGCTATCTCCGGATTCCGTTTATACGTTGCAGGAAGCGGATGTAATTTTTCTAACTTCGATACAATTTGTTCGGCAGATTCCGGACCATAATACATCACATGATGTTTATAACCAGTGAGGTTGTGCAAAATAGCCACCAATTCCTCCGCTTTCAGGGCATCCAATTGTGCATTACTGAGTTCATCATTAAACGGATTTTTAGGCCCATACTGTGCATAATAACGAAGACCAGAGCGAATCAGGTTTTTATTTCGTTTGGCATCAGAGCGTTTCTTTTTAATGCCTTCAATCATTTCCTTCAAGGCTTCCGGATTGGGTTGACAATTGGCCAGGAGATGTTCGAAAAGACCCACACTTTCATCGTAGTTATCTTGTAAGGCATTGAGATAAACAAAGCTTTCTTCATCAGAAGCATTCACCCCAAAATCGCAGGCCAGGGTATAGAACTTTTTACTAATTTGATCGGCGGTATATTTTGAAGTACCGAGGTATTGCAGATAATCCAGTGCAATAGGCAGCAACGGATTATGGCGCGACCCTGTTTCAATAAAATAATATTGGGTAAATAAACGATTGTTTGCATTGTTCAAACTCCAAACTTCCGACTGCATACCTCTTGTGCCAATGCTGGACTTACGGATATCTTGCTGATAATTGACAAATACCGGTTCGATGGGCTTGGGTATCTGGCTGGCAATATTTTTAACAAAATCGCTTTGAGCATCCCTATTTACCTGCACGGGTGTAATGATGGGTTTTTGGATTTTTTGGATATTGGAATCTTTGCCCAGGCGTTTGAACACACATACATAATTTTGGCCCAACCATTTTTGAGAGAATTGCTGAATATCTTTTTTGGTTAGTTTACTCATTTCATCAATCATACTCACTTGCATATCCCAGGGTATTTCGGCCGAAAATGCATCCAGTAAAGCATATGCTCTACCGGCATTACTTTCATGCTGTTGCATACGACTTTTTTGATAGTTATTAATAACCGCTTTCAACATCTCTTCGTCAAATTTTCCATCTTTTAATAACTCAATTTGTTCGAGTAAATGTTTACGTACTTCCTCCAATGTTTGACCTTCTTTGGCTTTACCTTCCATGTACAATAAACTATAATCCTTTAACGCATAAGAACCGGCACTGGCAGAAAGTACCAATTGTTTTTTAACCAGGTTGAGGTCCATTAAACCGGCATTTCCGTTTGATAAAATGCTACTCATCAAATCCAGCATCATCGCTTCGCGCGTACTTGCACCTGGAAAACGAAAGGCAATATCCACATACTCCGCATCAGGCCCGTACACCGAACCAACGATGGGCTTTTCGATGGGCGCCTCCGGTTCGAAGGTATATGGGGGCACTTCTTTAGGCTGCATATAAGAAAAAGCGTTATCCACTTTAGCAATCACCTCATCCGGATCAAAATCGCCGGCCATAATAACCACCATATTATTGGGCACATAGTTCTTGTAAAAATATTTTTTGATTTCGACGAGAGAAGGATTTTTAAGATGTTCAACTGTACCAATGGTTGTTTGCAATCCGTAGTTGTGTTTTTGAAATAATTGAGCGAAAAGCAATTCGGACGCTTTGTCATCATCATCATCCAAAGAGCGATTTTTTTCTTCATAAACCGCTTCTAATTCGGTATGAAAAATTCGGAGTACCGGACTCCTGAAACGCTCTGCTTCGATGCTTAACCAATTATCAATTTGATTGGACGGGATATCGTTGATATAAGCCGTTTTTTCGAATGAGGTAAATGCATTCGTTCCTTGTGCACCAATCATCGCCATCATTTTATCATATTCGTTGGCAATGGCATATTTGGCGGCTTCTCCAGACAATGAATCGATTTTATTATAAATACGCATCCGACGTGCTTCAAGCGTTTCGGAATTGTATATTCCGTAAGTCTTTTCAATTTCGTCGAGAATCGCTTTTTCTTTACCCCAATCCAAAGAACCGTATTTATCGGTTCCTTTAAACAACATATGTTCCAGATAATGAGCGAGTCCTGTATGTGTGGAAGGGTCCGTTTTACTGCCGGCTTTGGTGGCGATGATGGTTTGAATGCGCGGCATTTCCTCATTCACACTCAGAATGACGGTTAAGCCATTTTTAAGTACATAAAATCGTGATTGGGTAGCATCCCCTTTTACCATGCGATAGGAATATCCCTTTGCAGTTTGTTGTACCCAGTTGTTTGATTGAGCGTAACCCTGAACGAAAGATGTCAAAAGAATAGCTAAAGCCAGTATACCTTGGAGAATAGACCTGTTTTTCATGACGCTAATATAGGCACTACACTTCAAGGCCAAAAACATTTGTTGGCTATCTACACACAGAATGGAGATATTTTGGATCTATTTTGTTCTCACACTCACCGCGATTCTTCTATTTTGCGCGCGGCCAAGATCGGTGGTATTATCTTCCTTCGGATGAAAAGGACCATAACCCTCAAATGGCTTTGGATCCTCGAACATGGCTTTATCTGCACCCATCGAAATCAACTTCTGATAAACCGTTCTGGCTCTGGCTTCAGACAATTTAATATTCTGAGTGGTATCTACTACATTATCCGTATAACCTCCCAATTTCACCAAAACCTTGGGATATGCTTTTAAAATATCGACTAAGTTCTGTAATTGTTTTTCGTAACCGCTTTTTAAACTTGACTTACCCGATTCAAAGAGGACATCTTCAAAATCAAACCAGACTTCCTTGCCTGCTACAGCCGTTGGATCATTGATGAAATTAAAAAGATGATCTTCAAATCCACCTTTATGTCCATCGAGAATAATCCCATTGGGTAACTTAATCTTAATCGCCTCCCCTTTCCGTTTCAACCAATTTCCGGAGGCGTCAAGTTTTCCTTCTGAGGTATCCGGACTCACGGCAACCTGAGTAGCTGCTGCGCTATCAAATGCCGATGAGATGGATGCACCTGCAGAGTCAATGACCGCTTCATCTTGTTTATTTTCTTCCTTATTGGATTGGCGGCCGTTCATCCACCACCAAAGTCCAATACCCAGTAAAGCAATTAAAATCAGGGGCAATACCCATTTCAAACTATCGGATTTTTTTGTTTGATTCTTTAAAACAGAATCGTTGTTCGGCAAAATTGGAGTTCTTAGAAACGAAGCCATACCCTCAGGCATCATGGATTCAATACTTTGGCTTTGGGCAGACATATTTTGAACCAACGTGGAAAAATTCAATCCTTCCGAAAGCATTGTGCGCCCTACAATGGCCGACAAAATGGTACCGCCGATACTCAACAAAGAATTGCTATTACTTGGTTTAATACCACTAAAATTGGAAATCATATTGACCAGTCCCGGTGCCTTTTCTCCCAAAACCGTTTGAATTAAATGATCACCGGTTGAAACCAGTTTGTCGGAGCGAACAATATTTAGGTTATTGATGATATCATGTGCTTCTAAGTGTTGGGTTCCGGCTTTACCGATTAATTCATTGAGTGCGTGAAATTTGCTTTCATCCACCTGGGTTAAAGAAAATAATAAAGCCGGAAAAATACCTTCGAATGATTTTCTAATCTTATTTTCATCTTCGCTTAAAATACGCGATGCAGAAGCCATGATATCAGTGGTAATCATTGCCTGCATTTGATGAAGAAATGTGTTCATGTGTAGTTGTTTTGTGTAATGTAGTGCAAATATCTTCGTTTTTCGAGATTGTTAAAATGTCCTCTGTGTTATTTTTAGTTAATGCCGATTTTTTATATATATAAACTTGTTATCACATCAAAACCACAACCCTCGTTATCTTTGCACACATGATTAAAATAGGTGATATACAACTCCCTGATTTCCCGCTTTTGTTAGCACCTATGGAAGATGTTAGTGATCCGCCCTTTCGATCGGTGTGCAAACAAAATGGCGCTGATTTGATGTATACCGAATTTATCAGTTCGGAAGGCTTAATTCGGGATGCCATTAAAAGCCGTCAAAAACTCGATATTTTTGAGGCAGAGCGTCCAATTGGAATACAGGTTTTTGGGGGAGATGAAGAAGCCCTCACCTTATCTGCCAAAATCGTTGAGGCAACGGGTCCGGATTTAATCGATATCAATTTTGGTTGTCCGGTTAAAAAAGTAGTCTGCAAAGGCGCAGGTGCCGGCATTTTGAAAGATTTGCCTAAAATGATTGCATTGACCAAAGCCGTGGTTAATGCGGTGAATATACCGGTTACCGTTAAAACCCGCCTTGGTTGGGATGAACAAAGTAAAAATATTGAGGAAGTCGCCGAACGCTTGCAGGATGTGGGCATAAAGGCATTGAGCATTCATGGTCGTACCAGGGCCCAGATGTACAAAGGCGAAGCGGATTGGTCATTGATTGCAGCCGTTAAAAACAATCCCCGCATTCATATCCCGATTTTTGGCAATGGGGATATTGATAGTCCTTCCAAAGCTGTAGAATATAAAAACCGATACGGCGTAGATGGCGTCATGATTGGCAGAGCCGCCATTGGATACCCCTGGATATTTCGCGAAATCAAACATTATATTGAAACCGGCATCACATTACCGCCTCCGGATATTGAAGAACGGATTCGTGTGTGTCGACAACATTTGGAATTTTCGCTCCAATGGAAAGGCCCCAAATTAGGTATTCTGGAAATGCGCCCTCATTATGCCAATTACCTGCGGGGTTTATCTCATATCAAAGAATTTCGGCATAAGCTGGTACATGCTTTGGATGCAGAAGAGGTTTTAACGATTTTTGATGAAATCCAGGAGTATTACGGACAAGCCATTTCATAAATCCGCCGGAATTGCCGAAACGTTAAGCCCATCTAAATTTAAGCCCAAAAGCAGAATTGCCTTTACATTTGCCAAAATTTTAAAAAATGCAACAAGTAAAAGCCGGCGATACCATCAAGGTACATTACAAAGGCACCCTCACTGCAGATGGCAGTATGTTTGATAGTTCTGAAGGACGTCCTCCTCTGGAATTCACCGTTGGAGAAGGTATGGTCATTCATGGTTTCGATCATGGGGTGATGAATATGAGTGTCGGAGAAAAAAAGATTGTGGAGATTCCGGCTTTACAAGCTTATGGCCCGGTGAATGAACAAATGTTTTTTGAGTTTGAAAAAGCACAACTTCCGGAAGAAATGGGCGAACCACAAGCCGGTATGGAATTAAATATGATGGATCAGGACGGAAATCATTTGCCGGTTGTGATTACTGAGGTGAGAGAAACGACCATTGTTTTAGATGGCAACCATCCACTAGCGGGTAAAGACCTTACTTTTGAAATAGAACTCGTCGAAATCAATGCTTAAATCAACCGATATGTTCCGGTATCTGATTTTAAGTTTGATCACGATATGTATAGTGGCCTGTCAGAATGATGGGAAACCCGGAGGTAGTGGCAACGCACCTTACGACTTAAAACTTCAGTTAAAAACAGGCGATCATTTTCGATATGAGATGAGCACGATTCAGCGAATGAATCAAACGCTCATGGGTAAAAAAATGAATATCGATCAGGAAATGTTGTTTGTGTTTGATTATGACGTGTTACTGTCTAATGGTCAATCCACCGACATGAAGGTTACCTATCATCGTATTCGAATGAAACAAAAATCAGATGCCGGAACGGTTGAATTAGATACCGATTCGGCTGAATTAAGTAATCCGGTTTATAAAGACTTGTTGAAGTTGAAAGGAAAATCTTTTCAAATCTCTGTAAATTCAAAAGGCGAGATTACGAAGTTGAGTGGAATGGAATTTCTGGGTGGGAATTCCATGTCGGATAGTTCGCTCAAAAGTATGTTGGAAATGAGTTTTAAATTATACCCCGACCATCCCGTAAAACCGGGCGATCAATGGAATATTGAAATGACCAACGACTTAGGAGGTGTGATGAAAATGAAACTCAACAATACTTATGAATTGATTCAGGTTGAAAAAGAATTGGCAGAAATTAAATGCCAGTCAAGCATCAGTTCTGAGAAAGGTAATACCCAGCAAATGGAAATGGAATTATCCGGCACCCAAGAGGGAACCATGCAAATGGAGTTAGTTACCGGCATGGTACGATCACTCAAAATGAAACAAAAGATGAGTGGTCGCCTGAAAGCCAGTAACATGGATATTCCGATGGAAATTGAAAGCGACGTGGAGCTGAAAGGCAGTAAACGATAATCCCATTGTCCTCCAATCCGGAAATAGGAAGTTTCCGAATTCACAACATTTAAATCTATTTTTAAGCCAAATCCTTTAATGCACAGAGGTGTTCCTGTTTAATGCCTCTTTCGGTTTGAATCAAGGTGGCACATTCTGTCTGACGGTCATGTTCGAAAAATAGTGCCCAATTTTCCTGTACCGCCCTGTTCAATAAAATTTCTTTTTCCTTCAGCGTTTCCAATGGTTTCATGTCATAAGCCATCACCCAGGGCATGGAAATATGAGCGACAGATGGAATTAAATCTGCACAAAACAGCAGTTTATGTTTCTCCAGGGTGATTAAAGGTAACATCATGGATTCAGTATGCCCCTGCACAAGTTGAATTTCAAAACCGGGCATAAAAATATCCCCGCTTTGCGCATTTAATAACTTGAGTTGTCCGCTTTCCTGAATGGGTAGAATATTCTCCTTAAGGAAGGATGCTTTTTCACGGGCATTTGGCTGTATAGCAGCAGCCCAATGTACTTCGTGACTCCAATAAGTCGCATTTTTAAAAGTTGGAACCAATTGATCGCCTATCCGTTGAATGGCTCCACCACAATGATCGAAATGCAAATGGGTTAAAAACACATCGGTAATATCATCGGTCGTAAACCCATATTGTTCTAATGAAGTTTGCAAGGAATGCGACCCATGGGGTTGAAAAAATCCGAAGAATTTTTCATCCTGTTTATTCCCCATACCGGTATCTATTAAAATCAAGCGATTGCCTTCTTCTATCAACAAACATCGCATGGCCCAGGAGCACATATTATTTTCATCAGCCGGATTCACTTTATTCCACATCGATTTTGGTACTACTCCGTGCATGGCACCTCCATCTAATTTAAACATTCCGCTGTGTATCGTATATAATTTCATGGTAATAAATATGGCCAAAAATAAACCGAAAATAATCGTTTCACCAATCTGATATAAAATACAGGGATTGATTTTTATACCGATTATAAATATTCTATAGTCCAATTTTAACATTGCTCAATTGTAAGATGAATATTTTATATCGGTCTTGTCAGAATCCAACGAGATAAATTTATAAAATGTCCTAAGGACAATTTTATAAATACAATCTCTCTAACTTGCTTTAACAAATCGTAACTTAATAGAGGATGTATTATTTTTAATGGCCGCCTATATTTCTAACTCAGTACAAACAGACCATGGAATTCCGAATTGGACACTGGTATTATTCTTCCTTTCCACCTTTTGTCTTGAAACAAAAGGTGGAGCCAAAAATTCAAGGCTGTTGCTCTTTCGACTAAAAAATTTTCATCGAGCGGCCTACTTCCGAAACTTGCCTTCGCTTTGGCTTCGGCTTCGAACAGCCGGAAGCAGGCTACGCCCGATTTCAAATTTTTCTTAACGCCTCAAGAGCAAAGGCCGAAAATGGCCCTGCTAGGATATTACCTTTTATTAATGACTAAAGTTAGATGGTGTTTTCTTGAGTCGGATCCCAGCGTTGAATTAGTATCATACCCCACGAATGAACTTAGCCTGAAGAAGATTTGGCTGTTTGAAATCTTAATTTTTTAGGGTTGTCAATGGTGCAAAACCTGAGTATGCCTTTTGCGCATCAAGAACAGGATGAGTAAGCCGATGGCAAAATAAACACTCAAGGCCAATGCAGAGAGACGCATACTCCCTAATCCATCAGCAATCAAACCAAAACTGGCTGTACCAATCACGATGCCTAATTTTTCGCACACATCATAAAAACTAAAGTAAGAAGCAGTATCCGGTGTGTCCGGCAAAAATTTAGAATAGGTAGATCGGGATAAGGATTGAATACCCCCCATAACCATGCCTACCGCAAATGCCAGGACATAAAATTGATTCACAGAATTCACGACATATGCCGATATACAAATGCCAATCCAGATAATAACCAATAAGGATAGTGAAAACAGGTTTCCTTTTTGGTCTGAAATTTTTGCAAACAATCTCGCTCCGGCAATAGCAACCAACTGAATGATCAATACAACCAATAATAGTTGCACCGGCTCCATCTTTAACTCATCTCCGGCAAAATAGGTAGCCATGTACATGACAGTTTGCACACCCATGTTAAAGAAAAAAAATGCTGCCAGGTATAATCTAAGAACAGGCAAGGATTTAAGTTCATGCCAAACCTTTTTTAGTTCCTGAAAACCTTTCATGAGTATATGACCATCGTAGTCATTCCGATGCCTTGCCTCCTCTTTTAAAACCCTGAAAGGAATTTGGGCAAATCCAATCCACCACACACCTACCAATAAAAAAGAAACCCGTTCCGGTATGTGCAAATCAGTTTCAAACCAAGCATAGCTTGCATTCAAAAACATCAAAGCCAGACAAACGATCATCAAAATCACACTCCCGATATACCCCATGGCAAAACCTTTTGCGCTTACGGTATCCTGTTCGTTTTTATCAGCAATTTCAGGTAAAAAAGCATTATAAAACACGATACTTCCACAATATCCAATTGAGGCCAAAATAGAACAAGCCAACCCATAAAAAACATTTGCGCCATCCGCTTTCTTCACGAAAAAAAACATCCCCATGCAAGACAATGCGCCGAGGTAACAGAAAAATTTCATGAAGCCTTTTTTATTCCCCTGATAGTCGGCAATCGAAGATAAAATGGGCGATAAAAAAGCAATGAGTAAAAAAGAAAAGGAAATAGAAAATGAGGCGACTACGCTTTTTTGAAATTGATGACCAAATATTTCTACTTCATCTACGATTTGGGTATAATAAGCCGGAAAAATAGCGGATGTAATGATGAGTGAATAAGCGGAATTGGCCCAATCATAAAAAGTCCATGCTTTAATTTGTTGGCGTTTATTTGCTTGAATCATAGGAGACTGGTTTTAACTGTTGCATCGAAATATGTTCGCTGCACATTCGGTATTCATCGGCATCATTGCTGGCCACAATCAGTAAACGATTTCCCAACCACTGTTGCATAAACTGATGATATTGTTCAATACCGGCAGCATCTAAATTTGAGCAAGGCTCATCGAGCAAAAGCACTTCGGTATCTGCAAAAATGGCCTGAGCAAGTTTAACCCGTTGTTTCATGCCGCTGGAAAAATGCACGATGTATTTATTTCGATGTTCACCCAATCCGATTTGATCTACAATATCATGTATGGGCATGATGGGTTTTTTGAATCGAAAATGGTACTGAAAAAATTCATCGAGGCTCAATTCTTCGATTAATTCCATGTAAGGCGTACAACAAGAAATGGCTGAGGCAATTTCATGTTCCTGATACATTTTCCCCAGCTCGTTTTCATACCTCATGGTCCCCTTTCCGGGATGCATAAAACCGGCAATCACCTGAAGCAGTGTCGATTTCCCACTGCCATTTGATCCGGTCAGCGCATAAGTTTTTGCGCCTTCGAATTGCAGAGATACATCTTTAAATATCCATTCTCTGCCGAAACGTTTGCTGATATGATCCAGATAAATATTCAAGGAAATTGAAATATGTCGATTGATAAATTAGTATTGTCCCGTGCTGAGTAAAACAAGCGTGCATGCCTCCAGGCATATGATACCTTGTTGTGTGGCCATATCCTGAAATTCGGGATTTTCGGTTCCGGGGTTAAATATGATTCTACAGGGTTTTAATCCCAGCCAATAATCATAATAAGCCGGTTGATTTTGAGGACCCAAATAAAGTGTAATGGTATCTACGTCTGCTATGTCTGGCATACCCGGAATGATTTGACAACTTTCGACTTGTCCGGCACGGAGGCCTTGTGCAACCACCGGATATCCATGTTTTAACAACATACGGATGGCCTTATTACTATATCGTTCGGGCTTTTCGCTTCCCCCCATGACGAGGGTTAAAAATTTCTGACTCACGCTGCAAATATACAAGCTATCATCGGTTGACCATCAAGCGTTCGTATCGGGTGAGATTACCTTCTTCGTGCATCACCAACAAATACTGACCGTTGGATAAAGCTGAAATATCCATTTGCAGATTAGATTGGGTCATTTCACTTTGCAATACCGTTCTACCCATCATATCAACCAATTTTACTATGGCTTGCCGGGGTTGCCTATTCAGATTCAATTGTACCCATTGTGCAGCCGGATTTGGGAAAACCGAAAAAGTAGTCCCATCTAAAATATCCCGAATATGATTGGGCGCCTGATAAGGATTTTGATCAATTTTTAAAACCCAGTAATCAAAATTGCCTTTTAATGGAACAGTTTTCCAAGCAGATGGGTTTGAAATGGATGTACCTGCTAAAAGAATTTCTTGATCTGCTGTTTCCTGCAAATATGCAAAACGGTCAAAGGAACCTCCGCCGATACTATATTGCCATTGGACATTTCCATTTGCATTGAGTTTGAGAATCCAGTAATCTTTATCACCATAATTGGGCACCAATTTATTTCCGGAAATCCCTCCTTCGCTGGTGCCTCCTAATAAAAAGCCGCCGTCCTGGGTTTCGACGAGGTGTTTACCCCATTCTCGGCCATTACTCCCATAAACCTTTTCCCACTTTTTATTGAGATTGGAATCCAGCTTGATGATCCAATAGTCGTAATTGGCATAGGGTGATTCTGATTTATTACCGGAGGCTTGTGACACGGAACTGCCGGTAAGCACAAAACCACCATCTTTGGTTGCAGCAATATTTTCAAGATCATCTTCAAAAAAACCGCCAAAGGTTTTCTCTTTGACCAGATTACCTAATTTGTCCAATTCCAGAACCCAATAATCGGTATATCCCCGATGTGGATCAAAGCGTTCACAATTGGGATATCGGAAATACGATACACTCGACCCGGAAGTACCGGCAATCACCAAATTACCATTGGCCTTTTCCACCATTTTACCAACTGTTTCATTTTCATATCCACCCAACGTTCGTTGCCAACGTATGCTGCCATCCGGGTTAAATCGGACAACCAATAAATCACGGGTTTCAAATGTATCTGAAGGGTCTACTTTTTGTAATGGGAAAGTGGTAAGTGCGTAACAACCGGTATCCGTTTTTTCGGCAGAAACAAACCATTCCATGGTATAACCACTGGCAAAATATCCCCCGGCAGAAGAAGGAATGACCGTTTGTAAAAAATCATTTTCAGCACTGCCGAATGTACGTTGCGAAATAATTCCCCCGCCATTGTCCAAATGGAGTATCCAATAATCCATTCCACCACGACAAGTATCCGTTTTATCTCCCGAAATACTTGAATTTGACTGAGCGGCTACCCAATAGGTTCCATCCGACATTTCAGTGATATCATATACGCCATCAAAGGTATCTCCACCAATGGTTCGGTCCCATTGTTTATTGCCATAAGCATCCATCTTCAGAATCCAGCAATCATAAACGCCATTGTTCATTTCAGATTTATCGCCGGTAATATCGGAGTATGAATAACCGGCAACTATACTTCCCCCATCGCTGGTTATTTTAATCACCTCCGCAAATTCAGGTTTATCCCCACCCAGTGAACGTTGCCATAAAATTCCGGGGACTTGTGCCCCGCTGAGCAATGCAAAACTCATTGCCAAAAAGAAAAGTACGGCTCTAAACATATTCTAAAAATATTGACTTCTATTGACAGTATGGACTTTCCGATCCGCTTTTTTTAAAATTCTTGATAAAATATTCCTAATTAGACGAAGAAATTGCTTAGTTCACCACCCTGAAATAGTATTTTTGGGCTCAGTTTTAAGAGTCATGCGTACCTTTCCCTACCTATTGTTGTTTTTCTGTTGTTTCATGAGTATGAATTTAAAGGCTCAGGACGGAACAGATACTTCAAACATTTTTATTCCGGAAAATGTGTCCATTTTTAAAGATGCCCGTTTGGATTTGCTCGATAAAAGACCAGCATTAATGGCTAAGGCAGAAGAAGAGAAAAAGGAAAAAGAAATCCCTTTATACAAGCCTATCGTTTCGTCAGATGGAAAGAAAAAAGTAACCGGGAGTATCTATACAGCCAAAGGGTTTCGGATTATCATTTACAATGGCCCAGACCGCACCCAGGCGTTGGCTGCAAAAAATAATTTTTCGCGAGCATTTCCCGGTGTGGCTTCTTATTTGAGTTATAATGTGCCTTCGTATAAAATTAAAGTTGGGAATTTCGAAGATAAAAAGGATGCAAGTAGTTTTTTACGAAAAGTAAATAAAGCTTTTCCGGCGGCTTTTATTGTTCCTGATGTGGTAACCGTAAAAAATATCAATGTCGTCCAATAGCTCGCTTCAAAACCTCATTGATCAGCAATTACCTGAATTTATTCAAATCAGGGAGCACATCCATCAACATCCTGAATTGTCCTTTCAGGAATTTGAAACCAGTGCTTTTATTTGTTCCAAACTAGATGAATGGGGCATTTCCTATCAAAAGGGGTATGCAGGCACCGGTATTCTGGCCAGTATCCAGGGAAGGAATCCTGATAAACAGGTCATAGCCTTTCGGGCAGATATGGATGCCTTGCCGATTGTTGAAATGAACGAAGTGGCGTATGCCTCCAAAAATAAAGGCGTGATGCATGCCTGCGGACACGATGTGCACAGTACCTGTCTGCTCGGTGCAATTCGTATTTTGAATGAGATCAAAAATGAATGGGAAGGCACCATACAATGTATTTTTCAACCGGGTGAAGAAAAACATCCGGGAGGCGCCAGCCTGCTCATCAAAGAAGGTATTCTTGAGAACCCCAAGCCAGCCGCTATTTTTGCCCTGCATGTTTATCCTCATTTGCCGTATGGTAGTATTGGATACCGGGCCGGGCAATATATGGCCAGTGCAGATGAAATTTATATTCGGGTGATTGGCAAAGGAGGACATGCCGCTTTACCCCATCAAACAGTAGACCCCATTATCATTTCTGCACAATTGTTGACGAGTCTGCAACAAATCATTTCCAGAAATTGTAATCCCTTACAACCTTCTGTTTTATCCTTTGGTAAAATTGCAGGCGGACAAGCAGGGAATGTGATTCCGGATGAAGTTCGTATTGAGGGAACCCTGCGATGTATGGACGAAAAATGGCGTGCAAAAGCCCATGACTTAATTCGTAAACATACTATTGAATTATGTCGTGCTTTAGGTGGAGATGCCGAAATTGAAATTCCTATGGGCTACCCTTCATTGTTCAATGATCCACAGGTAACCAGACAATTTCAGGACATTGCTGAAAAAGCTTTGGGTGTAGAGCAAGTGAAAGAATTGGATTTAAGAATGGCTGCTGAAGATTTTAGTTTTTACACCCATCAGGTTCCGGGATGTTTTTTTAGAATAGGCACTTCAAAAGGAAATGAATTTCAATTTCCGGTTCACAATGCGAGATTCGATATTTACCAACCGGCTATTGCTATCGGTGTTAGAATGTTTTGCGAAATTGCTATCCACTACAAACACGAAACGAATTAAGCAGATTATTTTAGGCTTCTCTCTTAAAATCAGATTCATTATATTTGTTGAATCATCATTTCAACAAGCGTATGCAATCAAAATTACTACTTAGCCTTTTTTTATTTGTGGTTCTGGGTATTTTCCAGTTCACCCTGAGTTCTAACAGCACGGGTGCTTTTATGGCAGGTACCCAATGTGGAAGCTGTCATGGCAATTCTAACGACAGCGTTTCGGTGGCATTATTTGGACTTCCGGATACCTTTATTTGCGGGCAGACCTACAATCTCACCCTCAATGTTGTTCATCCAATGGCTCAAAAAGCGGGCATCAATTTGCATTGCGATGCAGGTACGTTTATTGCCGGTGCAGGCACCCAACTCAATGCCAGCCAAAATGAAATCACGCACACTGCTCCTGTTGCCTTAAGTGGAAATCAGGCCACTTTTGCTTTTCAATGGAAGGCACCGAATACACCCAATATCGTTACTTTTAAAGGGGCGGGAAATGCGGTGAATGGCGACAACTTAGCGGATGCGCAGGACCATTGGGATTTGACCCAGGAGATGATAGAAGGAATGTTTGCTACTGATGTTCAGGACATCAATCCTTATGTACTTAGCACTTACCCCAATCCGGCCACCAATCAAATTTCAGTGCAGGGTTTAGAAGGTGACGAGGCCCGGTTCACCCTTTTTAATATCACCGGACAATTTGTTTCCTGTCGTTTTGTACGCCAGGGGAATGACTATATTGCAGACATTAGTACGCTACCCGCCGGAGAATATTTTATTAAAGTTATAAGCAATCGTGATGCTTATTCGGCGCGTTTTATCAAACAATAAACAAGAATAACAAAAAGTACAATTTTAAAATGGGCTGTTTAAATGCTTTATCATTAGATAATGTAGAACCCTTCGTTGCTTTAGTTTTTTGGTCATTTCATAGGAAATCAAATTTACCATCACGCAAATCAGCCTCTAACTTCATCCTCATTTAAAGCCCCCATCAAATTCAAAAAGTGTTTGATTCTTTCCTGACAATCTTTTACGCCAATCAATTCAGAAATTAGAAATACAGCAGGTCCGTATTTACCCCCAACCAACATAATGCGGTAAGGCATCTGTAGTTCGCCGGCTTTGATTTGATGGATTGTGGCTATTTCCTTAAAACGATTCTCAATAGCAGGCGCATTCCATTCAGACAATAGACCGAGTTCATCCATCCAAACTTGAAAAAAGTTTGCTTTCTCCGCATTCCATTTTGGTTTTACCGCTTCCAAATCGAAGGTTGCGGGTGGTTGAAAGAAAAAAACCGACTGGGTATAAAAATCATTCAATAGTGTGCAACGATCTTTTACAAAAGAAATGACCTGTGTCAAATAATCCGCATTCATTTCCAATATCCCTTTTTCCTCCAGAATTGGCTGCACCAAAGGCAATAAAGCTTTGGATTCCGCATGCTTAATCCATTCGTGATTGAACCATTTGGCCTTTTCAAAATCGAATCGCGCACCACCTTTATGTACCCGTTCCATGCTGAATTTTTGGATCAATTCTTCCTTTGTAAAAATTTCTTGCTCCTCTCCGGAATGCCATCCCAACATCGCCAGCATATTGATAAACGCCTCAGGCAAAAATCCCATTTCTTTAAATCCGGTCATCAATTCACCACTCTGTGGATCTTTCCAATCCATTGCAAACACGGGAAAACCCAAACGGTCACCATCGCGTTTACTGAGTTTGCCATTCCCTTCGGGTTTCAGAATTAATGGCAAATGCGCCCAGGCCGGCATGTGATCGGCCCAACCTAAGTATTCCCATAATTTGATATGCACCGGGGCACTTGGCAACCACTCTTCACCCCGAAAAGCATGGGTGATTTTCATTAAATAATCATCCACCACCACCGCAAGATGATAGGTAGGCATACCATCTGCTTTTAATAATACTTTATCATCGACCAACGCAGATTCATTGTGAATTTCACCGCGAATCATATCTTCAAAAATGATGGTTTCATTTTCCGGCATCTTTATCCGAATCACATAAGGCCGCCCTTCATCCATCCATGTTTTTACCTGACTTTCTGTAGCACTCAAGGAATTCTTCATATGCTTACGTGTATGCCTATCGTATTGTGGCGAAGGATTTCCGGGTGATTTATACTCCTCCCGCATTTGTTCCAATTCCTCCGCCGTATCAAAGGCATAATACGCATTTCCCTTTTTCACCAATTCTTCAGCATATTGGCGATATTGATCCTTACGTTCACTTTGTCGATAGGGCGCATAGGGGCCCGGTTCATGCGGACCTTCATCAGCCTGTATGCCACACCAATTTAAACAATCAACAATATATTGCTCAGCCCCTTCCACAAAACGGTTTCGGTCGGTATCTTCAATCCGTAAAACAAAATCACCACCATGGTGTTTGGCAAATAAATAACTGTATAAAGCGGTTCTTACCCCGCCGAGATGCAGTCCCCCGGTCGGACTAGGAGCAAATCTTGTTCTAACTCTACGCATGAATGGTTATTAAGGCTGCAAAGGTAATGCGTAAAGGACATCGAAGGAAAAGCAAATATACCCATTCAGTATTCACAATCGTCTTTGGGAATTTCTCCATTAAATAAGCAAAAAACATCACGCTACTTTCAGATGAATGGTCATTTATATTCGGCCAACTGCACCAACAGCCGGAGTATGTTTAAAAATACTTCTTGTGCTTGATTATCTTTACGCGATGTATTTTCTCAGGCTTATGCTATGTTGTTTCATCAGCGTTCCGATGCTATCGCAAAGTCATCCGGATAGCTTAAGAAAACATATTGTCAAATTAGGCGCATTTCCTTTTTCCCGAAGTAGTCCGCACCTCGAATATTTACATAAAGCCGGCGACTATATTCTTAAACAATGGACACAATACACCCCGAATACCAGAGAACAATGGTTTGAAGTCAAGGGGGAAAGATTTAAAAATATTATCGCGTCGTTTGGTGCGAATACTTTACCCGCCATTATTTTGGGGGCCGTGTATGAATGCCCTGATGGCACACCGGGCGCTGACAATAATGCTTCGGGCATTGCCTGCCTGACCGAATTAGCCCGATTGATTTCAAAACAAAAAGTGTTGTTTCCTTTTCGTATTGAACTGGTGGCTTACGGAAAAAGCGCGACCTCATTTACAAAAAAAGAGATGTGCGGTAGTTTGTTTCATATTCAACAACTTCAGCAGGACAGTATTCCATTGCTCGGTGCTATTGTTCTACATGGACTCGGTTTTTTTACCGACCTCCCACGAACCCAAAATTATCCTATGTACCACTATCGATGGATGTATGGTCGAAGAGGGAATTTTTTAGCAATGTTTCAATCACCCGGAACAGGATTATGGCCTCGTTTGATGAAAGGTCTATTCAAACAATATTCACCTGGACTCAGAATCATCAACTTTAAACCAATTGTTCCGTTTGAAGGTTTTAACGATGGCGACTATCTTCATTATGTGAATGCACAAATTCCCGCATTAATGCTTAGTAACACCCGATCATTTCGCAATAAATATTTTTTTTTTGAAACGGACACTTATGAAACTTTAGATTACTTTCGAATGGCAAAAGTAACTGATTTATTGTACAGATCCTTAATGCGCTACCGTCCATGAAACCCTATTTGGTAAGAACCCCACGATTGCTCAAAGCCTTGTATAATCAAGGCATTTGGCATATCAAAGAACACGCCAATAGTATTTATCTCACCTTTGATGATGGACCTCATCCACAGGTTACCCCTTTTGTACTGGACCAGTTAAAAATGCATCAGGCCAAAGGGACATTTTTCTGTATCGGCAAAAATGTCGAAAGTCATCCCGAAGTTTTTCAACGTATCCTGGATGAAGGACATGCCATTGGCAATCATACCTTCAATCATCTCAATGGTTGGAAGACCAATAATTTCCAATATTTCAAAAATATCCGCAAAGCTTCAAGTCTGATCCCCAGCAATATGTTTCGCCCTCCTTATGGCCGAATTACATACGCGCAAGCAGCAGGTATTCAAAAAATGTTTCCGCATACAAAAATTATCATGTGGGATGTGTTGAGTGGAGATTTTGATACACAATTAAGTCCGCAGGATTGTTTAACCAACGTTATTCGTGAATCAAGAGCGGGTTCCATTGTTGTTTTTCATGATAGCGAAAAAGCGTTCAAGCGCCTGGAGTATACCTTACCCCGATTTTTAAACCATTGCAAAGAACAAGGTTGGAAACTTAAAAAACTCAACCTTTGACGCCCCGACTATGATAGATACACATGCCCATATTTACGACCCGCAGTTTGATGCAGACCGTTCAGAGATGATTGACCGGGCCAAAGCAGCCGGTATCCGGAAAATTTATATGCCCAATTGCGATTCGGGTACGATTGCCTCCATGTTAGAAATGGCAGACACCCATCCGGATTATTGTATTCCAATGATGGGGGTTCATCCCTGTTATGTCAAAGAAAATTTTGAAGAAGAATTAAACATCGCCAAAGAATGGCTGGCTAAAAGACCATTTGCTGCAGTAGGTGAAATTGGATTGGATTATTACTGGGACAAAACTTTTGTGCAGGAGCAAAAGATCGCTTTAAACACGCAAATGAGTTGGGCCCTTGAAAAAAATCTACCGGTTGTGATTCATACACGTGATGCGATGAGAGATACAATAGATTTGGTAAAACCCTTTGCTCAAAAAGGGTTGCAAGGCGTATTTCATTGTTTTAGCGGGAGTCGGGAAATTGCTCAGGAAATTACGCGTATGGGATTTTATTTAGGAATTGGCGGCGTGTTAACCTATCCGAAAGCCGGCTTGAAGGAGTTAGCGAAAGAACTTCCGCTGGAATGGATTATTTTAGAAACAGATGCTCCATATCTGACGCCGGTTCCATTTCGGGGGAAACGGAATGAACCTTCTTACATTTCCTATGTTGCTCAATTATTGGCAGATATTCGTGAAATGCAGATGGATGAATTGATCACCATCACAAATAATAATAGCTCAAAGCTATTTGGCTCATAAAAATGCCTTAATTTCGCGTCGATTCAAAAAATCCACCCATTGGAACGATCAAAAAATGGGCTTCAACCGGAGACGTGTCCGAGTGGTTGAAGGAGCACGCCTGGAAAGTGTGTATATGGGAAACTGTATCGCGAGTTCGAATCTCGCCGTCTCCGCATTATCAGCATTCATTTGAAATTAAAATTCAAGAATGCTGATTTTTTTTTGTGCAAGAGGCATTTAAGAGATTGAATTCTTCAAGGGTTGTAGCGGAATTCTTTTGTTCATGACCCGAAACCAAAGAGGCGGAATGAGGGCCAACAGGATACTTGAAGGATAACCAAAGGGCAAACAAGGTGCCTCAGCGTGGAAACGCATAATTTGGTATGGTCGGCTGGCCAGGTAATGATGGTCGCTGTGACGGGTCAATTCAAATAAGATCATCCTACCTAATGGATAATGGCAATCCCAACTATGATAAACCTGTGTGCGTTCGTATTGTCCGCTCGCTTTTAATTCCCGTGATAAACCATAATGCTGAATATAATTCACACTCTCCAGCAATAAAATTCCAATGAGGGCTGAAAGCAGAAAAGGAATCAAGACCTCCATTCCTCCCCATAAATATATCAGAAAAACAAAAACGCCCTGAATAAGCATGAGTTGAACCATTTCATTCTTCGGTGTCAGCCAGCTCCCATATTTTTTTGAGCAGTCCTTATTTTCGATCCGCCAGGCTGATAAAAAAGAACCATAAATACTTCGCAGGTAAAATAAATAAATGGGCTCATTGATACGGGCACTGGCAGGATCGTGTTCGGTAGCCACATGTTTATGATGCCCCTTATTGTGTTCAACATAAAAATGCATATATAAAGAACTCAACAAAGAAAATTTTGCCACTGCACGATCAAACTCGCTTTTATGATGCCCCAGTTCATGTCCGATATTGATTCCAAAAACGCCACACAACAATCCCATGCAAACGATACGTCCAAAATATGTGACGTTATCCATTTCATCGAAACGCATGATGTAAAAAAAATAAAGCAGGGTCAACCAGTTAAGCCCGACAAAAAATATCATCAAAAACCGATAGACCGGATTTTTCGCAGCCATTTCTTCATCCACTCTGTTGGCAATATTAGGTTTTAAAATAAGTTCCAAACTGGCAATGACTCCAAAGGCGAAAAGGAGGGTACTATATGCCCAAATAGCGGAAGCATGAAATGCCAGCAAGGAGCAGAAATAAAAACTAAGCGGCAAAAAATAGGCGTACCATTTCATGGGAACAAAAATAATAGGTAGCAATGAATTCGCCTCATTCGAATATTTTCGAAAATAGATTTTAGACCTTCAATTCCATATCTTTGATTCTCATGCGTTTTTTTCACCTCTTCATCCTGATGATTTGTTGCGGCTCTTTGATGCAGGCGCAGAGTTACAGCATCGAAGGTAAAGTGGTGGATGCCCGTACCGGTTTTAAATTATCGCAATGCCGGGTAGAATTGATGAGCCTGGTGGATACGACCTATCTGAATACCCAAACCACATTGTACGGCAATTTTCAGTTTTACGATATTCAAAATCCGGGCAAATATTTATTGGTTGTGAGTCAGGTGGGTTATGCCCGTTTTGCCAAAACGATACTTATTCAGGACAGGTATCAAAAGTTAGAACCTATCCGTATGGTAGATAGCACCTATATGCTCAAAGAAACCACCATTAAAAATAAAAAAAATGCCCTCATCCAAAAAGGGGACACCCTTGAAATGAATGCCAAACAATACCGCACAACGCCGGATATGGATGCGATATATTTTTTGAATAAAATTCCGGGCATACAAATGGATGGCAATATTACCGTACAGGGTGATTCAGTGAGTAAAGTACAAATCAATGGTATGCTGTGTTATGGAGATAATCCACGACTCTTACTGCAAAGTTTACCGGCTTCCATCATCGAAAAAATTCAGGTATTTGATGATATTCCGGAAGGTAAACTTCGCGATTCCACTAAAAAAAATAATCAACCCAAAGTGATGAATATTGTGACCAGTAAAGATTATTTTTCCAAACCCCGCACCAAACTATCGGGCGGATATGCCACAGGTAATTTATTCTTTGCAGATGCCAATATCGTTTCACAACGAAAAGAAGAAATGATCACCCTGAATGGCACCATCAACAAAGGCCGAATCAAAACCGGCGATTATTTTGATGCTTCCTCACAATTCCAATCAAGTGGTCTTCCATTGGATCAGGATATCTCATTTTCACTTCAGAAAAAAATCAACTCCAAACTCAATATTCAAACAAATTTCAATTGGAGCCGTTATGGAAATACCATCGAGAATGAAAGTATTTCGCGTTACACGGATGGCGAAAATGGTGGCGGCATTATTCAATCTGACAATCAACAACACAATGTGAGTGGCGGCCCGAGCGGAAATATTAGAATTGAATTTGAACCGGATTCATTCAAAAAATTAACCTGGAGAGTGGATTACCGACGCAATCGCAATGAAAGAAACTTTGATCAGCACGCCTTAAACACTTTAGGTAGCATCGATTTAAAAAGTCTTTTGAAGAGTCATAGTCTTTCAACTTCCCGAAACATCAGTTCTTACCTGAACTATTCCTTACGAGATCGAAAAGAAAAATTTTCCGGCTCTGCTTCTCTACGATTCAACAACAACAGCAATGATCAGGTTTCGGAAACCTATGCCGAAAATATTCGAACAGATACGCTCATTCAAAACTATCAAAACCAATATCTCAGTGCTCAAAACTATATTGAACCCGATTTCAGTATAAAATATGATTTCAGCAAAAAGCATAGTCTCGAAAGCGGGATAAACTTTTGGTTGCGTCAATCACAAACCTCTCAGGACGTGAACAATTTTAATACCACGGAACAGGCATTTAATCTAGTCGATAGCAGTTTGTTGATTCGTATTCAACAAGAAAGTCAGGAAATCAAATGGAACCTGAACTACTATTACAATCACGAAAAACTAAACATCAATGTATATAGTTCGATCAGCAAGTTTAAATTGCAATCCGGCGACTTCAATCTAAACAGGATCGATCAGTCATTTGTTCTGCCATCATTGAATCTCTCCATTTACATCCCACTCAATAAAAATGAGAACCTCAACATCCAACTGGCTCAGCGCAATGAAACACCTTCGTTTTCGGAACTGAATCCAACTTTGAATAATGTGAACAGGCTGTCGATGCAAATTGGAAATCCCGATTTAATACCGACTCAGGTACTTCGTTCAAGTATCCGTTACAAATGGAAAAACGCCAGAACAGGATCTTTTTTTCATGCTTCTCTGAATGGAAATTATTTTATTCATCCGATCCGTCAGAACACACTGATTGCAAGCTCTGACACCTTATTTTATCAGCAAATTGTCATTGAACCCGGTGCGCAACTACGTTATTACGAAAACAACAAAAACTACTATTCCTTAAACGCCCAAATCAGTTATGACTTCCCCTTTAAATATTTGCGTTCCATTTTAAAACCCCGTATCGACTACACTCAATATCAACGTTATTCGGAAATTAATTACGTTCAAAATAAAGCCTTTAGCCAAAGCATATCTCCTTCACTTACGCTAAGCAGTAATCTTTCTTCCCATATCGATTTTATCATTTTTGCGAAATACCGATATGAACGGATTCAACAGAATCTTCCGTTTTCAGCACAGGAAATTATTCTGAATGCATTTCTGAATATCGAACTCGTCAAGAATACTTTTTTTAAAATTGAATCGAATAACAATCAATTATCCGGTACAGGTAAATCTCAAAAAAGCCGGTTTCATATTTTGGACTTAAGTGTGTCGCGTAGTTTTTTCAACAAAACACCCCTCACCCTGACATTCCTTGCACATGATATTTTTAATTCCTACCGAAACTATGATTTCAGAAATTTTGTGAATTATACAACCGAAGAATACAATACAGGAGTGCGCAGATATTTCCTATTCAAGGCTGCTGTTCGTTTCTGATGACTGGGCTAATGTCTGGTTTTCTGCAGGTCGTTTTAAACGTAAAAAAAGCATTTCAATTTCATCAATATTTTTGATCAAATCTACAATCATCATCATATTGGTTCCGATATGTTTTAATCGAACGTTTTTAATGGTGGTTTGTGTGGCCTCCAGGATGTAATCAAAAACCGGACTTTGAAAATAGGGGGATTCAGGATTACCCACAAAGTATAATTTTAACTGACGGTTTTTTAGCATCACCTTTTCGAAACCTAATTCCTTGCCTAACCATCGCAAGCGCAATGCGGTAAATAAGTCTTCCACTTGCTTTGGAATGGGTCCAAAACGATCTATCAGGGATTCCCGGAACAAATTTAATTCCGATTCATGTTCACATTGATCCAATTGGGTGTAGAGCGACAATCGTTCAGCAATACTTTCCACATAGGAATCAGGAATCAGAATTTCAAGATCTGTATCAATGGTGCAATCTGAAACAAAATCTTCTTTATCTAAAATCTGTTCCTTGAAGACATCCTTAAAGTCGGTGTGTTTTAACTCACGAATGGCTTCATTTAAAATTTTCTGATACATCTCAAAACCAATATCCGTAATAAATCCACTTTGTTCACCGCCTAACATATTACCCGCACCCCGGATATCCAGATCCTTCATGGCAATTTGAAAACCACTGCCTAATTCACTGAATTGCTCTATGGTTTGTAAACGTTTTTTAGAATCGCTCGGCAACAAACTTAAAGATGGTGCCAGCAAATAACAAAATGCCTTTTTATTGCTACGCCCCACCCTGCCGCGTAATTGATGTAAATCACTCAGTCCAAACTGATGGGCATTATTCACAATAATGGTATTGGCATTCGGAATATCCACCCCACTTTCTACAATATTCGTACTCACCAATACATCATATTTCTGTGCCATAAAATCGAGGATAGTTTCTTCCAGTTCATCGCCTTCCAATTGCCCATGAGCCATGCCAATGCTAATATCCGGACAAAGTGTTTGTATGTACGCGCGCATTTCAGCTAAACCATGTACCCGATTATGGATAAAAAACACCTGCCCTCCGCGCTCTGTTTCATAATAAATAGCATCCCTAATTAATTCATCATTAAACATGGCGACTTCGGTGTGCACGGGCTGCCTGTTGGGAGGAGGCGTATTAATGATGGATAAATCACGTGCACCCATTAGTGAAAACTGCAAGGTTCGTGGAATGGGTGTTGCTGTTAAAGTGAGGGTATCCACATTCACTTTTAAATTTTTAATTTTCTCCTTTGCAGCAACCCCAAATTTTTGTTCTTCATCGATCACAAGCAAACCCAATTCTTTAAACTTCACATCCTTCCCCAAGAGCGCATGGGTTCCAATCACGATGTCGATTTTGCCTTCCTCCAGTTTCTCGAAGGTTAGTTTTTTTTCCTTACTCGATTTAAAACGATTTAAATAATCTACGGTACAAGGAAAATCCTTTAATCGCTCCTTAAAATTTTGAAAGTGCTGATAAGCCAAAATGGTCGTAGGAACCAATACCGCAGCCTGTTTACCATCAGCCACCGCTTTAAAAGCGGCTCGAATAGCCACTTCAGTTTTACCAAAACCCACATCACCACAAACCAAACGATCCATAGGTGAATTTGATTCCATATCTTTTTTTACATCCTGCACCGCCTTGCCCTGATCGGGGGTATCTTCGTACATGAAGGAGGCTTCGAGTTCAGTTTGCATATAGGAATCAGGTGCAAATGCATATCCCTGACTGGCTCTTCGGGCAGCATATAAACGAATCAAATCACTGGCAATATCTTTTACCTGCTTCTTGGTTTTCGCCTTTAGTTTTTCCCAGGCACCGCTACCAATTTTATGCATTTTTGGTTCGGTACCATCCTTACCGGTATATCGGGTAATCTTATGTAATGAATTAATATTTACATAAAGCACATCATTATCCTTATACAAAATGCGCACGGCCTCCTGCATCACACCATTCACATCTATTTTTTGCAAACCCGAATAACGCCCGATACCATGATCGATATGGGCTACAAAATCGCCAGGTATTAACTCCTTTAACGCCCGTAAATTCAAAGCCTTCCCTTGCGAGTAGGCTTGTTTCATTTTGTATTTATGATATCGCTGAAAAATTTGGTGATCGGTATAACAGACTACTTTTAAATCATGATCAATAAATCCTGCGGAAATCGAATTTGCAATCGGCGTGAAAAGTATATTGGCTTTCAACTCAGTAAAAATGCTGCGCAATCTTTCCAACTGTTTGGCATTCTCTGAAAAAATAAATAAGGTAAAATGTGCAGCTGACTTATCATTCAAATCCTGAATCAGCATTTCAAAATTGCGGTTGAACGATGGTTGTTCATTCACCTGAAACGAAAATTCTTTGTATACAGGAACCTGAAACTCCTCATCTGCGAATCCTTTGCCAAATTCCACCAATCGTTTTTGCGAAATTTGACGAACGAGCTCTTCCGGACTTAAAAAATCTTCGGGCAATATTTTCGTTTCCTCTTCTTTATCATTCACATAAATCACCTCTTTTTTCTCTTCCAAAAAGCGGGTCATTTTTCGAATCCGTTCCACACAATGTGCGGCATCGTGAATCCATACAATGGTGTTTTCCGGAATGTATTCAAACAAGGAAATTTTTTCGCTGCGATCAAAATGGGTTTCAATATTTGGAATGATACTCACTTGAAGAAGGCGTCGTTCTGAAAGTTGGGTTTCAGGATTAAACAAACGAATACTTTCTACCTCATCATCAAACAATTCTACCCGATACGGATATTCATTACCAAAAGAATAGATATCAATAATGCCTCCTCGAATTGCAAATTGCCCGGGCTCGTACACAAAATCTTCTTTCACAAAACCCATGTCCAATAAAAACTCCAGCAAAAATGGAGTATCCAGTTTTTGGTTTTGTTTGATGAAGACGGTGTTTTTGGTGAAGGTATTCGGATTCACCACCTTTTCGGTAATGGCTTCGGGATAAGTAATCAGTACCTTTTTGCGCACCTGTTCGGCGTTCCATTTCATGAGCGTTTCGGCACGCAGCATCACATGACTGCTATTTAACTCCCCGATTTGCCCGGTTTTTTTAAATGAATCCGGAAACAAACACACATCTAATGCGCCGCTGAGGGTTTCAAAGTCGTTTTGAAAATAAGCGGCAGCTTCTTTATCATCCAGTATAAAAATATGATTGTAGTCCAGAGACTTAAAAACCGAAGTTGCAAAAAAGGAAAAAGCTGCATGGCGAATATTGTTTAAACGAAGTAGCTTCGGTGCAGGCAATAAAAGATCATCTGTCAATTTTTTAAGACAGGGATGTTGTTCGTATAATCCTTGCAGATACTGCAAATTCATAAAGGATGGCGAAGGTAAAGCAAAATTTGTTGCAGCGATTCAAAGATATCCAGTAACCTAATAGTCTGTAAGGGCAACGATTGAAAGATATACTACTTCATCATTACTGCCCGCAATTGAACACTCACCACATCACTCATGGTGATACTGTTACCACCCACTTTCCATTCCTTTCGGTTTAGCTTAAAGGTGGTTTGCAGAACGAGTTTACCCTTTTCCTGAACAGCCATCATACTTGATTTAAAACGCAGGGTAATTCCCTTCATCGTTAAATCCCATGTTACACGATACTGTTGGGCATTTTCCGATTCTATTTTTACCGACTTCATTTCAATAGATGGGAATTTCTTTACGTGAAAAAATTCGTCTTTCTCCTTTAAATGTTTATCGCGCATTTTTATACCGGTTTCAATCGAGTGGGGCTCAACCACCCCAATAAAATAAGATTTTGCGAGGTCCTTTTCATCAAATTTCCCGGAGCCCTTGGCATTTCCAAATTTCCCATCCACATTGATGCCGGCATTTTTAATCTTAAACGTCACATTCAATTGTTCAAATTTCAACCATTGCGCAATTAGATTCTTAGATGGGAGGAACGAAAGCATCAAACAGAAAAGGAAAACAGTTAATTTTTGCATGGGTAGGTTATTCGATTTTATCTTACAAAATTACGAGCCCAGGCTTCTTCACCAAATATCATTTTATTGTAACTCCGAAAGATTGCTGATTGTGTATTCAAGCGAATCATTGAAGTAGTTTCTACTTAAGAAGATTTGTTATATTTGAATTATGAACGAATTGAATCAAATTATCCAGGAACTAAGATTACTTAAACCGGAGTTATCTGACAGATTTTTCGTGAATGAAATTGGGCTTTATGGATCTGTTACCAGAGATGATTTTAATGTAGATAGTGATGTCGATATCATTGTTGATTTCTCCAAACCAATTGGAATAGCATTTGTAGATCTTGCGGATTTTTTAGAGTCCAAAATCCATCGAAAGGTTGACCTTGTTTCCAAAAATGCGATGCGAAATTATTTTTATTCATCGATTGAAAAGGAAATTCAATATGTCTAAAAGAGAAGATAATATTCTGCTCAGGGATATCTTAGAAAGCGGTGATAAGATATTCCGTTTTGTGGATGGAATGAATTTTGAACAATTTTGTGAAGATGAAAGGACGATAGATGCAATTATTAGAAATTTTGAAGTAATTGGCGAAGCAGCAAACAGATTATCCCAAGATTTTAAGGACCATCATCATGAAGTGGACTGGCATAGAATCAGAGGATTCAGAAATAGAATTGTTCATGATTACGCCGGCGTTGATTTATCTATAGTTTGGAATATCATTGAAAATTTCTTGCCTAAAATGATTGCCCTCATCAGGAAAATTGATTAGTCAATTTATTAGCTTTGTTAAGCCCCGATTCGTCCCCGATTTTAAACTACCTGCTCCAGTAAAAAGTTCGTTCGGTAATTAATCAACTTTTCTTGCCAATCGGTCCTGTTCTTGTTAAGGAACTTTCGTTCATTCATTCTCTAACTCCCAGGGAATCGTTCGTTTTTACTTCAAATACGGCGTAATCCAATCTACAAATGGCTGCGCGCATGATCTTCTATTTGAGTTTAGTTTTAAACACTTTTTTAAATTTTTCTACTTTAGGCGCAATCACATATTGACAATATCCCTGATTCGTGTTTTCGTTATAATAGTTCTGGTGGTAATTTTCTGCCACATAAAAATCAGTGAGCGGTGAAATTTCGGTCACCACATCCCGGTCATACACTTTCTCCTGATTGAGTTTTTGTTTGTACTCTTCAGCCAGCTTTTTCTGGGCATCATCTTTATAAAAAATAACTGAACGATACTGAGTGCCTACATCATTCCCCTGACGGTTTAATTGCGTAGGATCATGCGATTGCCAAAAGGCCGCCAATATTTCGTCGGTACTGATTCGCTCCTTATTGTAAACGACTTCAATCACTTCCGCATGCCCGGTCATTCCTGTACATACTTCTTTATAAGTCGGATTTTTTACTTTTCCACCGGCATACCCCGATCGCACGGAAAGCACCCCATCCAGTAACAGGAATTGTGCTTCAACACACCAAAAGCAACCTCCACCCACTACAATGGTATCCAATCCTTTTTCTGTTTCGTTTTGTTTTTCTTCCATTTCTTTAAAAACTGTTTGATGCTGAATACTCGCCTCGCTTTGACAACTCATTGCCAACAACAAGACACAAAAAGACATGATTAAATTGTTTCGCATGATTATTGTTTATTTTTTTTCGTCTTTTGCCTCAAAATCCAAAATCACCGAATTAATACAATATCGTTTATAGCTTGGTGGCGGGCCATCGTCAAAGATATGACCCAGATGCGCATCACAACGTGCACACATCACCTCAACACGATGCATACCGTGCGAATGATCTTCGGCATATTTAACACTTTTATCGCTCACAGGCTCAAAAAAACTCGGCCATCCACAACTGCTTTCAAATTTTCCGTCAGACCGAAAAAGCGCATTACCACAAGCTTTGCAACGATACAAGCCTGCATCATAATGATTCCAGAATTTACCCGAAAAGGCGTATTCCGTTCCTTTTTGCCGGGCGATATGATACACCTCCGGATCCAGATTCTTCTTCCATTCATCTTCACTCACCTTTACTTTTGTGGTATCATTGGTGGAGTAAAGTGTATTTTTATTTTCTGACATTTTTTGTGGATTTTGAGCTGTGCTGCATTGCACAAAGATGCTAAATAAACAAAACAATCCAAGGCTGAGCGGGCAGCGTTTCGAATTGATTTTTTTGATAGTTCGATTTGTCATTTGTATCACGTACATATTTAAATGTTTTTGTTTGGTATTTTGTTGCCGCTATGAATTTCAAAGTTCATCCTAATTTTTCATTTATCTTATCAATATTATCGAAGCGTTATCCGTTCTCGAAGAAGCTCTCATTGTTACTGTCATCTTGATTCGATCACGAATGGATTGACCCCCTTCAAACGATCTTTTTAGGTGTTTCATTTTATTTGCGTTTCCTTTAACGAATGTTTGGCTACCTTGACTTGAATGCTCAAAACGCCTTTCCATGTGTCATCCGTATAATCATTCGACGAACAAAAGCAAAATTCCTTACAAAAAAGAAAAACAAAGGCGTCAGGGTGGCTTGACAAAAAAAGTATTGAATCCACCGGCCTACCCGAATCCGCTGTCCCATTTGTTGATTCCATTCTTGCTCATAAACTTTAGCCGCTTGAGCCACCGACCATTTTTCATTCAATATTTTTTGTAATAAAGGTTCCAGGATGGCGGCACTCCTCAGCGCATTGCTCATCCCGTTTCCCGTAAGCGGTGCAATGCTGCCCGCACTATCCCCTAAATAAAAAACATCATCGGCAACCGCTTGTTTCGCATAAAAAGTCACATTCGAAATCGTTAGCGGATCTTCATAAACCTTATGCCCGGCTTTCCAAATTTCAGCGAGTCGTGGATTTTTTTGCAACACTTCGGTTTCCAGCAAAGATATCTGCCCCTTATACCTTTTCAACATCTCGGCTTTCACCAAATAGCACAAACAATATTGTTCATCATCTACTTTACTCATGCCACAATACCCCCCTTCAAACAAATGCAAACCAATGGTATCAGCCGCAAATGCTCCACGAAGATGGTATTTTACACCTACCCAATTTTCACCGCCGGTTTGGCCTTTATTAAAATTCCCAAAAGCATATCGACCAAAAGCCCCGCACAAAATCTGACCTTCAAATTCACCGGCGCTGGTTAACAGTTTATATCCCTGTGTATTTTTTTCATATCCCAGGCAAGTTGTACTTGTTCGAATATCTACCCCTTCTTTCTGGGCAATTTGAAATAAGGATTCATCTAAAACAAAACGCCGTATACCAAATCCACCAGAATCCAATTGCTCGCGAATAAGCCTGCCACGCTGATCACTAAAAACCAATTGATTAATTTCAGGCAAGTGCATCTGCTCCGGCACGATTCCCAGTTTATTTAAAAATGACCGGCTTTCATTCGAAATATATTCTCCACAAACTTTATGAGCAGGGTACTTCTTTTTCTCGATGAGCAACACCTTTTTTTGAGCCCTTGCCATTAATATCGATAAAGCCAAACCCGATAATCCACCGCCCACAATCATACAATCATATTTCATCGAATTACTTTTTTTGTTGATAGACGATTAAATGCCTGAAGGCCCATCTCCAGGATATCCGGGCCTCTTGCATGCCCACTTCTTTTAAAAGTTTTTGCCATTCATTTTTTGTGAAACCTCTTGCCACAGATAGTGGCGCATCATTTTTTACAAGATACGATTTTGAAAACAATCGGGTAAGTATTTGAATGGAATAATATGCTAAAAAATGCCGGTGCAAATCATTGATAAAAAAACCCCATCTGCTATTTAATCGCATCCACTGAAGCTGTTCCTTCAAATCATCATCCTCAAAATGATGACAAAATAATGAGCTAAAAATAATGTCCGGCTTTGTAGTCAAATTCATATTCCGGTAATCGCTGATTTCAAAATGAATGTCCGGATGATGAATACGGGCATATGCCACAATATGCGGATTCAAATCCACACCCATACAATGCACATCTATTCCTTTTTTACGACAGTACGATTGAATCACTCTTAAGTTATCGCCACCACCGCAACCAATTTCAAGAATACGCATAGTCTTCATTTTACCTGCAAGTTTTTTAAACCCTGCAATCGTAATTTGATGCCCACCCAAATACGTATTGATGGTATCTAATTCCTGCATATTTAATACCAAATCTTCGGCGGGTATATTTTCTGCGTCGAGTAGTTCCTTTAAGTTTGATCGATGGGTCAATCTCAACATTTGTATAAATTCATGGTTTCCATGGTTAATCCCGGACCAAATGCAGCGCCAAAGACATGTCCGGGTTCCGGATGTAATTCGTTCATACGATGTAATAAAAACAAAATGGTCGCCGAAGACATATTTCCGTACTGACGTAAAATCTCCCGGGAGTCTTGTAAATCCTCCGCACGTAAGTTCAACGCTTTGGATATTTCCAACAATATTTTTTTACCCCCCGGATGTATAGCCCAATAACGAATATCTGAGCTACTCACTTGCGCGTGTTCAAACGCGGCCTGCATCAGGGCTTTTATTTCGGCAGCAATTAAATCCGGAACTAAACCCGTTAAGGACATCAAAAATCCATTGGCCGAAATTTGCCAGGCCATATCTGCATAGCCTTTCCAAACAATTTCAGCGTAAAATCCTTTGATTTCATAAATGCCCTTTTTATTTCCTACCACGACAGCAGCAGCCCCATCGCCAAATAATAAAGAGGTTGTAATATTTTCAAAGGAATATGCTTCCTGAAAATGTAAGGTACATAATTCCACATCCACAATCAGCACCCGTGGATTCGGCCATGCCGCGCAAATATCATTGGCTTGTTTCAATGCATGAATAGCCGCATAACAACCCATAAAATTAATCGAGCTTCGTACTGTATTGGAGGGCAAACCAAGCAAACGAATCAATTGTATATCCAATCCCGGAGCGGCCATGCCTGTACAACTTACCGTCAATAAATGCGTGATGCCATCCAAAAATTCAGGCTCCAGATTTCTAATGGCTTTCATACATAAGGCCGGTGCCAGCTCAAAATATTTTTCCATTCGGTCATCAATGGATACTGCGGATTTCTTCGAAAAAAATGTCCACTCCTCATCCGGCAACGAAAAATCCTGCAGCGCCGCATACCGGCTATCTATTTCTGAACGTGCATACAACCTCTTCACCTTATCTAAATCCTGTTTCGGGATATCATACCTTTTTTGCATGAAATCTAATATTGCAGATTGTTGATGAAAATAATCCGTCTCTCCTATTCCAATTGCCTGTATAAATGCCATAATCTTAAGTGTAATAATAAGGCATTTATTTGAGTGTCCGGATAGGCATCATTGATGTGGTATGAGGTTTAATGCGATGAAACAGATATTCATGCCAGCCGATGCCACCAAATTCATCAACATCGTTTGCCGATAGTTGGCTTCAAGGGTACTGTGCCAAACTTTATAAGCCCAAAATAGGAAGTACACTACAGATGCAAATAAACAGGCATGAAACACATAAACAGCCATCGGAAAAATTTGCCAATAAAATAGAGTAAAACCAACTGCGCCTTTAACAAATAAGGTTCCACTCAATACAAAGGTTCCCCGATAACCCAATTTCATACTCATGGTTTCCACCCCATCTGCCCGATCTTGCTCATGCTGATAAATTTGCGACAAAGGATAAATTGCGCCGATTAAACAACTACTCACCATCGCCATAGCCCAGTTTACCGGCACGCCAACACTGAGCTGGGTAATAATAAAAATACAAGCACCCTGAAAAATAAACACGACCATAAAACCAATGAGCGGAAATTTTTTCAACCTCACTCGCCGCCAACTATAAAGCCTCGAAAATAAAATGTATAATGTCAGCCCCAGGGTACTTAACACTGGCAGAAAAATCCCTGCAATAACAACTGCGAGTACATCCATCACAGCACTAATCCATTCTATACTTTGGGGCACTTTCATCGGCACTTTAACCAGACCAATACTGCCCACATCCTGATCTTCCAAACTATTGTATGCGTTACTCGAAGGATAGACCAATAAATGTAAAACCAGCCCCAATATCCAAAGCACGTCTATCGCATTGGCTTGTCTGATACCTGCATCAAACACAGCAAATAAAAACACCGGCAACAGCAGCAAGGAAAATGGCAAACGCAGATGTTGAAGAATCGCATACATAAATGGTGACTGAATGTTGCGGCAAAATAAAACAATTCCACGAAGTATGCTCATGGATCCTGATTACACGATTGTTTTGGGCGGCCGGGCGGGCTTTACGTTGCAAGTCCGTTTCGCCAAGGCGCATACGGGCTTTCCACTACAATCCCTGCCGCAAAGATTGCTGCACAGTTATATTTTTACCCAGTGCTTAAAGAAAGTCCAATCCATTCAAAAATCAATGAGTCGTTGACGATCATCGGTCACCATTAAAAAGTTTTTAACTGAGAATTTTCAGTAGTAAGGTACGAAGCTACTGTGAACAAAGCCTGTAATACGATGTGAATTGGTAGATACAACAATTCATATCCCGTCTCGTCGGAACAGATGAGACGGGAGTTCATACCTGCCGGTACCGACGTTTTCTATGTTTGCGAGGAACGAAGGTTACAGCCACACGATTGGGGTTACAAATATCACTGAGGTATCATGAGTATCAGAAATAGCTTGATTGAAAGTATGGATCATCTTCGATCACAAATTTCTTCATCGAAATAATCCTTACTGGATCAATCAGCTTGAAAGGAACAAATCATTTTATCTTCAATACTTTCACCATTTGATGATTTCGTTGTCCTCTCCATTCACAGAAATAAATACCGGATGGCAAATCAGATACACTCACCTGTAAATTCTGCCTTGAAACACTGGATTGCATCGGAGTTATTTTTCGCAAAACGGTTCCCATTAAATCCCGAATGAGTAATGTGGATCCAGATTCAATATCTCCGGTAATAGATACAGTCAGTTCGTTTTCTACAGGATTTGGAAAACAAGTCATACTAAAATTCGGTTGTTCTGTAACATGTGGCACATCTACCGGCCAGTCCACATCCGAAGCTTCTCGACGCCAAATTCCTCTTCCAAAGCTCGAAGCATACACATACATTTTCCCATTATCCACACAATAATCCATATCTGTAATCATGCAACGATTTGGCATGCCCATGTCCCATCTTGTCCAGGTAGTACCTCCATTCAATGAGCGCAAACATCCAAACTCTGTAGCAATAACTAGGTTTTGTGTATCAGCAGGATTCACCCACAAATCAGTAATAGGAGGAAGCGATGTGGGTAAATCGCCGGATATATCTGTCCAATTATCTCCTGCATTCACGGATCGATAAACCTCATTATCCGAAAAGCTGGTGCCGGTGAAGGCGGCATAAACCAAATCCGGATAGGGCGTTTCTGCCCAAAAAGATCTTAATCTGCCAAATGTTGAAAATGGATCATTGATAAATTTTAATGTATAAGGCGATCCATCTACATCCATTCTGAGTGATTGAAAAGAAGTAGAAGCACCGTATGCAAAATAGACATGTGGATTTCCTCCACTACTCACTGAAATATCGCGAATTGTAGCATTGAGTGGAGTTGCTCCAACAAGTGGCACCCAGTTATTTCCTTGATTGGTGCTATAATAAGCAACAGTATCATGTGCTGTGTACAGGTAATTCGATAAAAATCGGTCAGTAGCCAGGGGCGAACCAAATTGTCCTCTCATGTGACTGATTCCGGTTTCGCAAATACTCCATGTATTCTCCGCACCGCCGCTGAAGCTCCTGGAACGTTGATAATCGATCCCGCCAATCGTTGCGTATAAGGTATCATACCTCTGTGGATGGAAAACAGCATCACCGCCATCACCACCATTGACATACTCCCAGTATTGCCCGCTTCCATTCCATCTAAGAATGCCATTGTCCTGTGTTCCACAAACGATTTTATTGGGGTTGTCGGGTGCAACATCCACACTGTAAGCTTGAGTTACTGGCAAATAATTCAAATCATCTTTCCAATTCTGGCCATTATTTTCGGAAAATACAAATCCCCCATCGTTCCCCAAAAATACACGAGTCCCATCGGGCTTCCAATTCAGGGAGGCCTGGTCGGCATGCCATCCATCGGTTTCATAAAAGTTCACTCCATCATTGCAATAAAATATAGGGCCAGCCCCCATGACAACCACATTCGGATCTAGAGGTGAAACTTTAATCACGTTATCTCGGAATCCCTGATTGCCAAAATTGTAATTTAAAGCAGGCTGCTGATTTGGATAAAAAGCATTACACCGGATCCAAGTACCCGGAGCACCATACTGTGTTGATTTAAACACTAAGGCAAAAGTATCTATGGCTGGGGTGTTGGGTAAAGCGCTATATGTGCAATTGGCATAAATGGTTTGAGGACTGGAGGGCGCATACGATAGCTTTATTCCATTGGGTGATTTTCCCAGGACTAAAAAATCGTTGGTCAAAAACTGGGGCGTTGACAAAATGGTATTGGGGTAATACGCGCAAGCTGCCGGGGCACCGGGGATACCCATGCGGGTTATATAGGCGATCACGTGGTGTACACCATCGGCACTCAGGGCCATGTCGGTTGGAATATAATTCGACGCCGGGAGGTTGATGAGTTGAAAATCATTACCTCCATTGTTTGACCAATACACACCACCTGAAGAAATCGCAAATACCCAATTGGTATCTCCGGGATAATAATAGATTTCTTCAAAAGGAAGATTATCTGCCGACGGATTGACAATGGGTTTTCTCCACGATTGTCCTCCATTGTTGGTAATCCAAATACCTTCTGTTCCGTAAGCAGCCGTGTTTGAATTGGATGGGGTGTTGTATAATTGGGTCGCATATTCACCGGTTCCTACCACGATGGTTTTTGGATTGGCCGGATTACTTGCAAATGCGCTAATTGATAAACTGGGTATCGAATCGCCGATCGGAATCCAAATTGGAATCAATCCGATTAATTTAGATTCGAATAAACCTCCATTGGCTGCTGATACACGAAGAACATCCGAAAATTCAACGCCGGTAATTCTTCCTGTCCACTTTCGATCAATGGTATCCTGTTGAGGACCTGTTTGGCCCCAATTACGGATAAAATCCGGTCCGATGAAAGTCCATCCTCCAGCTCTTTTTTTATGACCGGGGTCTTTTGGCAATGCCTCCCAAGTTTGTTTCATGGCATTTCTTTCAACAATTGTTGGTCCATTTCCCGGATAGTATAACTCTTCAAAAAACTTCCGTTGCCATGCAGGACCCTGTTTATTTTCCTCTTTAGGTTTAATTTTCTCTTTCAAAATGCTTGAATGACTAAGTGGTAATTGTGTGTAGGCGCATTGTCCGATCGACATTACCACACATAGCAAAGCGAAAAAATATTTCATAGTTTAATTTTTGGTCCAATAAAAATAATGAAAAAAAGTTATGCTGTTCAAACAATTACTTTGGATATTTTAACCCAACCTGATGAATGAGCAGTTGTCAGCACTTGAAAAAAGCTTACTAAAATAATCCATTAGAACCATGAAAGACCATTGCTGGGTGCTTTACAAAGATCCGATTTCTTTTTCGAAACCTTCTTTACTTCCTTTGAAATAACTTCTGCCCCCATTCATACTTCTGAACCAATTGCCAGTCAGGACTTGGCGGAATATTCCCATTATACAAATAAAACCAATTCACCTCTTCGCAGGAACTATTTTTTTCAAACAGCGATACTTGAACAGTTGAATCCCTATAACGGGCATAGAATTTCATAACCGGTAAAAATTGCCAGTCAACGGCAATCTTGCTTTCTCTTTCAGTGTTGTTGCGAATATGCTCAAAAACACTTTTAGTAGCTGAATCATAACTCCATTCCCGAACCGCATTCAAACGAAATCCGGCCCAGGAAAATATTAATACACTAAAGAGCAAAACCCCGATCCAGGATCGAATGCGTTTCAATGAAAAATTACTCAGAAATAAAATAAACATCAGAGCGACAAGTGGAAAGTACATCAATGCCCTTCGTCCTGATGCATATGTCGTGTTATTCAAATTACGGTTCAGGATAGCCAGAGTAGTCAACCCAAGAAGTAAAATCAGGATTAAAAATGACTGCTCTGCTTGAATGCTAATTTCCATTTTTTTAAAGTATCCATAGCATTGATGGAAAAAAAGTACGAAAATAATTAAACAAAGAATTTGGAAAATAACGGCCGTTAAAAATGTATCGTTATACAGATAATCTTTGGCAAAAGTATGTTGAAGATCAAACCATCCATTGGCACCCCATTTTAGTTCGCCGTTGGCTTGTATCCATTGATAGGGCCGATACACCAGACCCAATATGCATGCAAAAATCAACCATGAAGGAATAGCCCTCCACCCTGCTAACTTTTGTTTTTTTAAAAAGGTCAGACCTTGATCGAAAATGATCCAGGCCATCTGTGCCAAAAGAAAATAGACCCAGGTCATATTGCTGAGAACGGCCAAGCCACAAGCCAAAACAGATGCATGTAAATTTAAAATTTTTCTCTCACGGATATATTTCAGGGTAAAAAACAATGACAACATCTGAAAGGCCATGGCCAATCCATAACCTCGACATAAGGAAAAAAAATCAAGCACAAATGGATGCAAAATAAAGAAAGCCAAGCCCATGAATCGCCATTTTTGGGGCAGTGACAATTGACGAATCACACCAATACCTGCCAGATAATATAGAGCGAATGCCAGCACATTGGGTAGTCGCAACGACCATTCATACACGCCAAAAACAGAAGCACTCCATTTCATCAACCATGAATTCAGGATATGGTTATTGGCTGAATGAAAGGCTTCCCGGCTATTTAAAATCTGATAGTAACTCTGTAATAAATGATCGGTTGTTCCGGCTTCGTCGTGAGTCATGGAAAGATGATATGCACGATACATGACCACAAACCAAAGTAACAAACCCAAACAAATGATCAGCAACCTATCATACGGTGACCAGGCAATGAAAGCAGGACTTTGGTTTGTATGCCTGAAGGAACTTATCACGCTTAGTAAGATAAAAGTTCAGCAATCGCATCCCGTACTTTATCTGTATTCGGCAACATGGCCTGTTCAAGAATCACATTCATCGGCACAGCCGGTAAGTCAAGTGCACCCATGGTTTTAACGGGCGCATCCAATTGATAAAAACAATGTTGATGAATACGACAGGCCAGTGCTTCTGCAAAAGAATTTCGTAATTGTTCTTCGGTCAAAACCAAACATTTACCGTGGCGTCTCACTGTATCAAAGACGAGTGCTTCATCCAATGGATAGAGGGTGCGAAGGTCAACAACCTCAATTTGTCCGGGATAAGCTTTAGCCGCATTTTTAGCCCAATGGACTCCCATACCGTAGGTTATGATACACATACTACTTCCATCTTCTATCATGGAATCATCGGCCTGCAATACACTCAGTCCTTTTCCGAATGGCAAAATATAATCCTCTGCTGGTTCAATCATTTTCGCATCTTCGGTGCCAGGCACTTTACTCCAATACAATCCTTTATGCTCGAGCATCACTACCGGATTCGGATCATAATAAGCCGCTTTAATCAATCCTTTCATATCTGCTGCATTACTCGGATAAGCCACCTTAATCCCTTTAATATTGGCCAGCAAACTTTCGACGCTTCCACTATGATAAGGTCCGCCGCCACCGTATGCCCCAATGGGTACCCGTAGTACCATACTCACCGGAAACTTTCCACAACTCAGGTAACAGGATTTAGAGATCTCTGTCACCAATTGATTGATCCCCGGATAGATATAATCTGCAAATTGTACTTCTACAAATGGTTTTAATCCTAACGCACTCATACCAATGGTACTTCCAATGATATAGGCCTCCTGAATTGCTGTATTAAAAACACGGTTATCGCCAAATTTATCAGCGAGGGTAGCTGCTTCACGAAATACGCCTCCCAGGCGCCGGCCAACATCCTGACCATAAAATAAACATTCAGGATGTTTACGCATCAATTCTTCAACAGCATGCATAGCGGCATCAACCATCACCACCTTTTCGCCTTCTTGTGGTTGACGGGTGCCACTTTCCATCAATATCGGAGTTGGTGCAAATACATGATCGGCCACACCCGAAGCATCGGGTTCAGGCGAGTCAGCCGCAAGTTGAAACTCACGCGCGATGAAAGCCTTTTCCTCCGCTTCTATTTCATCCAGTTTTTCTGCAGTAATCCCCAATTCCATGAGTCGATTGCGCAACTTAATGGCCGGATTATTTTTTTCATGTTGAGCAAGATCTTCTTCTGTACGATACCACTCTTTACGAACGCCGCTCGTATGATGGCCCAATAAAGGAACTTTAGCGTGAACCAAAATAGGCTTACGGTTTTCACGAACATAATGAATCGCATTTTCCATGATTTCATAGCTGGCTTCAAAATCTGAGCCATCTACTTTTAATCGTTCAATTCCTTTAAACCCACCAATAAATTCATAGGCATCCATGGTTCTGGCTTCATCGCTACTCACGCTAATGCCCCAGTCATTGTCTTCTACCAGATAAATAATGGGCAATTGACGCAATGCGGCAAATTGAAATGCTTCACTCACTTCGCCTTCGGTGACACTGCCATCACCGAAACAACAAACCACAACCGGCTTTTCACCTTGTCGGATAAATTCGTGCATGGCTGCTCCAAAGGCGTTTTCCATATTCATATTCAAATCCACATCGGCGCTCACATTGCGCTCGTCCATGGCCGTTTTTGCCATTTGTTCGATATATTGAATGCCTTGTGCGATACCTGTAGTTGGGATGGCCTGCATACCCGTTGCACTACTTTGATGAATAATTTTCGGAAAATGAGGTCGATTTGAATTGGGGTGATTATAATATTCTCTTCCTCCTGTGAATGGATCGTCCTTTTTTGCTAACAACTGTAACATCATCTCATAAGGGCGCCAACCCATACCTAGCATTAAACTCTCATCCCGATAATAAGGGCTCACAAAATCACAAGGTTTCAATTGAAATCCTGTTGCCAACTGAATGGCCTCATGCCCGCGTGAAGTACTATGTACATATTTGCAAATGGACCTGTTTTCCTCGTAGATATCAGCCATCGCCCTGGCCGTCATCATACTTCGGTATGCCCTTAATAGTCGTTGAATATCCATGCTTTAAAATGGTGACAAAGATAGTCTTCCCGACCTGAAAATTCACCCATCCACCAGGAAGATTCCGGTCAATTTCAATGAATACCGTTTGGATATATGTAATAGCCAAAATAGATTTGACTAAATCTTTATCACATCAGTATAAACCAATATAATACCATTTGTGCTGTTGTAAGTTTCATTTTTCAACATCATCAGCATCATCGGTACGGGTTAGACCAATTAAAATTGGCCTAACATTCTTCAAATTGCCGATAGTGTGTCTGTAGCTTTCGTACCTCAAGCACAGTCACATCATCGGCACTGGCTGGTATTTATCTCGTCCTCAAGACGAGATAAGAATTGGTTTATTTACCAATTCACGGTCGTAAAATTTTTCGCTACTCAGAAATACTGCAAATTCCCGAATAAAAAAGCCGACAGAAAATCTATCGGCTCTTGGTAAAGATTTTTTTTAATTAATACTGTCGGATATAATAACGTTTGCGGTCAATTTCAACCCATGACTCCCAATCGCAACTACCCTCGCCCATATCAATGGTACGGAGTGTTTTGCCTTGAGGTTGCATTTCAACGCGGCCTTTGGTAAAGAATCGACAATCGTATCCTTTCAAGAGTGGAGAAACGATGTTACCAGAATAATAGCCCAATTGATTACTACGCCCATTACCGGTTCCATTGATTTCGTAATAATCGTCGGTCCAGATTGGCGTATCCTGCCCCTGTATCCAGGTACGCACCCGATCGGCATTCCAGTACACCGTATCCAAAATAAACTCTCTTAAGATTTTACCTTCTGTTTTGATTTCGAAGTAATACTTGTCGTTCACATTACGCCCCATATTGGTTACGGACGTGGAACCCATGATTTGATTATTATCGATGAAGTATTTATCAAAATTGAATTGGGCAATACTATTTGAATCGCTGTATTTATTTCCGGTATACGAAACCACGATTTTACCCCGACGGTTGCGGCCATCATTACACATACAGTTCACTGCGCCAAAATCAATGACCAAGGTTCGCGGCATGCTCACCTCATCATGGGTAATCGTGGCACAATACCCGGTGGTTTTGTAATTACTCAGAAGCTCACCGGTTTTTTTAGTAGCCGCATCGTCTGCAATACTTACGGCATCATAAAAGGCAAATTCTCCCAGAATTTCATCGAGGGCCTGATCGGTATTCGTGTCCCTTTCGCGTACGCAACTATTCACCAATAGCATTCCAATCATGAATACCCCGAAATACAATACATTTTTTCTGATTGATCCCATCATGCAAGCAGTTATTTTAAACGTCTAAAAGTAATATAAAAGGTCGAATTATTTGCACTCCCCGTTTGGAATTCCTTTTCGGATTGCTTTTTTTGATATAAACGATGACTCAAAAAGCCTTGTTCTGCAAAAAGGTCCTAAAAGAACAGCCACTTTGATAAGGATTCTTCGCCCGCGTTAGGGATGGAAGAGAAAAGCCCGCATCCGCCAACGGCGGAGCGGACTTGTAGCGGACAGCCCGACCCCGCCCAAAAGCGGGGGAACGCCCGGATTTAATTGAGGGTAATATTATAAGTATTGCCGTTAATGAGCACGGTGGCTGCATTATCGCAACCACTTGAGCCATAATCGAGTGTACGTAATGGTTTATTGCTTGGTTGGATTTCCACCACACCGGATGTAAACCATTTACAACCTACTTCACGAATGAGGGGCTGAATAATATTCATGGTATAGGAAACGCCATTGGGTCGACTTCCGCTGCCACTGCCGGTAACAGAATAAACATCATCTGAACGTATTTGGGTAGATTCACCCTGAAGCCAGGTGCGGGTACGATTGGATGTCCAAACCACGCTGTCGCCGGTAACGGCCTTGATGATGAGTCCATTCACAGTAACGTTGAAATAAGATTGTCCGCTGCCGTTGGTGCCCATATTGGTGACTGATTTTGTACCCAAAACCTGATGATCGTTCACGAAATAATTATTGAAAGAGATGGTATGCACATGACCGGAGTCGCGGTATTTGCCGGTGTATTGAACAAGAACCTGACCGCGGCGATAACGCCCATCGTTACATAAACAATTGGCAGGACCAAAATCGATGGTGATTGTTCGGGGGTTGGTGGTGGTGTCGTGGGTAATGGTGGCGCAGTTACTGGCTGTTTTGTACTGACCGAGTGCGTCGCCTGTTTTGAGGTCGGCTGCTTCATCGGCCATATTGAGTACATCCTGATAGGTAGATTCGCTGAGGGCGTTGTCGCGGGCCAGTTCAGTGTCCTGGTCTTTGTCGTTGTTATTGTTTCTTTTACATGAAACCATGATTGCCATACCGAAAAGGGCGAGCATGACGAGGCTGATTCTGAAATTCATTTTCATTGTTATTTAATTTTGAGACCTTCTGACAAAGGCTTAACAAAAAGGTTTAATGGCTGGTTAATTATTTCTAAGTTGAAATGGTTTACATTACCTTCGTAGGCCTTAAAAATGCCCGTTCTGATACGGCATTCATGGATGATATCCTGTGAAAAAGGGATCAAGTTACAAAAACATGCAAAAAAGAATCGCCCTATTTGGAAGTACCGGATCCATCGGTCAGCAGGCATTGGAAGTGGTTAAAAGTTATCCGGAACTTTTTACGATTGAAGTATTGACTGCACACAGCAATGCCGATTTATTAATAGAACAATCGAAAAGTTTTCGTCCGAATATGGTGGTGATTGTGGACGACAAACATTATCAAAAAGTAAATGAGGCCCTTTCGGGTTTAAACATCAAAGTATTTTCCGGAGAGAAGGCGCTCACTGAAGTGGCAGCGATGGACCACTATGATATAATGCTCGCAGCCATTGTAGGTTATGCGGGTCTGGCATCTACCTGGGCCGCCATTCAACAAGGAAAAACCATTGCCCTGGCGAATAAAGAGACTTTGGTTGTTGCCGGCGATTTGGTATCTGAAGCGGTAATTGCGAATAAGGCAAGGATTATCCCCGTGGATAGTGAACATTCTGCATTGTTTCAGTGTCTGGTTGGTGAAAATCCGGATCATATCGAAAAAATTACCCTGACTGCATCCGGAGGTCCGTTTTTAGGTAAAAAACCTAATTTTTTGATCAATGTCAAAAAGGACCATGCCTTACAGCATCCGAACTGGACGATGGGGGCTAAAATCACGATTGACTCAGCCAGCCTAATGAATAAAGGGCTTGAAATGATTGAGGCCAAATGGTTGTTTGGCTTAAAAAACGAGCAGATAGAAGTGATTGTTCATCCGCAATCCATTGTTCATTCGTTCGTTCATTTTCACGATGGCAGTGTGAAAGCCCAAATGGGTTTGCCGGACATGAAATTACCCATCCAATATGCGCTGGCTTTTCCGGAACGCCTTCCAAATAACCATAAGCGCTATGAAATCAAGAATTTTCCGTCTCTCACATTTGAAGTGGCAGATACTAAAACTTTCCGTAATCTTGCGTTGGCAAAAGAAGCCATGTTCCGCGGTGGAAACGCACCATGTGTTCTGAATGCAGCCAATGAAATTGTTGTGGAAGCCTTTTTAAAAAATAAAATAGGCTTTCTGGAGATGAGTGATATCATCGAAAAATGTTTGGAAACGATTCCTTTTCTGGAACACCCCAGCATGGACGATTACGTGGCCTGTGATGCAGAAACGCGCAAACTGGCTCTTACATTATACAAATAAAGCAAAGCATATCCAATGATGCACATACTTGCAATAGACTGGGCCATGGTAGGAATCAAGGTTGCACAGTTCATACTTTCACTGAGTATTTTGATTATTCTTCATGAATTAGGTCATTATATTACCGCCAGATGGTTTGGTTGTCGGGTGGAAAAATTTTATCTGTTTTTTGATCCCTGGTTTTCTCTCTTCAAGAAAAAGGTAGGTGATACCGAATATGGAATTGGCTGGTTACCGCTGGGGGGCTATGTGAAAATTTCAGGCATGATTGATGAAAGCATGGATACCGAAGCCCTGAAACAGGAGCCCCAGGCTTGGGAATTCCGCAGTAAACCGGCCTGGCAGAGATTGATTATCATGCTTGGTGGAATTATCATGAATGTGATTGTGGCTATTTTAATTTACTCCATGGTGTTGTTTGTATGGGGTGAAAGTAAAATTCCGATGTCGTCGCTCAAATACGGTGTGAGTTTTCAGGATAGTCTATTACTACAGGTAGGATTTCAAAATGGAGATCGAATAAAATCGGTGGATGGTAAAAAAATCGAATACCTCGAAGAAACTGCGCTGAAAATATTTATGGGTAAATCGGCTGTGGTTGAACGCAATGGCACAGCCGTCAATTTAATATTTCCGGAAGACCTGATTGGCAAACTGATTGAAAATAAAAAGCGAAACAGCGGCATGCTCCTGCCCCGCACCCCGGCCATCATTGGACCTATTCAAGAATTATCGGATCCTTCACCGATTAAAAAGGCCGGAGCTTTACAAGGAGACCGCATATTGGCGATTGACGGACAAGGTCTTACCTATTTTGATGAAATAAAACCGATTGTATCCGCGAGCAAAAACAAAACGGTGCAAGTACAAATTTTACGAGGTATAGACACGATGATGCTCACTTCTACTTTGACGGATGAAAAAAGATTGGGGGTACTTCCTATTTTAAGTGAGGATACGCTTGTACGATTAGGACTGATGCAGGTGATCACTAAAAAATATGGCTTTGCAGAAAGTTTCCCGGCAGGGTTTAAACGAACCGGCGAAAAACTGGGCGAGTATATCGATCAGTTTAAAAAAATACTTTCTCCAAAAACAGGTGCCTACAAAGGACTGGGTGGCTTTAAAGCAATCGCCAATGCCTTTCCTGCCGTTTGGGACTGGGAATCATTTTGGAGCATCACGGCTTTGTTATCCATCATTCTGGCTTTCATGAATTTATTACCCATTCCGGCCCTGGATGGCGGGCATGTGATGTTTACCTTGTATGAAATGATTACACGCCGCAAACCCAATGAGAAATTTTTAGAATATGCTCAAATGGCCGGTATGATCTTCCTGCTATTACTCATGGTTTATGCCAATGCCAATGATTGGTTAGGTTGGGGTAAATAAATCATCTCCCTTCAACATGGATGCCACGTATTTTTGTGGCATAAACAGATTGATTATTTTCTGCTGAGATAATTATAATCGCGCAATAAGGTTTCAAGAAACATATCATCCGGCATATCGGATTCTATTTGCAGAACGGTTTTGATTTTGCTGGCTACATTCTCCACATACCTTCCCACATTGGATTTAGTATGGTGTTTCACAATATTGTCGACGATATTAATATCCTTGTCGCTCAGTTTCATCACTTGCGGAAAACTCACTACATACTGATCAAATTGTACATCTTGAAAAATCGTATCACTGAGTTTATAGGGCAATCTTTTTAATACTACGCTGGTACCTGCAACCACATCTCCAAGTCGTTGACTAAATGGTGTTGACACAAACAAAATAAATGAAGCAATACATCCTAATACCATCACCACGCCTAAGAAAGTATTACTGGCAGCCAGAAAAATAAAACCCCAGATAAAGCCAAAGTCGATAAACCGGATCAACCAGCGCAAAAGAAGTTGACTCACCGTGGCCATTTCTCCGCTCAGGCCAATCACCTGAATACCCATAGCCAATTTACCAATGCTCTGCCCTTTATTAAATATTTCAAACATCAGGTGATAAATGATAAAAGGAGTCGTGAGTAACAACTCGACAAAACCAAAATCAGCTGCAAGGGAAATGCCCATCGTTTTATCCAGAATAGAGGTCATTCCCCATAAAAACAACAACAATAAAAAAATATCAATCATCCACGCAAAGAGGCGAAAATGAAAAGGAGCTGTTTCAAATTGCAGTTCAATATTAAATGGTGTCTTGACTTGTAAAAGAGACATGAAGTAAATGTATAGATATTTTTGTAAACCATAAAAAAGCACCTAATTTAGACATCAGAATGCGTGAGGGTAAATTCATTGATAAAAACGTTGAACGGTGGAAGGAATACATGGAACCCAGCGACGATCCGGATGTGCAGGCCGAAAGGTTTGTGAACCTTGTAGATGATTTAAGTTATTCCAAAACCCATTACCAGCAAAGCAAAACCACTCAGTTTATCAACGGACTTGCCGCACAGCAATTTCAAAAAATTTACCAACACAAAAAGCATCGTTTTGAACGATTATTTATTTTCTGGAAATTTGAGTTGCCATTGGTGTTCAGGAAATACCTAAAAACGTATTTGTTCACTTTTTGTTTTTTTACAGCGGCTGTCATGATAGGCGTCCTCTCCTCGATGTCTGATGGGCAATTTGTGCGACAAATACTCGGAGACGGATACGTTGAAATGACCGAAGAAAATATTCGAAAAGGAGATCCATTTGGTGTTTATAAAAACGGGAATGAATTTGGCATGTTTGTAAATATTGCTGCCAACAATATCCGGGTGGCTCTCATGGCCTTTGCGTTGGGCATAGTGGCATGTGTTGGCACTTTATATATTCTATTTAGCAATGGTTTGATGTTGGGTACTTTTCAACACATGTTTTTTGCAAAAGGACTAGGTTGGAAATCCATTTTGGTCGTTTGGATTCACGGAACGATTGAAATTTCTGCTATTGTCATTGCAGGTACGGCAGGACTGATTATTGGAAATGCATTTTTATTCCCGGGAACATATAGCCGAACGGACTCACTAAAAATGGGTGCGAAAGATGCCGTCAAAGTCATCATTGGTCTGATTCCGTTCTTCCTCATTGCGGCCTTCTTTGAAGGATTTATTACCCGACATACAGAAATGCCGGTTTGGCTCAGCCTCCTGATTCTGATTGGTTCTGCACTTTTGATTATCTGGTATTTTATTGTTTATCCCATCTTACTTGGCAAATCCGGAATTCGGGTTGTCAAGGGTGAAGTTATATATCCCGAACAGCATGATTAGTCGTTTATTTTGTATCGGGCTGCTTTGTGTTTTGCTTTTTTCAGTGGAGAGTAAATCCCAAACTTATCGACAACAAAATTTATCCGGCTATGACTCATCGGCTTTCATGCAATTAAAAGAGGAAAAAGAAAATGATTCAGAACAGCAGGAGAAAATAGATGAGAATATCAAGAGTGAAGATCTGATAGAAGCCAATGAAGCGGCCAGTGCAGAAGAAGAATTGTATGAAGAAGACTTTGAGGATGAGGATGCTGACAATGGATACGTACAACGAAAAATCGGAGATGATAAATGGAAAAAAATCAAGGAAGATAAAAATTTCATTTACTCTTACGAAAAAGAAAAACCAGCGCAGAAGGCCCTCCCTGAAAAAAAATACAAACCCTCCGCATTCATCAATTTTTTAAGTGGACCGATTTTTAAAATCATCTTATATATTCTGGTCATCTCCCTGCTTATTTTTATTCTGTACAGAATATTCGAAAATAGCAGCTTTAATTATTTCCGATCTTCCTCGAAAAAATCTACTGAAGAAGACATTCTTGAATCCAGCGCCAAAACCATGATTCCTTACGATGATGAAATCAACAAAGCCATACAGAATCAGGATTACCGGTTGGCAGTTAACCTTCTTTATCGCAAGACGATTTATCTCTTAGATCGAAAAAATCAGGTTGTATATGAAGAAGACAAATCCAATTGGGCGTATGTACAGGAACTGAGTGGCAAACCTATCGAGAAAAGCTTTTCCGCATTAACGCGATACTTTGATTATATCTGGTATGGTTCATTCCCATTAAATAATGGCGAATTTAATAGTATTCATGACCAATTTAAACAATTTGAAACTGACTTGGCATGATGAACCGCTGGACATATTCTTTATTCTTACTGTTGATATTATTCAGTGCTTGCAATGAAAAAAAATCAACAGATTGGACCGAACAATACTCCCGGAATTCCAAACAACCTTATGGTTATCATATCGCTTATCAGCACCTGGATGAGTTATTTCCGAATGCAAAAATAAAAGCCGGTTTAAAAATCATGGCTGAGGTGGATGCCATCAACAAATCAACAACAAACACGGGTGGAAACATCCTCATTGCTGTTGCAAAAAGTTTTCAACTGGATGATGATGAACTCAGTCGGATGAAAAAATTTGTTGAGGCCGGTAATGGAGTAGTCATTCTTTCGGAGCATTACAGCGAAAATATCCTTGATTTTTTTGGGGTGAAGGATACCCTGCAGACTATTAAAAATTATAGCTTAAAGGACACCATACCCAATCAAGCGTTTTATCTTCAATTCAACGATTCCATACATTCTTTTCGTTTCAGTGGTATTCCTGCAAATCATACTTTTCAGTTCAAAGATACCTCGGTGGAATCCATTGCCGTCATAGGTTACTCCGGCGAAAAAAATCATCCGAATCTTTTAGCTTACGAAAAAAATCAAGGTATTTGGTTCATCCATCATTCACCCATTGTATTTAGTAACTACTTTATGTTACAAAATCAGAACAGGGCTTATTATGAATTGCTCCTTTCCTATTTGAACGAATATCCCAACAGTGTTTCATGGTTCAATTATTTTACCAAATCCGAAAATGAAACTACCCAAAAAGAAACCTGGACTTCCCTGTTAAAATATCCGGCATTGCGCTATGCCTTCTTCATTCTGCTTGGATTACTGCTGGTTTATACCCTCTTCCAATCTAAAAGAAAACAACGCATCATCCCCCCTCGCGAAAGCAATGCCAATGCGTCTCTGGAATTTGCAGAAACAGTGGGCCTCTTATATTTAAACACCGGCAATCACAAAAATCTCTCCGATAAAATGATTCAGTTTTACCTGGAGAATATGCGTATAAAATTTGGCATTCGAACCAAACTTTCGGATGATGCATTCGTGGAAATGCTTTCGCGCAAAACAGGGCATTCACGGGTTGAAACCAAATCATTTGTAGACTATCTGATCTATATTCGCCAAAATAGTGATATCGCCGAAACTGATATCAAACATTTATACCATCAAATACAAAAGTTTAGTACATATGGAAACACCCCTCTTTGAAAATCGCATTGACATTGAACAAATTCATGTTGCCGTACAGGATATCAAACGCGAAATCGGACGTGTGGTTGTCGGGCAACATCAGACAGTTGAAATGATGTTGGTTGCCCTCTTAGCCAATGGCCATTTGTTATTGGAAGGCGTGCCGGGTGTTGCCAAAACACTGACTGCAAAATTACTGGCAAAGACCATTGATGTGGGTTTTTCGCGTATTCAGTTCACGCCCGATCTGATGCCCAGCGATGTGATGGGAACCAATGTTTTTAATCCCCAAAAAATCACCTTTGAATTTAAAAAAGGACCCATTTTCAGCAATATTGTGTTGATTGATGAAATCAACCGGGCTCCCGCTAAAACCCAGGCGGCTTTGTTTGAAGTGATGGAAGAAAGAACTATCACAGTAGACGGCGTGAGTTATATTTTGGAAAATCCTTTCATGGTTATTGCCACCCAAAATCCGGTGGAGCATGAAGGCACTTATCAACTACCGGAAGCACAACTCGACCGATTCGCGTTTAAACTCAATATTCATTATCCCCATTTACAGGATGAAGTAGAAATTTTACAGCGTCATCAGCAAGGCCAAAACCTACATCACATGATACAGGAAATTCAAGCTATTTTAAAAGCTGAACAACTTAATTTTTTACGTGAAGTGGTCTCTAAAGTTTCTGTCGAAAATAAATTACTGGAATATATCGCTCAAATTGTGAATCAAACCCGAACACATGGTGGTTTAATTCTGGGTGGCTCCCCAAGAGCATCTGTAACAATTTTAAATACTTCAAAAGCTTTGGCCGCCATTCGGGGCAGAGATTTTGTAACGCCTGAAGATATCATTGAAGTGGCAAAGCCAGCGATGCGCCATAGATTGGCCCTTACCGCCGAAAAAGAAATGGACGGTGCAACCACAGATGATATCATTCAAGAAATTATTAAAGGCATTGAAATACCCCGTTCTTAAAAAAGGATGTTAGGGTCGGCGACCGGAGAACAAGTGTTTTTCTGAATGGTACGAAGAGCGCACCAATGGACCACTTTCAACATGATCCAACCCAATCTGATAACCGATTTCTTTAAATTCTGCAAACTCATCCGGATGTACAAAACGGACGACCGGCAAATGTTTTGGAGTGGGTTGTAGATACTGTCCGATGGTTACCACATCGCAACCATTATCAAATAAATCCTGCAGGGTTTGAATCACGTCTTCTTTTGTTTCTCCTAAGCCCAGCATGATTCCACTTTTGGTTCGCATGCCTCCTTGTTTCAAGGTGCGTATCACTTCCATACTCCGATGATATCTGGCCTGAATACGTACTTTGCGGGTGAGGGTTTCCGTAGTTTCAATATTGTGCGAAACCACCTCCGGCGCCACATCAATGATTCGTTGAATATTCTCTTTATCTCCTTTAAAATCAGGGATCAATGTTTCCAGCGTTGTTTCAGGATTTAGTGCTCTGACGGCCTTAATGGTATTTGCCCAAATAATACTTCCACCATCTTTTAATTCATCCCGATCAACAGATGTAATGACGGCATGTTTGACTTTCATCAAATAAATCGCTTCGGCAACCCTTTGCGGTTCATCCCAATCTAATGGATCAGGACGACCTGTTGACACGGCACAAAATCCACAAGACCTCGTGCAGGTATTTCCCAAAATCATAAAAGTTGCGGTTCCTTCACCCCAACATTCACCCATATTGGGACAATTACCGCTTTCGCAAATGGTATGTAATTTATGGGTATCAACCAAACCACGCACATGGCGATAATTTTCGCCAATGGGAAGTTTAACCTTTAACCAATCTGGTTTTTTAACGCGCTGAACTGTATTTGAATCAACCGGGGTACCGCATGACATAGGGCAAAGGTAATTCAAGAAAAGGATTGGATAAAAAAAAGAAACCGCCCATTTCAAGGCGGTTTCAGAACTATCCAAACAATTTGAAAACTATTTCGTCACCACAAATTTGGATTGTGTACGACCATTTTCAGTAATCACATTTACAAAATAAGTACCTGCACTCAATTTGGCAGTATTATACGTGAAGGTATTTTGCTGTGCATTTTTTACAGAATGTGTATCCAATACTTTACCGGTTACATCCATGATTTCATATTGGATGCTTGCACTCATTTGATCCAATTCAACCGCCACATTTACAACTGAAGAAGTTGGGTTTGGATAAACATTTACAGAACCTGCAAAGTTAGCAATATCCTCAACGGATTCAGTTTTATTGGTATTCATATGTAAAGCAATGGAAGGAGATCCTGCATTTGCAAAACCACCACCATACATTGTTCCATTGAAATATAGCGGATTACCATATCCATTATCAAATTCTAAATTGGCGCGATAATCTGAATAATAATCAGCACCAATTGCAAAACCTGTTGTAGTTCCAGGAATGCTAACACGTAACCAATAATCAGACATATCTTCCAATTTGATCAATTGACCCGGAGCAACTGTATTCACTAAATTCATGGTCAACAATAAACCACCAATAGGAATAACGTCTGTTGCAGTTAATTGATAAGTAGCATTTGCAATTTCATCCAATTCAGTAGCATAATCAATCGCACCATTGGCATCATTGTCTGACCATTTTGAAAGGGTCACTAACACATCCTGACCAGTAAATACTGAATCATCAATCACAGGACGCATCAATACAACCTGTACTTTTTTCGCACTAAATCCGCCATTACGAATATGTAATATTGGCCCCCATTCTGCAGCTGAATTGACATTGATATAGCTGTTAGCAACCGGACGACCTTTTACAAAATCATATTCGCATTTTGAATAAATTGAATCATGTATCGCAAATTCATAGGCCCAATCATTGTTTAACGGTGCTAAACCGGTTTCTGTGAAAGGAATTGTAGCCATGGTGTTCTCAATCAAATAACGGCCTTTAGGCGCATCATTCATGTCAAAGCCTTGTAAGGTTGTACCAACCGTATCCAAACGAACTGCCAAAATTGAATCCAATGTAGAAACAGGAGTTGCAAAGTTCCAATTTACAGAGTTTGAATCCTGCAGCGTATAAGAACCTCCGGTTAACTGAGAATTGTAACTTTTCCATACCTTCTGAAACAAGGTATCCCAGGAGTTTGTACTGAAATTATAAAAAACAGAACCTCCAAATACGCGGAAGTCTTCATCCATCATACCGTATTGGGTACTTACCTGATGAAATGGCATCGAACGGCCTAAAGGCAAAGCAGGACCATCGTTCATAAAACCAATATCTACTGGATTCGCAACCGGATCAAATCTCCATGCTGCCAACGAAACAGTTACAGGATTACTGGCATCAATTTGAGCCCTCATGGCATTCCCGTCAGCGTTCGTTACCATCACCACAGGAATTTCAACCAATGCACCATCGGCACCAGCACCCATGCCAGCAACACCCAAGAGGTTGTTTACCAAAATCACCCCGCGGGCTCCAGCATCTTGTGCTCTTTTGGCTTTGCTTCCAAATTCACAACCACCCCGAAAAATTAATGCAAATTTTCCCGTAAAATAACCCGGCGCAAACGACACACAACCATCGAGATTGTTTGGATCGTATATCACATCCATTCCTTCCCAAGTAGAATCGATACTTGTTCCCCATGGTGAAGTGGTTGAAGTGGAGTCAATTTCTTCAATGATTTTGTACCCCTGAATTGATGCAGGCGCATCAACCCTGAAACTCGAACGTCTGTTCTGTGCATCCGCATTAGAATTGAATCCAAGCAAACAAAGCACAAACAAAGACATGGACAATGTAATTTTCTTCATATTCATTACTTTTTTGTTAAATTATAAGTTTCAAATGTATAGAAAAATTTTGTTAATGGGCGTGGGTCGTACTTTTTTTTTTCCTCTGTTTCATATAGAAAAAATAGAAGGGTTTTTGTTAGGCTCTATTTGCTTTCCGCTCAGCTAAAAATGTTCTAAAATCCCCCAAATTCATCGAACTCAAATTGTGTTCCGCCTGCAATCCGGCTTTTTGGGCCGATAAAACTCCAAATCGAATATCTTCAATCCCCTGCAAACTATGGGCATCCGGGTCAATCGATAACATCACCCCGGCCGAAATCGCAGAGCCCACCCAATTCCAGTCTAAATCCAACCTGCGGGGATGTGCATTGATTTCCATGACCACCTGATGGGCCTTGCATGCTTCAATAAGCCTTGGATAATTGAGTGGATAGGCTTTCCGACTGAGCAACAAGCGCCCGGAAGGATGCCCCAGAATAGTTGTATATGGATTCTGAACCGCATTTAAAATCCGCTCCATCGCCTTTTCTTCAGTCATATTCAGATTTTGATGTACTGAGGCAATGACCAAATCAAATGTTGCCAATACCTCATTGGAATAATCCAATCGACCATCGTTTAAAATGTCGCATTCAATGCTTTTAAAGATGTGAAAAGGGGCTAACAACGTATTTAATCGATCTATCTCTTCCTGTTGTTGCTGTATTCTTTCAACCGATAAACCATTGGCATAAAATGAACTCACGGAATGATCACTCATCACCAAATATTCATAACCTTTGGCCATACAAGCGCGTGCCATTTCTTCGATGCTGTTTGAGCCATCACTCCATCGACTGTGACTATGAATTACCCCCCGCACATCATTGGGCTGAATAAGATGAGAAGGCTGCACGTAAGCGGGCAATTCCACTTCTCGTCGCAAACAGGCCGGCAAGTAGGGTATTCCGTTTTGGGTAAAAAAATCGGACTCATTGGCGAATGTTTTTTCTTCAATACCCCTGTTCGCCATTTGACTCCAATAGGATTCCGTGCTGCTTAAACGAATGGCTTCTTGTACAAACTCCGTTGAACGACAAGGGTAAATCCTGACTTCGATGTGATCTAAATAGGAATACATCAAATAATCCTCTTTGGATTCAATCAATCTAAAGTTCCCGTACTTCAAAGTTTCCAGAATTTGTGTTTGAGTGCTTGCCACTAAAAACGATAAATGCTCGATCACATCTTCCTGCATCGCAAAAGTGCCGCAAACCTGAAACGGAACATCAAATTTTTCATTGAAAAGCAGGGTGATTTCCTGTACAAAAGGCTCTACCTGTGCGTACAGGTATTTTTTCTGATTGGCGAAATAAAAGTCGAGTGACTCCAGAATACTCTTTTGCGTTTTTTCGCCAAAACCTTTGTAAGCCAGCAAGCGGTTTTCCATACAAGCATACCATAACTCGCCCGGTGATTCTATCTCCAATTCCTTCCAGATGGTTGAAATTTTTTTGGGTCCCAGGCCTTTGATTTTCATCAATTCCAAAATACCCTCCGGCGTTTTTATCAATAATGTTTCAAGTGACTTATTGCGGCCTGTATCAATAATTTCAGCGATGGCCCTGGACGCACTGTCTCCGATACCTTTTATTTGAGACCATTCCGCACGGGGAATGTCCATGATGGATTTTTCCAGTTTATCAATCTGAAAAGCGGCAATACTATAACCCTTCGATTTAAAAGGATTTTCTCCATGAATATCATACAATTTCGCCGTCAAATTGAGGATATCCGAAATTTCGTCGTTCGTCATTCGTTGATTAATTGAAAAATGGATTTGATTTTTTGATCAATGTCCGGTAAAATCTGGGGTTCTACCTTACGACTGGAAATATAATCCATCAGTGTCATAGCCAGATAATCCTGTTCATCCCGTCCCGGAAACTGCTCTTTAATCTGAAGGTTTTTTTGATGAATTTCTGCAAGTATTTTTCTGACGTGCGCTTCATCCTCTGCAGATACTTTGATTTTATATTGCCTTCCACCCAGGTGAATCAGTATTGGAACAGTTTCCTGCATGCGTTCTTAGTTTGGCTAAAGATATTCATTCCTAATTTTCTGGAAAAGAAATATTTAGGGTCTTTTATCACAAATCAGGCCATAGGATTTGATGAATGAAAAAATTATCCATTTTTTTAGGCTATACCCCATGTTGGTTCTATTTTGTTTACATTTTATTGAAAAGAATGACAACCTGATGACATTTCAGACTAACTCTTCCTTTATCCGCTTCGTCTGCTATCTTTGAACCCTCAAATGTTATAATATGCAATTTAAACAAACCCTCAGGACTGGTCTTTTTGCAACGACTGCCCTGCTCCTTCTTTTTTTATTCAATGCTTGTCGAAAATCCAATCCGACCATTCAAGGCACCATCGTTCCCTATGATAACAGCACCATGGTTTCGGCCTCTATTTTTGGCGTTATCACCGATGAAGGCGGTATTGCTCTCGAAGGTGCCCAAATTAGTGTGAAAGGATACCAAACCACCACAGATGTGAATGGTTTTTATTATTTCAACAACATTACCATTCCGCAACATGCTACTACGGTGCATGTTACTAAAGCTGGATTTTTTAACGGTTCCAGAGCCATGATGGTTAAAGCGGGACAACGTCATCAGTTTTCGTTGTCACTCATGAAAAAAGAAAATCCTCAATCATTTATGTCTTCCAATGGTGGTGAACTCAGTTTCGCCGGAGGTTTAAAATTATCATTTCCGCTCAATGCCGTTAAAAACAAAACAACGGGTGCTGCCTATGCCGGACAGGTTTTTGTATATGCCAAAACCATTAATCCAACTACAGCCCAAGGCCGCAATACAATGCCCGGAGATTTGAGAGGTGTTACTGCTGCCGGTGGTGAAGAAAGAACTTTACAAAGTTTTGGGATGTTCGTTGCCGAATTGTTTGCCCCGGATGGTACACCCCTTCAGATAGCCGACGGTAAGGAAGTGACTATGACTTTGGATGTTCCAAATTCGATCATTGGTAATGCCCCTGCAACCATTCCTTTATGGTTTTATGATGCTGAAAAAGAAATGTGGGTTGAAGAAGGCAGTGCCATGTTGGTGGGAAATAAATACGTTGGAAAAGTAAACCATTTTAGTTTCTGGAATTGTGATACACCGCAAGCTGCCAACATCAGCATTGAAATGACTTTTGTTGACCAAAATGGAATGCCTTTGAACGGTTATTTGGTTAAATTAACCAATACCGCCAACAATGATGCCCGTCATGGCACAACCAATGCCAGCGGCTGGGTTGGAGGTCTTTGTTATTCAAATGCCTCTTTGTTACTTGAAGTATTTGATGGTGGAAATGTCTGCAGTTCACTCGGTGTGCCTATTTATTCTCAAACCATCACCACGGGTAGCGTGAATCAAAATTTAGGAACGCTGATTGTAACGGTTCCTGTTTTAAATAGTACAACCATTACCGGTTCTGTGGTAGATTGTAATAATTTACCGATCAGCAACGCCAGCATTCTGGTATCTCCTTATAATATCCTGATTACTCCAAATGCATCGGGTAATTTTTCATACACGATTCCTTGCTTGCCCACACAACCTGTTACATTCGTAGCTTATGATTTGAGTAATAATGTCTTTGGTAATTCATCTTCCATGACCCTCATAGCAGGCAACAATAATGTTGGAATCTTAAATGCCTGTGGAAATATTTCGCAATTCCTGAACCTGACGATGACCAATACGGTAACTTCCGTAACAATGACCAAAAGCTTTGTAATTCCTGTTGATACGACTTCCATTTCTGTAAATTTAGGCAATGGCACTTCTAATATCAGTGCCTTTTCTTTGAATGGCCAGAATAACTACCTGAGTTTCCAGGCAGTTGATACAACAATAGGTACGCATGCGGTTTCGTCGCTGGTTTGTTTCTTTTCGTTTGTCACAGATACACAGTTTTCACTGGATCCGGGTTCTGTGGTCACCTTTACTACTTTTCCGGGTTTTCCTGGCGATGTAACAGGAACATTTTCAATCAATGCCGTGGGTAACCCAAGTGGAAATACTTATACCCTGGTTGGTAACTTCCGTTTGCCTCGTGTGAATTAATCAAACTCCTTAAAATATAAAATATCCCGCCCTAAAAAGCGGGATATTTTTTTATCCGCCACATTCTTGTGCACAAAGGAGAAGTCATACAAATTGTCTTACCTTTGCGCCTCCAATTTTGAACCTTTTAAGGCTATGTCGCAACAAAACTATATCGTTCCGAAATCATTGCAAATGCCCGAACTCGAAAAAGAGATCGGCACACAATGGCTGAATGAAAAAATTTTCGAGAAAAGTATTGAAATCCGTGAAGGACAAGCGGATTTTGTTTTTTATGAAGGTCCACCCAGTGCCAATGGAATGCCGGGTATTCACCACGTTATTTCCCGCACACTGAAGGATATGGTTTGCAGATACAAAACCATGAAAGGTTTTAAGGTCAATCGAAAAGCCGGATGGGATACACATGGATTACCGGTTGAGTTGGGCGTGGAAAAAGAATTAGGAATTACCAAAGAAGATATCGGCACCAAAATTTCGGTGGAAGAATATAACCAAAAATGTCGGGAGGCCGTGGTTCGTTTTAAAGACAAATGGGATGAAATCACCCGCAAAATGGGCTATTGGGTTGATTTAGAAAATCCCTATGTAACCTATCATAATAACTATATTGAAAGTTTGTGGTGGTGCTTAAAAGAGTTACACAAAAAAGGTTATCTCTATAAAAGTGTTTCCATTCAGCCGTATTCACCGGCAGCCGGAACAGGTCTTAGTTCGCACGAACTGAATCAACCAGGTTGCTATAAAGATGTCAAGGATACCAGCGCCACGGTCATGTTTCGTTTATTACCCAATTCAATCATTCAGGCCGAAAAGCCTGAGTTGCCTGTTTATGTGATGGCCTGGACCACCACTCCTTGGACCCTGCCTTCCAATTTGGGCCTCACTTTAGGGCCGAATATCAATTATGCCCTGGTCAAGACCCTGAATCCTTATACCCACGAATTACAATATGTGGTATTGGCAGAGGCCCTCTTAGGCAAATATTTTAAAACAGAAGCGGAGGATTTAGATTTTGAAAGTTGGACAGCCGAACAAAAATTAATCCCTTACAAAGTAATTGGCCTTTATAAAGGTTCGGAGTTGGAAGGCTTGCGTTATGAGCAGTTATTCACCTTTGACAGTAACAAGGCGGAGTTATCCGGTGGAGATCCGTTTCGTTTAATTTGTGGCGATTTTGTGACCACCGAAGATGGAACCGGAATTGTTCATACTGCTCCCGCCTTTGGCGCGGATGACTATCGGGCCGGGCAAAAAAATAATTTAGGTATATTGGTTTTAGTAGACCGTGAAGGTAAATTTATTGAAGGTACAGGACCATACAGCGGTCGATATGTTAAAAATTACAAGAGCGAAAAAGACTATGAAGATGTCAATGTAGATATTTGTGTGGAACTGAAAAAACGTGGCCAAGCTTTTAAAGTCGAAAAATACGAACATAATTATCCGCATTGCTGGCGAACCGATAAACCAATCATTTATTATCCATTGGATGCTTGGTTCATACGCACAACTGCTGTGAAGGATCGGATGGTTGAATTGAATAAAACGATTCAATGGAAACCTAAATCAACCGGAGAGGGCCGTTTTGGCAATTGGTTGGAAAATATGGTAGATTGGAATCTGAGCCGCAGCCGTTATTGGGGAACCCCTCTACCGGTATGGCGTACTGCAGATGGCAGCGAAGAAATTTGTTGCGGTAGTATCGACGAAATCAAACAACATCTTCACGACGAAAGTCCTGAAAAGGACTTAAAGGATGTCCATAAACCTTATATCGATCAGGTTATATTAAAATCTTCGACCGGCGAAAAAATGTATCGCGAACCTGATTTAATTGACGTTTGGTTTGATAGTGGAGCCATGCCTTATGCACAATGGCATTTCCCATTCGAAAAAGATGCTGCAGGCACCAGCGATAAACCTTATCCGAAAGCATTCCCTGCCGACTTTATTGCCGAAGGAGTAGATCAAACCAGGGGATGGTTTTATACCCTGCATGCATTGGGTGTTTTATTGTTCGATTCAGTAGCTTACAAAACAGTAGTCTCCAATGGACTTGTGCTCGACAAAAATGGCAATAAAATGAGTAAGCGCCTGGGCAATGTGGTAGATCCGTTTACCACCATCAATCAGTATGGTGCTGATGCGACCCGCTGGTATTTGGTCACGAATGCTTCGCCCTGGGATAGCCTTAAATTTGATATGAAAGGGATTGAGGAGTCGCAGCGAAAACTTTTTAATACCCTCTTCAACACCTACAGCTTTTTCTCCTTGTATGCCAATGTGGATGGTTTTCGATTTGCTGAAAAAAATATTCCATTACAAGATCGCCCGGAAATGGATCAATGGATTATATCCTCATTGAATTCCCTGATTTTAAAATGTATCGAATACTTCGATGACTATGAGCCTACCAAAGCAGGTAGAGCCATCGATGAATTTGTCGATGAACATTTGAGTAACTGGTATGTTCGTCTTTGCCGACGTCGTTTTTGGAAAGGGGAATATGAACAGGATAAGATCAGTGCGTATCAAACTTTGTATGAATGCATGATTACATTGTGTAAACTGATGGCACCAATTTCGCCATTTTTCCCGGATTGGCTTTATCAGCAGCTTAATGCGGTTACCCAACAAAGCGAACAAATTTCTGTTCACTTGTGCGATTATCCGCAGGCAGAATTATCGAACATTCAAACCGATTTGGAAGAGAAAATGAAATGGGCGCAGGAAGCATCTTCCTTAATTTTATCCTTGCGTAAAAAGGCCAATATAAAAGTTCGTCAACCCTTACAAAAGGTTTTGATCCCGGCTATGAATGCCAAACTTCAGGAACAAATTCAAGCCGTGGAGGAGATTATTAAGTCGGAAGTAAATATTAAGGAAATAGAATTTATCGCAGCGAACAATCAACTCATTCGTAAAAAAGTAAAAGCCAATTTCAAAGAATTAGGGGCAAAAATGGGTACCCGGATGAAGGAAGTTGCTCAGGCAATTGCATTGATGAGTCAGGAAGACATCAGTCTGCTGGAAATGAACAGCTCATTTGATTTATCATTGGGTCAAGAAAATGTTACCATTCTGATCCAAGATGTCGAAATCAGTTCGGATGATATTCCGGGTATGTTGGTCGGAAATAAGGGAATGCTGACTGTAGCATTGGATATACAAATCAGTCCTGAACTGGAAGAAGAAGGCCTTGCACGAGAGTTTGTCAACAAGGTTCAAAAAATCCGCAAAGACAATGATTTTGCGCTGACCGACCGGATACAAGTGGTAATAGAAGACCATGAAATGTTAAAGAGTGCGCTAAATAATTTTAATTCCTATATTTGCACGGAAATTTTGGCCGACAAACTGGATTTTTCCTCTGAAATACAGCATGGGACTGAAATTGAGGTGAATGATCAAAGCCTTAAAATCCTAATTTCTAAAAACTAAATTCATTGCTATGGGTACTACCAAGAAAGTAACGCCTAAGCCGGTTGTTAAAAAAGCTGCTACCAAAGAAGTAGCTAAAAAAGCGCCTGCGAAACCAGTTGCCAAATCAAAACCGGCACCAAAACCAGCACCCAAAAAGGCAGCTGCAAAACCTGCAGCAAAACCAGCACCGAAAGCTCCGGCAAAACCGGTTGCAAAAAAGGTTGAGGTAAAACCTGCTGCAAAAGCAAGTGCAAAACCTGTTGCCAAAGTAGCTGCAAAAAAAGTAGAACCGAAAGCACCTGTTAAATCAAGTGCCAAGGCTGCGGTAAAACCAGCACCGAAAGCACCGGCAAAACCAGCACCGAAGGCTGCAGCAAAACCAGCACCTAAGGGAGCTGCTAAACCTGCACCTAAAGCTTCTGCAAAAGCACCGGTTAAAGAAGCCCCAAAACCTGTTTCCAAAGCTAGTTCAAAACCAGCCCCTAAAGCACCGGTTAAAGAAGCTCCAAAACCTACTGCAAAGGCAGTGGCTAAACCGGAAGTAAAAAAGGCCCCGGAAAAGGAAAATAAACCTGCTCCTAGCAGACCGGCAAAAAAAGGAAAATCTTCGAAGACGACTATTGTTTCTACCAATAGTAATGCGCATATGCCCAAGAAATCCGATGTGTTTAAAACCAATACCTTCGGCGTTTCCAACTTGAAAAATGAAAGCGGCAAAGTGATAGCACACCGAAAAACATCTGAATTAAAGAGAAAAACCAACGACCAGGACGATATTAAAAAATACGAACCAGAAGCAACAAGATCTATATTAGAAATGAATGACATGAACGCAGGACCAAGCTACAGATACAGCGACGACGATTTACAGGAGTTTCGCGAACTCATCTTTCGCAAATTAGAAACCGCAAAAGCCGAATTACAATATTTACAAGGTGTGATTATGCGAAAAGATGAAGGGGGTACAGAAGATACTGAGAATAAATATCAGAATATCGAAGACGGAAGCGCCTCTATGGAACGTGAACAGTTTAATCAGTTGGCTAGTCGTCAGATTACTTTTATCGGTCATTTAGAACAAGCACTCGTTCGAATTGAAAATAAGACTTATGGTATTTGTCGTGAAACAGGTAAACTCATCGACAAGGCTCGTTTACGTGCAGTGCCTCATGCAACATTGAGCATTGAAGCGAAAAACATGAAGAAAAATTAATCAAAAAATAAATGTTAGAGCCGCATCTGAAAGGATGCGGTTTTTTTATCCCTGTATGTGAATGGATAACAGAATCATTCTGGTAGTAATTCGATTCAGCGCTTTGTTGGTAATCTCGTCTGAATTATTCGACAAACTATTTCCCAAACCATTACTGACTTTAATTTCAGGAGCAAAAATGAAATTCGGATAATAAAATTCAAACCCCAATCCCAAGTTGTAACCATAATCCAGAGGCTTTACCTTAAGCGGTTCGTCGGGCCGTTTTGAACGCGAGTTAGCATTAAAATCATAATCAATTTTCCCTCCGGCACAAACATAAAAACGGAAATTGGTTTGTCGGTCGGATTTGAACTTGAACTCAATCGGCATGCTGAAAAGAATGCTCTCGAAGCTTGTATTAATCACTGAATCATTTCGTAATTGGTACCGCAATGCTTGTTCGCGCAACACGAAGGACGGTATAGCCCGAAGATCAACAAAACTCCCCAAGCGAAGGTTACCCATGATTCCTAAATGAAAACCGGGTTTCCAGTATGGGGTAATATTCATGACCGTATCGTAATCAATAAAATATTTGGACTGCTCCAGATGATATTGCGAGAAATTTAATCCAACAGAAATGCCAAAATAATACGGTTTGGTATCATGTTCCGGATTGTTCATTTTTTCCTCCTGGGCATTTGCCCAAAAAGTGATCATCAGGAATAAGACACTTAAGCAGACTTTTGCGCCAGATAAATAGTTGCTATGCCGAAGCTTAATGGTTTGCATTCAATATGGTTAAATCCGGTTCCTTGCAATATTACACACATTTCCTCACCTTCCGGAAAAACCGCCACAGAATTTGGCAAATAGGTATACGCCTTTTGATCCCGGCTGAACAATTTCCCAATAAAAGGTGTTATATAACGAAAGTAAAAGTGATAAAATTGTTTGATCGGAAAGACTTTAACTTTTGAAAACTCCAAAATCACCAAAGGTGCACCAGGCTTTAAAACACGATAAAGTTCATCGAGACCTTTTTGCAGATTTTCAAAATTGCGTACCCCAAAAGCTACCGTAACCGCATCAAAATGATTGGAATCAAAAGGTAGATTTTCACTATCTCCTTTCACCAACTCTATAAGGCCATCCAGCCCCTCAGTTTCAATTTTTTGTTGACCAACAGCCAACATCTGTGCGGAAAGATCCAACCCGATGATTTTTGCAGGTCTTAAACGCTGCATGGCAATTGCCAAATCGGCTGTTCCGGTCGCAACATCCAAAATGACTTTTGGTTGATATTTTTTTAGTAATTGAATCACTTTACGCCGCCAAAGCACATCAATTCTCAAACTGAGTACCCGGTTAATCAGATCATAACGTGAAGCAATGCCATCAAACATTTGTTCAACTTGTTTCTTTTTCGCCAAGGAAGAATTCTGATCCGGAACAACTGTGGTACCCATGCCACAAAGATAAACCCGGGCTTTTGGATGAACCGTATTTTTTATATACTGGATTGATGACAATTTCTATAAGCTATTAAAACGAGGAAGATTCAAGGCCTTCGATGCCCGTTTCGGTATTACCTTTGCCACTATGGAAGTGAAACATGCTGAATACCTCATCAGCAACGAGGATATTGCCAAATGCCCGACTCCCGATAAACCCGAAATCGCTTTTATTGGACGTAGCAATGTTGGAAAATCTTCGCTGATCAATATGTTGAGTAATAAAAAAGAACTCGCCAAGGTTTCATCGACACCCGGAAAAACACAATTGATTAATCATTTTTTAATCAATAAAGACATGTATTGGGTGGATTTACCCGGATATGGATTCGCTAAAGTTTCGCAACAAAAAAGGCATGCATGGACCAAAATGATTTGGAACTATGTTGAAAAACGTGAAAATCTGCTCACCTTATTTGTACTCATCGATGGAAGGCATACGCCACAAAAACCCGACTTGGATTTCATCAATAAATTGGGTCAAAAAGGCGTTCCATTCACCCTGCTCTTTACCAAAGCTGATAAGGAAACACAGAAAGAGGTGAGTAAAAATGTGCAGCTTTTTAAACAAACCCTCCTGAACCAATGGGAAAGCCTGCCTCCAATTTTTGTAACCTCTGCCGTGAAACGATTGGGGCGTAAGGAAGTATTGAATTATATCGAAATGCTTTGTATCCCCGAATCACAATAAGCCAGAATAGATTTTCAGCCCAAATTTTGTCTCGTCTTTTTGAACAAGACAAAATTTGGGTTCAACATACATGAAGCACAAAAAAACCACCGAAAAATCGGTGGTAATATTTTTTAAGTGTCCGGGAATTAAATTTTGGAATTATAGAAATTAAAATTTTGCCCGTTCTTGGCGACAAAGCCTATCAGATCACGCACATTCTGCAAATTACCAAATTGAGCGTCTGCCTTTTTAGGAGCAATTTTATATGTGCTCACCAATAAATCTTTTAATCCAGACAAATCGCTGGAATTACTGAACAATCCAGAAAGAGGGCTCATCAAATTTATTTTACCTACGGTACTTTTAATACCCTTCTCCAACATATACTTACCCATAGTTTTCATCACCGATTTAGATAATTGATACATAAAAGGATTTCCACTCAATTGAGAAACTTTTGAAGCGGAACTTAAACTTCGATATTCATTGCATCCGGTAGAAAAAAATACCAGTTAAAGTGACGAGTAGGAGTAAAATATGTATTTTTTTCATATCTGTAAAACTTTTGTATGGCGGAAAATTAACCAAAAAAACCTTTTTTTACGAATTATTCGTATTGCCTTTCGACTTGTTGTTTTTTTTATAATGATTCCAGTTTTTTGAAGGATCCTTTTGATAATAACGTTTTCGTTGCCAACGATAGGTATTGCAGGAGAACATTGTAAGCACTAACAATAAGCCCATCACATAAAATATATATTTTTTCATAACTTTTATTAACCTATAAATGTATAATCAGATTGTATTACCGCTGCCTTGCTTCCAGTAAACCTAGTTGACTATTTTATTGGCACAACTGCTGCTGGCAAAGGCTTCGGGTTTGGCTTTAAATGCAAAACCCATGCCAAGGATGTATCCTGTTGCTTCTCGCAGGGCTTCATTGCTTTTGAATTGTGGATTGGTATTGATGTCTGCATGAACTTCCATATCTACATGGTAGGCAGTAAAAAGATCACATAACTCGTAAGCAATCTCAATACTTTTTGCTACTTCCATCAGCATTCGTTCCTTGATGGAATAATTAATTTGCGTGCTGTCATTATGAATAAACATAAAGCCACCCCGGCCTTCCCGTAAAAAAACAATAACCGTTGCAAATTCTGTTTCATGGGCCTTCACTTGTGAATCTGTTCCGATACAAACTTTTAAACGATGGCCTGCTTCATGTTCGCGAATAATAGCCTCTTCAACAGATTGTATAATTGGTTTGAGGATCATTTCGCCATTAAATTTTCGCCAGATCATAGGAAATTTTTCTTGAAAATAAATTTTTCCTGCTTAGGTCGATGTTAAGTTTCCGGGAAATTTAGTACCATGTATTGCACATACTGGCCAATATCCATTGATTAGAAAGCACATTAAAAGAATTTGATCGGACAAATTCCAGCCATTGAAATGCATGGCCACTTCGCCCCTGCTCCCATTTCATGAAGGTTTCCGGGCTAAATAATTTATCTACAAATGACCCTATTTATACCCGAGAATTTTGAGCATACTCTGAAAACTCTGCTCTTTGGCGTATAACCAATCAATCAGTTTGCCATTTTTGTCGTACTCCACAATCACATGTTTTGGAGAAGGAATCATACAATGTTTGATACCGCCATATCCGCTCAACTGATCCTGATAGGCTCCCGTGTGGAAGAATCCAATATAAAGTGGTTGTTGTTTTTGTATAGATTCTGTGCCTTTACTTTTAGGAAGAAACACTGCGTTGATATGTTCTTCGGAAGTATAAAAATCATGGCTATCGCAAGTTAAACCTCCGAGATGTACCTCTTGGTATTCTTCATCCCATTTGTTAACGGGCAACATCAAAAACTTCTCTCCAATACCCCAGGTATCCGGCAACGTTGTGATAAACGAGGAATCAATCATGTACCAGATTTCACGGTCGTTTTGCATTTTTTCGTCCAGTACCGAATAAATAACGGCTCCGGACTCACCCACTGTAAATGATCCAAACTCCGTATAAATATTGGGCACATCCACTTTGTTCTTTTTACAGACCTTTTTAATGGTCGATAAAATTTCATTGACCATATAGGTGTAATCAAAATCAAAAGCCAAAGAATGTTTGATCGGGAAACCGCCCCCAATATTCAGGCTATCCAATTCAGGCGCAATCTTTTTAAGCTGGCAATACAAATTAAGGACTTTGTTTAATTCGCTCCAGTAGTAGATATCATCCTTAATCCCTTTGTTCATGAAGAAGTGAAGCATTTTCAATTGAAAACGTTCATTCCCTTTGAGTTTATCGACATAAAACTCCAGTACATCACGGGTACGAATACCCAAACGGGAAGTATAAAAATCAAATGTTGGTTCTTCCTCAGCAGCAATCCGAATACCAATTTTAACCGGATTTTTTACACGGATGGATTTTTTATAATCTTCAAATTCCGACTTGTTATCCAAAACAGGAATCACATTCGTAAATCCTGAATTAATCAACTGTGCAATATTTCGGGTATAAGCCTTTGTTTTAAATCCATTACAAACGATAAAAGTATCCTTGGTGATTTTTTTTCGCTGATACAGATTTCGGATAATTTCAATGTCGTATGCAAAAGAGGTTTCCAAATGAACACCATGTTTCACAGTCTCCTCGACAATAAAAGAGAAATGAGAACTTTTTGTACAATAACAATAAAAATATTCTCCATCATACTTCTGTTTCCGAATGGCATCATTGAACATCTTTTTGGCCCGGTTAATTTGCATACCGATTTTTGGCAAAAAGGTCAGCTTAAAGGGAGTGCCATATTTATCAATGAGTTTTTTTAAATCAACGCCATTGAATTGAAGATAATTGTCTTTGACCACAAAACCATCCTGCGGAAAATCAAAAGTCTGGTTAACCAGGTCGGTGTAAGTACTGCTCATGCGCTCTAAAATATTTTAGCCTGCCTTTAAAAATACCTTGTGTATTTCAGGCCACGCAAATGTACTATCTTCTCTATTTTTCTAACAGCCTTTTTTCAAGCCCGACTTTTAGGCATTTTCTTGTCCTAATAAAGCGATGGTATCCGGTCCGGTACAACAAAGCATATCTAAAACACTCAAATGGGGTATAAAACCATTGCGTTCCTGAAAGGGCTGCAAATAGGGCCTGAAGGACAAGTGATCCTGCAAACCCGGTGAAAATTTTCGCCGTTGGTCTTCAAAAATTGTTCCCGGATGCTCCTCCTGTCCGGAGTGATGATGGGTTTTTTGTTTCAGACAATCCAGCAAGACGCCCAAAACATGTGCATTCAGTTCAACCAGATATTCGAAACGATGTTCAAAAATGCCGCACAATCGACTTTCATAAAATTCGAAATACGGTGTGCGACGGTAACAAGCCTCGATACTTCTCCAATGTACCTGTTGCCAACGTTCCCGGTAACAAATCTTCACCTCTGCGGTTAGTCGACGTGCATTTCTTCCACCTTCCAGTGGCACACTGAGTATTTGTTTTCCTTGTGCACCTGCCACCTCACAACGATTGCGATAAGACGAGCGTACAAAAGCCTCCTGATTATCAATAATGACCGATTCACTTTGCAGATAATCCGCAAACCATGCAATACAAGGAAAATATTCACTTTCCATTAGAATACATTTTGACCCCATGTGCTTACTTTTACGCAATGCCTGCAAATGTAACACATCCACTTTTAGTCCTTTGGCTGATGATGGGTATTTGTACTATTTCTCATGCACAAAGCCTTACACCTCTGTTAAACATTGGCCGAACTTCTGAAATGCCAGATCAGCAAACAGAAGGTCTTTTATTTTTTGATACCGGCGATCAATTCATTTTTTTCGAACTTAACCCTCCCCCTCAGAAAATAACAGATGACGTTACCTTTCAGTTGGAGATTAAAAAAAAGACGATCAATCAAGATCGTCTCAAACCCATCTGGCGGCAGAGCGTCCTCTGGAATCAGGAGAACCCATACAGAGACAGCATTCCTTTGGATAACAAATTTGCATCCGGAAATTTCGAGCTTATTTTGCTCGTTAAAAATAATCAGGGCGAAGTGATGTTTCAAAATAAACGGGGCATGCAATTACTCCGTTCAGGTGTGCAGGTGATTCAAGATGAATACTACGACGAGAAGATCAACACGGAGCAACACCTCACGGATCCGGAAAAAACATTTGTCCGGAAATATGATTTGAATGCACTCCGAAAAAATATCGCTGCATGTATTCCTATTTCTGTGGATGGAGAAACCAATTTTATCAACGACGTGAATCGTGAGAAAAATCCGGATGTTTTAAAACGTTTCTTTTATAACTTCTGGTACAGTCGCAATCCCGGAAACCCTGAAGCAGAATGGTTGAGCTACGCCGAAAAATTGAACCATGTTGCCAAAAATTATGGTACAGGAACTTTAAAAGGTTATGAAACAGATCGTGGCCGAATTTATCTGGTATACGGCGAACCGGATGAGTTGATTCGACTACCCAACGAAAAAAATGCGCTCCCCCACGAAATATGGTCCTATAGTCGTGCAGGTGGTTTTTCTAATGTGCGATTTTTGTTTTACCAGCCGGGTATGGTGGGCACACAAATGTTTTTATTACACTCAACCCTATCGCGGGAAATTATTAATCCGCAATGGAGAACCTTTATATACACCGATGTTGACGATTCCAGTCAAATGACGCATCGTGCCTTAGAATATTTTAAATAAACAAGATGAAACAAGTTATTCAAAGTTTACTGCTGTGTACTGTAGCATGTATTCTCATGTCGGCAGGTTGCAATAATATCAAAGAGTTAGAGTATAAAGGCATAGCCAAAACTGAACTGAATACACTGAGTTTTAATCAAGCCGCTATTCGAATCAATCTCTCTTACTACAATCCCAATAAATTTGGCATAGATGTTAAGGAAACCAATTTGAGTGTATATCTGAACGATCAATTTATAGGCATTGCAGATCAGCCGGAAAAAACCATGATACCCCGACAAGCAGATTTTCAGTTTCCGGTAGTCGTTCATTTCGACCCGATCAAAGTATTGGGAACAGCTTTTAAAAGTTTATTTTCAAAAACAAACAAAGTGACTTTACAAGGAAGCGCACGATTGGGTAAAGGAGGGATGTACCTCAAAGTGCCGGTACAAATCAGTGAGCAAGTTAGTCTATTCTCTAAATAGGGGTTCCTGAATAAATCACCCCAAAGTACTTCTATTGAACCATCAAAGAAATCGTTTGCGACTCTTGCCGGAACATTTGAATTTGAATTTGATACATACCCGTAGCAAGAACGCCCTTATTAAAACTCAAACGATTCGCACTCACGGGTAATTGATCATCCAGAAGCACTTTAATTAATTTCCCCTGCATATCGTACAGTCGAATTTGCACCGGACCAGCTATTTTGTTTTGAAATTCCAGGTAATACAAATCCTGCACCGGGTTTGGATAAATTTTGGATGTATTTGAAGATGGCCATTCTATCGTATTTAGAGGCAATTGTGGATCATTACTTTTAACCTGTGCAATCCATGTTCCAAAGGATGCCAAACGTGGAAGTGTATTGGTGCCATACGCTGCTGCCAACCAGGCTTCAGGAACGGTTGAATTATATTTTCTGCAAATACCGGTATAATCACCCCAACGTTCGGGCATGATCGGATAAGATGGTGGATATAAAATATTCACCGAAGTATCGCCCGACTTGATGAGTTGTTTGTTACTCCAATTCATTTGATGATCGATACTGATCACGCCACATTCCGGCGTACGACTGGAATCTGAACGCACATAGGCCATTACCACACCTTGTTCAAGATTTGAATATCCAAACGAAGCGATGGCAGGATAGGATAAATCAGTTCCGCTCTCGCCATGCATGGTGGATACGGCCTTTCCGGAATCCAGATAAATTCGACCATAGGTTAATCCACACCATCCCTGAGAAAAATCGGCTGTATGAGTATAATGTAAAACCCCTTCGGTATAGAATGCATTTTGAGTCCAGGCACTACCGGTTGACAAGGAATCGATATTTCCGGTTGTCGGATCTTTCTGAAAAGCATTGGCACAGACTTCATAATGCGGAATGGCGTATTCAAAAGCCTGCATACTTTTATTCGGCGAACTTAATTGACCATCAATTCGATAAGCATATACCTTGCTTCCTGAGTCGGGCATTAATTGTACGAAATACATTTTCTCTTTCATTGATTGCCCCAAACCATGAGATGCCGGATAAAGCGTGATACCATCCATGCCATCCGGCGTTGAGATATTGTTCCAAATACCATACTGTAATGCTTGCCCGTTATAACCTTCGTTGAGAGCTATTTGATAGATAAAAGTTTCCTTCCAGTTATAATTCGGAGCATCTCCAAATCGATTGCAGTTAATAAATAAATCATCATCGTTGATGCCAATTGTGGGAAAATCGGACCAAGAGGTATCCTGCATCGGATTGCCTGACATTTGGTACAAAAACCAACCATCCATAGGGTCGTTTGTTTTCGAAAAAGCCACCAGAATTTTTGTTTTGGCTGATGAAAATCCGTGCAACAAAACAACGATAAATCGATCTTGTTTAGGATCATAAATCACCCGGGGATCAAATTTACCTTCAGAGAGTGCGGCATTGTTCACGAGAGCATCCCAGGTATGATTTAATAAAAAATTATTCCCGGCGGTATCATAATATTCTACCCCGTAATTGATACAACTTACAATTTTACCTCCATTCGAAACGGCAATACTGTTGTCGGTTGGTGTCCAGGTTTTTAATTCATTGCCTTTAAAATTTGTTCCAATAACCGGGTTTGCACCAGTGGTTTTTTGAGCACTCACTGGAACTTCAGCACTGGCCAATTTTTGCTGCCACTTTTGATGTTTGAGCTGATCTGTTTTAAAAATGCTGCTCTTGTTTTTGGTATAAATACTCTGCAGAGATAAATGCCAATGATTTAATTGCAGATAATTTCGATCTGTTTCGGACATCAAAGGTACTGAGTATATTCCCTGGAAAGTACCGGTTTGATAGGCCAGCTGCGCCATGGCTGAACTTGAAATCATGATTATCAGGAAAAGAAAAATCCAACTTGTTTGTGTAATTTTTTTCATATTCAAAAAGTTTACAGGGAGATATACCTTCCCGGATAATGATGGACGAATTTTAATCAATCGAAGTTAGTCATTTTTGCTTGATTCCCGGAATCGAGATTATACATAGGGGTTCCTGAATAACTCAGAAATGCTGTAGATTCAAGGCGCGGGCAATGAAGCAGTATTGTTATACTACGATTTGCCCGCAACGCAGAATATGCAGTATTTCTGGGTAGCGAAAGATTCTTAAACCCAAGTGAATGCTTTTTAGTAATAGGCCTTAAAAAAGTTTGCATCCGCGGTTATAAATTTTCGTTTGAATGACCATCACCACTGATCTTGAGCGTTATTCAGGAACCCCTAAATAGAATCTATCTGTATGTGGAAAAGAAAATGAAGGCCTAAACAGGCATTGTTCGCATTCTCCCCTTTATGACCTCTTCATTTAAAACCGCACATCATTGGTTAAAAATAGTTCACATACCCAAAATGGATTTTGGAATTTCTGACTTGCAATCTTTGAGAATCCCTGCCACCAATCGCATAACTGATATTGAATAAACCGGCTTTGGTTTCAAAACTCATTCCAAGTCCAACACTATAAGGTTTATCTGCTATATAATTATTGGCAAATTTTGTTTGGATATAAGACAAATCACTGAACAGAAATAGGTAGGAATTGCGAGACAGCAAAAAACGAGGCTCCACAGTGAGCACATGATATTGACTGACAAACAAACTCCCTTCGTCGAATCCACGCAACAAACGATAACCTCCAATCTGAAACAATTCATTCCTGTACAATGGATTATTGCTGAAGGTTAAACCACCCTGATAAATTCCGGCCAATACTAAACGCTTTGCCAAAGGACGGAATATCATCAACTGGGTAAAGAAACGATACTTGTTATTATTGAGTTGAATGGAATCGTATAAAAAGGCCATGGTATTTCCACTCAGCGGATCCTGAATAGCCTCGATACTATTGTTGCGAATAAACTTACGAAATGAAAGCGCAGCATTGAATAAAAATTTATATCCCTTGCGCGGATTTAGGCGGTAATCCAATTCTTGTAATATGATTTCTCCACCAATTGTTCGGTACGATACATCGGCATTGGCCGGTAATTTTCGCTCTGCAACAATTTGTGCAGCGTTGACGCTAATGAGTCGGGAACCGGATAGTTCATAATAAAATTTAAGTTGACTCTGTACACCCAATTGATAAATTAAACCCAGTTCACCCTGCACCGTTCGGAAGGTGGTATCCTTTTTATAAAAATCGAACTTACCACTGATTCCAATTGCTGATTGAAAAATAAACGGCACACTAAAATCAATATTCATGCGGGGCGATTTGTACTGGAGGTTTTGCCAGTTCAATTGAATTTGTTCACCCTGCCCAAGGGCATTCATCAGGCCTAATTTGATATCACCGGTGAGTAAGAACTTGCCGCCGATTTCTGCATTATTGGGCAAAAGACCAATCAGTACATCCGCCCGATTGGCATTTTTATTTTTCAGATAAACATTCAATTTTGTTTTCGCGATATTAAAATCAATACGCCAGGGATAGGCTTCAGAAAGGTAGGGTATTTCGGCAATTCTTGTACTAATCGTTTTCACCCTCGATTCATCATATAACATCCCATCCTTTAATCCGATTTGTCGCAACAAAACATTGCGATTGAGTTTTACATCTTCATTCACCAAAATGGTATCAATTTTGGTTTCCGGCCCTTTATCCAACATGATTCTACCTGAAATGAAATTGGAGTTTGCTTGCAGACTATCGAGATATAGCGCGGCAAATGGATATCCATGATTTTCATAATAATTGAGTACCTTTTGCATGAAGGGTTGCAGGATGACAGGATTCAGGACTTGATTGGTGTATATTCGTTCATCGAATCGAAGTTGCTGTAATAAGGCATTGGGAATATTGCCATTCCTAATTTTTGCAAATCGATATTGAGGACCCAGAAACAATTCAGCTTTTAGCAAACTATCATTCATCAAAATTGTTTGCAGATTAAATGTCAGGTAACCTTTTGCAAATAAATTCTGTTGCATGGCCTGCATGTGCTCCCGACATTGCTCCGGCGAAATAAATTGTTCTGGCAAATCGTTCAGTGCTTTCACCGAATCGAGACTATTGCCGGACCATTGAACCCGAAAAAGGGCTTGCTGAGCCTGAATTTCATTCAAGAAAAAAAATAAACAACCGAAGATTCCAACCAAAAAAACGGACATCTTATGAAGCAGGCGATTGCGTGAGGGATGGCAGCGGAAAGCCCGTATCCGCTGTGGCGGAGCGAACTTGCAGCGTACAGCCCGACCCCGACCCAAGGAGGGGGCACGCCCGACTGATGTATGAATACATGTGATGAACAGCATGGGATATCGGTACAAAGAAACTACTTTTACAAACTCCAATGGCTGGTATTTACCTACATATTCCATTTTGCCGCAAAGCATGTCATTATTGTAATTTTCATTTTTCAACCAGTTTAAACGCACAAAACGATTTTGTTGTTGCCTTGGTGCAGGAAATAAGTTTGCGTAAGAATTATTTGCAAGGCCAAACCATTCGCACAATCTATTTCGGTGGTGGCACTCCTTCACTGCTGCATGAAGATGAACTCCGCAAGATATTGGATGCCTTACATGAACATTTTAGCATTGAGCAAGATGCAGAAGTTACCCTGGAAGCGAACCCCGATGATTTGAAACCGGACAATTTGCAGTTTTGGAAAGCAGCGGGTATTAACCGGTTGAGTGTGGGCGTTCAGAGTTTTTTTGAGGAAGATTTGATTTGGATGAATCGTTCCCACTCCGCCGAACAAGCTCGTGAAAGTATGAACCTGATTCGAGATGCCGGATTCGAAAACTATAGCATGGATTTGATATTTGGATATCCACTTTTGGATATGTCCAAATGGCGAAAAAACATGGCCTGGATGATAGAAGCCGGTGTGCCACATATTTCCTGTTATGGATTAACGATAGAACCTAAGACGGTGTTGCATCATCAACAATTGAAAGGGCAATGGGCTGGCGTGGATCAGGATGTGCAGGCTGTTCAATATGAAATGCTGATGCAAACACTTACACAACAAGGGTACCGACACTATGAAATTTCGAATTTTGCATTACCGGGAAGAGAGGCTATCCATAATACCCAATATTGGAAAGGAGATTGGTATTTAGGACTCGGGCCATCGGCGCATTCCTTTAATGGAAAAAGCAGGCAGTGGAATGTGAGTCATAATCATCAATATATCCGTGGGATCATGAAGGCAGAGCAAGTATTTGACATTGAATATCTTTCAGAACGGGATCAGATCAACGAATTTATTCTGACGCAATTGCGCATGGATACCGGGATTGCATTGGATTGGTTGCAGGATCGATTGAGTGAACACCAATGGAGGAACTGGCAAATAAAAATGAGGCGCCTGATTGAACAAGAACAAATTTATCTGCATGATAATCGTGCTATATTAACGCCGGCGGGCAAACTATATGCAGATGGAATAGCCGCTGATTTTTTTCTCGACGAAAATCCCGATCGGACAAATCACCATTAATTGTGTTGAATGAGCGCATGAGAGATCCCTGTTGCTGAACTGCGCAAGTAACAAGTATAAATTTTCCCATCCTGAAGTACTAGATTATCCGTTTGATAGACGCTATCCATTGTACCAGTGAGCACTGCTTTGAATTGATATGTACCAGCTGTGATTGGCAAAAACGATTGGGCGGTATTGTATGCAATTGCATTGAGCACATGTGTGGTATCATTCATGATATCAATTGCTGGGGCATTGGGCACCAAATGTAAAAGCCGTACATGAGCTTTTCCGGCAGCCGGTGCACTTAAATCATCTTTCAACAAAAGTGCTTTCATTTTTTGTGCAGAATCAGAAGCGAAGACTGAATAGTATGCTTCGGCATCGAAAAAAGTATCTTTTGCCGAATAGTTGATAGCAGTACCAGCTTTATTTAAACGAAATGTACGTTGCCCGCTAAAAATAAAAGTATAAGGAGCTGATTGTCCGTAAACCAGAGAATCAGAATTCATAACCACACCATCCAATATCACATCCAGGCCTGGCGTACCGTTTGCAGCGTGAGTTACAGCAATACGGCTGTAAGTTTCGGACTTGTTGTCGGATTTATCGCAAGCCACAAAAAAGACCGACAGGCATAAAGAGAAAATCAATAAAGATTAACGCATACGTTTAAATTTCGTGCAAATGTAAGGCATGCCAAGGTGATTTCATATTCGAAGAATCATTCGAGAGGACCTCATGAAAAGGGTTCTATTCGCAGTGCTGAGGGTACACAAAAATTTGTTTGATGAGGAAAGGTTGAAGATAGCGAAAAGAGAAAAGAATCAGATATGGGACCCAAATGACTGGAGGGTATAAAACAACAAGCACCGCCGTAGCAGTGCAAGTCGTATTAAACCCTATTTTTAACCCTTAGTATGATTTACAATTGAATGGGAAAGATTTTAGCCAGGGAAAGCAAACAATCTACCCATGAGAAAAGACTGTTAGTTATTCACGATGATTTGAGCACCCAATGCTTGTGCGCCTGTACCACCTAAGAAACCTTTTGCAAAAACAGTATAAATTTTACCAGCAGTCAAAACGATTCCCGGTAAAGGCAGCGCTACTGTAGAAGTACCTGCAACACGAACTTCGAGATTATAAGTTCCTGCATCCAAAGGAGTGAAAGCAGTAAATGTTTTGAAGGCTTTGTTTGCGAAAACAACACCACCACCTGTTACAGCCACATCAACGGCAGGAGCATCAGGAGATAAATGCACGAAACGTACATGTGCTTTACCACTGGCAGGAGCCGTCAAATCGTCTTCGATTAATACAGTAGACAATTTAGACACTGAATCTACTGCAAAGAGTGAATAGTTTTTGCCGGTTGTGAAAGGCACGTCGGCATTAATAACAGTAGTTGAGGTACCACTCACATTTACTTTAATATTTCGAGTACCGGACAGGACATCGAGATATGCTGTGGATGATGGGAATCCCAGAGCTGCGGTATTTACTTTTGTACCATCTACTAAGAGATCAACACCGGGGGCATCAGGGGATGCGTGTGTAACGGCTAAACGAGCATACTCCAGGGGATCGTCTGCTTTGTCGCAAGAAGCGATAAAACCAAGTCCCAATGACATCATGATTGCGGTCAATAAAATTTTTCCTTTTTTCATCTTTTATAATTTTAGCCAAAGATGTTGCCTGTTGCCCGCGCTGCAAAATGAAAGAAACGATATGATATAGTTTAAGTCAATTCTGAACACTATATAGTATAGATGAAACTGAACTAACAAATGCAGTACTTGTTTCGAACACCTGTAACGGAAAAGGCCTTGTAAGAGTCGGGGAAACTATTATTTTCGGCTTTTGCAATGGTATCAAATTTTAAAATTTCAAAACCATGATGTTAAGGTTCCATAAAATGAAATTATGCGGCCCAACTGCAAAAGCTGGGTATAAAAGAAATCCTACTCCATCCAATTTGGGATACTGTCAATAAATAAGGTGCAGTTGCCTGCACCCTATTCTCTCACTAAAACCAACTACGAAAACGAAAACTTAAACCCCGAGGATATCTATATCCAATCGGTATACTTTTTGCCAAAGTGTGGTTTGTTTACCGAATCAATGTTGAAATTATAGCTCTCTCTTTTTAAGTTGTTTTGGAACTTTAAGCTTTAGCGTCTTTTTAGTACCACTTCTTTTCACTTCCACTTCAACCTGTTCTTTGTTTTGGGCGTTGCGGATAGCATCCAGCAAGTCATCCACATTATTGATGGCTGAACTATTATAGGTAACAATCACATCATCCTTTTGAATGCCAGCTTTATCGGCAGCTGATTCGCGATTCACCTCATTCACCTGAACCCCTTCTCCATCAGCACGGTCTTCTACACTCACACCAATTTTGGGAGATTGACTGCGATATGGTCCATTCATTTCAAAATTACGATCCATGGGTTCCATCATTCCCGGCATCATTCGTTCGAATTGTTTAAAAAAGTCCTCATCCATCGGAAAAGATCTTTGCATCACCATAGCATCTTTTCTTTCACTCAGGGTCACATCCTTGGTGAGCATTTTACTATTTCGCTCAAAGGTGATGTCTACCCGATCACCTGGCTTGTATTTACTCACGGCCTCCACCAAATCAACCGGATTTTTAATCAAATGATCATTCAGTTTGGTAATAACATCTCCTTCCATCAAGCCCAATTTACTGGCGGGCGAATTTGGTACCACTTGCTCCACCACTGCACCATCATCCGTCGCACTCGGCTTGGTACTCACGCCCAACATAGGTTTGTTGCTTTGTATATCCATGCCATCAAACGGAAAAGAAAATTGCTCAGCCTCCTCGTCATTTAATTCACGACCATTGATAATTACTTTTTTACGTGTGATAATTTTGGTATCGCCATTTTCTTCCTGGTCAACTTTTTTACCATCTATAAACACTTCGCCATCTTTAATCTCGATCGTCGTATTCCCTTCCTTTTTATCCCCATCAATAATAATGGTTTCAGTTTTGCGCTTTTTTTCTACTTGATCTTGTGCATGTATATGTGGACTTAACAAGATACCACACAATCCGAATGGAATAAGTAACAGGTATTTCATGATGTTCGATTTTTTTTCAAAAATATCCAGCCTTTAAAACTGTAAAATATTTACTGCGTTAAAAAAAATCAAAAGGAAAGTTAAACCCGGATTTAGTCTCGTCATTTTGGACACGAGGCTACAAAATCAGATTATCGCGAATTAAAAAGCCGCACTCATATGAATGCGGCTCTTTTAATAGAAATATTTTAATTATCGAATCATGGCTTTCAGGGTTTCCTGATTCACAACAACCGGATATTTATTTTCTAATTCAGCCAGCCATTGTTTCTCGAGATATTCCTGATATTCGGATACAACATACCCTTTCGCTTCACTCAAGGTTTTTTGGGTTGGGGTATCAAAAACTTCTTTCACGTCCACCAGGGTATATGATTCATCTTTATTTTTAAAGTATGGTGCATATTTACCCGCTACGAGTTTAGTTCCGGCCGGGAATCTTGATTTTTCATACTTGCCGGATTCAAAGGTTACAAAACCCTGAGAGCCGTCACCATTCACTGCTTTAGAGACTTCATCCGGGGTTTTATTGTTTGGATTATTTAATTCCTTCACCAATTTCTTGGCATATGTTTCATCAACCGATTTATAAACGACACCTTTGATGGCCGGTTGCCACATGTATTTTTCTTTATTTTTTTCGTAGAATTGTTGCAAACCTGTGGTATCCACTGAGGCTTTGCTCCAAACTGTTTTATCGGTCAGTTCAAACAACATAATTCCATCGCGATACTCAGTCAATAGGTTGCGGTACTCTTCATTTTCATCAATCAGTTTGTTTTCCTGAAAATCGTAAATTGCTTTGTCTGTATAGTTTTTGTACAATGAGCGCAGCGTACTTTCTTTTTGTCCATAAATCTTTCCTTTGGTATACTGCTCAATATAATTTGCAAAATCCGACTGACTAAAAGTTACCCCTGTCATTTCGAAAATTCTTTTGTTGTAACGTTTATAATCGCTGGCATTAAATGAACCGTTCCGTAAATTGGTATCCGGAATAGCAGCAATCAATTCTTCCAAAGCGCTGACATCTTCTTTAAAATTGACTTTTTGTTTAATTTTCTCCGTGTATAAACGACGGGCAATTTCAATGCGACCATCTTTTTCCACTTTGCGGGTTAACTCAGTTTTGATGGTATCAAAAGGGCGAACGGGCGTCCTTTTAATCAGGCGGATGATATGATAACCAAATTCTGTGCGAACAGGCTCCGTCATATCTCCGGGGTTCTTCAATCCGAAAGCTGCATCTTCAAAATCCGGCACCATCTGTCCAACCCCAAATGAAGCCAATGTACCTTGGGTATTTTTCGAAAATTTATCTTCTGAATATTTTTCTACCAATGATTCAAATTTCTCACCCTTTTTGAGCATGACCAAAACAGAATCAATGCGGGCCTTCGCGATAGCTTCGCCTTCTTTACCGGCGCTTTTTTGCACCCCTACCATAATTTGGGAAACCTGAATCTCACCACGAGCCGCACGTTCATCTAATTTTTTGATGATGTGATAACCATATAAGGTACGAACCGGTTTTGAAAATTTCCCGACGGGTGTTTGGTAGGCTTCTGTTTCGAAAGGATAAACAACCTGCATGGCAGTAATAAAACCAATATCACCTCCGTTTACAGAAGATTGTTTGTCTTCACTGACTGATTTTGCCAAATTTGTAAAATCTGCACCTGCTGACAACACCTTATACAAACTATCCGCTTTTTTATAAGCCGCCAAAGTATCATCAGAACCACGAGGAGTTCCAATCAGAATATGTGCTACACGCACATCTTTCTTCATTCGATCATACGCTTCTTTCACCAATTTGTCAGTAACTTCTTTATCCGTCAGATAGGTTTTGGCCAATTGTTTTTTGTATCCACCTAACTCCGCCAGTATACCCGGTAATGTATCCATTTGAAGGGATTCAGCTTCAGACACTTTCATTTTAAACCGGCTGTACAAGGTTAAATACTCCCTCAGGGCCTTTTCGCTAAAATCGGGCTTCTGGTTATTGATATTTTTAGTGTACATCCTCAGAAATTCCGATTTGTTTACCGGTTTTCCGCCATAGGTAAACAGCACAGGATCTGCGGCTTTCTTTTGTGCAAACGATTGATAGCCTGTCAGCATCAAGGTTGCCGTCATCAGTATGAATACCTTTTTTCTCATCATTCTATTTCTGGTTTTATTTTTTATCCTTTTTCTTTTTTTCCAGCCATTCTATCAGGCCCAACACATTGTTGTGATCAATGCGTTTACCTCGAATGACTTTTTTATCGTCGAGCAAATATAATGTAGGTGTACTGTAAACATCATAGAAAGCCCGGAAATTCGACTGACGATTCGGGTCATGTACGTGAATCCAACCTTCTCCCAGGTTTTTTTCCCGTATAAAGGTCTTCCATTTGTCTGTTTCCAAGTCTGCATCTACAGCATATATCTTGACATTATATTTTTTCAATGCCGCTTTATAGAGTGAATCAAACTGCGGAATTTCTTTCTTGCAGTGACCACAATCCGGCGACCAGAAAATCAATATCGTATAATCGGCCTGCACAGAACTCAGGTTAATTTGTTTTGTACCGGATGTATCCAACATTTTTAAATCCATCGCAGGCTGCCCAATCATGTTTGGAGCAATATCCTTTGCGCGCTTGATATATTTTTCTAGTTGTGCAGAATCTACCCAGGTCGCTTTGCCCTTCATGTAATAGTTTTCCACCAAGTACACAAATGCCTGATCCATACCCATAATCTTACTCGTTTCGGTCCAGCGCGTTAAATACCACAAAGTGTATTTAAAAGTTTCGGTTGTCCCCTCTGCTTTTTTGAGTAGTTTATCACTCTCTTCCTGCACTGAATCTGGAACAGGAATAACAAGACGTGTCAAATAGTTGTCCAGCTTGCGTTCGTAAATTGGGGAGTAGATCAATCGGTCATCCTGAAAATTATATTTATCCCAATAGTGGCTCTTATAAAACACCCGTGGATAGCTGGAATCGCGTGTACCATCTGCTTTCATCGGAAGTTCTTCCGGAATTTCCGGTTCGTCCACTGCATTAAACAAGGCAGCCATAAATCCACCCGGATTTTTTTTAATGACAGCAGCCCGATAATCAGACAATTCCTTGCCTTTTACTTTGAGTTGTTTGTAGATCGTATTTGAATCCGTTTTGGTTTTACAATTGGCCAGTTTGGCTTCAATTTTTTGGTACTCACTGCCATAATTCACCAAAAATCGCTGGTATTCATAAAAGGCCTCATTCTCTGACTGACCACTGAATTTTGCCGTGTTGTATACATCCGATTTTTTCACATCCACGGAAAACTGGTCTCCATTGCGCAATAATATTTCCATGGGGGCGCTTCGGTCAGACAATAATAGCATATAAATACCACCCACAATTTTTTGATCAGATTGGAAAAGTCCCTCTCCTTTTTTGTTTAAAACCATGCTATCATCCTTAAAAACCGTTTGATTTTTACCGAAATAATGACAGAGGTAAACCAGTGAATCCGTTACATCCTGAAATTTTACTTTGATGTTATAACCGTCTTTAGCTTGTAAGCCAAAGGAAATTATGAGGAACAAACAAACTGAAAAGAGTTGTTTTTGCATATTGTTACTTTAAAAAGTGAGTGAAATTACATCATCAAGACGTAGGATTGAAAAACCTAGTTGTTACATTTGCACCTGTTTAACATAGCCCCCTTTTGCTCACTTTTTGAATATTGCCGCATGCCGAAAAAGAAAAAATTTATTATCCCGGAGCTTGAAATCCTTTCGTATGCGGCCGAAGGAAAATGTATTGGTCGGTATCAGGACAAAATTTTGTTTGTCGAAGGAGTCGTTCCGGGCGATGTGGCAGAGGTATTTGTACACAAAAATAAAAAGGACTGGGCCGAGGCAAAATGCAATAAAGTGGTAAAACCTTCCGCCCAAAGACAAGTTCCTTTTTGTGCGCATTTTGAAGATTGTGGCGGATGTAAATGGCAAATGCTCCCTTACCCTCAACAGTTATTGTACAAAGATCAGCAGGTTCGCGATCAATTGCAGCGCATCGGAAAGGTGCAAGTGCAGGAATATTTGCCTATTGTTGGAGCCGAATCAGATCGTTTGTATCGCAATAAACTCGAGTTTACATTTTCTACCAAACGTTACTTAAACCGCCGCGACTTAGAAAGTGGATTGAGTTTCGACCAACCGGTACTGGGCTTTCATGCTCCCCGCCTTTTTGATAAGGTGATTGATATCGAAACATGCCACCTACAACCCGAACCCAGTAATAGCATCAAAAATTTTGTCCGCTCGTACGCCCTTAAAAATCAGTTGAGCTTTTATGATATTCGCGAACATCAGGGCCTCCTGCGCAATCTTATGATTCGCGTGGCCACCACAGGTCAGGTGTTGGTGAATCTGGTTTTTGGCGAAAATCAACCGGAGCACATTTTCCCTCTTCTCGATACCCTTTTTGATCAAGGACAAATCAGCTCCTTACATTATACCATCAATACAAAACTCAACGACAGCCTCTACGATCAAAACATCATACACTACCGGGGTAGCCAAGTGATTGAAGAAAAACTGGAAGACTTTGTTTTTGATATCAGTCCAAAATCATTTTTCCAAACCAATACACGGCAAGCCGAAAATTTATACCGGGTAGCGCGTGATATGGCCAACCTGCAACCCGGCGATACCTTATATGATTTATACTGCGGTACGGGAAGCATCGGCATTTTTATGTCCAAACATTGTGCCCGTATCATTGGGGTTGAAACCATTGAAGACGCCGTAAAAGATGCCCGTATCAATGCCGAAAAAAATCAGGTTAAAGATGCTTTGTTTTTTGCCGGCGATGTGATCAAAATTTGTGATGATCAATTTTTTGCAAAACACGGGCGACCTGATGTGATTGTCGTTGATCCTCCCCGGGCCGGTTGTCACGACGATTTACTCAATAAACTGCTACATATCCGTGCTCGTACAATTGTTTATGTGAGTTGTAATCCCGCCACTCAGGCCAGAGATCTACAGCGATTGAGCGAAGTGTATCATTGTACTAAATCACAGGCCGTCGACATGTTCCCTCATACGCATCATGTCGAAAATGTAGTGAAGCTCGAATTAAAGTAGGCTTTCCCCCTTGAATCGTTTGACCAACAAAATACCTGCTCCATTTTTTTGGCAGCGCATCCCAAACGCCTTGTTCAACTTACTTCCCGCTGTTCGCCGCACACGGTGCCTGGCTACCATCGGGGCTGAATCTCATCGCAGCCGCTTTATGGAGCATTCGAATTATACCGATATAGTAGGTTGGTTATTTTATTCCCGAAAAATCGATTCCGTTTACAAGAAGTCATATTGTACGGGTCTCCTGAATAACTCGCTAGCGCTTCAAAATCAAGGAAGCCTTTGAGACGTAGGCCTGATGGCCACGGCTTAGAGGATGACGCCGATTTTGGAGATGAAAGCGAGTAGTTATACCAATTCCAACGATAAATAATCCAAAGACTATTTGAGTTGTAAAGTGGTAAATGCCAGCCCGCCCCATAGTTATGGGTGTTACTGTGGTACGAAGGCATACGACCTTACATGCGGGAAGGCTACATGAATTTAGTACAATGAGTCAGAGACGAAATTGGATTATTATGAATGTGTCATCGGTATAAATCAAGGTATTCGAAGTGCAAGCTTTTCATCTCTGAACTGTCGAAAAACTGAAATTGGACCTTACACTTCATACAAGTTCTATAAGGCTGGAAACATAGCCCGTAAAGGATATTTACGATATTCAGGAGACCCTCGTACTTTTGCCAACCATGAACGAATCAATCAGCTCCCATCCCTGGATAGAAAATTTACGGCAGGCCCTTTTACATTCACTCCCGGGCGCTGAAGCTCATCGGCGCATGATTCCCTCAAATCGTCAGATCAACCTCGAACCGCCAACGGATGCCCGTGTCAGTAGCGTGATGATTTTATTATACGAAAATGATGCTGAATGGAATACCGTGCTCATTCGCCGCAGCAAAGATGGCCAGGTACATAGCGGACAAATCAGTTTTCCGGGTGGTAAAAAAGAAAACAGCGACCCCGACTTGATTTATACCGCGAAAAGAGAGTGTGAAGAGGAAATCGGCATACCCAATCATCATATCGAAATTCTTGGCACACTGAGTGATGTTTATATCCCACCGAGTAATTTTTTAGTCACCCCTGTAGTTGGTCATTTAACTACAACGCCCAGCTTCAGGGCGTCGGAAAGGGAGGTTAGCGAAATTATCCGTTTACCACTCAATTTATTGTTTCACCCGACCGTCAAGAGCACACATACCGTCAATCCATCTTACAATCCATCCGCTTCCTTTGAAACCCCGGTTTATGCGCTTGCGGATGATTTAATTGTATGGGGAGCAACAGCCATGATGATTGCCGAGTTGGAAGTCATCATCGATCAATTCAAGGAAACTCCTGATTCCTAGAGAAATTCCCTTCAACTTGTTGCCAACAAAAGCTATTTTTGAATAAATCAATCAGTATGCTGGCAGTTATTACAGGAGCAAGTAAGGGTATCGGATTCGCCATAGCCAAAACCTTTATTCAACAGGGCTTTGATTTAGCCATTTGTTCACGCAATCAAAAAGAAATTCAAGAAGCTGCCACACAACTACAACTGATCAATTCGGAGGCATGTATTCTGGCTATGGCATGTGACCTCAGCAAAAAAAAAGAAGTTGACCTTTTTGCACACAAAATTTCAGAAACTTTTTCTGCTGTTGAAATTTTAGTAAACAATACTGGCAGATACTTACCCGGAAATTTAATGGATGAACCGGAGTTTCAACTTGAATCGTTGATTGAAACAAATTTATATAGTGCTTATCATTTAACCCGGAAACTTTTACCAAATATGATCACCCAAAAGAGAGGTCATATTTTTAATATGAGTTCTATTGCAGCGCTCAAGGCATACCCCATGGGTGGTTCCTATAGTATCAGTAAATATGCATTAGAAGGATTTTCGAAAAATTTACGTGCTGAAATGATGCCCTATGGCATTAAGGTAACTACCATAAACCCGGGCGCCACCATGAGTGATTCCTGGAAAGGCAGTGGCATTAGCCCGGAACGTATTTTGGAGGCAGATGATATTGCCGCAGTCATTTGGAATGCCTATCAACTTTCGCCACAGGCTGTCGTCGAGGAAATCGTTCTTCGACCTCTGCTGGGTGATTTGTAAACCATCCGATTATTCGAAAATGAACAGTAAAATAAACAAGATGAAAAATCTCCTTCTTTCAACCCTGATCATAACCTTAGGAATAAGTTCCTGTATTAGTATTCGATTTCCGGGCTATCACCGTTTTGACAAACTCTCTAAAACTGATCAGTCGAAAGTCCGTTTTGGAGAAGCCAATATCTGCGCTCTAAAGCATGACTCAATCATTTTTGCGATACAAGCGTCCCAACTCAAAGACTGTTTAAAAAAATATCCAAAATCGATTGTATATACCTGGGCGCCGCACTGCCAGAGCGAACATTGTGTGCCTTTAAGCTTTTTTGTAACACATTGTATTGAAAAGGGTTACTACCCTGTCATCCTTGCAGATTATATCGAATTTCCGGATGTTGAAATGATGAACAATACCGAAAAACCAGTGTTTGTTGTGGATCATCTGTATTACAAAGAAGAAAAATACAACGCGGCAAATCGTGCATTTATGCTGGATTTAACTGGGAAAAAACCTAAAAACAATAAAGATACCCTGAGCTGGTTTCGGTATTATTTGTTTGAGGGTGATCAATTTAAAAAGGTAGTTCGGGATATACAGACTTTATAGTTATCGGATGATATTCCGCCAGGACAACACTTTTCATGATCTGCCCATTTTCACCTTTTCGATTGCGGAATACTATAAATTCGGGTCAATATTTTTAATAGGCAGACGTACCGTTTTGATGCGATAATAATCGGCCTGATCAAATCCATTGAAACAGGTATTTAAACAGGGTGCATAGCCATTGATGGTGTAAGTCATCAGTACCTCACCGGCTGCATTCAGTGTATGTGGATGAATGATAGCCTGTCGACATGCCGGACTAATATTGCCCGTCAAGTCTCCCACAGTATAGATGGTTTTATAATTCTGAAAAGGCCCCCATGGATCCTGGGCAACCTGACCATAAATCGTGCGCCCCTTGTTACATAAAAATCCGCTTTCCTGGGTAATGAGTAAATACTTATTTTTTACCTGACGTACACAGGCATTTTCAGCAGGAATGCTTGCGATTGTGCTTGCACTCGAAGGTGGATTTAACCAGGCTCCGTTCGAATAATACAACCAGGTATCATGAATATTGTTCATCGGAAAACGCGCCAAGGTCATCATATTTTGCGAACTCACATTCGGTGATTTTAATCCATATACATAACAGAAACCTTCGGCAGTATCCGCCATGACACTGTAGCCATAATAATGTTGCGCTTGCGACATTGAATCAATTCGAACGATTTGCAAAGATGGCATCAATGCTTTTGCTATAAAGGTTTTGGTGGAGGATGATCCTGATTTGCGTGCGAATACATAAACGGTATCCATAAACTGGTATCCATGCAATGGTTCAAACCAGGTATTGGTTTCATTGGAAGGAATCCAGTCTCCTGAATTGTTTACCACATTTACCTGTCCGGAAGTTTGCTGAAGCATGGCGGCATTATGTACATTCGGAGAACAGGCAATCGTTCCATCAGCGGTATTAAAATCGTTCAAGTGAGCCGATTGAAATATCCATAAAATTTGTCCGTTATTCAAAACAATGGATCTGGCGTCCATGCCTGCGGTTATACCCTGGGTCTGACGAAACAATTGTAAAGCGCTGCTATCCACGTAACAAGGTTTGTCTGGCGGAATGGGTGTCATCCCTGAACGTTTACAGGAGGAAAAAAACAGAACCACACACAAGCTGATAAGAATACATCGCTTCATCTTGTAAATTTAAGTGTTCCAAAAGAAAAATAATGTTTTTTTGCAGAATGAGAGCCCGTGATTTGCGTGATTATTTTGTCGATCAACTATCTGATTTTTATGATACAAGCGAAGCCGAGGCTATTTTTTTTAAAATCGCTGACCATCGGACCGGTCTGTATGGAACTACCTTGCTGACAAAAAATCCGGAAATGAATGAATCTGATTGTTTATCATACCTTGAAGATCTAAAACGATACCGACCTGTGCAACAATGTATCGGATATGAATGGTTTGGTTCTTTAAAAATAATGGTCAATGAGCATGTGTTGATTCCACGTCCTGAAACACAAGAATTGGTTCAATGGATCATCCATGAGCATCCCGGATTTCATGCATGTATTTTAGATATTGGAACAGGGAGTGGATGTATCGCGTTGGCATTAAAAGAATCGCTTCCCTCCGCAGAAATAATGGCCTGGGATAAATCAGGAGAAGCATTGTTGGTTGCAGAAAGAAATGCAAATGCACATCAGTTAAAAATTTCTTTTGCCCAAAAAGATATTTTGAGTTTAACCGAACTGGGTGTACCAGCCAGAATCATCGTCTCAAATCCACCTTATATCCTCCCATCTGAAGCCCATGAAATGAAATCGAATGTGCTCAATTGGGAACCCCATTTGGCCCTGTTTGTTGAACAAGATGATCCGCTGCAGTTTTATAAAATCATCGTGAATCTGGCCGACCAATCACCCTGTTGTACAATCGTTTATTTTGAAACCAGTGCCGTTTACCATGAATCATTATGTGATTGGACATTGACACAGGGACATACCATCGAATCTCGGAAAGATATGTATGGACAACCCAGGATGTTGCGTGTAAATCTTAAAAAGAAACCCGAACAATAAGTTCGGGCTTCTGATCACAACCACTCAAAACGGACTATCGCTTCTTATTTCTCAACTGATAATTGGTACTTTTTGTTGCTTTTTGCATGTACTTGATTTCCTCCTGAGGCATAGATTCTACCGTTTCAATCTGGCTATCGTATGATGCATTCGTAGATTCTACCTTTTGCAATTCTGGTGATTTGGATACCAAATGAGATTTTTGTTTGATATACTCATTGTTTTCCTTGACTAATTTTCTTGCTTGCTGATAATTGCCTTTGTCCACTTCCTTCATGGCCATTTCTAATCTTTCGTTCGATTCATATAAAGTCACCTGTGAAGCTACCCATTCGCTAAAGCTTCGGTTATAGGTATAATAATCGGTTGTAAATTCACACCGGTTTTCCTGATTCATGCGTTGTTGACGGCCGGTTTCAGGCTCTATAAAACTCAATGAAGAGGTAAATCGCAGTGGCAGATTCACGCCATTGCGCACTCGGTATCGAACAAGTACTCCTTTGGTTTCGCCAGCCATCACATCATGAAATCGAATGGTCAGTATTCGGCCAGTTTGTTCGAATCGATATCCAAATACCTTTTCAACGTTCACTTCGTCAGGCAAGGTAATTTTCAGTTCAGTTTTTTGTGCTAACACTTCCATCAAACCATTTAACTCTTTTTGAAATATTCCGGCTACATCTTGCGGGTTACTGATAAAGTAATAATTCCCGGATCCATTCTCAGCCATGGCAGTCATTAAATCCTCATTGTAGTCGCTCCCTACCCCAAAAGTTGAAATAGAAATTCCATTTTCTTTGATTTTATTTCGAACAATACGTTCAATTTCTGTAGGGCTTGTTATCCCTTCATTGGCCAACCCATCGCTCAAAAGCAACACCCTATTGACATAGGTTGGATTGTAATATTTTCGCACTTCTTCATATCCTTTTAATGCGCCACCCATGAGGTTTGTACCTCCTCTGTCTGTTATCCGATCGATTAAATTTTTGATACTTTGTTTATTGGTCACCCTTACGGCAGGTTGTAATACATCTATCTGACTATCATAAATCACGATGGACAAATGATCTTCCGGCCCCATCTGATCAACAATATGTTTAGCAGCTTGTCGGGCGTTTCTGATTTTATCGCCGGCCATAGATCCACTGCGGTCAATAACCACTGATAAATTTAAGGGCAATCTGACTTGGTTTCGGTTGGAGGCATATTGTTGGGCATTTACTTCGGCATAAAAATGCCCCATGCGCTGACTCGTGGTATAAAAGTCGTTTTCAAATGAAGTAGAAAGAGATAAAGGCCCTTTTGATGATTCCTGTTTTCCGGTGGAGCCGTATGTTACTTTTTCATCCGGATAAGGGCTTTCGGTGCCTGTTTGTTTGCGAAAAGCTGATAAAAAAAGAATGCCGATGATGGCGATGAATCCTGTTAAAGGAATGGCGATACGAGATTTCATGTGATACGTTTTAATTGTGAAAGTTGACTAAGAGATGGGTGTACCAACATTTTTCCATATTTAAAGCACTGATTTATTTTTTCTTAACATTTTAGCAAGCACATTTGTAAAGGAACATACCGCATGAAAATAGTTCGCATCATAGGAGGAGAAAGTACCGGCAAAAGTGCACTGTCAAAGGATTTGCATCAGCATTACGGTGGTGCATTGGTGGAAGAACAAGCGAGGAATTATTTACATGACCTGCAAAGACCCTATGAAAAAAAAGATGTCGTTGAAATTGCCCACCAACAACTTTCTCAGGAAAAAAAGGCTATACAATCGAATGTGCCATGGGTATTTTGCGATACAGATTTACATGTCATTCAGGTATGGATGGAATTTAAGTATGCTGATTGCCCCCGGGAATTTTTAGACCATCTTGCCATTCAACGAACCGATATTTTTTTATTGTGCTCACCCGATTTGGCATGGGAAGATGACCCTCTAAGAGAACATCCGACTTTGGAAGATCGCCATTTTTTTTATACCTGGTATTTACATTTAATTTCTTCACAAAGCACACCTCACTTTATTGTTCGTGGGCAAGGAGCTGAAAGAACCCATTCGGCGATTACTTTTTTAAACAAGTTAGGTATTACGCGGTAATCCATACACGCCTCGAATAGCGTAAATTATATTTCCCCTATCCACGAATGAATCATTGGATGATCGGTTCTCAAAAGCTCATGGATTCTTTGGCCAATTTGGTATAATTGAACATTCAACCTAAATTCGTAATCATGAAATTTACAACCCCACTATTTATCATTTCAGTCAGTATCCTGATTGGTACATTCTCCTGTGCACCAAAACGGGCAAAAACAACTGCGGCCACTCAGGAAGTTGAAAAAACAGGTAGCGCCCAGGCAAAACCTGCGGATGCCACCATTCCTTCTGCAACTTTCGACCCAAGGGCTAATGACCCCTCGCCAGATTTACCCATTGACAAACAATTGGAAGCCTACAAAAATTATTCCGATCAAAAAGTTGCTATGGGCAATGAATTGTGGGAATCTAAATGTAGTTCCTGCCACGATTTGCACAAACCTGAATCCAGAACTGCCGACAAATGGATTGGCATTATGAAAGTCATGGGCAAGAAAGCCAAACTGAATCAATCGGAATATGGTATGATATCCGCCTATCTGGTTCAACATGCTAAACAATAATTCGTCATTTAAATACGCATAAAAAAAGAGGCTCTCGGGCCTCTTTTTTTATTTTGTCAATATTATTCTATTCCAGCGAACTGATTTCTTTATTGAGCCATTGTTTCACCTGATCGGTAGTAACAGATTTAGGACGCTCAATCGGGAAACCATAAACACGATCCCAACATAAACTTGCTAATACCCCCAATGCACGGGATACACCAAACATGACTGTATAAAAATCTTCCTCTACCAGTCCGTAATGTTTTAACAATGCGCCGCTGTGGGCATCCACGTTAGGCCATGGGTTTTTAATTTTTCCGGTTGACTGTAAAATTGGAGGTACGACTTCGTATACTTTCCAAACAGTCTGTACCAACGGATTATCTGCACAATATTTCTTAGCAAATTCCATTTGAGCAGTAAATCGTGGATCTGTTTTACGCAATACAGCATGGCCATATCCCGGAACTACCTTACCTTGAGTAAGGGTTTTTTGCACATAGGCTGCAATTTGCTCCTTGTCCGGATTATCGGTGTTCAATTCCTGATTCATTTCTTCAATCCAACGAATCACTTCCTGATTGGCAAGACCATGCAAAGGGCCTGCTAACCCATTCATGCCGGCAGCAAAAGATAAATACGGATCACTTAAAGCAGAACCCACCAAATGAGTTGTATGTGCACTCACATTTCCACCTTCGTGGTCAGCATGAATAGTCAGGTATAATCGCATCAATTCACGGAAACCTTCATCTTCAAAACCCAGCATATGGGCAAAGTTGGCGGCCCAATCCAGCATTCCGTTAGGTTGGATATGATCACCATTGCGATATTTCCGGCGATAAATATAGGCCGCGATACGTGGTAAACGGGCAATCAGATTCATGGTATCTTCATACACATATGACCAATATTCTTTTTTATTGATTCCGTCGGCATATGCTTTTGCGAACAAAGATTCAGTTTGTAAAGCCATGATAGCTACCCCAAACTGAGTCATTGGATGGGTGTGTAATGGCAAGGCCTCAATGGCGTCAAAAACATAATTCGGCACATGCGAACGACGTGCAAAAACTGCCGAGAGATGTTCAATATCATCTTGGGAAGGAATTTCACCAACCAACATGAGGTGAAACAAACCTTCTGGTAGAGGCTGGGATCCGCCTTCGGCATGGGGTAATTTCTCCACAAGTTCCGGTATGGAGTACCCACGAAAGCGGATTCCTTCGTTCGAATCAAGAAGGGATGTTTCGGTAACCAAACCTACAATTCCACGCATTCCCTGATAAACTTGCGCTAACGTAACCTGATCTATGACTGTTTCGCCATGTTCTTTGAGCATGGTTTTAATATCATCTGAATATTTTGATGCCGTTTCGTAAAAATGTTCTTTGAGCCTTCCCATATCGGTATTTTAATGAATAATTGAATGTGCACAAAAGTAAGGAAACAAAAGGCAGAGCCCAATATTTTTCAGCAATAAATCCATGAATATTATCTATTCTGCTTAGACTGATAGATAGCAAGGCTTGAAAGCACTTTTTGGTAGACAGAATCCAAGAGATCGGGATGTTTTTTATACCAATTCAGGTTGTCCTTAAATTCCTTTTCGGATACTTTGTGTATTTGAAATACCCGGGCATACGACCATTTTAAGGTATCCTCGTTTTTAATTTCATGGGATAATGAATCTTTTGAAGTTGAAAACTGGGCATAAGCATCGGCCAAGTGCATGTCGGTTAACATTGAACTCATCTTTGCAGGAGAAATGCTTGGCATTTTTGTACCACATGCGATGAATAAAAAACAACCTGTAGACAGGAATATTGCGAATATTCTATTTAAGTAAGTTGGCATATTTTCCTGCATTGCTCACATCCAACTGCGAAAGAATTGGAACTAATTTTTGTTTTTCATTCATTGGTGTCAAAGCCAGAAAATTAATGATCTCGTCGCTTTTAGCATTGAAAAAAAACTGCATCCAAATACTGGATGGGTTTTCATTGTTGATTTGCTGCATTTGAGGAAACAGAGCATTGATTGTATTTCTGGAAGCCTCGGCATCCGTAGTCATCATATCCAATCCAAGGCGGTGATATTTATACACCACATCGCGCATACCGGAAAAACGATTGTTCATCATTTGATCAATGAGCCAGAATCTGTTTTTTTGATTCTCGGTGGCTTTCCAACCATTGATGGCCTTATGTTCCGGGGCATTGTTCGCAATATTCATCGCACGGGTTAAGAAATCTGTGCCGCCTTTTAAGGCAAAACTATCATAATCCAAACCTAAAATAATGTAGCAATAATAAGCAATGACTGCCGGCAAATTGGAAACCAAAGCATCATTTCCTGTTATACGGTTGTCATTAAATTCAATGGGCTGAAACTGAACATACCTGAATGCAAAATCCTTATCGACATAGTTCACCAGGGAAGTTGTATAGGTGGAATTAAAAACCGGTCTGGTCGCTTGAATGGATAATCTGCCTGTAAAACCGCCTTCAACGCCTTCAATAGTCTTATTGACAATGAGGGTAAACACACATTCAATTTTTTCCTTGTTCTGAAACGTTTCACTGGTCCACTTTCGGGTATTCACAAAATCGGACAAAGCTTGTTCGAGCGTTTTAAAAACCTGAGGATCTGTACCCTGTACTTGTTCGGCAATGACAATCGCTTTACAGTTAAACTCCTGTGCGAAACACGCAAGTGGACCTAATCCAATGAATAACAGAATAATATTTTTGATGACTCGCATGAACTATTCAATTAATTTTTGCCGGTAAATGGTAAGCATTTTATCAACGATATCGTGTGCAACTTCCTCTTTTGGTTTCAACTCATAAGCCGTTTCAACCCCTTCTTTTTCGAAAATGGTCACCTGATTGGTATCTACGGCAAAACCGGCACCTGGTGTACGAATAGAATTCATCACGATGGCATCTGCATTTTTTTCATTCAGTTTACGAATGGCATATGCTTTTTCATCTTTGCTTTCAAGGGCAAAACCGATGAGCACTTGCTGAGGAGATTTCAGGGTTCCCAAATGTTTCAAAATATCTTTCGTTTTCTTGAGCTGGATTTGCAAACTTCCTTCCTGTTTTTTGATCTTTTCGTCAGCGACGGATTCTGGTGTATAGTCAGCTACGGCAGCACTCATAATGGCAAACTGACATTCCGGAAAAACATGGATACAGGCATCAAACATTTGTTCGGCGCTGCGAACTTTGGTTACCCGAATATTTGGATGGCTAACTTCTAATTGAACTGGCCCTAAAACCAATTCAACCTTCGCACCTAAATGTGCCAATCTTTTTGCAATTGCAACACCCATCTTTCCTGAACTATAATTACCTATAAAACGAACAGGATCAATGTTTTCGTATGTGGGACCTGCTGTTACCAGTGCCTTTTTTCCGCTTAAAATATCTTTTTCCTTAAAATGAGCAGTTAAAGTTTGGAAAATGGTTTCAGGTTCAGGCATTCGCCCCATACCGGTTAGTCCGCTTGCGAGCTCACCGTATTCTGCTTCCATCATCTGAAAACCAATCTGAGCTAAGTTTTTTAAGTTTTTTTGAGTTGTCGCATGATGCCACATATCCTCATCCATGGCAGGTGCAATTACAACAGGGCAAACAGCAGACAATAACACGGCCAACAATAAATTATCGCAATGTCCGTGAGCAAGTTTAGCCAGGGTATTACAGGAAGCGGGAGCCAATAAAAACAAATCAGCCCATCTTCCGAGCATGACATGGTTTGCCCATTCAGACTCTTCGCTGATAGAATGCAAAACTTTGTTTTTACTTAAAGTTTCCAGCACAAGCGGAGATACAAAAGTACGGGCAGCAGGCGTCATGATAATTTTCACCTCTGCACCGCTGCGAATGAGCATGCGCACGAGAATTGGAATTTTATAAGCAGCAATGCTACCACTGATTCCTATCAATATTTTTTTACCCTCCATGAACAACAAAGAAACAACTTTTTCGGGAGTAACAACCAGATTGCCTGGCAGTGACCCTATTTAGGGGTTCCTGAATAACTCAGAAATGCTGTAGATTCAAGGCGCGGGTAATGAAGCTGTATTTTTATACTGCGAGTTGCCCGCAACGAAGAAGATGTAGTATTTCTGAGTAGCGAAAGATTCTGAAACTCAAGTGAACGTTTTTTAGCAATATGCCTTAAGAAAGTGTGCATCTAAGGATATAAATTTTCATTAGAATGCCCATCACCACTCATTTTGAGCGTTATTCAGGAACCTCTATTTAGGCAATGTAATAAACCAATCAAATTCAGCCGAAAGGACCAGCTTTTGATCTTCATTATACAGTTTCACTAAAAGTGTTATGAGTATTTTTCGTTTGAATTTGAGTTGTATCAATACATCCTCTTCACTCATGTCTTTTAATTGAACTTTAGAATACAAGGAACTTTGCCCTGCAATTTTATATTTAACCCTCGATTCGCGGAGGATGGGAATCGTTTGATCGGCAATATCAGCAAATCGTGTATTTAAAAAATAACCACTACTAATTTCAGCAAGGGCGTATGAGGCTGAACCGTGAATGGTATTGAGGTGATTGAGAATTTTTTCGGAATAGGGCAACTCCAGTAAATAGGGTGTACGTGACGATGTCCGAATATTCAGTTTATGGGTAAACGGAAACTTTAATACCTTCATGGTATTTGCGGGGGGTAGTAGGTTAATAAAAAGGACTGCTAGTGAAAAGGAAAATTAAATTTCTTCACGCTTCTTGTAATAGATTTTATCATTCAGGAGTTCGTGAGTAGCTTGAATCGAAGGGTTTGCCATTCGCTCATAAAATCGTGAAATTTCGATTTGCTCTTTGTTTTCGTTGATTTCTTCAAGATTATCGGTCAAACTACCAAATTCTTCCAATTTACGATGTAACTCGTCTTTGATTTTGGTATTGATTTGATTCGCCCTTTTTGCAGCAACAGCGATGGACTGATACAGATTTCCGGTTTTAGCCTGAATCAACGATAAATCACGTGCTTCAATGGTCGGATTGGTCGTATTAATCAAAAGTTTTTTTGTGGTCATTGTTTAGCCAATTTTTTAAGGGACTGCGAAGATAAGGCATTTATTTTCTCTATTTCACTTCTGTAGCGGCTTTTTGGAAATTTAGTGATAAAATCCGCACAATCGGAGACCGACCGAAGAAAGCGTTCTTCCTGTTTTTCCGGAATACTATTCTCCGCATATTTATAACTGGCCTTGGCAATCATCATTTGATAATACTCTTCGTTCGGGGAATCCGGGTATTTCCGCATGATTTGCTCATAAGCCACGGCTGCAGCCTTATATTCGGAAATTTTATAATATAAATAGGCGCTATAATTATCTCTTTTTTCTAATTTTTCTCTGGCGCGGTCAATGAGTTTATTCGCTTCCTTCACCCTTTTTGACTGAGGATTGGCATTTAAAAAAGACTGTGTTTCTCCAATGGCTTTGATTGTATTGGTCTGATCCAGGGTATAATCAGGCGACATATTGAACAAACACAGGCAATTCAGGTACTCACATTCTTCTGCATTGGGAGATTTAGGAAAAAGATCTGCAAAATTTTTAAAGTGATAAGAAGCCGCCAGATAGTTTTTATCGTAGTAAAACGTATAGGCATATTTATAATAAAGCCCCTCGAAACTTTTGGTTCCCTTAAAAATCGTCAACAATTCTTCATACAAGGTGTTGGCCTTGGCAAACTGCTTTTTGTCGTAATATTCATTCGCTTTTTGCAATTTGTATTCATAATCGCGGCTTTTTTGAATTTTTTCAAACTTACTGGTACAGGAAACTGCAAAAATGGCAACGAGGAGTATGGTAAAAAAAGCGCGAATCATGAGGGGCACAAATATATATCATCCCTACGGCTGTATGCATAAATAAATGTTATAATTGCCCAATCTGTTGGTAAACCATACGGAACAATAGCGGATTTCAGGGCATTTCAGCACTTCTTCAGTTCTACTTGGGCCACATCCACTAAAAATCGAAACCATCGCCAATTATCAGGATTCGTACATTTGCCAATATGCAATACCGGCCTCAGCGTTTCGAAGTGCTTCCTGCAATTGTCAAAAACCTCATGATTATTAATGTACTTGTGTTTTTTGCCACCATCGTTTTGGGGCAACAGGGCATCGATTTGAGTGAATATCTGGGACTTCACCATTGGGATTCAGGAAAATTCCGCATTTGGCAGCCTCTTAGTTCCATGTTTATGCATGGAGATGTAGGCGGCCAAAAACCCGATTACGAAGCGGGATTTATGCATCTTTTCTCAAACATGTTCGCGTTATGGATGTTTGGTTCGGTACTTGAACAATATCTTTCACCCAAGAAGTTCCTGATTTTTTACCTGATATGTGGTTTGGGTGCTGCGGCCTTGCATTTAGGGGTATTGACTTATGAATTTAATATTGCTCACAGTTATCTGATTGATTTTAAAGAGAATCCAACGTTCAAACAATTTAGCGTTTACCTTTCTCAAAATGGATATGACGGGAGTACTAATCTCGGATCCTATTTACTGGATTTCAAAAATAAATGGGCCGAAGATCCTATGTCGGATTCTTACCGGCGAGAAGCTGCATCTATTATGCAGGAAATTTATCAATTGAAAATTTCACAGGTGACGGTTGGTGCATCCGGTGCAGTATTTGGAATTTTGTTCGCATTTGGATTTCTATTTCCGGAGAGCGTCATTTTACTGGGCTTTTTTATCCCCTTGAAGGCCAAATATTTTGTCGCACTTTATGCCCTCTTCGAATTATATGCCGGTATTCAAAACAGCGCCGGTGACAATGTTGCCCATTTCGCACATTTGGGTGGAATGATATTTGGATGGATATTACTAAAATGGTGGGGATATAAATTTACCAAAAACGCTTTATGATAAACAAATCAAACAGACAAAACGCGATTCAATATCTGGTAAAAAGTGATCTGATTAAGCTCATTGCCATTTGCAGTTTATCCTATGTGATTATTCATTTTATCCGAATCACATTTTTGATTGGTGGCAAAGATATTCAGGACTTTCAACTAAATTTCTGGCAATGGATTTCCCTGGGAGCTGATTGGCCAATAACGCTCAAGAAAGTTTGGGTTTTGTTTACCCATATGTTCATGGATAGTAGTTTTTTGCGTTTACTCGCCAACATGATATGGCTCTGGGTGTTCGGAAGCGTACTTGAAGACCTGAAAGGTTCATACCGGGTTATTCCCATTTTTATCACGGGTGGGTTCTTGGGCGCGATTGCATTGATTACCTATAGTCAATTTCAGGCAACACCCCTATCCGCAAATTTCACCGGATCTCAAGCTGCTATCTGGGCTGTGATGGGTGCAACAATAACGTACAGACCCCAATACCGTTTTTGGATGATTATCGAAAAAGGTATTCCGATATGGGTGATGGCGTCCATCTTTGTTCTGCTTCAACTTTTACAAATAGGATTTACGCATGTGGGCATGCTCATTTATTTTGCAGCAGGATTACTCCCCGGATTATTGTATACGAGCGTATTGAATGGGTATTTTGATGCATTTACACGATTCCTGAAAGGTATTGCGGGATATGCGGGTAATAATGCCAACTTTTTGACAAAGGAAGTTCGAACAAAAAAATCAACAGCACCGTTTAAAGTGATTCATACCCAACAAGCTGCCATTGATCGTATTCTTGAAAAAATTCATGCCGAGGGAATCGATGCACTGAACAATCAGGAGAAAAAAATATTGGAAGAATATAGTCGACAATCATGATCAGGGCTCTTTTCAAATATTCGTTCCTGCTGCTGAGTATTCTTTCAGCGGTTGGGCTGGGTATGAGCCGGGTGATCCCAAATATCAATCCTTTCGAACAAAGCATCATTGGAATTTTAGGATTAGTGACTCCGGTTTTGGCTTTAATCAACTTATTTTTTATTTTCTTTTGGTTGATTGCACGCAAGTACTTTTTTATTCTTATTCCCTTTTCGGCCATTGTTATCTCCTGGAAAGTATTCAGCGTATTGATGGGCGGACACTATTTCTGCAAACAAGATTTTAGCACCCCCGGTCATTTTAGTTTGGCCAGTTATAATGTTCGCCTATTGGATTTATACCATTGGAGCGGCAAGCCGGATACCAGAAATCAAATGATTGATTATTTCAGAAAATTAAATCCATCCATACTTTGTTTACAGGAATTTTATAATGGAAACGACTCTGTTGGGGTAGATAATTTGCGGGCTATACGCGAAGCATGTGGATATGAATATGCCGTTGAATGTCCGGTAAATGAAAACAAAAGGGGCAAATGGGGACATGTGATTTTTTCGCACTATCCGATTATTTATCAGCAAGGGCATGATATAGACGCACGTGGAAATAACCTTTTGCAGCAGGCAGATATTTTAATCAATCAAGATACCATCAGTGTTTTCAATTTACATTTAAAATCCAATCGTTTTGATGCGGCTGAAACACAATTTGTAACCACCGGAGAAACAGAAAATAATTCGAATGATGCATTCAGTAAAACCAAGGCCATTTATTCTAAACTGGAGCGAAGTAGTATTAATCGGGGATTGGAGGCCACTCAGGTTTCGAAATTGGTGAGTAAAAGTAAACATCCCGTCATCATTTGCGGCGATTTAAACGATATCCCCAGTTCATATGTTTACTTTAAAATCAGAAATCGACTGCAGGATGCATTCTTAAAAAAAGGAAAAGGCCTAGGCGCAACATTTAATCAGCGTATCCCATTATTGCGTATCGACTATATATTTTGCTCCGAAAAAGTAAAGGTGAAAGCCTTTCGGATTGATCCTGAAACTTTTTCGGATCATTTTCCATTGATTGCCAATTTTGAAATGAACAAGAAGAAATAATCGAAGGAAGTCTCTCCTATTTAGGGCTCACTGAATAACTCAGAAATGCGGCAGATTCATGGCGCGGGTAATGAAGCTGAATGAATGTACTGCGAGTTGCCCGCAACGCAGAAGATGCAGTATTTCTGAGTAGCGAAAGATTCTGAATCTCAGGTGAACGCTTTTTGGAAATATACCTTAAAAAAGTGTGCATGAACGTATATAAAATTTCGCTTGAATAATCATCACCACTCATTTTGATCGTTATTCAGTAAGCCCTATTTAATTTTGAGTAGGCTCCATATCGAGACGGGTAACTTTATTGATACCGTTCAAACTTTCGAGTCGATGACAGAGTTCATCCAGCTCTTCTTTATGATTGACAAATACCATGATGGTTCCCTCAAAAATTCCATCTTTTGAATCAATACTCATGCTGCGCATATTCATCCGCAATTCTCCGGACACAACATTGGTAATTTTATGTATCACCCCAACATCATCCAATCCATTAATTTTAACACCGGTGAGAAAGGATATTTCCTTATTCTTAGCCCATTTAGCTTTGACAACGCGATGCCCGTAATTGGCTAGTAAGGTCGCTGCATTCGGGCAATTCGTTCGATGAATTTTGAGTCCTTCACTGGCAGTGATAAATCCAAACACATCGTCACCGGGTATAGGCTGACAACAATTCGCCAATTTGTATTGAATCCGATCGGCACTTTCGCCAAATATCACTAACTCGTACCCTTTAGCCGGTATATTCCGACCGAGTTGTTCCTCATTTTCGGGCAGAGGTTCTTCCCTTTTAGGTTGTTCCGGAGCAATGAGGCGATCGCCGTGAACGCTAAACTGACTCAATTCCCGAACATCAAAACCACCAATTGCAATGGAGTATAATAAGTCAGTTGGTGAATGGTAGTGAAAAAAATTGGCGATTTCAAAAAGGTTTTTTTGACTTGCAGGCACTTTGAGATGATCGAGCTTGCGGCTTAGAATTTCTTTACCGTCCTGGGCTTTGATTCTTTTTTCTTCTTTTAAATAATATTTTATCCTGGATCTTGCTTTGGCCGTTACCACAAACTTCAACCAATCATCATTGGGTTTTTGTTTTTTCGAAGTAATGATTTCAATCTGATCCGCATTGCGCAATACATGACTGATTGGAACCAATTTATAATTCACTTTAGCACCGATACAGGTTTTGCCTAATTCGGAGTGAATACTAAAAGCAAAATCGAGGGCAGTTGATCCGCTCGGCAAAATACGCATATCGCCATTGGGCGTATAGGTATAAATTTCATCCAGAAAAATATCCTTTTTCAAATCCTGAATAAAATCCATGGCATTGCTGTCCGGATTCTGCAAGAGTTCACGAATATTTTTTAACCAATCGTCCAGTTTAGACTCTGTGGCATTTCCACCTTCCTTGTACTTCCAGTGAGCGGCAAGTCCTTTTTCGGCGATATTATTCATTCGCTCCGTTCGAATCTGCACTTCCACCCATTTACCTCCCGGCCCCATTACGGTAGTATGAAGTGCTTCATACCCATTACTTTTCGGCGTACTCACCCAATCACGCAGTCGTTCAACACTATGCTGATAATGGTTGGTAATTAAAGAAAAAACTTTCCAGCAATCTTCTTTTTCATGCTCCGTTTTTAAGATGATTCGTATTGCGAATAAATCATACACCTCCTCAAAAGTGACATGTTTGCTTCGCATTTTATTCCAGATAGAATGAATGGATTTGGGTCGGCCATAAATTTCAAAATCGAAATGATTGACTTCCAGTTCCTCCCGAATGGGTTTAATAAATTCGTTGATATATCGGGTTCTTTCGCGCTTTGTATCTTTGAGTTTCTGGGCTATTTCATCATGCACTTCTCTGTCTGTGATTTTTAAACAGAGATCTTCCATTTCAGTTTTAATTTCATACAAACCTAAACGGTGAGCCAATGGCGCGTACAAGTAAGAAGTTTCACTGGCAATTTTGAGTTGCTTGTCGCGGCTCATACTTTCGAGTGTCCGCATATTATGCAGGCGATCGGCAATCTTTATCAAGATAACCCTGGGATCATCGGCAAGCGTAAGGAGAATTTTTTTGAAATTTTCGGCCTGCTGAGTGGTGTCTTTGGTTTCTACAACATTCGAAATTTTGGTGAGCCCTTCTACAATTCTGGAGGGTGTTGAGCCAAATTCAAGTTCAATTTCCTTGAGTGTCACTTCAGTATCTTCAACCGTATCGTGAAGCAATGCACAAATAACGGAAGTAACGCCCAAGCCAATTTCTTCAACCACGATACGGGCAACAGCCAAAGGATGTAAAATGTAAGGCTCGCCCGATTTACGTCGCATGTGTTTGTGAGCATCTGCAGCAACTTCAAAAGCCCGACGTACTAGTTTTTTATCTCCTTTTTTTAATCGGTGTTTAAGTTGTCGAAGCAAACCACGATACTCTCTTAAAATAAGTTTCTTCTCTTCCTCCTCTGAAAGTAAGTATTTATCCGTGACAATCATGTTGGGTAAAGTTATGAAAAACGCGTCAAAATAAGAAGGGGAAAAAGAAAGTGATTTTTAATTTTTATTCATGCAAACTATTGTGCCAAAAAAAGGAGGGTTGAGCCCCCTTGCAAGCATTGGTGATTAAAATTTAAATTCATCCAGGAGAATTTATTTAGTTCAAAACAGCTCATATTCCCTCCTCATGCACCAAGCATATTATCAACACATCAATGATGATTGATGCAAATCTCACTGACCTTCATATTGTTTTCAGGAAGCTGTATCTTGGCACTTTTTATAGTCATTCTTCACCATTAGATTTTAACAGGCATGAAACTATATATTATTCCGACACCAATAGGAAACCTTGGGGATATGACTTTTCGAGCTATCGAAATTTTAAAGTCTGTAGATTTAATTCTTGCCGAAGATACCCGCACAAGTGGTATTCTGTTGCAGCATTATCAGATTCAGAAACCAGTTTGGAGTAACCATTTACATAATGAACATAAAATTCTGCCCAAACTGATTGAGGAATTAAAGTCGGGAAAACAATTGGCTTTAATCAGTGATGCAGGCACCCCGGCCATTTCCGATCCGGGATTTCTCCTTGTTCGGGCTTGCGTGCAGGAAAATATTCCGGTGGAATGCCTGCCTGGTGCAACGGCCTTTGTGCCTGCTTTGGTGGTTAGTGGATTCCCAATTAATCGGTTTGTTTTTGAGGGATTTTTACCCCCGAAAAAAGGTCGACATACTTTATTGACTCAATTGACTGAAGAAACCCGATGTATCGTATTTTATGAAAGCCCGCATCGATTGGTGAAAACCCTTTTGGAATTACAAAATTATTTTGGTCCCGAACGACCGGTTTGTGTTTGCCGGGAGTTGAGTAAAAAATTTGAAGAACATCAAATAGGCTCATTGGCAGATGTACATACCTATTATGAAGCACATCCTCCAAAAGGAGAAATTGTCGTGGTCATTCAGGGAAAATAGATCGATCCAACATGGAGCGATTCCTTTATTCCTTTAAACATCCTAAAAGCTGATTTAGCGCTCAAAGTTGAACGTTCAAACAGAAATATTTGATTTGACTCAATCAGTCATTCAAATTGCCATACAAAAAATAATTTTACAGGAATATTTAGTGCGTAAACTCCTTACGTATCACCTACGCTATGTTTGCACTGAATTAAGGTTAGTATGTCCGTTCCGGGTTCCGGTGAATCACTGGAACACCGGCCTGCGGATAAACTTATCAACACCAAAGCTAGAAATAACATTAATTAATACATTTGTTTAAAACACAGTAAAATGGCAGCATCAGCAACAATGGACAATGAAAAATTGAAGGCCCTCAAGCTTACAATGGAAAAAATCGATAAAGATTATGGAAAAGGATCAGTGATGAAATTAGGAGACAAAGAAGTAGTGGAAATGGACAGTATTTCTACAGGTTCTTTGGGCGTCAATCTGGCGTTAGGAATTGGAGGATTTCCAAGAGGTCGTATTGTTGAAATTTACGGACCGGAATCTTCAGGTAAAACCACCATTGCGACCCATGCCATTGCAGAGGCGCAAAAGAAAGGAGGCATTTGTGCCTTTATTGATGCGGAACATGCGTTTGATGCATCCTATGCAAAAAAATTAGGTGTGGATATTGATAATCTGCTCATTTCTCAACCCGATTATGGCGAGCAGGCTTTAGAAATTGCCGATCGTTTAATTTCTTCCGGTGCCATTGACCTGGTTGTGATCGACTCGGTTGCCGCCCTGGTACCCAAAGGTGAACTGGAAGGTGAGATGGGAGATAGTAAAATGGGACTTCAGGCTCGTTTGATGAGTCAGGCTCTTCGAAAACTCACTGCCACGATTTCCAGAACCGGTTGTTGTTGCATTTTTATCAATCAGTTACGTGAAAAAATTGGCGTCATGTTTGGTAATCCTGAAACAACCACAGGTGGTAATGCTTTAAAATTCTACGCTTCGGTGAGAATTGACATCCGCCGTATCAGTCAAATTAAAGATGGGGATGAAGCAATCGGAAACCGCGCTCGTGTGAAAGTCGTCAAAAATAAAGTTGCGCCTCCGTTCCGTCAGGCTGAATTTGATATCATTTTCGGAGAAGGCATCAGTAAAACAGGTGAAATCATTGACTTAGGCGTTGACCATGGTATCATTCAAAAAAGTGGTAGTTGGTACAGTTATGATACCAATAAGTTAGGTCAGGGCCGTGATTCTGTCAAACAAATTTTAATGGATAATCCGGAAATGGCTGATGAAATTGAAGCGAAAATTATCGCCAAAATTGAAGCTGACAAGGCTGCTTAATCTATCCAAAATTATTGCTCATTATGAACATAGCAGTTACCCCAAAAGTAACTGCTATGTTTTTTTATTTTCATTCATCTCGATTTAGTCCGCGTAAAGGTCATACAACATTAACTCGCTCAGATTTTGGCATTCTCTTCAAAGAATTTGGGTTGAACAAAAGATTACGATATCCCCGATTAATTCGGTTAAACTGTCAATAAAAGAATTGAATGGGTTGTCATCAGAAAGACCCACGGGCATTTGCACTTTGCTCATCACCCGCAAATTCTTCGTTCAAATAAGCATAATGTGCGGCCATGGCGATCATGGCGGCATTATCCGTACAATATTCGAAAGATGGGATATGAAGTTGCCAATGTTGTTTTTGTGCTTCCTGTGTTAAAGAGCTGCGCAAGCCTTTGTTTGCGCTAACACCGCCAGCCAGGGCGATTGTTTGAATACCTGTTTCCTTGACTGCCCTTTTTAGTTTAGTGATGAGGATTTGTACAATGGTATATTGAATACTTGCACAAAGATCATTGAGATTATTCGTGATAAATTGATCGTCCTTTTTAAGTTCAGCTTGCAAAAAATAGAGGATAGATGTCTTGACACCCGAAAAACTAAAGTTAAGTCCTTCAATTTGAGGTTTGGCGAATACAAAACGTTTGGGATTGCCATTTGAGGCATGATGATCGATAAGCGGTCCGCCAGGATAGGGCAATCCAAGCATTTTCGCTGATTTATCAAAAGCCTCCCCGGCAGCATCATCAATGGTTTCACCAATTACTTTTAACTCGTATGGACTATCAACCTGCACAATTTGGGTATGACCACCGGAAACAGTCAAACAAAGAAAGGGAAAAGGAATATCCGGCTTTTCGATGAGGTTGGCCAAAACATGGGCCTTCATATGATGAATCGCCAGCGTTGGAATATTGAGCGACCATGCTAAGCCTTTTGCAAAAGTAGAACCTACGATTAAGGCGCCGATAAGGCCGGGTGCTTGCGTATAGGCAATGGCATTCAGTTCCTCGAGCGCGATTCCGGATTGGGACATAGCTTCCTGCACTACAGGTAGAATATGACGAATATGCAAACGGGAAGCATGTTCCGGCACAACACCTCCATATTGTTCATGAATTTTCTGCGTATAAATAACATTGGACAAAATACGCCCGTTAGAAATCACGGCAGCGCTGGTTTCATCGCAACTACTTTCAATGGCTAAAATATGGACCCCTGACATGGGTTTTGCTTACCAACGAAGAATTTTTGTAAACGTACGGGTCGGTTTAGGAATATACTCCGTGTTTTTATTATAGGAGATCACATTCTCATTGGGTGTATCATAGGTATTTAAGCGCAGAATCAAATGAACTTTCCCCAGATGATTTCTATTGTAGAACTTTTCATACAGTGCATCAATTTCTCTTTCATCCACCTCAATACGCAATTTTGCTTTATCGGTGCGGAAATAAACCACCATACTGTCCCATTCAACGTGCTCGATCACCCCAATAAATGTGAGTGTGCCGTAATATTTTTTAGGATCAAAATCAACGACATCACAACATTTTTCATCGCCTTCTCTCACATAATCTGCATCCACATAACGAAATGTTTTGTAATCACAGGTGTAAAATGTTTTAGAACTGATATCATGAATACCACAAACCGCAGGCTGGCCGGGAAATTCAAATTTAGAAAATAAATTCCCGTCGACCACGTCAATGGTGGCCTTTTCATATCCCATGGTATAAACCTCCTGAGCCCGGGCTGTTGAAAAGCCCAAAAGCAGAAAACCGGCGATGAAGTATTTTTTCATGTCACAAAAATTTACAGAATTCAGTGATGGATGTTCCAACAACCGAATGAATAACTGAGTTTGGCTAACAAATATATACAATCCAACGTCATATGAGTAACAAATGTCGAATTTCTGTATACAAATTATTCGATGCTTGTAAAATTAAACCCTATTTTAGCAAAATTAAATGAACGAACAACATGTACTCAAGTATTTCAAAAACCCTCATTCTCCTTGTATTGGTGATTGGCGCATTTTCCTGCAAAAAGAAAAGCACAACCACCCCTCCCAGTACCACTAGTGAAAACATTGTCGTGGATATTCCTTATACGAAATCAAAAACCCTGACAGATGCGATACCGGCTTTGCCTTTTTCTGTGCCGGTTAACATTACAGATACCTTTGCTACTTTGGTTGATCAGTACATTGCCCCTTATGGATTTACAAAGAATGACATCATTTCAGTAACACCTGTGATGATGAACGTTGTGATTGATAATAATACCAGCCAAACGCTCAATTTTGCGGATGACTCCGTAAAAGTATACGTGGATGCCTATGGTGGAAGCAATCCGTTATTGGTGGCCCACAAAAAAGGAATACCACTGAATGCCAAAAGCGTGGACATGGATATCGAGAATAAAGACTTTAAAGATTATTTTAATAACGAGTACATGCAAGTAACCCTAAACTTCAATACCCGTGTGAATGAAGCGATGGCAGCAAATACAACCTTCATTACAAACTTTAAGTTTCGTATTACGGCAAAAAAGCCTCAATAAAGATTCATTAAAAAATTGAAGTCCTCCAATTCGGAGGACTTTTTTTTATATCTTGAAATTCAATCCAAATTGAATTAAAGACTCGGGGAGGAACTTTTTACGAAACAAAATCCAACTTTTACCCAATCCGAACTCAGTATACAATCCAATCCAAGGTCGGATATAATAACGCATACCAACGGTTGCTTCAACCGCCAGGGGTTTGGGGAAATCATAGGCCACAGAAAATTGGTTTACCGGTGCTTCGGTATAAGTTCCAAGTGAAAAACGACCATATCCGAATCCTAAACCCGCATACGCATCAATTTTTTTACGTACCAGAAAATGATAATTGCCTCTCAGTGAAACGGATATTTCTTCGGCTTCTATGCCGTATTCATAAGGACGTATGGCGTGGATGCTTGTGTCCCAGCCACCATCCATCCAGGAGAGTCTTGAAAAACTATACGTTGCATTCAACCCAATACTGAACCGATTATTCAACATATAATCCAGTTTCAACATATAGGGCCCCCATCCTTTTACGGTATACTCAGTACGCGAAGTATTGTATTTGAGATAAGCCCTTAAAATACTCGGAACGCCATAACCTGCGCTCAAGGTAAAATTTCCTTTTTGAATGGATTTAGGTGTTGATTCCGTTTGAGCGAAGACCATTCCTTGCGTGATCAGAAAAACAGAAAAAATAAAAAAGGCGCTTTTCATGATGTAAATATATTTATGGTTCAAATTCTGCAAAATAAAAAAATGAATGCCAGTGGTGGGTACGGATAAAAGAACTTGCCATTCATCAACATGAGAAAGGCTTTTCACCCTTGTCCATTCCTTCAATTGCTTTAGCGAAAACAAGACGAAATTAAAATGAAAAACGCTAGCATTCCATACCTTTGTTGAATTGTTCTTGACAAGATTCATCTACCAAGAGCTCACACAAATCGGGTGAATCATGCAACAATTTCGTTACCATATATGCTGTGATTGGTTCAGGTGGAGCGGTTCCGCAGTCGCCACAGGCAGCATGGCCACATAATGCCATGTTTAATTCGAACTATCTGGACAATGGATCCTTATTGATGGATGTGGATGAGAACCAGCTGAAGGCATTTTGGGTGAGCACGGATAACAACATCGTTGTCAAGGATTTATTTACACTCAGCAAACATGTTAACCGGAAGGACACCCTATTTGTTCAATATCCTATCATACTCCATATAAAAGCCAGCTGGCCCCGGGGCGACTACCTATGGTCGACCGGTGATACAACTAGAAATTTGACTTTGTATATCCCACATGATACCCTCTTAACTGTTTCGGATGTCAAAGGCTGCTTCAGTGATACCTTCCTTTTCCGGAACACACCTACCAGCATCCATGATTTGGAATGGACGGGAGATTTTCCGGAAATTTTTCCGAACCCCAGTAAAGAATCCATTCATATTCGTTTGAGAACTGCAGGCCACTATGAATGTCGACTCATTGACCTGGATGGAAAGGTCGTATGGTCGGGTTCTTTAGCAGAAGATCGAACTGAATGGCAGATTCGACCGGCGCAGAATCCTGGAAATTCAGTGATGATTTTACAAATCCGGGATGACAAGAATCATCTTTTTAGCACCAAAATTCAAATGGAATAAGCCTCGAAGTGACATTTTTTTCGCATCTTTGCGGGAATTTTGATACATGTCTGCAAAAGTTACTTTCGTTAATAATCCCCGACCATTTAAAAATATGCTTGATGAAAGAATTGAGCAATATTTTAAAAGTAAAAACCTTGCACAACGTGGCAATTGGCAACTATATAGTAAGACCATCATCTTATTGATTTCGCTTTTTACGGTGTATGGAATCATCTTATCCATTCAACCTGCCACTTGGATTTCACTGCTCTTATGCGGTTTACTGGGGTTTATTCAGGCTACCATTGGATTTAATGTGATGCATGACGCAGCCCATGGCAGTTACAGCGATAACAATCTAACAAATCGGTTCATCGCATTTGTTGGAGGAGATTTGATGGGAGGAAGCACATTTATGTGGAAAATCAAACACAATATTTTACACCACACCTATACGAATATCGAAGGGCTGGATGATGATATTGCAAAGTATCCTATTTTTCGACTTAGTCCGCATCAGGATCGAAAATGGTTTCATCGTTACCAGCACCTTTATTCGATTCCATTGTATTTTTTCACGACTTTCAACTGGATTTTATTTGACGATTACTGGAAATTAGTGACTAAAAAAATCAACACTACTGAAATTCGTACCATGAAAACCTCTGATCATGTTGAATTTTGGTTGGGCAAATTGATTAATCTGATATTATTTTTTATTATTCCCATTTTTATATTCGGCTTTTGGAAAGCATTATTGGGCTTTTTTGTGATGCATGCGGTATTAGGAATTACGTTGGCCCTTGTTTTCCAAATGGCGCACGCGGTGGAAGAGGCAGAATTTCCAGAACCGAATGACAAGAGTAAAATTGAAAATGAGTGGGCTTTACATCAGGTGCAAACCACGGTTAATTTTGCGATGAACAACAAGGTGATATCATGGTTAGTTGGTGGGCTCAATTATCAGGTTGAACATCATCTGTATCCAAAAATCTCCCATATTCATTATCCTGAAATCAGCAAAATTGTGAAACAAACCTGCAAAGATTTAGGGATTACATATCATGCTTTTCCGACTTTTTGGCAAGCATTGGTTTCGCATTTCACCTATTTGAAAATGGTAGGAAGAGCATAGGCCCTTTTTGTACGTTAAAGTAAGCCTAACAAAGCACGACACATTACGCTTAGAATTATATTTGCGATAAGGTTGCAAATGATTGCTGTTTTGATTATACGAAACACCTTGCTGATTTGTTCATCCTTTTATAAATAACAATACTTATGAGGCTATCGCTGATAATGTCGTTTTTTTTGTTTGCCGCAGAATATGCTTTGGCGCAAAAAGACCATTCCGTCAAAAAAGATCCCTGGCAATCAAAAGAAATCTGGGTGGCGGTCCCCATAAACCGACAGTTATCACACGATAAAATTGACCGTTTACAGCAACAGGCAGATGCTGCAGATGGGAATAAAGATCAGGAAATTTCTATCTATGGAAATGAGGAGGGCGGAAAGATGTTGACAGAAGCACTGATCAAACGGGTAGATGAATTACAAATCATCCTTGAAAACCTGCCTTTGGATCATTGGAAAAAAGTAAGCACACTAGCGTATTTGGAAGAAGATGTAAAACAATTTACCCGTGAAATTTCGGTGAGCAAACAAAGTCCGGAATACTTCAAAAATCTGATTCAACATTTTGAAGATATTTATAAGTTGCAGGATAAAAATGAAAGTGTGGTGGAATACATCAATTCCCATTTTAGCAGGGCCTTATACGGCAGCCTTCACATGCTAAAAAACGACAACCCGGCCATACAGGCAATTTACAAAAATATGGTTCGGGTTTATCCGGATGAAATGTCGAAAAAATTTCATGAATTTTCGGGCATGGAAGCCGCATCTGATTTGATGGCCTATATCGCTCCAAAGAAACCCAATTTAATTTTAACCTATGCGACATCGACCTCTGCCGAGCGAAATGCAGTCCGTAACTGCAAGGACCCACTGGTTCAATCGATTGTTCAAATTGCAGATAAAGCCAAACAACCTTTACGGGCGATTGTCTTTTTAGATGATCTGCACAGTGGGCAAATGAAATTGGATGAAGTGAATTCTTATACCGGCGACAATGCATCTTACTATCGTCAATTGGTGAAACAACGCATGAAAAGTAATTCTATGACCAAAAAAGTTTTGGACAGAGAATGTAAGTTACAAGCGCTTGAATATGTTCGGGTGATGAATGAGCTTCATGATTCACCGGATCCTGTGCGTTTTAAATGTATCGAACCTTTGAGCCCAAGAGAAATGTATTTCTTAATGGTATTATGTAGTGATGAAATTTATACCAGTACGTTTGTGGGCACATTGAATCGAATGCTGCTTAAAATGGCTCCCCTAAAAGGTGATGCTTTTTTGAAAGAATTGAACATGGATAAATTCCGAACATTTATCCGTATGTGTGTAGGTTACAATAAATTGGATGAATATTTAAAAACCATAGACGTGAACGATCGCAATGAGTTGATGGCCTCCTTTGTAGATCGTATTGATAAAAATGCGGAAACAGATGTTGAAGATGCAGTGGATATTGCTGATGCGATTGGAAGTATTGATGATCCAGATCTGGTAGATTTTTTGCTGGCCCGATTAAAGGACAATTACGAAAGAACTTACCTGGAAGATAACAAACGCGGATTGATTATCTATTTTTTACTGCATACATTAACCACGAGTATTATTAACCCGGATGCCAGCAGTGAGGAGTTACAAAGTCAGTTAAAAATTCCACCTATTGCGAATATCCCTTTTCAAACGCTCAGAGACAATACTAATACCGTGGTGGAGCAGGTTTACTTTTTTGGAGATGATGATGGAATTTCCTCATACAATAACTTCATGTCATATTTTAAAAGTGATGCCTGGAAAATTGAGAAAAACGAACAATGGGTGACTATTACGTCTTTGAAAGGCAATGCGACAAAAATTTATGCCAACTTACCACTGGCGGAGCCAAAAGATGAAGAAGCTCAAAATTTATTAAATGCCCACCTCAAACAAGCAAATATCAAACCCAGTGTAGTTATTCACCGTGGACATAGTTATCATTTACCTACCACCCTTAAAAACTTAAATGCTGATAATAAGGTCATCATATTGGGATCATGCGGTGGATATCATAATCTTTCTACGATATTAACTTCGTCTGAGGATGCGCATATTATATCCAGCAAACAAACAGGAACTATGTGGGTAACTGATCCGATTTTACAATCGTTCAACACGCGTATGGTAAATGGTCAGGATGTGAATTGGATTGAATTATGGAATGAAGTGGGTGTACAAATGAAGACCCCGGCATTACAGGATAAATTTAATGACTATGTGCCTCCGCATAAAAACATGGGTGCGTTATTTTTAAAGGCTTTCAAAATTCAATTGCTTGAACAAGGCATACAGATGTAATATTGTGGTTACACCAAGAAAAAGAAGTCTGGGAGATAAAATTATTTAGGGGCTCCTGAATAACGCTCAAAATAAGTGGCGATGGGCATTCAAGGGAAGTTCAATAGTCGTTTATGCATACTTTTTGAAGGATTATTTCCAAAAAGTATGCATATGAAATACATCATTCTCGCTACCCAGAAATACTGCATCTTCTGCGTTGCGGGCAAATTGCAGTATAACATTACAGCTTCATTACCCGCGCCTTGAAACTACAGCATTTCTGAGTTATTCAGATACCCCTATTTAAGAATCTTTTCGGAGAATAATTTTTCAGCAGCATTAAAAATCTGCAATTGATAAATGCCTTGTGCGAGGCGATCCATGGGTAGTTTCAGTTTGTTGTTTCCACTTAACACCAGGGCATTCATAACCCGTATAGTACGTCCGCTCATGTCAATTAAACGGATTTGCAATGATTGATCGGATAATGAATAAAAATCAATATTCATTCCCTGATTTCCGTCTGGATAAACGATAATTGGTGTGGCTGCAGATGACCAGAACAAATGAACCAATTGAGGATGAAACCAGGCATCTCCATTTTTATCGATGAGTTGTAGTTTGTAATAATTATGTCCGGGAAGCGGATTCAGATTTTGGGTAATATACGTCAATGGATTTGAGCTGTTCCCGTTAGGCGCTTTAGAAAAAACTGTTTTAATTAAACTAAAATTCAAAGTATCCCCGCTATGATATAATTTGTATTGACTCATATTTTTTTCAGTGGCTTTCCAGGTTAACTCATCACTGTTCTGGAGTTTTCGACCGGTAAAACTGATGATATTTGCCGGAGCACTGATGGTATCCGGGTTGATAGAAGTAAGCGCATATCTGAGAAAACGATTCACGGGAAAACGTATTTCCCAGCAATTTAGGGTGTTATTCCACGTGGTTTGTGGTATTAAAAAGGTGAGTTGATCATTAAAATCGCGTTGCATTAATCGAATATTTGCCACATTGGGATCATTGGCATTATTGGTAGTCGGAAAATCCCTGAAAGAACCATTGGCAGCATTATAATTGATAAAATCCTCCATGGTAAAATAGACAGACATTTCGCAATTCAAATTTTGATTGTTAGATGGAACAACGGAATACCACCTTTCGGTATAGGGTTGTCCGTTGATATTAGGCACTGCATTTTCTACCTGTACACTTACGTTACACAGACCAGGATTATTTCCGCCTGGCAAATCAGATATCTGACCAATTCGATTACATTCATCATCAATGAATAAGATTTGATTGGCTTCACCCACCAGGACTGCGCTCGATTTTATACCGATCACAGATGCGGCATTTCCGTTTTGACTGAGCGATAAGTTGGTATTATTTTTTACGATAACAGAAACCAATCCGTTATTGGCCAGACAAGGATTATTGGAATTATCGGTTATGCTCACCAAAGAATAGGTGGTTGTTACCAAAGGAGTGACTGTAATATCGGTTCCGCTCAGATAATTAAACACCGTATCCTGTTGAGAGCCATCGGAATAAATTACTGTATAAGGAGACACCCCGCCTTGAATAGCGACTTGTATGTTAGCTGTATTTCCTGTGCAGATCGTATCGGCACCACTTCCATTGGTTAATACAGCCAGGGTTGGATTCGGAATTTGGTTTAAGACCGGATTGCCCAGCACAAAATGATTAGCTGGTATAGTGAGATTAATACCGGTTGTAGCGCCATTGACATAGGCGCCAATGGCAGTTTGGGTCTGATTCGGTGTATTCACAAAAGACCATTGAAAATCCGGGGTACTATTTGCCGTAAAAGGAACGGTATTCGTGATCCGGAAAGTACCCAAATTCATACCCGGAGGTGGAATCATCGTTGTTGCAATGGTTGCATTGGCAACAGAAGCTGCTATTCGATATTGTTTAGAAGTTGTATTGATTTGAATAGGATGTGTTTGCTGAGAGGGCGGCAAACTTGGATCTGCACTATTTGCCACCATCAAACCACTTAAGGTTCCTCCGTTGATGATGCCATTATAATTGAAGTCGATTCCTGCCTGAATAAAAGTTAGCTTAAAGGTGTCAACTCCGGTTGACTCCAGCCAAATATCAAACTCCAATGTAGTTGGGGAGGTTTGCGTAATATTTTTGATATAACAGTTATAATTGGCCTGAGCATAACCTGTGGTAACAGTAAATCCTGAGAAAATTAGGACATACCAAACGAAGCAAGAAATGAATAATTTCATAGCATTGAATTTATTAAAAATCAAGTCTACGATTTTAATCAAGATTGAAAACCGTAAGTTGATATTGTATGTGCAATTTACGAATGGAATTAATGAGAAACAATACAGATTTTTTAAAGGATATATATGGATTAAATAAAATATATCCAATTCAAACAGGGTGAATGTCTAAAATGAGGATCGGGCCCGCAAAGCGGGCCCGATCCTATCAAACTATCTGTTTAGGCGTTTCACCTATATTCAATTAGTCTTGTTTGTTCACTCTGCTGATGTGAGTCAGTTTGTCGTTTGCAAACACTTGTACTTGGTATACACCGGCTGATACATCGCTGAGGTTAACAGCAATGTTGTTCACTCCGATTTCAGCGTTAGCCTGGATTTGTTTAACCAGACGACCACTCATATCAAATACTTTCACAACAGTGTTTTGAGCAACTTCTGTTGTTACTTCTACAGTCAATACATCACGTACTGGGTTTGGATAAACACTCACGTTGTTATTGATTGTTTCGGTTGCAAAATCAACTGATTCTTTACTTGCAAGGGTTGTAAAATTATCAATTGTGCTCCAAGGACCAGCAGCTGAATTATTACATATTGCACGAACTTGCCAGTCGTACTGTGTGTTTAATGATAATCCAATGATGTTTTTAGAAAGACCCATAGCCGTTCCTGGTGCACCCCATGTGCTGGAAGTGCTCTTTTTAAAACGTGTTTGATACCAGGTTGCGCCAGGTACAGCAGTCCAGTTCAATTTAGCAGTAGTACCTGTTACAGGCGCAGCGAATAATCCGCTTGGCGTTCCACAAGGAGCAGCTGTTGTAAACACAGTATTAGAACCCCATGGTCCTGCATTTCCTAAGCTACAATGTCCACGTACTTCAATTTCATACGTTGTACCTGCTTGTAATCCAATGATATTTTTTGAACCTGCAGGTGCAGCTTGTGTTTGTTCAGGAGACCAAGTAGAAGAGTTGATTGGACGATAACGAATTCCATACCAACCAATTCCTGGAACTTGTGACCAGTTCACAGTAGCAGTTGCTGGTCCGGTTACGACAACAGAGGTAATATTCACAGAAGCAATATTCACGACTGTGATTGTTCCTGAAGCAGAACCAAAACAACCTGTGTTAGGATCAGTGTAAGAGTAAGTAAATGTAGTTGATGGTCCAACATATGGATTTGGAACACTAAATGTACCACCAGCAGGATTACCGGTTAAGGTAATCGCAGCATTCGGACAACCAGTAGCATTGTTGGTTGTTACTGTAATCGTACATGTACCAATTGTTAAAATTAAGGTTTGTACATCAGGACATCCAGAGGCATTTACGCCAGTGCAAGTGTAAGTACCACTTTGTGAATAGGTCATATTATTACATGCCCAAGTATAAGCAACAGGATCATTGGCAACTAATGTAGAAGAAGTACTTTGACCCAAAGTCAATACTAAGATTTCAGTATGACATCCATTGACAGAAGTATAGGTTCCACTTTGAGTGTACATCATGTTGTTTACTGACCAAGTGTAACTATCACAACCGCTGAACGTTGTTGTGTTCGAAGTTGATGGAGTGATTGTCAAATTCAAAATTTCGGTGTTACATCCGTTTACCGAAGTGTAGGTACCACTTTGCGTATACAAAGTGTTATTTACAGACCAGGTATAACTATCACAAGCTGATTGAGTTGTTGTGTTAGAGGTAGATGGCGTTATCGATAAAACCAAAATTTCAGTATGACAACCATTTACAGAGGTATAAGTACCGCTTTGTGTATAGCTCGTATTGTTCACTGACCAAGTATAAGTGTCACAAGCTGATTGAACAGTTGTGTTAGATGTGGAAGGCGTAATCGTCAAATCTAAAATTTCTGTATTACAACCGTTCACTGAAGTATAAGTACCACTTTGCGTGTAGTTTGTGTTGTTCACAGACCATGTGTAGCTACCGCAAGCACTTTGAACTGTTGTATTTGAAGTAGATGGTGTAATCGTTAAATTTAAAATTTCAGTATTACAACCATTTACAGAGGTGTAAGTACCGCTTTGTGTGTACAAAGTATTATTTACAGACCAAGTATAAGAATCACACGCAGACTGAACTGTTGTATTTGAAGTAGATGGTGTAATCGTTAAATTTAAAATTTCAGTATGACAACCGTTCACTGAAGTATAAGTTCCACTTTGTGTATATGTGGTGTTGTTCACCGTCCATGTATAACTATCACATGCACTTTGAACAGTTGTATTTGAAGTAGATGGTGTAATCGTTAAATTTAAAATTTCTGTATTACATCCATTTACTGAAGTGTAAGTACCGCTTTGTGTGTACAAAGTATTATTTACAGACCAAGTATAAGAATCACACGCAGACTGAACTGTTGTATTTGAAGTAGATGGTGTAATCGTTAAATTTAAAATTTCAGTATGACAACCGTTTACAGAGGTATATGTACCGCTTTGTGTATAGGTTGTATTGTTTACCGACCAAGTATAAGAATCACACGCAGACTGAACTGTAGTATTAGAAGTAGATGGAGTAATCGTTAAATTAAGAATTTCATTTACTGTACAACCTTGTGTATTTGTGCTAGTGGCTGTATATGTTCCGGATTGGGTATACATCATGTTATTCACCGACCATGTATAGCTATCACAAGCAGATTGAGTGGTTGTATTTGTTGGGTTAGAGCTAGGACCTCCTACAGTAAATACCACATTAAATGGAGCACAGTTTGGATCATTGGTTACGGTTACTGTATGAGAGCCTTGTGACAAACCACTCACTGTAAACGGATTTGTTGAATAGCTAGCCGCTGTACCACCATCCACTGAATAAGAACCAGAAACTGGAAGCGGAGCAGGGCTCAAAGTGATGCTAGCAGAACCTAATCCACCAAAACAAGCTGGATCAGTTACGATAGCTGCACCAGCCGTAGGACATGTTCCTGCTGGCTGATTTAAGGTAATGGTTGGATAAGGAACGATATTCAATACACGTAAAGCAGATTGAACGGTTGTACTACCTAAAACTGTAAATGCAACACCACCGGAGATAACTCCATTTACATAGGCCGCTACAGAAGTTCTTGTTTTAGTAGAAGGAGAAGAGTTTAAAACCGGTGTAAAGGTCATGACTGCATTCGTAGCAAAGGCTACCGTATTTGTGATACGATAAGTACCGTACCAAATACCATTTCCTGTACTAGGGATAGCAGCAGCCAAGGGTTCACTCGTTGTTTGAGCGGCTACACGAATGGTTGGAGTAGCTGGCTGTAATTGCACAGCGGGTGAACCAGCGGCCTGTTGGGTAGCCGGTAATAAAGGATTCGCGGCAATTTTTGAAACAGATAAAGTACCACCATTCCCAATATTTGGAGGTAAGTCAATACCGAATTGTAAAAAGCTCAATTTGGATATAGAATCCGGCGTCATGTTTTTAATCCACATTTCAAACTCTACGGTTGTAGATGTTGGATTTGTTACATTTTGCATCGACAGCTGTAGTGTGTGCACTTGGGCTTGGGTGGCGCCTGCTGTCATGAGCAAAACGAATAACGCCACCGCATTTTTAAAGATTTTTGTGAATAGATTTTTCATGCTGTTTGTTTTAACGGTCAAATATAAGGGGATTTTTATAAATACAAGTTACCCGGATTTTTTTTCCGGGTAACTTGTTGAAAACTTAAGGGGTAATGGCTCCGATAAAGTTGTTATTGTTTGGTTCCCAAATAAGAAAATCCAATCCATCAACCACACCATCTCCATTGAAATCGGATGTGATATAACCACCGGCGAAATTATTGTTGTCTGTTTCCCAATCATTGAAGTCCAAACCATCAACCACCAAGTCCTGATTCACATCTCCATTGTATATCGCATACAATCCGGAACCTGATACATCTATCTGATTTGTCCCAAATGCTTGTGCAGCAGAGGTGGTGAAATCATAGGTGTTTGTTGCAGTCATAGTAATCGGATTCGCACTCCAGGTTTGTACCGCATTTCTATTGGTCAACACAATATAATAACTATTTCCTAATGCAGTATAAGGGAAGGTACATAGAATATTTCCATTGATATTTTGAATACCGCTGAAAGTATATGCCTGAGCATAAGGCGGATTCGCATTATGCAATGAAACAGTTACCAGATCTGATTCGCTGGCATTCACACCAACACCTGAATTTAAATAAACAGGCTGCATGAAACCAGTATTCACATCATAATATCCCTGAATCATAAATTTAGTTGTTAAATCTACCTGACATGGATTTGGATCTACAATCACCGTTACAGCTTGTCTGGTTCCGGGACATCCAAAACCGGTGAAAGGTAAACTCATCCCGGAATTGGTCGATCCAATTGAACTTGTTTGAATGGCAAAGTCAGTGGCAGCATTATTGTCTGAAGTACCAATTCTCGACACACTAGCTGTTGTAGCTACTGTGGTGATATTCACTCCATTGCCAGACCAAATCGTACTAAAGTCGTAATTGATTCCGCCCAATGTCACTGGATTGGAAACAAGGTTAGCTGCAGGCCAGTTCATAATTGCAACATCTTTCAATACATTGTTATTATCCACAATAGCCGCCCAACCGGCGAATGAAGGGAATGCACCCGGGTTCCAAAGGATGTTATTCCCCCAATAATTTGGACCTGCTACATCTGTCCAAGATTTTATGTCGCCGGGATTCATAATTCCTGATAATGTTTGCACAATAGTATTTACATTATTCAGAACCGTATAACTATTACTCACATATACTTTCCATCCGGTTACGTCAAGCGGCAAAGGGGAAACATTTTGAATTTCCAATTTATCAGTGCCCGGATCCATTTCAGTCACCAATAAAGGAGATGCACTTCCGCCAGCACCACCTACAGATGGTTCAGCATAGTAAGTGGTTGTTGCAGTTAGAGTAGGAGTAGTGAAAGTATTTCCTGTTCCAATTGGAGAGCCTCCTGAAGCATTTGCAAACCAGTTAATGCTTGCTCCACTTGAAGGCGTTGCATCAATCGTTGCCGTTCCGCTTCCTCCACAAATGGTGGCTCCATTAAATGCGGTAACAGCAGGTGTTAATACAGTAACTTGTGTTGTTGGATTGTAAAGACAAGTATTTCCATTACCATCCGTGAATACCATTCCATACCAATTGTCTGTGGTTATTGTAGGCGTTGAGTATGTAGTGCTATTCGCACCGGAAACATTGGTATAAGAACCTCCCAATCCTGTTGCGGATTCCTGCCATTGGAAGGTACCTGTACCATAACCGCTGGCCGGACTCAAACTTAAACTGCTACTTCCGCTAAAACAGATACTGGTAGGCGCTGCATTAATTGTTGCAGCTGGCATATTGGTCATGGTTGTAGTAGCAATATTTCCACATCCATCTACCGTATTTAAGGAAGTTAAAGTGTAAGTAGTTGTTCCACCTGTTGATGATTTAAAGTACACCGTACTGAAATTACCCCCCGTATATAGGATTGTACAAGCGGCATCTTCAAATAAATTGGTTTGAGGAGCCCAGGTGTACACATTATAGTCAGGTAAGTTGCTCGTAACGCTTAACATTTTAGGTTCATTATTACAAACTGTAGCTGAAGCCACGGTGGTCAAAGCAGGAGAAGCATTAACTGTTGCAACTACTGGCTGCCTTGCACTTTCACAACCCGTTACAACTTGCCAATCGTAGAAATAATAATACAAATCCAGACGTTGTGTATTAGTCGGTGCTGCAGTTAATGTACTATGGTTGATTGAAAGCACACCTGGAACAACATATGGATATCCATAGTTCCCACCGGGGGCGCCCGCAGAAGGCTCAAATAACAAACCGGTAATCCCTGTAAATCCAGGGCGAATTTTCAGATTCGTTCCTGGCGCAATATTAAAATTCAAATTCAATGTAGTCGGACTAATAGAACCAACCGGAGCACCGGTTACCGGGAAAGTGGCTGTATGGAGAACGGTATTGGCGCCGTCGATCACATCAACTGTAACTGTACCGGCAGCACTCGAAGCACTTACTGCATAGACTTTTACACTTTGAAGGGTGAATGAAGACAATGCATCAAAGACCAAACCAAAATTCGTAGTTCCTGAACCTGAAGTAGCTGTCGGATAAGCAACAGGCAAAGCCGTTGATACCTGAGAACCACCATCTGAAGCAGCCGCATAGTAGGTTGTTGTATTGGAGATTGTCGGCGTATTGTATGTGGTTCCGGTGAATAAAGGTAGGCCACCCGTAGCATTGGCATACCAATTTATAGAATTACCAACACTTGCAGTGGCGCCCAGCGTAACTGAACCCGTACCGCATCTTGTACCCGGTGTTGTCGATAATAACTGTGGATTATTGACCGAAATTTCTTTCGTAGGATTGAAGGCACATACTGTTCCGGCCTCATTTTTAAACTGAACACCATACCAGGTAGTTGTCGTTAAAATAGGGGTCGTAAATTGAGGATTTACGGCACTACCAATATCGGTATAAGAACCAGGCAATCCGGTTGGGGAACTTTGCCATTGAATGGTTCCGGCACCATAACCGCTCAATTGACTCAACGCCAGATTACTGGATCCGCTGACACAAATATCTTCCGGTGATGCCGTAATAGTCACATTCGGCATAATCGTTTGAGTTGTGGTAGCGGAATTCAAACAACCAGTTGTTGTATTTAAACCGCTCACCGTATAAGTGGTGGTTGACCCAACCGATGACTTTAAATAAACGGTGTTGAAATTTCCTCCTGTATAAGGAATCGTAGCGGCGGCATCTTCAAACAATCCTGCTTGAGGAGCCCAAGTATAAACATCAAAATCTGCTAAGTTGCTCGTGACATTCAACATTTTTATTTCATTATTACAAATCGTAGAATTAGCAACCGTAGATAAAGTTGTAGGCGTAGTTACTGTAGCAAGTACCGGTACACGAGAACTTTCACACGCGGTGCTTACTTGCCAGTCATAGAAGTAATAATAGAATGAACTGGATGGTCCACTTGTGTATGCCGAAGTAATACTACCTACACCGGCAAGCGTATAGGGGTAAGTATAACCTGTGCTAGACTCACGGATAAATCCAGAAATTCCCCCCCCAGATGCGGATGTAAATACCAATCGGTAATTGGATCCGGCTGCAGGCACTACAAAGTTTAATGGAACTACGGTTTTAATGCCCGGGTTTGTTGAAGTCGGTACACTCACCGTGGTAGACTGTAGGATAGTACCTGCATTGTCTCTTAATGCAATAGTAGCAGTAACATTACCGGAAGGTGTAGTTGCCACGGGATAGATTGCAACAGAATTAATAGTAAATGAATTGAAAGCATCAAACATGAGTCCGATATCCGAATACCCTGAATTAGTGGTTGATCCTACACGATTAGGTAAACCAAGAACTCCATTAGCGCCCCCACTTGATGAGGCAGCATAGAAGGTGGTTGTTGATGATACCGTTGGAGAATAATTCGTACCGGAGAACAGCGTGCTACCGCCTACTGCATTGGTATACCAATTAACTGATGAACTTGAAGTTGTAGCGGTTAGATTGACAATACCCGGGCCACATCTGGTATCACCGGTAGCGGTTGGCGGATCTTGCATCGTAAAGCTTCCCACAGTTGCTGTAGCTGTTTGATTGGCATTGTCTGTTACTACAACATTAACTGTACCCGCATACAATGGACTAAATTTTCCATTTACAACAGTCAAGGTATATGGTGTACCATAACCTGATGGAGTCAAGGTATAAACATAAGTATATGGCGGGCAACCTCCTGTTACAGGAACGCCTAAGCTGATTGAATCAATCGCACAAGCGGTAGAAGGACTTAAGGTCGTTGTGCCGATAACCGGAGATGTTGTGTTTTCGCTGACAAGAACTGATGAAGTAAATGTACATCCGCTCGCATCAGTTGCAGTTATCGTATAATCGATTGAACTACTTGAAGAAAAGTTAGGTGATGCGATTTGTGGAATGTTCGTTCCAATCACGGCACTTCCATCATCCCAACTATAGGTTAATCCAGGAATATTTTTTTGTCCGGCAAAAGTGATAATTGGACGTGTTGTTGTTAGTGTACCTGTAGTTGTAGCACAACCCAAAGCATTTGTTGTATAACAAGCCGAAGCAGTAGGACCAACCTGATAGTTCACGCTCATAATGGGTGTTGCACCTGTGGTTGAATGACACATTTCAATGACCACATTCGATACACCATCCCAGTTAAAAGGTGTGGTAAAAGTATGTGTATTGGCCCCTGTTACAGCTGTATATGTGGAAGCTGGCACAACCGTCGTTGTCGCATCCGGATTCCAACTCGTTACCAAAGCCGTGGCGTTGGTATGTCCCATTTTAATTTGTAAATCACTCATGGTTTGTGAACCTGCTGTCGTAACGGTAAAGGTTATCGCTGTCATATTTCCCGCTACCAAACCTTGCGCCTGTAATTGAGCGCCAGTAAATAAATATTGAACTCTTCTGGCTAGGGTTGCACTACCATAATAGGGTGTTGTGGTGGTAGATGTTAAAGTACCTGTTCCAATGGTTGAAGTGCCCGGTCCTGAAAACATTGCCGACAAAGAAGTGGTATTACCTGCACAAACCGTAGGAGGTGTTGCAGAAATCGTGATATTGGGCGGTAAATTTATAGCATAGGTTTTAAACCCACTTGCCGGAAATGCACTACTGGTCAAATTCACGGTTGTTGGGCAATAACCCGCATTAAATATTACACTGTTAGTACCAACATTTGGTGAACCAAACATATCTTCAGCTACTACAAAATATTGAATCACATTTCCTGCTACCGGCGTCGCGGTTAGCAAGGTATAATCAATCGTAAAAGAAAAAGGTGAATTTGGATCAGTGGTTTCAACATACTTCCAACCATTATCTCCCGCTGTATTGCCTAACAATACATTGGCTTCAGTGGATAATTTATAATATAAACGTGGGGCTGTACCTGGATTGGAATTAACTCCAGAGATATCTGAAATGGCTGCAGACAAAACAGGTTGTAAGGCACAATTCTGATTCGGAATATTGGTGAATGAAATAGCAGGTCCTGCAGCATCGGTCGCTGAACCGGCAAACTCTGCAGCACCGATATCCGGCAATGAGGCCCGCGCGATATTATAAAAATCGTTCACAATCAAAGGGGTGGTTACAGGATTCGCTCCACCTTCGGCATAACTGCCTCCCGATGGAACATATTCTCCGGCACTACCTGTGAGATTATCTTCTGTGAAACTTCCTGCATCTCCTTTCCAAGATTTAAATATTCCACATGAAGTATTAAATGCCGGATCGGCCGTTCCGCTCGAACCTCCACTCACATAATAAACATTGGTAGCTGAACTCAAAGTAAGGCCCTCTCCATAAATATAAGGTGCAAAATAAATATTGGTACCCATACCAAATCCGGCAGGATTGACTCCTGATGATCCAACGGATGCCCGACGAACTGCGGCAAAATATGCATCACCGGCAGCAGTTCCGTTTATGTTGATGATATTGTTTTTGATATTTAAAACTGCAGTATTTGATGCCTGAATACCGGCACCTCCAAACAATACACCAATGGATGACAATGGCGCCGTTGAACCGGCATATACCGTATTGTGTATGATATTTGTTGTTCCTGAACCCAATACTTCAACACCAATAATCGCGCTATTCGAATTCGCATTCGGATTTCGCAAATCAGAAATCATGTTGTTATAAACATTATTCACTGTACCCGAAGAAACTAAAATTCCATCAACCGATCCACCTGATTGATGAGCGGCCAAATTGTAAATCTTATTGTTGTAAATTTCAAATTGCTGACCAGTGGATGAGTTAATACCGACAACAGAACCCGAAATAGTGGCTCCTGATACAAATTGTAAATTTTGTATGGTATTACCACCTATATAAGCGAAACCACCGGTTGCTGTTACTGAGGTAAATATCCCTCGTATGGTCGATGTGGTACTGGTGCTCGTACCGCCTACTGTTAAATTTTGAATGGTATTCCCGGTAATGATAGCGCCCTTGGATGAGGAAGTCATATAAATCCCATTCAGTGAACTCAAAGTAGCGGCATTATTATTCGTAACCGCAATATTCGCAATTGTATTGTTTCTCGCTTTAACCGTATCAGTGGTTAATAAATAAATCGGATACACAGTACCAGATTGATTTTTTACCAAGTTGGTTATTGTATTATTATCTACAATAATATTTCTATCATTGGTTCCCGAAACCGATCCACCTTGATATATAAGGTAAATAATTCCAGTGGTTGGCGGCAATGTTTCGTTATTAATGGTATTCCCATTACATTCTAAATTTATAGGTGCGTTTCCTCCACTATAGGTTCCATATAAGCCATATAAAGTACCTGAAGTAATATTTGGAAAACTTCCCAAATGGATAATATTATTGTTCATCTGACGATTAATTCCTACACTCGTATACCAGATACCCGTTGTTTGTGATGTCGTTACTGAATTACGCAATGTAAACTCATTGCCATTGGCTTCCTGACGACCGCCACAGTTTGTAGATGCAAAGGCGATATAGTTAGTCGTTGTTTGAGATAAAGCGCCTGTACAAACATTATTATTAAAAATTAAACTATCCAAGCGCAATGCATAAGCGCCGTATGAAGTTGTAGCAGCTCCGCCGATGTCTGTCATCGTATTACCGGTTACTATCAATCCACGACCATTCGCACCGCTGGATCCATTAAAGGCCACATAAGTATATCCACTCGCAAAATTATTATTCGTCACATAAATGTAACGATTCATTTGTGTGGGATCGGTCCCAAAAGCAGCATGGGTTAACAAGGTTGTTGAGGTAAAAACTGAAGGTGAAACCTGAATCACCGCACCACCTGTTGATGCTTCATTCATATTGAAGGTATTATTTTCAATATAAATAAATTGGCAGCCATCAAAGGGTGTGGCACTTAAACGATTATAACAACCAACTGCATTTTCAATCGCGGTTGTTGCTGTTGTACCTGCGGATTGCTCATTAAATACACAGTTTTTAATCGTTATATAATCAGGACCATTGAGTACAATCATCGCATCATTAGAACCGGAAGTATTACTACCGGCACGTGTTCCTGTAAAGGTTGCGTTGATGGCAAAATTAGCCCCATTAATCACGACAGGATTCGATGCAGTACTGGCCGCACCACCCACACTGAGTGTTGCAGATCCAATTTGCAAAGGCGCTGTTAGTGTTTGATTGGCACCCAGGATAATTGTAACGCCTCCGCTGCCCACACCTTGTGTATTCAAGGCCGTGATGGCTGATTGAATATCAGGGTAGTCGCCGGGAACGTTTTTTGTACCTGTTAACTGTGCCTGTGCATATACTGTTGCCAGCATAAACACCCACAAAAAGAGTATTTGTTTTTTCATGCTTATTTCAATTTAAATTTTAAAACTTCAAATGGATTTCGAAAAAAGTTGAGCCCGGAATATGTTCTATTCCCCCGCCCCACAATCTTTTTATTGAAATCTTAAGCAACTTAAGACGATTGAAGCAAAATATCCTCTTTTTTTCAGGAACTCATTCACATTTATTTTATTCAAATGGATTATTTTTTTTATGTTTTCATCTTTTTTCCTATTTCTCTTGTATGTTTTGTTTTGTCGCATCCGAAACACTTTTTGAAAAATAAAAATTTAAATCTCTGAATAAGAACAACTTATACGGATAAGAATTGGCAAATAGACCAATTCTTATCTCGTTTTGAGGACGAGATGAATACCAGCCATTACCGATGAAGTGATTGCATTTGAGTTACGAAAGCTACAGACACACAATTGGTAATGGAAAGTAGGTTACACCAATTCAACGCCGAGGTGCAACTCAAGAAAACAATATCTAACTGTAGACAATAACAAAAGGTCATATCATAGCATGGCCATTTTCGGTCTTTGCTCATTGGGCGTGAATAAACTTTAGCTTAATTTGATGAAGTGGCTAAAATGAGGATCGGGCCCGCTACGCGGGCCCGATCCTATCAAACTATCTGTTTATGCGTTAAACGCACATTCAATTAGTCTTGTTTGCTTACTTTGCTGATGTGAGTCAGTTTGTCGTTTGCAAACACTTGTACTTGGTATACACCGGCTGATACATCGCTGAGGTTAACAGCAATGTTGTTCACTCCGATTTCAGCGTTAGCCTGGATTTGTTTAACCAGACGACCACTCATATCAAATACTTTCACAACAGTGTTTTGAGCAACTTCTGTTGTTACTTCTACAGTCAATACGTCACGTACAGGGTTTGGATAAACACTTACGTTGTTATTGATTGTTTCGGTTGCAAAATCAACTGATTGTTTGCTAGCTAAAGTAGTGAACATATCAATTGCACTCCATGGACCTGGTGTGTTATTACATACGGCACGAACTTGCCATTCGTACTGCGTATTTAATGACAATCCAGATACTGTCTTAGAAGTAGCAGGAGCACCTTGTGTTCCGGCAGGAGACCATGCAAGCACACCAACTTTACGCATACGGAATTGGTAGAAAGTAGCACCAGGTACAGCCACATAATTCAATTTAGCAGTTGTTCCGGTTACAGGAGCAGCAAACAATCCAGTTGGAGTACCACAAGCACCGCTTGTTGTAAACACCGTGTTAGATCCCCAAGGACCAGGATTGCCAATACTACAGAATCCACGTACTTCAATTTCATAAGTCGTACCGGCAGTTAAGCCTACCAGATTTTTGAAATTAGTTGGAGCAGCTTGTGTTCCACCACTTGTCCAGCTACCTGCACCAATCGGACGATAACGGACTTCATACCAACTTAAACCAGCAACTGGAGCCCAGTTAACAGTAGCAGTTGTAGGACCAGTAACAGTTACAGAAGTAATTGTTACAGCAGCCAAATTAGCTACAGTGATTGTTCCGGTAGCAGTACCAGTACATCCTGTGTTAGGATCAGTGTAAGTGTAAGTAAATGTAGTAGATGGTCCGATATAAGGATTAGCTACTGACCAAGTACCACCTGCTGGTGAACCAGTCAATGTAATCGGAGAATTCGGACAACCACTTGCATTAGCAGTAGTTACGTTCAGGTTACAACCAGCAATAGTCAAGATCAAAGTTTGAACATCAGGACATCCTGTTGCGTTCACACCAGTACATGTATAAGTACCACTTTGAGTATATGTTACGTTGTTACAAGTCCAAGTATAAGATAATGGAGCATTTGCAGTGATTGTACTGCTTGTGCTTTGACCCAAAGTCAACACAAGGATTTCTGTATTACAACCATTTACTGAAGTGTAAGTACCACTTTGAGTATACATCATGTTGTTTACAGACCATGTATAACTATCACAAGCAGAAGCTACTGTTGTGTTAGAGGTAGATGGAGTGATTGTCAAATCTAAAATTTCAGTATGACATCCGTTTACAGATGTATATGTACCGCTTT
>JBMOFV010000002.1:0-155966 GCA_049318705.1 Chitinophagaceae bacterium
CAGGGACTACCTACGAATGGCAAATCCGTGCAATTTGTAATCCATCACCTTTTTCAACAGGTTCTTGGAGTGCTTTGAGTGATTTTTCAACTGGAAATGAAAAGCAAAGTTCTGAAGAGTTATCAACTTTCGTTCAAAACCTTGTAAGATTATATCCTAATCCTGCTAGCGGGTCTGTAAATATAGATATCGTAGCAGTTGAAAGCCAGGAGATATTGATTCGTATCATGGATATGAGCGGAAGAGTGGTTCAAACTGTTCAATCACATCTCGATGCCGGATCTCACACGATTTCTCTGAATATTGATGCTTTGAGCGAAGGCTTGTATCAAGTGCATGTAAGTGCGAACGAAAAACAGGTATTCTCTACCAAATTTTCTAAAATTCAATAGAATATAAAGCCAATGTCTGAAAAGGCCTCCTTGAAAAAGGAGGCTTTTTTTATATTGTTCGAATGTTGTCAAATAGGTGACTACTTTTTATCAACAAGTTCCAAAGTGAACTGAACATAAATTTGCAACATCAAAAATGCCGGGATTTATTCCGGTTTTTTATGGAAATCGATTTCTATGTTATTTTTTCTTGAAGTTAAACGTGTCTTGATTTAAATCAATGGATTGAAGCTGAACTTAACCTAGCTTTGCAGCAGAAAAACGCATCTATGAAACGAATTCTTCCAATGAGCCTAATGGCTGTGCTAATGTCCTTGTTTTCACTAACTGGCATCGCACAAAATGTTTATTTAAACCAATTTACTGGAGCAAGTAGCTGCCCAACACCAGGTAACGTGCCAACGGTGGCGGCCAATGCAACCGGGACTGCTTTAACCCGCAATCTTGTTACTTGTACACCGACATCCAATGTCTTTAATTCCACGACATTGAATAATACGAGTAGCATCAATCCGAGTTCATACATTGAATTCACGGTAACTCCTAATGCCGGATATGGGTTAAGCTTGAGCTCCTTAAGTTTTTTTCGTCAGGGAAGTGCTACAGCGCCTAATAAATTGGAAGTGCGTTATAGTACCGACAATTTTACAACTTCCACTTCTTGGGGAGCCGCACCTCTCTCAACCAATCCGGGTTCTGTGGCTACCTGGGATTTTCCTGATTTTGTCACCACACCCGGTCAAACACTTTCGTTTCGATTTTATCCTTATGGAACTCAACGCACTGATTTAGGTGTTACTCCTGCTGCTACAACCGGTACATTTCGGTTAGATGATGTTACCCTTGTTGGAAATGTGGTTCCGGTAGGCCCATTCTTATTATTCAGTCCTGGTACTCAGACCTTCTCAAATCAAAATATAGGTACTCAATCAGCTTCTCAGATCATTCAGATTTCGGGCGATAATTTAAGTCCGGCTTCAGGTACACTTAGTTTGTCTGTTAGTAATTCTAATTTTGAAGTTTCCAATGATGATATCAATTGGGGCGCTAGTACTTCAATTTCATACGGTACCCCTTTATTGGCTGCTACTCCTGTTTATGTTCGCTTCAGTCCTCAAAGTGCAGGTGCTTTATCGGCAACATTGAATGTATCAGGTGGTGGTGTATCAAATCCTCCAACCGCAACCTTAAACGGAACAGGAACCAATCCGGCTTTTCCTACGCAGTTGGTCATTACCAATATTACGCCAGCCTCTCCAATAGTAAGCGGAACTTTTGATGTTACCATTGAAGCCCGTGATGGTAGTAACATTCCACAATATGTAATTAACAATACAGATATTCAGTTGAGTGTTGTTACTGGAACTGGAACACTGGTTGGTACAAGTACCGGCACTATGAATGCAGGAACAAATACGCTGACTATTTCCGGGGTTAATTACAATGTTGCGGAAAATGGGGTAGTGATTTCAGCAGATCGAATCAACGGTGATTTGTTGACATCCGGTTCAAGCGCACCATTTAATGTTTTAGCAGTTGCAACACAACTGTCTTTATTAAACTTCCCGACATCTGGTGTTGTTTCAACCAATCTTACAACTTTTACGGTGCAGGCTTTACGCCCAGATAATTCAGTAGATATTAACTACACAGGTCCAATCACGATCACAATTAATTCTGGTTCAGGAACCCTGACTGGAACGGTTACCAAAAATGCATTTGCCGGTGTTGCATCCTTTAACGATTTACAACTAAACCCTGCAGGGACTTACACCTTGGAGGCAAGCTCTCCGGGTTTAAATCCTGTGATTAGCGGGAACTTAGTTATTACGAATGTACCTACGATTAGTGAAATTATTTTACCGCAATATGCCGTGAATGGTGGCGTGACCGGTGAACGCTTACAGTACGTTTGTCGTTTACAAGTTCAAAATTTAATTCCAAATGCTACGTATCGTTATTTTACAGGTGCTTCTTCGGCCACAACTTTAACATCCACTTCAGCCGGTAATTTCTATGCCATTAATAATACTTCAGGAAGCAATGGTTATATCGTTGGTCACTCTTCTTCAAAAAGTGCAAACGGAACTTTAATGGGTGGCGATGAGTTCGTGACTACCAGTCGTTATGCTGAATTCACAGCAGATACGAATGGTGAATATACCGGATGGTTCTCTATGGTGCCAACAGGAAATGCAGTTTTTGCAGATGGAAATGATGTTTATTTTTATGTACAAATGAATAACGGTAGTGGTGGCACAAGTTTGGTACATTCCGTTCGAACAAGTAATACTATTAAAATGATTGTTCCTTCTGCAACAGCACGTGCGGTGAAAGGGGCTTCTAATGCGGTTGCCGAAAATCCGGTCTTCATTTATGATAACACAGGCGGGAGCGGTCGTCCAGTTTATGGAACCTGGGCTGAATCGGATGGGATTTCGCCCAACTACACGGTTTGGTACAATGCTGGTGTAAATGGAGTTGCGGGTTCATGGGGTGCTTACATTCCAACCAATTTACCCAATGGTATACAGCGTATTGAACAACGTGATATTGTAACAGGAAATGTTTTCGGATGTGCTGCTACTGATGCAGATGGTATCTGGGCCGGTGCCGGCAATACAGTCAATCCAACCAATGGTATTACACCGATTGATTTTAGTATCACCGACGCTCCTTTGGATGCATTGCCTGTGGCTGGAACAGCATCTGGACCTGGCAGTGGAAACGTAAATGATGTATTGAATTATTCAAATGCCGGCTTTGTTGGCAATTTGCAATGGCAGGTTTCAACAACTTCAGCAACTGGTCCATGGTCAGATATTTCAGGCGAAACAAGTGCTTCGATGAATTATACGTTTAATACAGCTGGTACGTTTTACTTCCAATGTGTATCACGTTCTGCTTCGGGATACTGTGAGGCTGCCTCGAATGTGATTACAACTACAATTCAAAGTGCGAATACCGTTTTGAATTTGACGATGATGATTCAGGGATTTTATGATATCAACACTTCAGGTATGCAGCCGGTATTGCTCAATCAATCAGTAGGAGGTGCTTTGTCAACAGAAGCCGATGATATCACAGTAAGTTTACATGATGCCGTTTCTCCTTATAACATGGTTTATACATTTAGTGGTCGAGTTGGAACCAATGGTCAGTTGGTTTGTAACTTCCCCGGATCTGTTGCAGGAAACAGTTATTATATTGTGCTGACGCACCGGAATTCATTGGAAACCTGGAGTGCTATTGCAATTGCATTTACAGCCAATACATCTTATTCGTTTGTTACCTCGGCTGCACAGGCTTATGGTTCAAATCAAACCGATGTTTCGGGTACAGGTATTTTTGCGATATATAATGGAGATGTGAATCAGGATGATGTGGTTGATGGTTTGGATTTTAATGATTGGGAAACAGACAACAACAATTTCGCCGGAGGATTTGTAGGAACAGATTTTAATGGAGATGGAATTGTGGATGGATTAGACTTCTTAATCTGGGAACCGAACAACAATAATTTTGTTGGGTCAGTATTGCCTTAATGGGAATATATCTTTTTAATGAATGGCCGGCAGAGATTTTTCTTTGCCGGCTTTTTCGTATATTCACCTAGCTGATTTAAAACCTGAGACCGTTGCAAAACCTCTGTAAATCAACTAGCAAGTCATTTGGCTTCAAATTTCTGCGTTACTTTAAATTTTTAATTCGCTCATTATCAGCAAGATAAATCGCAAATCAAAAATTTAAAAAGCCTTGAACTTTTTTGCCAAATGACTTTTGCAACGGTCTCAACCTACTCGTTCAGTCAGCATAAAAAAATTAAACAATGAAAAAGTCCTTGTTTCTTCTTTTGGCCTTGCATTATTTCTTACCTGAAATAAAGGCGCAGAAGTGGATTGATACCCTGTATCAGGTACAAAAAATTGAAAATGTGGTTTATGGTTCAGATATTGATTTCGCAGGAAATTTGCGTGAGCTTAAGATGAACATTTTTTTACCAATCAATGACACCCCGCCTTCATGCGGCAGACCCTTATTGATAGCAGTGCACGGAGGCGCTTTTTTGGCAGGAAGTAAGGATGCTGATGCTCCGCCCTATTGGGCCAAACAATTTGCTCAAAGAGGTTATACCACTGCATCGGTCAATTATCGTTTGGGAATGTTTCAAACGTCCTCTCTGGTCAACTGTAATGTTTCTGCATTGGGAATTCCCTGGAATTGCCTGAATATGCAGGATACGGCTGAGTGGTATCGGGCTGCATACCGGGCCCAACAGGACCTCAAAGGGGCGATCCGATTTTTGGTTAAACACGCGCAGGATTATCAAATTGATCCAAGAAATATTTTTTTAGTCGGAGAAAGTGCCGGCGGAATCACCGTGATGCAAGCCGCATTTTTAGATGATCCTGCTGAAAAACCCATAGAGGCCGGGGGCCTACCTGACGCGCTTGCTCCAAATGCCATCTATGAGAATCAATGCATTCAAACGCCTTCCTTTGATACATCCATTGCTTCGATGCAATTACAGCGCCCGGATCTGGGGCCTTTTGAGGGTTTTCTAAACACCGGATATACCTATACCATAAAAGGGGTGGGGAATTTTTACGGCGGATTGATTCAAGACATTTTTACGAAGTACTCATATAGTCAAGCCCCAAGGTTGTACATGTTTCATCAACCCAATGATTTGGTGGTTCCTTACGATCAGCAGGCCGTTTACCAGGGTGCCGCATATTGTTTTACCCAATGGCCGGCAAATTGTCAATGGATCGTCAATCGTCCACAAATCAAAGGGTCAAGAGGCATTCGGGATATGATCAACAACCTTTCTGCATCAGTTTCCATTTTGCCCTTGATTCAATTTGATTCGACATTAAACAACACGGATTGTTTGGGACAAATTGCGAATCCGGCATTGTCAGGTCATGCCATCGATAATATTTGGCTCCGAACTTTGAATATGGCACAGTTTTTCTCGCCGGCTATTGATACATCCAAGCCTTGTGGTCCGAATAGCCTGTCAAATCTCAATTCAAAATCCATCCGTGTAAAAGTATCACCGAATCCTTTTGTCAATGGTTGTATGATTGAATCTGAAAATCAAATCATTCATTGCAGGGTCTATGATGTCACTGGAAGGAGGCTGCTGCAAACACCAGCCAGCTCTTCCAAATTTTGGCTGGATTTATCTTCATTGCGGTCGGGGGTCTATTTTCTGGAAGTCGAAACCACGGATGGGCGGGCAAATATTCAAATTCGCCAATAATTCCTGATAAAAATTAGAGGCTATTCACGTGTGATTTGGGTAAAAATTATGTTTTTGGGAAAAAAGGCCCTATTTTTAGAGCCAAATTTATTTTCAGAAGAATATGAAGAAGTTGATTCTCAGTATGGCGATATTGGTGTGTTCGATGGCCATCCAAGCACAGATCTATTATCCTTTAGCGAATCCGTGTGATCCTGACAAGGTATTTGACAAATTACCACCGGCAGCATATGATAACAATTGTGTGTATTTGCTGAGGATGAGTAGTCAGCCATTTAAGATTTTCCCTAAAGAAGTGTTTCGTTATCCGAATCTGAAAGAGCTGACCTTGCAAAATACCAATATCAGTTCCATTCCGATTGATATTTATTTACTCGAGCATATTGAAGTACTCGATTTGTCGAACAATAATCTGAGCACCATTCCTTCTACCATTGGCGAAATGAAAAATTTACGCCGACTCATTTTACGCAATAACAAACTCAATACTTTACCAACAGCGATTTCCAATTGTAAAAATTTGGAAGAGATTGATATTACCGGCAATCCTATAACGTTTTTACCCAATGAAATCAATAGTTTGCAAGCTTTGACCAGTTTTCGTTTTAGCGGCAATCAGGTGAAGGATCCCAAGTATCTGATTCAGTTGATTCGTCAAATGCGAAATATCACCAGCCTTGATTTAAGTGGATGTAATTTGAATTTTGTACCTGCTGATATTCGTTTTCTGAAGAACTTAAGAGAGCTTAATCTTTCCAATAATAACTTACATTTTTTACCTGCTGAAATTGGTTATCTGACTAAATTGGAAACATTGATCGTTGGTGAAAACAGCAATCCTGGTAATAAAATTTACGATTTGCCAACCTCGTTTTCGAATCTAAAAAGCCTACGCACTTTTGTGGCAGCAAACAATGGCTTTGTCGAATTCCCAATGGTTTTAACGGCTATGAATCGTCTTGAAAATTTAGATTTGAGCAACAATAAAATCGAAGCGCTTCCTGGAGAGATATCCATGATGAGTGGTTTGAATAAGTTGAACATCATGAATAATCAATTGACAGATGTACCTGTTGAGCTTGCTGATTTATCCCGTTTAACTTCTTTCGATTATCAAGGCAATCCTTTTTCTCCCGAAATTCAACAAAAAATAATGGATTTGATGACCGGTAATTATCAAAAACCAGCTCCTCCCAAAAAGAAGGCGGTACGCAAAGCTCCGGTTAAACGCAAAGCCAAAAGATAGTTGCTTTGTAAAACAGCGAAAATTTATAGACCTTTTTACCTCGGTTGAATAGATTTTTTTTTCATTCATTCATGAAATCTTTATTGTTTAATTGTATGATCAATTAAACAACAGAACCTATTTGGATTTACGTTTGATCACAATATTGGGATTGATACTATGAATTTGTTCAATGAATGCTTCTTTTTGTTGAGGTGATATCAGAATGGCCTGATGTTCATGATCCAAAATTTCCAGGCGATCAAGTGAGGTGGCAGGAGAGCTCATTGGATTGTTGGTTTCAGTAATCTTCCGGATATTTTGAATGAGGATGGTTTTATGATATAGAAAACCGCATCGGATAATCAGGGATTCCCCATCAATGGTGTAATCGGTGTTCTTAAACAAATAGATGATCATTAAAATAAGCGGTGCTAAGAGTACAAGGCCTAACCAGGATGGTTTCTCGTAAATGGATAGAAACAAAACGATACCTAGAATGAGCGATAATGGAATGGCAATTTCCAGTCCGATTTTAGAGGAATACTTTTTTTTCATCATTATAATCATCCAATCGCAAATTTAGTCCATACCGAGTAAACGAAATGATGGCTCTGTCTCTTTAGTACTGATGTAGATAAAATCGAGTAGTAAATCAGGGTATTCGAAGTGCAGGCTTTTCATGTCTGAACTGTCGAAAAACTGAAATTGGACCATGCACTGAATACATGGTTGCCGAGGCCGAAACCTTAACCTTAAAAGGATATTTATGTTATTCGGGAGTCTCTATTTGTCATCATACAAAATGACAAATTCAACCCGGCGGTTTAATTTTCGACCTTCTTCGGTATCGTTACTCGCAATAGGTGATTTAGAGCCCAATCCCCATGCTTCCAGTCGAGATGCACTAATGCTTGCAGTGATTAATACTTCTTTGATTTGAAGGGCTCTTTGGCGCGACAAATCCCGATTTTTTTGTTCATTACCGCGGCTATCACTATGCCCTGAAATGAGGATAATGGTTTGGCGATACTTTTTTAACAGGCTGGCAAATTTTTGTAATGGTTCGAGATAATTATTATCCGGCACAATAGATTTATTATTTTATACTATATGATTTGGGAAAAGTACTTTGATACTATCTTCTATCAATTTTACTTCGGCTTCAGGTACACCTGATTTAATTTCCTGATAAGTTTTTTCGAGGTATTCTGTTTTGCTGAGAGGTGTTCCTACAATCTTAGTGGGGGGAGGAGGCAATGTTCTTTTTCCCGACTCGTAAGGTGTATGAATGGGCCCATAAGTATAGCAAGCAGACAGGAAGACCAATAGTGCTGGAAATGTGTATTGTAAGATATTTTTTTTCATAAAGCCTTTTTTTATAAATGCTAACTTGGCTCATGCCACAAACTAAATGCCTCAAATTACGAAATGTCCGGTGAAGTTATTGATCGGCATATAAAATAACAAATTCAACTCTTCGATTTTTGGCACGACCTTCGGAAGTATTGTTCGGATAGATCGGATTTTTTTCGCCCAATCCCCAGGTTTTTAAACGTTGAGGCAAGATACTCTTTGTCAGCATGTACGTTTTAACAGATTCCGCCCTTTGTTTGGATAAATCCAGATTAAAACTTTGTTCGCCGGTATTGTCCGTAAATCCGGTAATTAAGATATCGGTTTCGACATACCGATTCAATGTTTTAGAAAAACGATTGAGCTGTGGTTTGAAATCGGCAATAATCTCGGCTGAATTAAAAGGAAACATGACATCTTCTGGAAAAATCACTTTTACGCTATCTTTCATATACCGAACACTTGCTCCGGCCAAAGAGTCTTTCAGTTCAAAATATAATCGAGACAAAGATTTACGATGTTTTCGTCTTGTGGTATGACAAGCACTGATTAATAGCAGAGCAAGTAAGGCAAGTAGTTGGTTTTTGTCATAACTGGGATTGAATAAACTGCGTCAATTCGTTTTGGGTAATAGGAGTGCCTTTAATTTTATTATAAGGAAAGGCATCCACCAGAAACTGACTTCGTATTATTTGAATTAATTGTCCATTGTTGATTTCCGGTATAATTACCTTTTTGAAATTTTTGAGCAATTCCCCAAGGTTTTTAGGAAATGGTCGAATATACCTCAGGTGGGCATGTGAAACAGAATGACCTTCAGCAATCAGTTGCTGCACACATGTGGTAATAACGCCATAGGTTGAGCCCCATCCTAAAACAAGAATATCGCCCGACTCGGCTCCGAGGTGAATGGTTTGATCCGGTATATAATCAGCAATCTTGTCAACTTTAGCCGCTCTGGTTAAAACCATATGTTGGTGATTATCCGCGTCATAACTGACATTTCCGGTGATGTCTTGTTTTTCCAAACCACCAATACGATGTTCTAATCCGGCAGTGCCTGGAATGGACCATGATCTTGCCAGTTTTTCATCTCTTTCATAAGGCATAAAAACCGGGTCACCCTCCTGAGGAGTTTTTTTGAAATGGACCTGAATTTCAGGAATTTCTGATGATAATGGAAATTTCCAGGGTTCGGCCCCATTGGCAATATATCCATCACTCAATAAAATAACAGGGGTCATATGTTGGATAGAGATTCGAGCTGCTTCGATGGCTGCCCAAAAACAATCCGAAGGCGTGCTGGCAGAAATGACCGGCATCGGACATTCGCCATTTCGCCCATAATAGGCTTGTAATAAATCGCTTTGTTCTGTTTTGGTAGGCAAGCCGGTAGAAGGCCCACCTCTTTGGATATCTATAATGAGTAAAGGAATTTCTAACATAACGGCCAATCCCATCGCCTCCGTTTTGAGAGCCATTCCGGGGCCTGAGGTAGTCGTTACACCCAGCAATCCGCCATAAGAAGCACCAATACTGGAAGTGATGGCGGCTATTTCATCTTCGGCCTGAAAAGTGAGCACATTAAAGTTTTTATATTTACTCAATTCGTGCAAAATATCGGATGCAGGAGTAATCGGATAAGAACCTAAAAATACTTGCAGTCCTGATTTTTGCCCGGCAGTTACCAACCCAAGTGATAAGGCCGTATTTCCGGTTATACTTCTATAAGTTCCCGGGGCTACTTTGGCCTTTGCCACGGTATAGCGGGCTGTGAACAACTCAGTAGTATCCGCATAATGATAACCGGCTCGAAGCGCTTTGATATTGCTTTCGAGGATTTCCGGTTTTTTACCAAACTTTTCTTCCAGGAAATTGATGCTGGTCTGCATATCCCGATCATACATCCAGTATAAAAAACCGAGTACGAACATATTCTTCGCCCGATCCTTCTCTTTCACGCCCATTGGATTGTCCTTGAGGGCTTCGCGGGTAAGTTTGGTGACATCAATTTTGTAAACGGTATAATTGTCGAGGGCGGGATCCTCGAGCGGTTGTGTACCGTCGGGATAATTGGCGAGGCGCAGATTTTTTGAATCAAAACCATCTGTATTCACCAGAATGATTCCCCCTTTTTTAACCGATTTTAAATTCACTTTAAGGGCAGCCGCATTCATAGCCACCAGTACATCACACTCATCACCCGGTGTAAAAACAGCATCGGATGAGAAATGCAATTGAAATCCGCTAACGCCGGGTACGGTACCGATGGGGGCACGTATTTCAGCCGGAAAGTCCGGAAAAGTGGATACGTCATTTCCCCGCAAAGCGGTATTGGTTGTAAACTGAGTACCTGTTAGCTGAATACCATCTCCGCTGTCGCCTGCAAATTTGATCACGACATGTTCAACTTCCTGAATCATAGCCTGCAAAGGTAAAAAAAAGCAGGCGGAAACATGGAAATCCCTTTGCTTAAAATTCAGTTGTTTTTGAATGGGCTATTGAGGGATTGAGGTGCGAAAAAGGGCCAACTTTTATGGTTGAAGCTTGGAACTGGTTTGGAACGTTTTGTCGAAGCTATCATTGGTCTTTATTTCTTCAGTTTTCTTGAAGTGCTCCAAAATCAAATCAGGCCGGTTTTGATGAAATTTGAAGTATTTCTTGATTCTAGGTAGTTTCAGACGCTAGATTGATGTTAAATATGTTTGACCGCTCAATTTTATGCTTCCAGGAGGGGCTCAATTTTTCATCGGTCTTGCAAAATTAAAAAAGCAGGACCTTTAGATCCTGCTAGTTTTTATTTTTTTTCTAAACGATTATTTATTCAATACCGCAGCCATGGTTTTACCAATATCAGCCGGGCTATCAACAACGTGAATGCCACATTCGCGCATGATTTTCATTTTTGCAGCAGCTGTATCATCTGATCCTCCAACAATTGCTCCTGCATGTCCCATTCTACGTCCGGGAGGTGCAGTCTGTCCTGCAATAAATCCTACCACAGGTTTGCGCATATTGTCCTTTAACCAATTCGCTGCTTCGGCTTCCATACCTCCACCTATTTCACCAATCATCACTATACCGTGGGTATCTTCATCATTCATCAGTAATTCGACGGCCTCACGCGTGGTTGTTCCAATAATTGGATCACCACCAATACCAATAGCCGTTGTAACACCAAGTCCGGCTTTCGCAACTTGATCAGCAGCCTCGTAAGTAAGGGTACCTGATTTCGATACAATACCGATATTTCCTTTTTTGAAAATAAAACCCGGCATGATACCTACTTTAGCTTCGTCTGCGGTAATGACGCCCGGACAATTCGGCCCAATTAAACGGCAGCCTTTGTCTTTGATATATTCTTTCGCATTCACCATGTCCTGAACCGGGATGCCTTCAGTAATACAAATAATTGTTTGGATGCCCGCATCAGCTGCTTCCATAATGGCGTCGGCTGCGAATGCAGGAGGGACAAAAATGATTGAAACATCTGCTCCGGCCAATCGAACGGCATCTGCCACCGTGTTAAATACCGGTTTGTCTAAATGCGTTGAACCACCTTTGCCCGGGGTAACACCGCCAACGACATTGGTTCCATATTCAATCATTTGGGTTGCATGAAAAGTACCTTCTGTACCTGTAAACCCCTGAACAATTACTTTGCTGTTTTTATTGACTAAAACACCCATCTTTTCTGAATTTGAGGTGCAAATGTAGGGAAGAATTGATTTCTATAAAAACTTTGTTTTGGGGCTTTTTTCCAATCTTTTTCGGTATTTAGGATTCTAACTGCGGGTCGTTGGATGCGTATGATGAATTTCCTGAATCGAACGACTCAATATTTCATACAAACGGGCAAACATGGGATAATCCGACAACATTTGTATTTGGGCATTGATGGTTTGTTCATCTCCCCGAATAGCAGGACCTGATTGGAGCGTTTTTGGCGACCGATGCGATAATTTCTCCACAGTATCCTGAATGATTGGCCGGAATAGTTCGAATGGAATATGATGATCCTGCATCAGTTGCTCGCAAACGACCATCAAATGATTACTGAAATTATTGGCGATTACCGCTCCCAGGTGAGCCCATGATTTTTGGGCATCGTCTAGCATGTAAACAACATCACTGATGTCCTTTGCGAGCGTTTGGGCAAGTTCCAGGGTTTTTGCTTCCTGGCTGCTGACGACCATCGGGATATTTCGGTGGGCAGGGATTTTTTCTTTTTGAATCGAATAAATGCTCCAGATACAAGCATATTTTTCCGAAACACCTGAAAGAATCGAAGCTGGCACTGAGCCTGCAGTATGTATAACTATTTGATTTGGTAGTTTCAGGCTTTGGGCCAATTGCCGAAGGGTGTCGTCAGGAACTGCAAGAATGACTACTTCAGCATCTGACCTGATTTGTGAGATGTCGGTTGTTGCATCAGCATGAACCTGATCGGCAAGGGTTTGTGCATGTAGAATATGAGGTGAAATAATTTGTAAAATAGTATGTCCGGCCTCTTTTAAACGAAGCGCCAGAAAGGTGGCCATGTTTCCGGAGCCAATCAAAACTATTTTCACTGTTTAAATGTAGTGCTTTCTGTAAGAATGAAGAAAAAGTGAATAAAAAAAGACCCCTTACAAAGAAGGGGTCTGATGAGGTCTCGACCAGATTCGAACTGGTGTGGAAGCTTTTGCAGAGCTCTGCCTAGCCACTCGGCCACAAGACCATAGGGCGCAAATGTATAAACAAATTAAGAATTCTACCAAATAGATTTATAAATTCCTGCGGGGACGGCCAGGATATGCTGGAGAAAAAACCAGACTAAAACAATAAAAATGATGGTAAGAGGATATCAGATTATGCATTTTCCACCAACTCGATTTGCCGGTAAATTTTAATATATACCAGCATTGAGGCAGGGTTAAAACCGATAACCTAATCCAAGGGTATAACGATAAGTGTATAAAGGAATATCCACCACACCTGTTGCATCATGAATCCAGGTGAAGCGATGGTCGAAGGAAAATTGACGGTTCAACTTAAACTGAAGTTCAACGAGCGTGCTGAATCGGGTGTCTCTCCAGTTGATCCAATTCGGTTGATAATAAAAAGTACCCGAAAAACGAAACAGATCTTTGTATTGCGTATTCCAGCTAATATAGCTCGACAAGCGGTGGGTGAATAGGTCACTACCATAAGCACCAACTCTTTGCCATTCAAACATATACAAGGGGCCGGCATATAATTTTGTATTGGGCAAATCGAGAAGTTTAAAACGCGGACCGGTTCCCGACAAATACCTGAATGGCATATTCCAGATTTTATTGTATTGAATCTGTTGAAAAAGTTCCCATTTAATGCGCTTAAACAAGGCATAATTATACCTTAAATGGGCAAATGCACCATGGTTGAGGACCTTTTTTGCTGCATAGGTATAATCCCAGTGTCCAACAAAAAGCAGGAGGTGTTTGGCTCTTTTGTATTGAAGATGTGGATTTATTTCACTAAAAAAAACAAGTCCTTTGTTCTCATTGAGCTGCACACTCAAATTCATTTGTCCTTCAATACCAGCACTATCATGTGCCTTGATTCGCTCTTTTTCAATATTGACAATCTGTGCGGTTAATGGCAAGTACATCATGCCTATCAGACTGCACAGGATGGATTTGAAATATCTTTTCATAGCTATTTGGTCGGACAAAAATATAAACTGATTCGTTCCAAAGAATCTGACTTGGCCTTGCATTTGGATTGACTTATTTTTACAACCTTATGCAGCAGGAGTTGGAACCCATTGGACAATCAGAATTAATCATCACCCCGCAAGGTCGTGTTTATCATATCAATCTCAAGCCGGATGAACTGGCCTCCACGGTCATCACAGTTGGGGATCCTGATCGGGTCAATGAAGTGTCAAAATATTTTGATGAAATAGAATTTAAAACACAACATCGTGAATTTGTGACGCATACCGGCCGCATCGGAAAAAAAAGGATAAGTGTTTTGTCCAGCGGTATTGGCCCTGATAACATTGATATTGTGATGAACGAATTGGATGCGCTGGTGAATGTCGATTTTGAAACAAGACGCATCAAAAACGCTTTAAGCAGTTTAAAGATTATTCGATTTGGAACAAGTGGAAGTCTGCAGGCTGATATTCCGGTAGATAGTTTGGTCGCATCCAGTCATGGAATCGGATTGGACAATGTATTACATTACTATAAACTTGAACAAAGGGATACTGAAATTGTCCTTCAGCAAACATTTGAAGAACACGCAGGACTTCGTAATAGTTCCATTCGACCTTATGCCGTAGAAGGTTCTTCCGAAATTCTTTCCTGGTTTGGCGCAAACTATCATAAAGGCATCACTGTTACTTGTCCGGGTTTTTATGCACCACAAGGAAGGGTTGTACGGGCTGAATTACAATTTCCTCATTTGGTGGATCGCCTGTCAGGCTTTCGATTTGGCGAACACCGAATTACCAACTTTGAAATGGAAACCTCCGCGATTTTTGGACTTGGCAGAGTATTTGGACATCAATGTTTGGCGGTGAATACCATTGTGGCCAACAGAGTGAATAAAACTTTTAGTCAGGATGCAAAAACAAGTATCGAAAAAATGATTTCGGGCAGCCTAGAAATAATTGCATCCAATGATTAGTATTCCATTTTATAAATATCAGGGTACTGGGAATGATTTTATTTTAATTGATCATCGACAACCTTTTCTTCAATTAAGCACTCAGGATATCCATGCTATGTGCGACCGTCACTTTGGGATTGGTGCAGATGGATTGATGTTATTAGAAGAGGCAGAAGGAGTGGATTTTAAAATGGTGTATTTTAACAGTGATGGCCGGGAGAGTAGTATGTGTGGAAACGGCGGACGTTGTATTACGGCCTTCGCAAAACATCTTGGTTTGATTCAATCGGAAGCCGAATTTTTAGCGATCGATGGTCTTCATCAGGCTCGTGTATTGGATCATGGAGAGATTACCTTGCACATGAAAGATGTTACCGAGCTGATAGCACATGAAACCTATTTTGAATTGAATACCGGTTCGCCGCATTATGTTGCTTATGTAGATCATTTGTCGGAACTGGATATGAAAAAAGAAGGAGCCTTGATTCGATATAGCCCTAAGTTTAAAGAGGAAGGCATCAATGTAAATTTTATCGATCAGATTGCTGACGAATATTTAAATGTGCGTACTTATGAGCGGGGTGTGGAAGACGAAACTTTGTCCTGCGGCACAGGAGTGACTGCCTGTGCATTGGTGCATTTAAAAGATATATCCGGCATACAATCCATTCAAATAAAAACCCCCGGCGGTCTGTTAAATGTCCGTCGAAATTATCAGGGCCATGGTACCTATGATGACATCTGGTTGACCGGCCCTGCTGAGTTTGTTTTCAAAGGAGAATGGAAGTTGCGTAACTGATAATGGATAATCTAAAATTCCTGATTCTTCAGCCGGATGAATTTTTTCAAAGATTCATTGAAGTTTAATTAGCAATTTCATAATCCCGTCACAATGATTTAGTTACATACCGCAATGACATTTGCGTTATTAAACCCTTACAAATGAAGATGTTCATAATTGACAGGCGTATTTGTAACGAGCATATTATTGTATGAATGTAAAACGCATATTAGATGTAGTCGTTATCAGTGATATACATCTTGGCACCTATGGATGTCATGCGAAAGAACTTCTCCGCTATTTAAAAAGTGTCCACCCAAGAAAACTAATTCTGAATGGTGACATCATAGATATCTGGAACTTCAGAAAAAGTTATTTTCCACCCTCGCATCTTAAGGTAATCAACCGCATTTTAAAAATGTCAACCCAAGGTGTTGAAGTCATTTATATCACCGGCAATCACGATGATTTTTTACGAAAATATACAGACTTAAAAATTGGCGGATTGAGTGTGGTAAATCAATATGTAATGGAGTTGAATGATTGTAAACACTGGATATTTCATGGGGATGTTTTTGATGCCACAACTAGCGGTTCTGCTAAACTGCTAGCTCGTTTGGGAGGTAAAGGGTATGATTTGCTTATTTTATTAAATCGTTTTATTAATTGGTGTCTGCAGCGCCTGGGCCGACCTAAAATGCGATTTTCAAAAACGGTCAAAGATGGTGTAAAACGGGCGGTAAGCTGGATTGGAGATTTTGAAATGAAAGCAGCCCATATGGCTATTCAGCAGGGTTTTGATGTCGTTATTTGCGGGCATATTCATAAACAACAAGATCGTGAAATCGAAACAGAATATGGAACGATTCGTTATTTAAACAGCGGTGATTGGGTAGAAAATCTGACGGCACTCGAATACAATCGGGGAAAATGGAATTTGTATCAATACGAAGAATCGAATTTTGAACAATTTGAAGAAACCGATCAGGACGTAGAATTATCTGCAGTGAATATGCTACAGCTTTTAAAACTTCATCAACAAAAAGCATGAAAATATTTTACGCCATACAGGCAACCGGAAATGGACATTTAAGCCGGGCTACCGAATTGTATCCCTATCTGAAAAAAATGGGGAAGGTGGATTTTTTTGTGAGCGGCAACAATGCTTCACTCAATGTTCCTTTCCCGGTAAAATACAAAAGTAAAGGCGTTAGTCTGCAATATAGTAATTGCGGTGGTTTGGATTATTTGTCTATTTTGAAAGGAATTCGTGTGCCTTCGCTGGTTCGTGAGGCATTGCAATTACCGCTTAAAAATTACGATATGGTGATTAACGACTTTGAATGTATTACCTCAATGGCCTGTCTTATCCAAAAACAACCTTCCGTGCAATTTGGTCATCAGGCCAGCTTCAGGAGTCCGAATACCCCGCGTCCCGAAAAAGAGGATGTACTTGGTGAATGGATATTTAAAAACTACGCCAGGTCTACTCAATATCTCGGATTGCATTTTCAGGAGTATGACGACTACATATTTCCACCCGTCATCAAGGATGTATTTCTTAAAAGCGAACCAAGCGATCATGGACATGTTACGATTTATTTGCCGGCATATGAAAAATCTTGTTTGCTCGAAACTTTGAAAGCGATGAAGGGTATTGAATTCCACTGGTTCTTGCCTGAAATTGTAAACAGCCACCGGGAAGGGAATATTACTTATTTTCCGGTTTTTCAGGAGTTATTTAATGAAAGTTTATTGACTTGTCATGGCGTCATTACCGGTGGTGGATTCGAAACACCTTCGGAAGCTCTTTACTTGGGAAAAAAATTACTGAGTATTCCAATTCGTAAACATTACGAACAGAAATGCAATGCAGCTGCCTTAAAACAAATGGGCATACAAGTATTGGATGATATTGATGACTCATTTGCCGATATCATGAAGGTTTGGTATCAATCTCCGAGGGCGCCCATCGAAATCAGGGCCAATCAAATTCAGGAAACTTTACAATACCTGAGCGATCATTATCCTTACCGAAAGCACAAACGAACAGAGGAATCAGCACTTTTTATCTAAGGTGGTAAATAATCACCTTTGGGATTCTTGTTTCATAGATTGGAGGTTTCCTGGTTCATGTTAAATGCCTATCAGTGAACTGAAATTCAGATGAAAGGGTGTTTTCAGAAATCACCAATTAAACTTACATTTGTTGGCTTTGTTATGATTCAGATTCGTATAGTCAACCAAGGGAAATGTCCATTGCCGTCCTATCAGACCGATGGTTCAGCCGGCATGGATTTATATGCCAATATTGATGAGGAATTTATGCTTCAACCGATGCAACGAATCTTGGTTCCTACCGGTTTAAAAATTGAATTACCCAGAGGGTTTGAAGCACAAATCCGACCACGTAGCGGACTGGCTATCAAACAAGGAATCACTTGCTTAAATGCACCTGGAACGATCGACAGCGACTACCGCGGGGAAATTCAGGTGATACTCATTAATCTTTCTGATCAAACGCAAAAAATCCAGCCCGGAGATCGGATTGCACAAATGGTGATTGCACAATATGAAAAAGTAAGCTGGCTGGAAGCAGTAACTCTTTCCGAAACAGAACGAGGTGCCGGTGGCTTTGGTAGCACCGGAACGCAATTATAAATTTTCAAACAACACGAAATATGAACATCATTATTCCAATGGCCGGTATGGGAAAACGCATGAGGCCGCATACACTCACCACTCCGAAACCACTCATTCCGATTGCGGGTAAGCCTATGGTGCATCGGATTGTTGCCGATATCGCCAAAACCACTGATCAAAAAATTGAGGAGATCGCTTTTATCGTAAGTCCGGTTTTCGGTCCGGAAGCAGAACAAAATTTAATTGATGTAGCCGCGCAATTTGGTGCAACAGGAAGAATATTTTATCAAAGTGAACCTTTAGGTACCGCCCATGCCATTTTATGTGCCGAAGAGTGTATCAAAGGAAAAGTTTTCATTGCATTTGCAGATACCCTTTTTAAAGCAACCTTTAGTATCGATGACAATAAAGAAGCCATTATCTGGACTCAAAAAGTGGAAGACCCTTCGGCTTTCGGTGTGGTTCAGTTAAACGAGCAAGGAATGATTACGGCCTTTGTAGAAAAACCGGATCATTTTGTATCAGATTTGGCCATTATTGGCGTTTATTATTTTAAAAATGGGGACCATCTCAAAAAAGAGCTACAATATTTGCTGGACAATGATATTAAGGTGAAAGGCGAGTATCAGCTTACAGATGCCATGGAAAATATGATGAAACAAGGTGTGGGCTTTCATACGGGGCAAGTTGAAGAATGGCTCGATTGTGGAAACAAAGACGCTACCCTCTATACCTTAGAAAGAATGTTAGAGATTAAAAAGGAATCGGAGGAATTACAACATCCCGGTGCACAAATTGTCAACAGTACCATTATCCCTCCTTGTTATATCGGAGAAGGGGTTCAGGTCAGTCATGCCGTGGTCGGACCTTATGTATCACTCGAAAAGGGAAGTGTGATATCGAATTCAGTGATTAGCCATAGTATAATTGGGCAAAGAAGTACTGTTAAGAATTCCGTAATCTCCAAGTCCATGTTAGGCAATGATGTAATTTGCCTCGGAAAATCAGAGGAGTTTAGCCTGGGCGATTTCTCGTTTAAAAATGCATGAAAATAAATACCTTTTTTACCCTGCTATTGATGTCGGTTTGGCTTTCGTGCCAGACTGCCAGGGAGGTTGAAACAGGTAAATCCATCGCTGTACAGTCAACAAAGGAGAAGATCCGGCAAAACAAACAATTGGCCCATTTTATGGATGCCGATCTTCTGCGCTTAAAAGGTGATTTCAAAAATGCTGCCAATGCCTTTGAATTGGTCTTGAAGGAGTATCCCGAAAATCACGCTGCACATTTTGCCCTTTCTCGCATCTACTTTGCCAAAAGTCAATTAGTGCTTGCCGAACAACATAGTCGGCAAGCGATTAAACTGGATAACAACAACAAATACTATTTAGAATATCTGATACAAATTTTGATGTATCAGAAAAAATTTGCGGATGCTGAAAGTTTATACGCCGATCTTTTAACGATGCAGCCCAATAATAATGATCTGTTGTACAAACAAGCCATGTTGGCTTTTAAAAGTAAGTCGTACGATAAAGCACTCAAACGGTTTGAAGAAATTGAGCGAAAGACAGGATTTAACGAAGAGGTTATTTTACAAAAGAAAAGTATTTTACTTAATCTGAATAGGGTGGATGATGCAGTTGCCGAAATTAAAAAATTACAAACGGCTTATCCCAATGTTGTAGAATGGGAATTGCAAATTGCAGACATCTACCTCGATGCCGGGCGCAATAAAGACTACGAAAAAGTGTATGAAGAAATTGCTCTCAAATACGCCCGTGAACCCATGGCTCAAATTGCCCTGGCCCAGTTTTTTGATGAACGAAGAGATACCGCAGCTTATCGAAATTATATGAAGGCAATCATGCAGAATCCGAATATGGATGCCGGTACGAAACTGGGATTGCTAAGGGCATCGCTCAAAAATATTTCCGATGAAGATGATGCGGCCGAAACTTCCTTTTTTCTGGATTTGGCGGGTGAGATTCAACAACAAGAACCCAACAACAATGCAGCACTAGGTTTGTATGCTGATTTGCTCAATGTTTTTGGTCGTAACCGGGATGCGATTGGGGCTTATCAGAAAATAATTGTTCGTGATCAATCCCGATTTGCACCCTGGCAACAATTGATGCTTCTGTATTCACAGGAATCAAAATATGATAGTGTGATTTATTATAGTCAGGATAGCCGCAAGTATTTTCCGGAAGAACTGATGTCGTATTATTTCGAGGGAAGCGCTTATTTGGCACTCAAGCAACCACAAAAGGCATTGGAGCCTTTGTATGCGATGCAGCAAAAACAAAGAGTGAATCCCGAAGTACGGTCGCAATTGCTTTCTGCCCTTGGCGATGCGCATCATCAATTGGCTCAGTATGCAAAAAGTGATAGTTGTTTTGATGCAGCTTTAAAATTATTTCCCAACGATGCCGGCACCCTGAATAATTATGCCTATTATTTGTCATTGAGAAAAGATAAATTAGAATTGGCTGCACAGATGTCGAAACGATCTTTAGAACTTCAACCCGGCAGTCAGTCATTTTTAGATACTTATGGTTGGATCTTATTTCAACAAGGCAAATATCCGGACGCACTGAAATATATTCAACAGGCTGTCAATGCAGGTGATGCGGATGCCGTACTTTTGGAGCATCTGGGAGATGTATATTTTAAATTAAATCAAGTGGATGAGGCATTGAAGAGTTGGAAAATGTCGGCTGAAAAAGCTGCGCCAAATCCCACTTTACAACGAAAAATTAATGAGAAGAATTGGTATGAGTAATTTAGTACGTTTGAGCGGTATTTGTATACTCCTGTTTCTGGGCAGTTGTAATATCGTCAAACCATTTTTTATCAAAAATAAAAAGAAGGAAGCGCGCAAAGAAAAACGCGAAATCAAAAAGGAAGCCCGCAAAGAAGATCGGGTGATCGATTCGACCGTGGTGGTTAAAAAAGACTCTTTAATTTTACCCAGCTTCGATACCAATTTGGTACGTAAAGTAATGAAGAGCCAGAGAATAGAATACAAAACGTATCAATGTAAAGCCAAAATGCATTTTGAGTCGGGTGATAATCGGCAAAATTTCACAGCAAATTTTCGCCTGGAGAAAGGCACTAAAATTTGGGTGAGCATCAATGTTGGTATCGAGGTGGCCAGGGCATTAATTACCCCTGACAGCGTGAAAGCCATTGAGCGAATCAATAAAAAAGCTTATTTGTATACCTACAAGGATATTCAAAAACTGATTAATCTGGAAGTTGATTTTAATACCCTGCAGGAGTTAATCATAGGAAATGCGATTGCCATGGATGGGAAAATAACGGATGTTAAAAATCTGGCCGGTTTGAGTACCGTATTTTTAATGGGGCCTGACTATAAAAATCAACTCACATTTAATCAGGCAGACAGCAGCGTGAAACAAATTCAGCTACTAACGGAACGTGCCGTATCTACCAGCTCAATACTTATCGGACTGAATGATTACCAACGTATTGATCAGCGATTTATCAGTACACAACGCGAATATTATATCCAGGATATCAAGGGCGCGGCTAATCTGAGTATGGAAGTGAATAAATGTGAGTTTGATCAAGTGCTCGATTTTCCATTTTCGATTCCTGCCAAATACAAATACCAGAAATAACGGAAAACTTTTTAGGACAAAGTGGTTCCGCTGGTTTGGGCTTCAAGGTCGATTAAAAATCGTTTATTGTCGAGCCCGCCGCTATAACCCGTCAGGCTGCCATCGCTTCCGATTACCCGATGGCAAGGTACAATAATCGGAATCGGGTTCTTGCCATTTGCCGAAGCCACCGCCCGAATCGCACTCAAATTACCCAGGCGCTGCGCCAATTGCGCATAACTAATAAGTTGTCCATAAGGAATTTCTCGTAAGGTTTGCCATACCTGATACTGAAAAGGTGTACCGGCAATTTGAAGGGGGATTTGGAATTTCTTTCTTTTGCCGGCGAAATATTCCGACAGTTGAAGTGAACTATTTTCCAAAATGCCATTCGGGCATATCGGATGTTCAAGGGGGCCAAAATGTATGGCACTCAGGGCCGAATCATTGGCACTCAGTGATAATACTCCCAAAGGGGTTTCTAGCCTCAGAAAAAAAGGGGGATGAAGATTAGTATCCATCCCTTTCAAATAGCCATTTCAACGGTTTGAATTTATTTTCATACTTCAATCCAAATTTTTCGATATTGTTCTTCATATAGTACACCACTTCTTCGATATCATCCGTAACCAACAAAAGATCTAGGTCCTCAGGTGAAATGGTGGCTTCCGCTTTCATCTTTTCGATATACTGTAAAAGTTCATGGTGAAAAGCTTTATTAAAAATAACGATCGGGAAATTTTTAATTTTTCCCGTTTGAATAAGGGTAAGTGCCTCGAATAATTCATCCAATGTACCGAACCCGCCAGGCATCACAATAAATGCATAGGAGTATTTAATAAGCAGTGTTTTTCGAACAAAAAAGTATTTGATGGTTACCCATTTATCCAAATAGGGATTATGATGTTGTTCGAAGGGGAGTTCGATATTACATCCTACACTTCGGCCACCAACTTCTTTCGCACCCCGATTTGCTGCTTCCATGATTCCGGGCCCCCCACCGGTCATAATGGTAAATCCCAATTTGGCGATTTCTCTTCCTAAGGTCTGGGCATCTTTATAATGTCTGTTGTTTTCATCAAAACGGGCTGAGCCAAAAATGGTCACACAAGGTCCTGCAAAATGCAAGGCCCTGTAACCTTTAATAAAATCCCATACGGTGCGTAAAGTGAATTTGAAGTCATCCCAACGGCTTTGAGGACCATTGAGAAATTTAATTTCTGATTGTGATTTTTGCGGCATATTCATTCAAAAAAACGAATATAAGCATAAATCATTGTTCCTGTAATTTCAACGTAATCGCTTCGTCGTAAGTTGTTTTCCAAGCCTGCATGGCGCCCCAATCATCTCCATCAATTCGAATATTGTTGGCAAGCACTTGTCCTAATTTTTCGCAAGCATGCCCTTCAGTTAGGGATAAAAATGTCTGTAACTGATTCGGTGCGACACTTACCAGAACCCTGCTTTGGCTTTCGCCAAATAGAAATGCATCTTTACGGATTTCGGTATGGGTATCTATTTCAAAGCCAAGACTTCCGGCCATCGCAGACTCCAGTAAAGTAGTAAACAAACCGCCTTCCGAAACGTCGTGTGCAGATTGAATGGCTTTATTGCGAATTAAATGATACATCAAATCCTGAATTTTTTTCTCCTCATCTAAGTTGAAATAGGGCGCCGGCGATAATTCCACCCCGCAAATTTTATGTAAATATTCACTACTGCCAATATCGTTTCTACTCTGACCAATCAGAAATAATCGATCGCTCTCTTGTTGAAAGGCCAATCCCATCGATTCTGTAATTTCTTCTATCATGCCCACCATACCAATAGTTGGAGTCGGATAAACCGGTCCTTCGGGAGCCTGATTATAAAAACTAACATTTCCGCCGGTAACGGGGGTGTCGAATTTTAAGCAAGCATCACTCATGCCTTTGAGCGCATATACAAATTGATAATAGACTTCAGGGTTGTAAGGATTTCCAAAGTTTAGACAATTGGTAATGGCTGCAGGAACAGCGCCACTGCATACAATATTGCGAGCGGCTTCACTCACGGCAATCATTCCGCCTACATACGGATCGGCATGTACATATCGGCTATTACAATCCACCGTACAAGCGATGCCTTTTCGGGAACCTCTTACCCATACAACAGCGGCATCTGATGGTTTATTGGTACTGGTATTTGCTGTGCCAACCATGCTGTCATATTGCTCATACACCCAACGTTTGCTGGCAATATTCGGTAGACTAACAATTTGACGGGCTGTTTGTTTTAAATCCGAAGGAATGTCGATTTGCTGGATATTAAAAAGATCTCTTTCCTTGAAATAAGCTGGTTCTGTATAGGCTCTTTCATAAACTGGAGCACCGCCGCCCAATACTAAGCTGGCCGCCGGAACTTCTGCAACGAGTTCGTCGTGCATATAAAAACGAAGCATTTTATCTGCTGTCACTTCTCCGATTTGTTCACAATGAATATCCCATTTGTCAAAAATATCGGTAACGGTTTTTTCATTTCCTTTTTTTACAACCACAAGCATTCTCTCTTGACTTTCGCTCAAGAGCATTTCCCAGGCATGCATATTTTTTTGTCGGGTAGGAACTTTATCTAAATGAATGATCATGCCATGTTCGCCTTTCGCACTCATTTCAGAGGTGCTGCAAGTAATACCGGCAGCCCCCATATCCTGCATTCCAATCACGGCATCCGTTTCAACCAATTCCATACAGGCCTCCAGCAATTTTTTTTCCTGAAATGGGTCTCCCACCTGAACGGCAGGCAGATCCTTGGCTGAATCTTCGGTGATATCTGCACTGGCAAAACTGGCACCACCGATGCCGTCTTTTCCTGTATCACTACCCACAATAAATACCGCATTGCCCACACCATGTGAAGTTGCAGAAATGGTTTTGCCCACTTTTACGACACCAACGCTCATGGCATTTACCAGTGGATTGGTATGATAACAATTTTCGAAATAAACCTCTCCACCAACTGTTGGAACACCAAAGCAATTGCCGTAATGGCCAATCCCTTTCACCACACCACGCATCAGGTGACGGGTTTTATCGTCGTTGATATTTCCGAAACGCAAAGAGTTCAGCGCTGCAATGGGTCTGGCGCCCATCGTAAAAATATCGCGATGAATACCGCCCACGCCCGTAGCAGCTCCCTGAAATGGTTCGATGGCAGAAGGGTGATTATGTGATTCGATTTTAAAACTGCAGGCCCAGCCATCGCCAATATCGATGAGTCCGGCATTTTCTTCACCTGCTTTTGCGAGCACCTTACTGCCATCTTTGGGGAGTGTTTTGAGCCATTTAATCGAATTTTTATAAGAGCAATGTTCACTCCACATCACACTGTACATGGCGGTTTCGGTAAAATTGGGTGTTCTGCCCAATACCTTTATAATTTCCTGAAATTCTTGTTCGGTGAGTCCAAGTTTGATGGCTTGCTCCAGGGTGGCTTCCTGCATATGGCTTAAAATTGAAGGCCAAAAGTACTACCTACGGCTACAACTTTCAAGGCAAATTTTGGGTTTAAGGTTCAATCAATTCAAGGGTTTTTCTTTTCTGAATAAAACACCATTCATCAAGCGCATCCGACACATGATTCAGTCCATCAAATAAACCATTGATATCCTCCTGATTAAAGGCGTTCCCCTGCAAATAAATCCGGGCCTGATTAATAAATTTGGTTAACCGGGGTGTTTGATGTGATTTAAGTGCCATGGCTTCTTCATTCCATTGTAAAATTTCTCGGGCTATGGCCACGGCTTTTAATTCCTGATCCCCTAATTTTCGTATGATGTTCTGAACTTCGGTTAACTCGCTCACTTCTCCCCTGAAAACCGGTCCGAATATTTCAAGCATCTCCTGATGAATCAATTGAAACTGGGTCTGTTTTTTTTGTACCTCTAAAGTATCATTATAGACTAGTTGAAATCCGGGTTCAATCTGCTTTTCTCGGGCTTTTTGCCAATGGTTTTTCATCAGTTTTAAATCCAATGCCTGACATTCTGCTTCGAGTAGGTTTTTTTCTGCTTGTAATTTTTCAAGTATTTCCGGGGCCTTCTTGGTCATATACTTCACCCCTTCAAAATCAAATCCGGACACTTGAATATCTTTGCGGATGATGGATTCAAGCGTTGAAATATCGGATTCCAAACCTTTTAGTTTTTTATTCTGCTGGATTTCTGCAGACGTGTACATAGAGGAATTGGAAGCTTCAGGTGAAAGTTCATGCCAGTTCATCGCCGGAAATTTTTTGGCATCCCAATAATTCTTGGTCCAAGCAGGTAATTGAAAATGATCTTGCTGCTCGCTGAATTTGGTTTCAACAAAAGATCCACTGACGCGAGGCTCAGGAGGAATTGAAGCGCCCTCGTATAATTTGGCAGTCATCATTTCCTGTAATGCTTCCTGATTGGTAAAAACAGTCCAGGCCGATTCATACACTTCGTCGGCTTTGACGTTCCATTTTAACAGGGCCTCTTCCCGATCACGGGTGCTGGGGTGGGATGCCCATTGATCCTGCACATTGATCCGGGAGGTGTCAAAATCGGCAAAAGTATTTCGGTCGATTTGAGGCAGATGATGAACAATAGGTAGTTGATTTTCTTTTCCCAAATATTTCATCACGTAATGATGGCCGGGATAAATGTTTTTTTCCTGTTTTTGTTCTTCCAATAATAAATTACAAGTAGATAATGCCGAAGAGAATGAAACCTCCGCCAATTCCAGTCGGTATAAAGATTGAATCAGCGGATTCGATCCTGCCACAGAGGCGGCCACGCTATCTGCATGAAACTCCATCTCACGTGACAATTTCATATTTTGTCGGTTCATGAGGCGATAAATGGCAAATAAAATTTGTTGAATGCCCCGAACTACGGCAACTACGCCATACATACAAATCGTGAGAACGATATGCACACTCGCGATGTTTTGCAGTGTGCGAAAAAAACCACCATTGTCAAATAACAAATTATGGATGATTCGATTAGAATTGTAAATATAGGAACCCACTTTCATGCTCTTTTGCGAAAAATGCCCGAACTCATGGGCAAGAATGGCTTTAAATTCGCTCAGGGTTACACTATTTACGAGGCCCAAGCCGATGAGGAGATTTTTACGCACCGGTAAAAACATACTCCAAAACGATGAGTCATAAAAAACAGAAGCATTGACTTCGTTACTTAAATAAATTTTCTTCGGAAATGGAGCTTGTGTTTCGATGGTTATTTTTCGTATAAAATCAAAAAGCTGGGGTTGCTCCGATTCATGAATTTCAATCAGGTTACTTCGGTCGGTTTTATAGGAACTAAAAACAAATTTGAGCACAAAAAATAAAATAAGTGCCCCAATCAGAATCACACCGCCTCCTGCCAGCCAAACCAATGTGCCCGAGGCCGCTGAAAAGATGAATAAACCTATTTTGAAACAAAACAATGCAACAAATGTGGCTGCCGCAATTAACGCTAAATAAGTCAGGATAAAAAAGATCACCACGGATATACATTTAACCACCTCTGCTTTATAAATCGGAGAGGGCTCGGTCATTTGTGGGTCAATGTTTTCAGGCGCTTTTGGGTAACTTGTCATCATGGTTTTAGTTCGAATTAATGGTATGTTGAAGATCGTTGGAATGCGGGAAAACCAATCAACAATCCATGGACTTTTGAATCTCTAAACGAAGAGAAAATGTTTTCGTTAAAAAAATCACGCTTCTTTCATCAATCATGATTTTAAGATTGAAGGGGTGAAAATAAAAGAAATACCTGAAAATGGATTTTTTCAATAGAGTTTCCTCAATCCGTATTGCCTGGAATTATATTTACGCCATGAAAATAGCCCACTTTTTATTTTTTCTGACTGTACTGTGCTGCTGTGCCTGTCAAAAAACACCCCCTAAACTCAATAAATATCAGGAAACGGCTTTGTATTATCTCTATAATCGATCATTGCTGAGCGATACTTTCGCCCGGGTATTATGGCAGGTACCGGTCGACTTTAGAGGGTATGATTCAGAAGAAGAACAAATGTATTTTTTGTTTAGACGCAATGCCGGTCGGGCTAAAATTCTTCAACAACTTTGTTTGGATACTGCTGAGGTGGAATTTGCACCATGCGAAACAGGTGTTTGTGAATTTGGTGGGATGTCCGGACAAATTGATGGTTATTATGCATTCCGAACCCCGGTTTATAATTTAAAAATCGATTCCAACCAGCGGTTTGACTGCAATTTAAAAAGCCATCCATTCAGTTTCAGTTTTAAGGAATTGGTCAAGGAGGTCGATTCAAATCTGGCTTACGGTTTTCCGGCTTTCATGGATTTGTCGGCCTATGTTGGTTCCGGTGTAGTATCGGCCAATGTAGGGGCTTTTGTTTCAAAAGGGCAAACTGACCCTCTTCTTCGGAAATTGGCGGAAGAAATTACCCGGGGGGCCAATACGGCTGAAGAAAAATATCAAAAAGTGCTTGCCTTTGTTTCGGAACAGATCGCCTACAGTTTCGAAGATTACTGGTATGATTCAGAAATCACCAAACGCGCCCATGAGGTTTTGTTTTCAGGTGAAGCCGATTGTTCGGGTAAGTCGACCCTCATGGCCAGTATGTTGGAGGCCCTGAACTTGCCATATTGTTTGTTGTATTTCGACAAACACATGAATATCGGTGTGCCCGGAAATTTTAAGGCTGATAATGCCTATCATCAGGACATTGAGGGGACGCGTTATTTTATGGCCGAAACTACAGTTCCCGGCTTCATCATCGGACAAAGTTTACTGGCGAATCACGAAATACTGGATAAAGTGCTTTTTTATCAAATCCCATCCAAAGGAGAATCGGTAATCAACCCGGAGAACAATCGTAAAGTGCCCTTATTGAATATTGAAAACATGGAATAATTGCCGAACCGCTGGAAGCCTCGCGCATTTATTTTCTTAAGGTAAAATTTGCGTTAAAATTCATTGCTATTTTCGGGTTCAAAACCCTATTTTTGTGCCACTTTTTAACAAATGCCTTCACAATATTACCTCTTTCTTGGTTTCGCATTGTTTTGCATTGGTGTCATGGGTGTACTCATGCGCAGAAATGCAATCATTATTTTAATGTGTATTGAGCTTATGCTGAATGCAGTGAATCTGCTTTTGGTGACTTTTAGCAAAATGCATCAAAATGCGGATGCTCAATTATTCGTTTTTTTTATCATGGTAGTGGCTGCAGCCGAGGTGAGTGTGGGGCTTTCCATCATTGTTTTGATGTATCGTAAGGTCCGATCCATTGATATTAATATTTTAAACCGATTAAAAAATTAAGTCATACCCCATGCAAGATTTGATCAGGTTGATTCCGTTGTTGCCTTTATTGGGTTTTTTAATCACAGGACTTGGGCGCAATAAACTCGGTAAAAGCAGTGGCTGGATTGCTTCTGCAGCAATACTTGGCTCTTTTATATTATCGGTATTGGTGTTTAATCATGTACGTGCTTTACCCGAAAATGTTTTTGATAAAGCATCAGGGCCAATCTTGGTGCATGTTTTTGATTTTATACATATCGGCAGCATGGAAATTGGTTTTGATTTTCAGGTTGATGCACTTACCTCGGTATTTCTGTTGGTCATCACCGGGATAGGCTTTCTGATTCATATTTATTCCATTGCATACATGGGCCACGACGAAGGATATGGAAAATTCTTTGCTTATTTGAACCTATTCGTCTTTTCCATGTTATTGCTGGTGATGGGCGGTAATTTCCTGATCATGTTTATTGGCTGGGAAGGCGTGGGGCTTTGTTCTTATTTGTTGATTGGATTTTGGTATCAGAATCTCGACTATACAAAAGCGGCTAAAAAGGCCTTTGTGATGAACCGAATTGGAGATTTGGGTTTTTTGATTGGGATGTTTTTATTGTTTTCGAAATTTCATTCTTTGGATTTTTCCGTTATACAGAAGGCAATTCTATCCACTGAAACAGATCCTTTCTTCTTTTCAATGGTTGCATTATGTTTCTTTATTGGTGCCACCGGCAAGAGCGCTCAAATTCCGTTATTTACCTGGTTGCCCGATGCCATGGCCGGTCCTACACCGGTATCTGCGTTGATTCATGCCGCAACCATGGTTACAGCAGGGATTTATATGATCAGTCGTAGTCATTTCATTTACACATTAGCGCCTGGTGTTCAACAATTAATTTTAATTATCGGATTGGCGACTGCTTTATTGGCTGCCACTATTGCCACTCAGCAAAATGATATTAAAAAAGTATTGGCCTATTCTACAGTCAGCCAACTTGGATTTATGTTTATGGCCCTCGGTGTTGGGGCCTACGTTGCGGCTATTTTTCATGTTGTCACTCATGCTTTCTTCAAAGCTTTGTTGTTCCTGGGTTCTGGTTCGGTAATTCACGCAGTAGACGGAGAACAAGATATTCGTAAAATGGGTGGTTTGAAAAAGTATATGAAAACTACTTATTTGACTTTTTTAATTGGATGTATTGCCATCGCTGGTATATTTCCTTTTAGTGGATTTTTCTCCAAAGATGAAATCCTCTTACATGTATTTACACACGGTAATTTTGGAAAAGTATATTGGATACTCGGCATGTTGGCCGCTTTAATGACTGCTTATTACATGTTCCGGTTATTTTGGGTCACTTTTCACGGACAATACCGTGGAGGGCATGACAAACATCCGCATGAAAGTCCGGCGTTGATGACTATGCCATTGGTTGTACTCGCCATTTTATCACTTGTAGGAGGTTTGATTGGAATTCCTGAAATCATGGGTGGAAATCATGCTTTACATCATTTTTTAAGTCCGGTACTGATTCGGTCAACTGCTTCCCAGGCAATGGTGCATGAAGTTTCACATACTGCTGAATGGATATTGATGGGCGTGGCAACGGTTATTGCCATTATGGGAATTCTGATGGCCTGGTTTTATTTTAAATCCTATCAATCTCAGAAAACCAATACGGGTATCTCCCGCTTTTTTGAAAACAAGTGGTATATCGACGAAATGTATGATGGGTTGATCGTGAAACCTTTACAATCATTTAGTCGGTGGACCGAGCAGATGATCGAAAAATCAGGTATCGATGGCATCGTGAATGGAGTAGGTCGCCTGATACAATACAGTAGCAATAAACTTCGCTTATTACAAAGTGGGTTGGTTGGTTTCTATTTGTTTATGATTGTGGCAGGTATGATTCTTTTATTCGTCATTCAGATTTGGTTTAATAAATTCTAAAGTCAAGATACACTAAAGCATGTTGATCTTATTACTCATACTTTTTCCCTTGTTAGGCGGTATCCTCATTTGGTTGCTGTCCGATAAGTTGGCATCCATCGCTTCACTGATTGTTTCGGTTGTTGTGATGGTACTTTCATTGGTAGTCTATAATCAATATCATCATGGCTTACACGAAGAATTGATTTATCAGCAACCTTGGATTAGTCAATTAGGTGCAACCTTCTCATTAGAAATCAGTAATGGTTTGCCTTTATTGATGGTGATGTTAACCGGCTTTGTTTTTCCATTAATTATAGGTGCCTGGTACAACAAACCCATCGAGAAGGCTTCGCGGTTTTATGGTTTGATGTTCATGGCTCAAGCCGGTTTGATGGGGGTGTTTTTGGCCAAAGACGCTTTGTTATTTTATGTGTTTTGGGAAGTGGCATTGATTCCTGTTTATTTCCTCAGCTCAATGTATGGAGGAGCCCGCAGAATTCCTGTAACCTTTAAGTTTTTTGTATATACCTTTTTGGGGAGTTTGCTCATGCTCGTGGCTTTTTTATATATCTATCAGCAAACGCCTATTCATTCATTTTCATGGGATAGTTTGGTAAGTACCGGCAAAAGTATTTCGCCTGCCAATCAGCAATGGTTGTTCTGGATGTTGTTCATCGCTTTTGCCATCAAGATGCCGGTATTTCCTTTTCACACCTGGCAACCGGACGCCTATGAACAAAGTGCAACACCCGTTACCATTGTTTTAAGCGCTATCATGGTGAAGATGGGACTGTTTGCCGTCGTGCGTTGGTTACTGCCTGTATTGCCGGATGGTGTTAAGTATTGGATGGATGTGGTGATGTGGCTCAGTGTGGCAGGAATCGTGTATGCCTCTTGTATGGCTATGGTTCAAACCAATATTAAACGACTTATTGCATACTCTTCTATTGCACATATTGGACTGATGGCGGCTTGTTTATTTGCCCATAATGCCGATTATTTGAGCGTGCAAGGTGCCGCTGTGCAGATGTTTAATCATGGTATTAATATTGCCGGGATGTGGATCATCGTAGGCATCCTGGAACATCGCCTGGGTACTCAGCAATTGGATGAAATGGGCGGGGTTGCGAAAATAGCTCCGTATTTCACGGTGGGACTTGTCTTGATTTCTCTGGCGAATATTGCATTGCCCCTCACCAATGGATTCATTGGAGAATTTATGATGTTCAACGGTTTATTTAATGCAGATTCTAAATACCGGGTTTGGTTAACTGTTTTAGCTGGCTTAGGGGTTATTCTGTCTGCCGTTTATACCCTGACCATGGTACAAAAAGTAGCTTATGGTCCTTTGAAAACAACTTCAATGGGCTTTAGCGACCTGGAATGGAACGAAAAAATAGTGGTGATTCTGATACTTTTAGTGATTTTGATTTTAGGATTCTATCCAAAGTATCTTTTGGATTTAGTCAATATCTAGTATGAATTAGCATGAAAAATAATTTTAGATACTAACAATGAATGCAATCGTAATATCAGCTTTGTTGGGCGTGCTCATGATGTTGAGCGGGCTGTTTTTTAAACGCAGTGCAGCGATTCAATGGACCGCTATTGCGGGAAGCGCCGTTTTATTGATCGGTTCCATTCTTGAGTTAATTCCGGCCGGACAAAATAAGATGTTTTATGGCATGCTGGAGCTTCATCATGTTTCTTCTTGGTTTAATGTTCTGATGAGTGCCTGTGTGATGTTGTACATTTTATTGTTTCATCGTTCAATTGCCAAAGTGGGGCGAAATGATGCCGAATATTTTGCCTTAATCTTTTTTGTGATGTGTGGCATTTATCTGATGTCCATGTATAGTAATCTGCTGATTCTATTTTTAGGCATCGAAATCATGTCCATTCCGCAGTATATCATGGCGGGTTCGGATAAAGAAAATATCAAAAGCAATGAATCTGCCTTGAAGTATTTTTTAATGGGGTCCTTTAGTACCGGTATTCTATTGATGGGAATTACCTTGATTTATGGTGCTACAGGAAGTTTCGATTTACTCAGCCCTAAATTCACGGCTGTTTTTCAATCCGGAGCGGATCCTAGTTCCCTGGCCATGATTGGTGTATTACTGCTCATTGTCGCATTTGGTTTTAAAACTTCTTCATCTCCTTTTCATTTTTGGACACCGGACGTGTACGATGGTTCGCCAACTGCATTTACGCCTTTTATGGCAAGTATCGTTAAGGTTGGTGTGTTCATGGCGTTTATTCGCCTCTTTCATTTGTCCTTTATTCAAATGGCTTCTCATTGGCAACTGATGATGGCGCTGATGATTGCACTCACATTACTCATTGGAAATATTACTGCAGTTTATCAGCAAAGTGTAAAACGGATGTTAGCCTATTCATCCATTGCACAGGCTGGTTTTATGTTATTTGCCGTTTTTTCTACGAATCAAACTGCATGGGATGGTATGATGTTATATAGTGTGGCTTATACCTTATCTACTTTGGGCATTTTTGCCGTGCTCATAAAAATGAAAGATTATACCTACGATGGATTCAAAGGTCTGGGAAAAAAGGAACCTGTTCTGGCCGCGACTGCTACTATTTGTTTATTGTCTCTGGCAGGTATTCCATTAACAGGAGGCTTTTTTGCCAAATATTTTGTGTTGAATGCTGCTATGGAACAAGGACTCTGGATTGCCTTAATCATTTTCGCCGTTCTGATGGCAGCAGTGAGTGCATATTATTATTTTAAAGTCATCATGAGCATGTATTTCTATGAGGGCGATGCCGAAATGACGGAAGAGTCCACTGCAGTAGAAAAAACATTAATGATTGTGAATGCCGTATTGATTATTTTATTGGGCGTGATGCCGGGCCTCATTCTAAATCATTAATCGAAATTCATCATCACTCTGGGCTGATTACTCCTCGATAATCCGAATTTCATCCAGGAAAATATAGGTATCATATCCTCTTCCTTCATGCCACTGAGGCATTTTCCCGTAATGTTTCGCTTTCAAACGAATGAAGCGCCACGAATTCTTTTGAAGATTTTCATCATTGACGGCTAGCAAATCCACACCAAAATTTGAAATGCTGATTTCCAGATTGTGATCACTTTTATGGGTTGCTTGTGTGTTTACTTTTTTCCAGTTCACTGAATCCTGACTTACCCAATATTCAACTTCTGTGGGATAAAATATCCAGGAGTTCTGATCTTCCAGAAAAGTTGTTTCGATGGCTTTTATTTTTTTATCATTTTCCAAACGAACGACCAATTCGATATCCTGGCCCTGATATCCCTGCCAATCTCCTGCTCGCCAATTTAATTTTCCTTTGAGGCCATTTACCAAACCTTCCGGGCCTCCTGCTGTATAGGAAGCATGAGGTTTATTGAGTGTATATACCTTGCGCCCTTTGGGGAGTTTAGTAAATTGAGCTTGCTGCATTTTAAATGATTCAGTATTCCGCAACGCATAAAATCGAAGATCAGAATTCTCCATTAAATAGAAGGGTTCTACATAATTTGTAAATGCACCTTGATTCAGCGAATAGGAAATGGGAAGGCCCGGAACGGCAGAAGCAAATTCGATGCGCACGGAGTCCTCAAACACCCCATGTGTATGCATGAGAAAAGGTACCGTGGAATGTTTTTTTACTTTACCCGGTCTGTGCGGAAATCTGAGGCCGATCACATCTGCCGGTAAAAGAAGAAGACGCTTCGCCGCGTATTGTTCTTCAAATTGGGTATTAAATACTTTTACTTCTTTTGTATTTGACACAAATCCATCCTGAATTGCATAGGGAGGTTCAATATCCCGGGCATCATAATTGTTTTCGCCGGGGCAGCTTGGATAAAATCCGAGTTGGGCAAAAACATACCAGGCGCTCATTTGTCCGCAATCCTCATTGCCAATCAATCCATCGGGTTTATTGGTATAAAAGCTATCGCAAATGCGCTGTACCAGTTTTTCTGTTTTCTCATTTTTGCCAATATAATTATACAGATATGCAATATGATGGCTTGGCTCATTGCCATGTGCATATTGCCCGATTAAGCCGGTAATATCACTTTGCTCCCTTCCTTCGGTTTTGGTTTGAGCTTGAAAAAGATCATCCAGTTTTTCTTCCATTTTTTTCTGACTACCCAGTAATTCTAAATAAGCCAACACATCATGCGGCATATAAAAACTATACTGCCAACTATTGGCTTCGGTGTAATTATTGTCGACCATATACGGTGAAAAGGGTTGATACAAACAGCCGTTTTTTCGGGCTCGCATAAAACCTGTGGTGGGATCATAAACATTCATCCAATTGCGGCTTCGATCCATATAATAATCGTAGTCTTCGGTTTTTCGCAGGGCTTTGGCCATTTGTGCAATACACCAGTCGTTGTAGGCATATTCCAAAGTTTTACTCACACTTTCGTGGGAGTCGTCGGCCCTCACATAACCATACTTACAATAACTTTCCAGAGCCTCTGCATCGGCTGCTCCGGATTTGTATTCTTCCTTTAAATGCATTTGAAGTCCTTCACCTTCATAGTGAGAAAAGTGCGTGGCAATTCTTGTCATTGCTTCGTAGGCGATTTCAGCATCAAATTCACGAATGCCTTTGTTGTATGCATCCCAGATGACACTCACCACATGATAGCCAATCATACAATTGGTTTCGTTGGCACTTAATTCCCAAATGGGCAGGCGCCCTCCTTCCTGATATTGACGAATAAAAGTTTGAATAAAATCATTGGTCCTTTTTTTATCGATTAATGTTAAAAGGGGATGTAAAGCACGATAGGTATCCCATAAACTAAATACCGTGTAATAATCAAATTTACCTTCTGTAGAATGAATTTGATCATCCCGTCCCCGATATCGTCCGTCTGCATCCGAATACAGCGAAGGATGAATCATACAATGGTACAAAGCTGTGTAAAAGAGTATTTGATGATTGGCATCAGGGACTTTGATATTATCGGCAGGGTTGATGGCAATTTTTGCAAGCTCCTTTTCCCAGGCTTGTTCTGCAGCATGTTGATAATATTCAAATGACCATTGTGTTTCGGGCATCTCCACTTCCAAATTGTTTTGCGCTCCCTTGGCATCAACACCACTAATTGCGGTTTTAATCATGAGTTGCGAATTTTTCAAAGAAGTCGATTTGCTGGAAATATCCTGAAAGTGGATGATACAATGCAAAGATTTTTTTAATTGAATATTGCCTGTTTGACTACTTTTCGGACCTTGTGCATCATACTGAATCGACTCAATGGGATGTGAGAATTTTATTTCGAAAAAGAGTTTTTGATTTTTGGCCCAGGCTTTCGAAAAACGATATCCTCTGAGGGTATAATCATCAATCTGTTCCATTTCGCTGTCCAGCACTTCGTCACGGTGTTTTAAATCGAGCACAACATATTTTGGAGACTGCTCCTCGAATGAATAACGATGAACACCTCCATGAAGTGTGGCAGTTAATTCCACCTTTATTTTTGGATCGTTTAAAAACACCTCGTAATAGCCTGCATGTGCTTTTTCAGTGATATGCGAAAATCGTGAAGCGTATTGGTATTGATCCAAGGAAATGGCCTGAACAACCGGCATCAAAAGCACATCGCCATAGTCGCTGCAACCTGTGCCACTCAAATGGGTATGCGAAAATCCATAAATTACTGAATCACTATCATGATATCCTCCGCATCCATCCCAGCCTTCCAGTCGGGTATCCGGACTTAACTGACAGGCGCCAAAAGGCATCACTGCTCCAGGAAAGGTATGACCATGCCCCCCTGTACCAATAAAAGGATTGACCATCTTGTATAAGGCATCCTTTTGTGCATACAGGCGATTAAAATTGCTGATTAAAAGCAGGAAGAGAAAACCTGTCAAAAAATGTTTCATGCCCAAATGTACAAATGGACGGGTGGAATTCATAACCTAAGCATGGCGTCCGCTATCCTTGCAGGGCTTCGAGGTAAGGTGGATTTTTTTTACGTTGTAACAAGAGCAATAAAAAGAACAGAAATAAACACATGCCATATTGGGTCTCAAAAAAGGCTTCAATACTGATGGCAAAACTCATGAGAACCATAAAACAAAAAAATAGAAAATCCTGTTTTCGAACTTGTTTCCAAAGCAAAATAAACATGGTTAATAAAAGAATGATTCCCGGAATTCCCATCGCAACGCCGGCCATTAAAATTTGATTGTGTGGAATTAAGGGCATGGTTTTACCCTGACCAAACTCGGCATCGTACTTTTTTTGCATCGCATCAAACACATCTCCATAGCCAACACCACTGAGAGGCTTTGTACGAATAATTTCAAGGGCAAACTGATAGGAAATCAATCGTCCTTCATCGCTGATATTGGTTTCCTTCATCTCATTTTGCATTCGTTCCAGACTATATCGCACATAACCAATTTTAGTTCTGAAACTTTCCGATATCTGATACATCAATATAGGAAGCATGATGAGGATTGCCATGAGCAGAACCCCGTATTTGCGGTATTGTGCAATGAACAAAAAACGAATGATGTATAAGAATGAAATCAGGTAAAATGCGATGAGACCTGACTTTACGGATAAAATATGTAAATAGAAGATATCCAATACCACAATGCCTAACATCAAAATGCGAACCCGGGTTTGTGGGTAGGAATTCCAGAAACTCACACAAAATAATATACTCATGACAACTGATAAACTAAAGCGGATATGATCTTGTTTGAATGGAGTAGGGATTTGGTGCGAGTAATGATATCCGGCGTCATAAAATGCTTTATTCGGGAAATAAAGCGATAAGCTCCAAACAATGCCGCCAATGTTTAAGAGAATAAAAATGGCCAAAATCCAGTGAACCCATTTCGATTCCCATTTTCCGATGGAAATGAATGCCAGTGGCAAGGTTAGAAAGGGAAGCAGGATTTGAAGCCGCTGAAAAAGATAGCCGGTATTTTCGCTCCAAAGCCCCGAAACTGCGGCGTATAAAAAATATAAACTTAAACAAACGAGATACGGATGCCGAATAAAATACTTCCAATAATCCTTGAAATGGATATTCAGCACCGCATTCATAATGAGCAGCATCATACCGATACTCATCAGGGCTCTTGATAAATACATACCAACGATCACCATGACACAAGCCAAAAATGAGATATAACGATGTGGGATAAATTGAAGAATCGGAGTAGTAGTGCTCAAAAGGGCAGGTTTAGTTAATTGCTCAATGAAAGAGAAGAATATTTTACATTTGTCCGCAACGAATATAAACGAAAAAAATCAAGCTTCATTGTAGTGGACAACGATAAAATCTTAAGAGGGCTGAAAGATGGCGACACCCGAACGATTGCGAGGGCAATTACTTCAATTGAAAATGATTTGGAGGGAAGCCGGGAACTTTTAATGTCGCTTCCATCCGATCAGCCAAATGCCACGGTAGTAGGAATTACCGGGCCACCCGGAGCCGGTAAGAGTACCTTAGTGAATGCTTTATTGCATGCATGGACGGATAAAGGCAAACGCGTTGCAGTGCTATTGGTTGACCCTTCTTCGCCTTTTAATTTTGGGGCCTTACTCGGGGATCGTATTCGAATGAGTGATTTCTACCTCAATCCATTGGTTTATATCCGGTCATTGGCGAGCAGAGGTGCTTTGGGTGGTTTGAATCATCGGATTATTGAGATTGTGGCTTTATTAAAAGCTTGCCCATTTGATTATATTTTAATTGAAACGGTTGGCGTCGGACAAAGTGAGGTTGAAATAGCCGGTATCGCCGATACGACCCTGGTGGTGGTCGTTCCGGAAGCAGGCGACGAAATTCAAACGATGAAAGCCGGGGTGATGGAAATTGCCGACATTTTCGTAGTGAACAAATCGGATCGCGAGCAGGCATCTGAATTGTTGAAACACCTCAAAGCTTTAGCCCACCACAAAGCCCATGCATGGGAAATTCCGGTGATAGCCGCGGTGGCAACTGAGGGCAAAGGACTGGATGAGCTTTTGGTGGCCATCGAACAACATCAATCCTATAATGACAAACATGTTCAGCGTAAATTGCATCTGCTGACTGAGAAAGTCTGGCAACTGATTCAGCATGAAAAAATGAAAGACTACGATTTTTCAAAGTTGGCAGAGGCCATTTTACTCGCACAGCAAATGGGCCCTGTGAATATTTTTCAGTTTGCCCAAAACTATCGACCTTAAAAAGTAATTCGTTGATCCGCAAAATCTAAGACCAAAGGGATAAAACGAAACGGAAGCATCTGTTCACATTTTATGACTTTGAATTTTTGAATGGATATTTAAGATGATGCTTTCAATTTTTGCTAAACACTGGCCTCAAATGATAATAAAATCATAAATCAAGTCTATTTGGACCATCTTTGCTGAAAATAAAATAGTCGGTGCAATTTTTTTGCTGAAGAGGCGTTAGACTTGCAAACTATACTATTTTGCTAAAACCACTTGCCCACATGCCAACTAAAATTCTCTGGATCGACGATGAAATGGATTCACTGAAATCTCAAATTATGTTCCTTCAAAATAAAGGTTATGAAGTCGAAAGCGCTTCTAACGGTTATGATGGATTGGAACATCTTAAGAACAATCATACCGATATCATACTATTGGATGAAAGTATGCCCGGGATGACCGGATTGGAAACTTTGTCTCAAATCAGAGAATATAATACCACCATTCCTGTAGTGATGGTGACCAAAAACGAAGCCGAAAATTTGATGGAGGATGCGATAGGCTCTCAAATTACGGACTATCTCATCAAGCCGGTGAATCCCAATCAGATTTTGCATACACTGAAAAAAATTGTCGACCAAAAATCGCTGATCAGTGAAAAAACAACTCAGAATTATCAACAGGAGTTCCGCAAATTGTTTTTGACATTAAACTCCAATCCCGATTACGCGGAATGGTGTGAATTGTATAAAAAAATTGTTTTTTGGGAACTTGAAATGGAGAAGGCCGATAGCAAGGAAATGCAGGAAATACATTCTTCACAGAAAGAAGAAGCAAATAATGCCTTTTGTAAGTTCGTTGAAAAAAATTACAGCAAGTGGATACAAGGAAAAAATAATGAAGTGCCTATCATGAGTCATAACCTCATGAAAGAATATGTATTTCCTGCGCTTGAAAAAGGAAAGCCAACCTTCTTTCTGCTCATCGATAATTTGCGTTATGATCAATGGAAGGTCATTCAACCATTGTTTGCTGAGAGCTTTAAATTGGTTGATGAACGAATTACGATGGCTACTTTACCAACAACCACGCAGTATAGCCGAAATGCGATTTTTGCCGGCATGTTGCCTATGGAGATTGAAAAGAAGTTTCCGGTAGAATGGAAGAACGATGATGAAGAAGGCGGTAAAAATTTGTATGAAGAGTTTTTCTTTAAGGATCAACTTAAACGCAACAATTTACAGAATCTAAAAACATCGTACACCAAAATTACCAATCACGATAGCGGTGATCAGTTGGTCAACAATATTCAAAATATGTTGCATAATGACCTCAATATTATCGTGTATAATTTCGTGGATATGCTTTCTCACGCACGCACCGAAATGGAAGTGCTGAAGGAACTGGCCAATGATGAAATTTCCTATCGGTCTATCACACAAAGTTGGTTCGAGCATTCGCCCTTACATCAGGCAATCAAAAAAATTGCTGATAAAAATATTCGGATTGTCATTGCCACCGATCATGGAAGTGTTCAGGTGAAATCGGCCAGTAAGGTCATTGGCGACAAACAAACCACTTCCAATATCCGATACAAGCATGGCAAAAATATGCAGTACGAAAATAAAGAGGTTCTTGCTTTTCGTGATCCGCATGAAATTGGTTTACCGAAACCCAATTTTAATTCCACCTTCATTTTTGCGAAATACGACGGCTATTTATGTTACCCGAATAACTACAATTATTACAGTAACTACTTCAAAAATACATTTCAACATGGGGGTGTGTCCTTAGAAGAAATGCTCGTGCCATTGGTAACGATGGAAAGCAAATAAATGGCTAATCCTCGTTCTCCCGCATCTCAAGCTCGCCACTTTCCTGATTCATACACCACCAATGTCCATCGCCCATGCGAATACAGATTTTGATACAATCTTTGGGTTCATAAGGGCTTACCTCAACATCCATTTGCAAATTTAGTTTTTCTGCTTCTCCGTCGCCAATGATCCTTCGGCTTTCAGATAATACCAAGGCAAAGAGTTGACGACCTAATTGATGGTAATGATGTTCATCCAGCACATTTTCATGTTGTTCCAGATAGTCTTGAGTTAATGCCGACATGTTGATTTAATTTTTCGAAATATAGGTCATTCCTAAGAATACGCAAAAATGACAATCATATGACAAAAAACAGCTTATTGGAATGCTGTGGATTTCCAAATATTGAAGGAAATACATGAGATTTGCAGAAATATGTTTATTCACTATCGTATCCTCTTTTTCTTGTGCGTGCTTGGCGTTATGTCATGCGAGAAAAAAGAAAAGCCTATTACACTGCCACCGAAAGGGGATGGTTCTGTGATGCAGGTTGATATGGGTGAAAAATATGAATATCAATATTATATCTCTCTGGATGATCAAAAAATTGTTTATGTGAGTCGAAGTGATCAATGGGATCTCGCATTCGAATCGACTTCCGATAAGCATGCAATTTATTTAAACGGAGGGCAGGGGATGGCGGCCATTCCTACCGGTAAAACACAATTTGCCAATGTTACGGCTGCTGATACTTCAAGTGCGGCAAAAAGATGGCGATACGATGAACAACATGGGGGCATTGATTCAACCGCTTTTGGCGATTGGTTGGAAAATGAACAAGTTTACATTGTGCGATTAAATGGAACCAACAACAAATTGCGTAAAATTAAAATCACCTATGTGGATGCCTTTCAGTATATGATAGAAGCTGGAGACATCAATGCGGTGCAGGGGCAACCTATAACCATTGTTAAAAAAGAGAATAACAATTATACTTATTTTTCTTTCGACTTATTAAAAACAGTAGATGGGGTGGAGCCGGACGATCATCGGGATTGGGATTTGCAAGCCACCTTGTATAGTTATGTCTTTTATGATCAAAATCCGCCTTTACCATATGTCGTCAATGGTATTCTGCTCAATCCATTGTCAACCACAGCTTATAAAGATTCTCTGAACGATTATAACGCCATTGATTTGGCATTTACAAACGGGCTCAACCTTTCCGCTGACCGCGATGTGATTGGTTTTAATTGGAAAAGCTATGATATCGATAAAAATGTGTTCACGGTGGTACCGAAATATAGTTTTATTGTGAAAACCAAGACCCAGTCTATTTATAAATTAAAATTCCTGGATTTTTACAGTAGTACGGGTGTTAAAGGAAGTCCGAAGTTTGAGTTTAAACGCTTGAAATAGGGTCAACAACCATATGGGCTTTTCGGCTCCTTCCAGACGAAATTTACCTTATTCACATAATGGGCACCTGATTTCGGTGCAATCAAAAATCCGGGTTTACAGCGGGATATTACCATGCTTTTTTCGCGGCATGTTACAAACCTTATTTTTCAGCATTTGAAAACCACGAATGATTTTTTTTCGTGCATCTTTTGGCATGATTACTTCATCAATAAACCCTCTTGCTGCAGCGCCATAGGGATTGGCAAATTTCTCCGCGTATTCGGCCACTTTTTCATCCAATTTAGCTTGCTTATCATCGGCGGCGTCAATATCTTTCTTAAAAATAATTTCGGCTGCACCCTTTGCGCCCATTACAGCAATCTCTGCGTTCGGAAATGCAAAATTCAAATCAGCGCCAATATGTTTTGAATTCATTACATCATAGGCTCCACCATAGGCTTTACGGGTAATCAATGTAATTTTCGGAACGGTCGCCTCACTAAATGCATACAATAGTTTGGCCCCGTTTGAAATAATTCCATTCCATTCCTGATCCGTCCCCGGTAAAAATCCAGGTACGTCCACTAAAGTCAATAAAGGGATATTAAACGCATCACAGAAACGTACAAATCGGGCGCCCTTTTTACTGGAATTATTATCTAATACCCCGGCCAAAGCGGCAGGTTGATTGGCTACAATGCCAATACTTCTTCCGGCCATACGCGCAAATCCGACAATGATGTTTTCGGCATAATCCGCATGAACCTCCAGGAAACTTCCGGGGTCTGCCAATTCCGAAATAACATCTTTCATGTCGTAAGGTTGATTGGGGTTTTCCGGAATCAATTGTTCCAGCTTCTCGCGACTTTCATCTGCTATTTCATAAGGATACACCGGCGCATCTTCTTCACAATTTTGAGGCATATAACCTAATAAGTCTTTGATGCGTTGAATACACTCGATTTCATTGGCACAGGCAAAATGGGTTACCCCACTTTTGGTTGCATGCGTTTCGGCTCCTCCTAACTCCTCACTGCTCACTTCTTCATGGGTGACTGTCTTCACGACATTCGGCCCTGTTACGAACATATAACTGCTTTGCTCGACCATCAAAATAAAGTCGGTGATGGCAGGACTATAAACCGCCCCACCTGCACATGGTCCCATTATGGCAGATAATTGTGGAATGACACCGGATGCCCGGGTATTTCGGTAAAAAATATCGGCATATCCGCCCAAACTTACCACCCCTTCTTGGATCCGGGCGCCACCACTATCATTTAAACCAATAACCGGAGCTCCATTTTCGATGGCCATGTCCATGATTTTACAAATTTTTTCGGCATGGGTCTCGCTCAGGCTGCCGCCAAATACGGTAAAGTCCTGCGAAAACACATAAACCAACCGGCCATGTATCGTTCCATATCCGGTTACAACTCCGTCGCCGGGATATTGTTCTTTTTCCATACCAAAATCGGTACTCCGGTGTTTCACCAACATCCCAATTTCCTCAAAACTGTCTTCATCCAATAAAATTTGCAGACGTTCGCGGGCAGTTAGTTTTCCTTTTTTGTGTTGTGCGGCAATACGGTGTTCTCCGCCACCTTTCAGGGCTATTTCTATCTGTTGCTCCAGGACTTCCTTCTTATTCATCCGGTAAAAATAAAACCATCCAGCGATTTGCCCGCATCGATTTTTACAAAGCAGGTCAGAAACCATTATCTTTGCGCCGATCAAATACGGATTTAATCCGGCTAATTTTTAATACATGCTCACAGCGAAAGATTTAACGACCGATCAGGAAGTCAGATGGTGCCCGGGATGTGGCGATTACAGTATTTTAAAACAAGTGCAAACGGTGATGCCTGAATTGGGTATTCCCCGTGAAAATATTGTCATCATTTCAGGAATTGGTTGCTCATCGCGATTTCCTTATTACATGAATACATTCGGTATGCATTCCATACATGGGCGTGCAACAGCCGTTGCCAGCGGACTCAAGGCCGCACGTCCGGAATTAAGTGTCTGGATAGTAACTGGTGATGGAGATGCCCTGAGTATTGGTGGGAATCACCTGATTCATTTGCTGCGCCGCAATTTTAATGTGCAAATTCTGCTCTTTAATAATCAGATTTACGGGCTCACTAAAGGACAATATTCCCCGACCAGTGAAGAACATAAAATCACCAAATCCACGCCTTACGGAAGTTTGGACCATCCTTTTAATCCTGCAGCTTTAGCAATCGGAGCGGATGCCACCTTTGTAGCCCGGAGTATGGACCGGGATACCAAACATTTGCAGGAAATGATTCGACGCAGTCATGCCCATCAAGGAAGTGCCTTGCTCGAAATCTATCAGAATTGTAACATCTTCAACGACGGGGCCTTTGAAATTTTTACCGAAAAAGGCAGCAAACCGCAACATACGCTGTATGTGGAACATGGTAAGCCACTTGTTTTTGGAGCTACTTCACAGTGGGGAATTCGATTAGACGGGCTTCAGCCAAAAATTGTAGAAATTGGGCAGGATTTTTCGTTGGATGATTTATGGATTCACGACGAAAAAGATATTTACAAGGCGCAAACATTGGTTCGACTGTTTGATGACCAAACACAACACAATGCCTTTCCTCGACCTTTTGGAGTATTTTACGCCATCGAAAGAGCTTGTTATGAAACGACTATGCATCTTCAAATGGAAGAAACCCTTGCCGTTAAAGGTCTGGGTGATTTAGATGCATTATTGGCCGGAAAAGAAACCTGGACCGTGCTTTGATGAAAGCCAAACAATCATATTTGATTTTTTTTCGCGCCTTGATATTGCTCGGTTTAGCCGGATTTTATGGCTGTACCCGTGATAATATTTGCCTCACACCTACTTTGATTAATATGCGTGGAGGCTTTTATCGGGCAGATACCTCAAATACGCTACGCGATAGTTTGCAGGAAAATGCTTTTATCTTGTTCGGTGGTGATACGCTTTACATTCAGGTGTTGAAAAAATCGGCCAATTTAGCTTTCCCCCTTTCGCAGAAATCAGATAGCGTTACTTTTTATTTTGTTGCCGATTCCAGCAATATCATTCCCGGCAAAATCGATACAATCTCCCTTTTTTACCAGCGCGAATTACAATTTATTTCTGCAGCCTGTGGATTTCAAACGTTGTACAAAATCAATCAGGTAAATTATTCGCAACAAGTGATCGACAGTATTGCAATAGCTACATCCGAAGTGAATACGGATTTGAATACAGAGCATATTAAAATCATTCTGAAACCATGATGAAGACGGCAAGATGGACCCTAAGTTTATTGCTTGTGCTTTGTGCGGTGCCATTGAGTGCTCAGAAGGATAGTACATTTAAAAAGTGGAGTTATGTCAGAATCGGCGTGGATTTCGCTTCTGTGTTGGGGTCATTTTTGTCAGATGAAAATAATCGAACTGAATTTCAATTGGATATTGCCTGGAAACCGGATATCAATCTGGTTGCTGAATTTGGATTTGGAGATGCCCGGGTGGAAAATGAGAACCTTCGTTATAAAAGCAGTAATCAGTTTATTCGTTTTGGCTTAGATAAGAATTTTTTTAGTCGGGAGTTTAAAGGAGATAAAGACAATGCTTTTGTTGGATTGCGATATGGTCTTTCGGCAGTCAACCGTCAAAGCGCCACCTATTTCATAACAGATCCTATTTGGGGGAATACCGAAGGCATCCTCCCTGCCGAAAAGTTCACTGCGCATTGGTTGGAACTCACCGGTGGGTTCAGAATGGAAATCATGAAAAACATTTTTGCCGGTTGGAATGTTCGGGCAAAAACATTCCTGAATCCGGCTCGATTCAAAGAATTGCCACCCGGATATTTAGCCGGATTTGGTCGGGCAGATCAAAACACGGCCTTCGGGTTTCATTTTTACCTGCTGTATGGTTTTGGTAAACGATAATTCAAAATAAATTTTTTTATGAACAGATTGGGTCAGGAAAATTCGCCTTACTTATTACAACATGCCGATAATCCCGTTCATTGGTATCCATGGGGTGAGGAAGCCTTTCAGGAAGCAGCCCGCAGGAATGTTCCTGTTTTGGTGAGTATTGGTTATTCTTCCTGCCATTGGTGTCATGTGATGGCCCATGAAAGTTTTGAAGATCCCGAAACGGCTGATTTAATGAATGCCCTTTATGTCAATATTAAAATTGACCGTGAGGAATATCCGGATGTCGATCACATGTATATGGATGCAGTGCAGGCCATGACCGGAAGTGGTGGTTGGCCTTTAAATATATTTGTGATGCCGGACAAAAGGCCATTTTACGGCGGGACTTATTTTCCACCGCGAAGGGCGCATAATCGGGCCGCCTGGAAAGAAGTATTGGTGAATGTTTCGCAGTATTATCAACAAAACAAAAATGAAGTGTTGAAGCAAGCAGATCAGTTGATTCAACATTTGCAGAATTTGTCCAATCCGGCACAGAAACCGGAAAAGATTGTCGATTTTGAAGCCGAAAAGATTGTCGAAAAATTACTTTCCAATGCCGACACCGAATGGGGGGGATTTGGTTCCGCGCCTAAGTTCCCTTCTACCTTTCAGTTAAATTTTTTACTCAAATATCATCTGTCGAAACCTTACGAAGCAGCGCTTAATCAGGTCCGATTGAGTTTAGATAAAATGTGGATGGGGGGTATTTATGATCATTTATGTGGTGGTTTTGCCCGATACAGCACAGATAAGTTTTGGATCGCGCCCCACTTCGAAAAAATGTTATACGACAATGCCCTTTTATTACCCCTTTATGCGCGGATGTATCAACTGGAAGCAAATCCTTTGTATTTGGCCGTAGTGCGTCAATCACTCACTTGGTTGAGAGAGGAGATGTACGATGCCAATTATGGTTTTTACGCTGCCAGAGATGCTGATACCGAGGGGCAGGAAGGAAAATATTATACCTGGGAAGCGAAGGAATTAAGCAATATATTAAAAGAAGATTTCGAAACTTTTGCGCAAGTGTATCATGTGGAAGAAGCAGGAAATTGGGAGCATACCAATATTCTTTTTCTCACAACAGAAAGTTTGAAAGAATCACATTTAACATATTCGGAAAAGGGAGGAGAATGGCGTAAAATCCTTTTAGCTGAAAGAAGAAAACGCCCTGAACCACTCACGGACGACAAAATTATTTTGGCATGGAACGCGCTCATGATCAGTGCCCTGGTGGAAATGGCTCTTCGACTTGAAGATGCAGATTTGTTGGATTGGGCGGAAGAAGTCATAAATACCCTGGAAAAACAATTTGCCCATCCGGAGTATCTGTATTTGCATTCAGGCCGGAAAGGTCAACTGAAATTGCCGGCGTATCTGGATGATTTGGCTTATTTGGCTAAAGCCATGATTGATATGGGAAATGCCACAGCCAAAACACTTTATTTTCACCGGGCAAAGGCCGTATTAGAGTATGTGTGCCAACACTTTAAGCGTGAAAATGATCACCTGTTCGATTTTGTCCATCACGAGTATGAACAAGTGCAAATTCGCAAAAAAGACATTTATGATAATGCCCTGCCATCGGCCAATGTGGTCCTATTTGAAGTGATACAAAGCTTAGCGGTTATTTTTCAGGAAAATCGCTGGTCAGGCATCTTTGAAAATGGCTTAAATGTTATGCAGGCTTATATTTCGGGATTCCCTGCTGGCTTTTCGAGATGGGCCTCTATGGCATTGGATGCTTCGGAAACCAGCACCGAAGTGGTGATTATTGGAGCAGATGCAAAAAAAGTCTATCAATCGATATACAATAAAGTACAAAAGCCCAACGTTCAGTTTGTAGTTTCAATCGGAGAAGAAGAAAACATTGCATCACTCAAAGATAAAAACATGCAAGGGGATACGCTTGTTTATATCTGCAAGGATTTTTCCTGTTTGGAGCCTTTAACCGACATAAATCAAGTACTGGGGGTAATTTTATAAGAATATTTTGCAGAGTCAACTGAATGATTTTTATTTGACTATCCGAAATTTCAGGTGAAAGAAACTTCCTCGCAGATGAATGGATAAGATTCTGAGATGCTGGATATTTCGGTTAAATATTTTTGGATGAATTTATATGAGAAATGAAAATACGTGACTATATTGTGCCGTATTTGAGTTAACAAATATTTTAATATATTTGCCATCTTGTATAAAAACAATAAACGGACTATGATGAAACAAATTTCGTTGAGATTATTAGCACTGGGATTAATCGTTACGGCTTGGGGTTGTGGCGGCGGTGGAGGCCCACAGGGTCAGTTAGTGGGTACGACACACAAAGTGGCTGGTATCCAGTCTCCTCCTGTTGGAATGACCTGGGTTCCATCCGGTGTCATGCACATGGGAGCTAGTGATCAGGATTTGCGCAGTGCCAACGATGTAAAAAACAGAACCGTTCAAATGGTCGGTTTTTGGATGGATGCCACAGAGATTACCAATGCAGAATATCGCCAATATGTAGACTGGGTGCGCGATTCAACGGCTCACTCTGTTTTGGGAGATTACAAAGATTTAGACGATGGTACTCAGGTGATTGACTGGAAAAAGAAAATCAAATGGACAACGGAAGATGTTCAGGATGCCATGGCGGCCTATTATGTCCCATCCACTGAAAGTATTTGGGGTAAAAAAGAATTTGACAATGCTAAGTTAAAGTACCATTACGAAACCTTTGATTACGATCAAATGTCTCGTCAGTCTGTTCCTGGTCAGAGTCAATCTAGAATGAACTATTTGGTTAAATATGATATTGGAGCTTATCCGGATACGACTGTTTGGATGAAATTGTTTTCCTATTCCTACAATGAACCGATTACCCATCAATATTTCTGGTATCCTGCCTTCAATAACTATCCGGTTGTTGGAGTGAATTGGTATCAGGCAAATGCTTTCTGTCATTGGCGTACGAAAAACTGGCGTTCTTATCGCGACAGTAAAAAACTTTACCTGGAAGGTGATTTCCGCTTACCTAGTGAAGAACAATGGGAGTGGGCTGCAAGAGGTGGTCGAACACAGTCGCCTTATCCATGGGGTGGTCCGTATATCGTGAATAAAAAAGGTTGTTACTTAGCCAACTTCAAACCAAATCGTGGTAATTATAGCGCAGATGGTGGTTTGTATACAGTGCGTGCTGATGCTTACTGGCCGAATGATTATGGATTATACAACATGAGTGGTAATGTGGCTGAGTGGACAATGTCTCCTTACGAAGTACATACATATGGTAATGTTGCAGATATGTCACCTGAAATCAAAAGTCGTGCAAAAGACACCGATCCAACTTGGTGGAAACGCAAAACCCTCAGAGGAGGTTCATGGAAGGATCCTGCAACTTTCTTACAAGTGGGTAACCGTGATTACGAATTTGCTGATACGGCGAAGGCTTATATTGGTTTCCGTTGCATCGTTAATTATATAGCTCCGGCCTTGTCAAATAAAACGCCAAAAAGAAGATAGAAAATAGCGCATTGATACTTCCACCGGTTTGAGGCCGGATAGGATGGGCGTATCAAAATGTATAAATAGAATACTCAAACAAATTAAAATTTAAAAGTAAACATGAAATCCTTATCATTATTTTTTGAAACTACCACCGGAAAATATCTGAAGAATCTGATCATTGGTGTCGGTGCGGCTATCGTACTGGTTGGCGCCTTGGCAAAACTGGAACACTGGGCCATTGCAGGTACCATGTTGACGGTTGGGATGTTGACGGAAGCTTTCATCTTTACACTCTTGGGTATTTTGCCCCCGCATAAGGATTACTACTGGGAGAAATTCTATCCAGGAATTGATGAAAATCCTCATGTTGAAGCTTATAAAAAAGGCGTAAAATTCCAACCAACTACAATCCCGGGTATGGCAGGCGGTCCTGGTGGCCCTTCTGCAACTGCTTCATTAGATAAAATGTTGGAAGAAGCCAATATGAATCCCGCAAATATTCGCAAACTGAGTGATAATTTTCAAAAGTTTGGCGAAACGGTGAATCAGGTAAAAGATATTTCTAATGTTACAGCTGCAACCAATGAGTATTCATCTAAAGCGAAAGAAGCAGCATCTGCTTTAAATCAAATGAAAGATACTTTTATGGGAGCAACAAATACCTTGGCCTCCTTTAATAATGCGGCTGAAGAAACTTCTAAATTTCATAATCAGGTAACAGTATTGACGAAGAATCTGGGATCATTAAACCAGATTTATGAAGTGGAATTGCAGGATGCCAATAATCACCTGAAAGCTATGAATAAGTTTTATAGTAACTTGGTGAATGCATCTGACGCTATGCAAAGTAGTGCAGATGATGCGAATAAGGCTAAAGAACAAATTGGTATGTTGGCTAAAAACCTGGGCACCCTGAACCAAATTTATGGCAACATGCTGAGCGCAATGCAAGGCCGATAATTTTATCAAATCCTACTTATAACGATATTCATTTAATTCATAAGAAAATATTCATAAAGAATGGCTCTACCTAAGGAACCGAGGCAGTTGATGATTAATCTGATGTACCTGGTACTCACCGCACTTTTAGCGATGAACGTATCCAGTGAAATCTTGAACGCATTCAAAACAATCGGGAAAAGCATCGCCAATTCAAACAAAGCTGTAGAAGAACGTAATAAATTAGTAACGGAACATTTTCAAGAGTATATCAATGACGAAGATGCTAAGCCCGAAAAACGTGAAAAAGTAAAACAGGCATTGTTGTTGGCAAACCAAGTGAACGAAAAAACGGAGGCAATAGTTTCCGAATTGAAAAAATACAAACAATTGATCATCGACGCTTCGGGCGGTTTAGATGAACAAGGGAATATCCGTCAGATTGAAAATTTGGACGGCGGTACCCGAGTCATGATCGAAGAAGGAAACGGACCAAAATTGTTAACCACTCTGAAAACATTTAAAGACGAAATTGCCGGCTTAGTTCCACTCAATATGGATAATATGGTTGCACCCGGTGTTGGCAATAATGCCCGTGTTTTTGGTATGCTTCCTTTAAATTTCGAAACGGATAAATCAGACAATAATCCTGATGGTGATTGGAGTTATGGGAATTTCCATATGTCTCCAACGATTGCAAATATAACTTTGTTAGACAAATATGCCAGTGACGTGCGGGCTTCGCAGTCTTTGGCCTTGGATGAAATTTGGGCCATGGCAACCGGCGAACGTCAGAATGATTTACACGTAACTTCTCAGGCCTTGCCAGATTATGCAGTAATTGTTGCAGCAGATAATAACTTTGTTTTACCAGGTGAAAAATATCGTGCTCGTATCATGTTAGGTACTTACAACAAGAAAATGAACAATTTGTCTTTTAGTGTAAATGGTAGAACCATCATGCCTGTTGACGGAGTTGCTGAATATACTGAAGTTGCAAGTGCTGTTGGACAAAAAAATGTAACCGTTACCGCTTCTTTTACAGATACGATTCCTGGTACTAAACAAACACAGCGTCGAACAATTACGATGCCTAAACCGGCAAATTATTATGTGGGTGAAGCACAAGCTTCTATCTCGCTTGATAAAATGAATGTATTATATGTTGGATTGGCAAACCCTATCACCATCGCTGCTTCGGGCATCCCTGCTGGTAACATCAATGTGACTTCAGAAAATTGCACCATGACTAAAACAGCTGGTGTCGGTCAATATGAAGTAGCCGTTGCTAAAGCCGGAACAGATGCTAAAATTACTTTAACCGGTAAATTGGCGGATGGTACAGTCAAAAACTTTGGCACTTACAAGTATCGTGTAAAGCTGGTTCCTACCCCTTATCCAATGATTGCGAATTCTCGTGGAGGAAAAATGGCTAAAAATTTACTGAAAGCACAAGCTGCGGTATTTGCAAAATTGGATGATTTTGCTTACGAATTAAAATTCCCTGTTACAGCGTATAGTGTTACGCTTCAACCTAAATCCGGTGATTTGATGGAAGCGACAGCTACAGGCGAATTATTATCTTCTCCAACGGTAAGGGCTATTTTGGATAAAGTCAAAATCGGCGATCGTATCTATTTTGAAAATATTAAATGTAAGGCTCCGGATGGTATTCGTTCCATCGGATCCGTTAACTTTATAATCACTGAATAAAACGCTTAACTATGAGTGTAATGAATAAAATCAAGTTTTTCCTTTTAACCGGCGCAATGGGTATGTCATTGATTTCTCAAGCCCAACCCGGAACGCCACCTTCTACGAATTTAAGTGCAGATCCCGCTGTGAATGGTGGAGCAGCAACGATTGTGAAAGAAGATTGGAAACCATCTTTACGACGGGATGGAGCTATTGATCGTGTAGAACATAATAATTACGTTACTCCGTGGCAGCCCATTCGAGAAGCAGATGTATTATGGAAGAAGCGTGTTTGGCGTGAAATCGATACCCGTCAAAAACAAAATTTTGCCTTTCGTTATCCGGGTGATGATGAAACCGGTGGTGGAATGTATATTGAAATTTTGATGGACGCCATTCGTAAAGGATTGATTACCGCATTCAATGATGATCGTTTTACTCAGCCATTGAGTATGGAAGATGTAATGTCAAGAGTCGTTAAACCAAATGATACTTTACCGGTAGAATTACCTGACGGAAGTATCGAATATCGTGTGATTACTTATGGGTTTAATCCGGATCAAATCACGAAGTATCGTTTAAAAGAAGATTGGATCTTTGATAAGAATGTAGGTCGTATGGTCGTTCGTATTATAGGTATTGCCCCTTATTTTGATCGTACCAACGAAGACGGTTCTTTTAGAGGTTCTGTGCCGATGTTTTGGTTGTATTATCCTGATGTAAGAGCTTACAACGCACGTTTCGAAGTATATAATCCTGAAAATGATGTTTATCGTATGAATTGGGATGATTTTTTTGAAAAACGTGTATTTGCAAGCTATATCCTGAAATCTACCTTGGATAATCCATTGCAAGAAGATATCAAAAATTACAAACGTGGTATTGATGCCATGTATGAATCAGAAAAAATCAGAGAGAAACTTTTTAATATCGAGCACGATTTATGGGTGTATTAATCCGAAAATGACTGTATAAAAAAGAACCACGATTTGTCGTGGTTTTTTTATGCCCTATCTCGTTAAATAACCTTCCAAAGACTACTTCGGGGCTGCTGATTAACGTGAAAATAGTTGATTTCATTACATGGAGTAGCAAATTACACTTTTTTAGATACACGTTAATTATCAACATCTCTTCAAAATGCTTGCACTTTATTTTGTAATTTTCACTTCTCACCGGCATCTTCAACTTCTTCGTCATCGTCCAAGGGCTGTCCCGTACTTACGGGACTATCCCTTGAACGCTTCCTTGAATTTGAAGCGCCAGTGAGATTATCAGCAGCCCCTACTTCAATATTTTATATTGCTTTTGCAACATTCTCAAAAGAATTTTCCGGAAACGTTGCGCCTGTTTTCGAAGAATTGCTTGTCCTAATTTGAATACAATTTGTTGCGTTTCAATCCCCATTTATGCATCAAATGATTTAAGGATACCCTGAGTACGCCCATTCCGTACTTCATACTGCGGCTGAAATTAATACTCGAGGCTTCTTCGAAATACTTCGTGGGGCAGGTGATTTCTGCGATTTCATAGCCTTTCATAAATATTTGAGAGAGCATTTCATTATCGAATACAAAATCATCATTATTTACCCGATAATTAATATTGCGCAGCACCTCACCCGAAAAGGCACGATAACCTGTATGATATTCGCTGAGTTTTTGGCCAATCAAAATATTTTCAGTCAGCGTCAGAAATCGGTTAAAAATATATTTGTACATCGGCATGCCTCCGTTGAGCGCACCTTTTCCAAGAATCCGAGAACCCAGAACAACCGGATAAAGTCCACTTGCAATTAAATGGCACATGGAGGGAATTAGTTTTGGGGTATACTGATAATCGGGATGCAACATGACCACAATATCCGCACCCAATTCCAGGGCTTTATTATAGCAACTCTTTTGATTGCCGCCATAACCTTTGTTGACATCATGAACAACGATATGACGAATGCCCAATTTTTTTCCAACTTCGACAGTATCATCTTTACTTTTATCATCTACCAAAACCACTTCATCCACAATATCAAATGGAATTTCAGCATAGGTTCGTTCAAGCGTCTTTCCCGCATTATATGCAGGTAGTACGACCACAATTTTTTGATTATTCAGCATAGCACTCAAGTTAATTCAAACACCGGATTTCCGGTATTGACCAGATTTGATTTGGCATGTACCAAAATCACACCTTTTTCGTTGTAAATATAACATTCTGTATTGGAAATTCTTTTTCCTGCCCTCAACACTTTGCCCGTGGCTTTGATCCGACTCCCCAAAGGAGCACTATACAAATAGTCGATCATCAGGTTTACCGTTGTATAATAAGTTTCCATGCCAAGGCTATAAAATGCCAAACCACAAATTTCGTCGCAAATCATCGCTGACATACCCCCATGCAGATTCCCTACAGGGTTGGTCATATCTTCTTTCACCTCCAGACTAACTTCAACATAACCCGGTTCCACTAAATCGAGTTTATAATTAAGCCATTTACCGGCCTTGGATTTTGTTTCCTTCATGTACTGCCCCTCTAATAGCTTCAGTCTATAATATATATCGTTTTGCATAGATAATTGAAGTGGTAAAATTAGTATAATCGGGTTAGACCCTTTACTTTTACCTTCACAAATTTTAATCATGACGCTTACTCAAATAGAATACATTGTAGCCGTAGAACGAAACGGTAGCTTTGTTACTGCTGCTGAAAAATGTTTTGTTACCCAACCAACCTTAAGTATGCAAATACAAAAACTGGAAGAAGAATTGGGTATCAAAATTTTCGACCGGAATCATCATCCGATCATTCCAACGGATATGGGAAAGAAGATCATCGATCAGGCACAGAAGGTATTATTTGAAAGAAATAAGATTGAAGAGTTGATTTCCTCTCAAAAAGATCAATTAATCGGAAGTTTGAATATTGGCATCATCCCCACTGTCGCACCAACGGTTGTTCCTAGAACATTAAAATCATTCGTAAGTAAGTATCCTCAACTGGATATTACGATTACTGAAATGACAACTGAGCAAATTGTGTTGCGGTTAAAAGAGGGAAATTTGGACTTTGGAATCCTGAGTACGCCATTGTATGAAAAATCGTTAAAAGAAACGGTTTTATACCATGAACCATATGTTGTTTATGCCCACAAGGATCATAAACTACTCACCAAAAAAGTGATTTCTCCGGAAGATTTGAATGTGGATGAAATTTGGTCATTGGGTGATGAACATTGTATGCGTTTCCAAATTATCAATTTGTGCGGTAAACAAAAATTTGTGGGTGCCAATAATCCTTTTAATTACAATTCAGGCTCACTCATGTCGCTGATGCGTATGGTTGATATCAATGGCGGTTATACGATTATTCCGGAATTATGTCTGGCCGATTTTGGAGAAGATGTTCTGGAACGTGTACGTTATTTTAAAGACCCGGTTCCGGTTCGTGAAATAAGTATGGTCACCAATAAATACTTCACAAAAAATAAATTGTCCATCGCCTTCAACGAAAGTTTATTATCTGCTGTTCCTGAGTCCATGCGCATGAAGAACAAAAAACGTACGATATTGCCAATTAGCTAAGGACTTTATGCACGGTTAAAAGTGTAGGTCGTTTAACTATTTCCGCACGATAACAATCGTATTTAATTTATGGGAAATCGTTTCGATTTGTTGGAATTCATTTTCCATTATACTGAGTGTATGAGTTTTTCGAAAGTTGTCCTGAAAAATATAATTAAAAACAGCTATACCCCGAAGATTTAATCGCTCGTAAACATCTCTGATAAATGCTTGCTGATAAACCCAATCAGGGTTACGCAAATCCTTGAAAATATCAATGCCGATTAAATCATATTGTTCTGTATGGCTTGAGAGAAATTTTTGAGCATCTGCACAAATCCAATTCACTTTACCGGATTGATCCCCAATCCATTCTTGACTAAATTCAATAATTTTTTGGTCGATATCAACCAGGGTGGATTTTGGATTTAAATGATACTTTTGCCGGAGTATGGCCCATGCTGAACCAAGTCCGGTACCTAATAATAAAAAATGATTTACTCGAGGTAAGTGATGCTCGATCTGTTTAAAAGCTTTTAAAAAAGGGGCATACGAACGTCCGACAGAATAAAGGGCTGCCGGAGTACCGAGTATGATTTCATTGCGATATAATTCCAATTCCAACTGAGGATGATAAAGGCTGCTGATGGTTTGAATCCGAATTGGTTTGAGATATGACAACAGCCGGTGAAACCAACTCAAACGGTAATCATTCATCATGTTATACGATTCCCAAATAAAAGACTGCCAATGCGCACCATATTCGATCCGGCTTCAATAGCAATTCGATAATCAGAACTCATACCCATCGACAACAGAGAAAATGATTTTTCGGTTAAAAAGTAACTCTGTTGAACAAACGTAAACAAGTCCTTCAAACCATTGAATTCCTTTCGGATAAGGTCTTCATCATCACTGAAGGTCGCCATCCCCATTAAACCGCGAATTCGGATATTTTGCAAGCCGGCATTTTTTGATTCATTCATATCCAGAATCTCAATCAATTCTGTTTTATCCAAACCAAATTTACTTTCTTCCCGGGCTATATGAATTTGTAAAAGAACATCCAACAAACGATTGTTTTTGAGCGCTTGTTTATTGATTTCAAAAAGGAGTTCCAAACTATCTACAGAATGTATCAGATGTACAAACGGAGCAATGTATTTGACTTTATTTTTTTGAAGGTGTCCAATCAAGTGCCAGCGAATATCTTTTGGAAGTATTTGATATTTGGCTTCCATTTCCTGTACTTTATTCTCGCCGAAATCTCGTTGCCCTTGATCGTAAATCGCCTGAATTGCTTCAATTGGTTTGGTTTTTGAAACGGCCACCAATTCCACTTGATGTTGCTCTAATTCTGCCTTGATAACGAGATAAGACATGCTTAATGTTTTAAAAACGTGCTATAATAATTTTTATCTTGAAAGGTGTACCGCACGAAAAATAAACCATTGGGCAAATGCTGAATATTGATACGATGATCGACGACAGGTAGCTTTATAGAAAGTCCATCAACCGATGAAATCTCAAAGTGTGTTTCACGATTTAAAGCTGATGGAATGATTAAATAATCTGAAGCAGGATTTGGATAAAACTGAAAATTGGTTTCAGAAATATCCTCATTGAATAAGGGCTTGCAATCAGCAGTTCCCCATATACAATCAGCAAATTGCGGATAATCGATAAATGGATTTCGATTACCCTGAATGAGAAAAACGGACTGATTCCGATTCAATTCTTTTTGGCTCACCGGATCTTTGTGATGCCAGTCAAGAAGTATGGTAATCGCTGAATTGGTCAAATCTGCACCGTTGGCCATTTCCCAGTCACTCCAACCGGCATCTTCTCCAAGGTAGCGGGTCGCCATATAAAACATGATACGGGCAATATCTCCCTTGAAACTATCAATAGGTTCAAAACAATAATGATTACTGTTACTGGAAGTCCAGGTATTATAGGAAGTGGAAACACCCAGTTTGGAACCATTGTCGGAAGTCCAGTTCGCTGTATTTACTTTTCCAAAGGGGAAATTACTACGTTTGTTATTCACAAAACCATCGGTCGGATAAACATGGTGTAAATCAGAACGCATCGGGTAAACATCGCCTGCAAAAAAAGTTTTAGGCCAGACATGTTCATGATTATAACAATCACCTTCATTGTTATAGGAGCCGCATTGCGAATTCACTTGATGAAAGGTATAAGGGGCAACTCCTCCCGGAATATCCGAATACATATCCCAGATGGTTGTTCCGGTTTTGATATCTGTTGAACTGAAATAACTCCAAAGAGGCCATTGTTGAAAGTTATGATTCGTGATGATATCATGCAATGACGTTTTTAAAGCAGTGCCATTTAATCCCAGCGCATTTTGATAATAAACACTTTGAGCATCTGTACTGCAGGGAAACATCATGCTCGAAAGCAAGATGAAAATAAAAGAAATATTTTTAATCATATCAGGTGGTTCGTGGTTTTAATCCGATGCCGCTCAGCGAACGGAATATACCAGCAATCGAAACAAAGTTCAGCGGAAATTCTAACATTACGTGCATAAAACTCAATAAAAATAACCACTTAAATCCAAGGCTATAATCAATGAGGTAAAGAGATACCGAAATAATCCACAAAACTGCGATGAAAATGCTTCGCGACTTTGGAATTTCATGCCAACGAATCACTTTAGTTTTCGAAAACCAATTCAAATAATGATAAGTATAAGCAAAGGCAATAAATCGCATGATGGCTATACCCATATTGGAATGATAAATACGCTGAAGCATATCGCCGTCTCCCGGTTGAGAAGTATTGAGTAAATTGATGATGATCGCATTGAGCCCCTGAAATTCTTGGTAGGCCGTTTTACCATATTCCGTAACGGCTACAAAGGGTTGATTCGGAAAAAGATAAAATAATGCAAATGGCAATAATAAATGTAATCCAACGGATAGGTATCCCGGTACTGAGCGACTCTTTAGGGCGCCATATAACATAAATAAAGAGGTGAATAAAAATACATGAACCAGGGTAGGCAGAAACACCGAGAAGAATAACATATATCTTTCGGAAATGGCGGATAATAAAATTACAATTGCCACGCCGATAATTTTGATCATTTTATTTTTAATAAATGCAAACACCAATGAGCTTCCAAATGCAATAAAAATAATGGCATTCACAAAAGTGGAATCTAATTCAAGATGATCCAAACCAATATATCCTTTGAGGTTTACCAGGGTTAAAATAAAGGAGATGACGACTAAGAGGATAATATCTCTGCGATCTGTAGAAAAATAATTCTTATCGTGTAACCAGGATATTTCTGTCAGGTAATGTAGTGGCCCGAGCACGCCGTAGGCAAATAAAAATAACTCGAAGGGAATCACAAAAGCCATCAGACAGGAGAAAAAAAGTAATCCGATGTTTATATAATCAATTCGTTGAGTGGCTGTCATGAGATTCAGTAAAAAACCAAATGTACGAATTTGTCTAGATTAAAATGAGTATTGCAATCATTTCAAATGGTCATGCAAGGGGCTCTGTATATGCCCAAATTAACAAGTGCCGGCTTTAAATTTTTACTTGCACAGCGGCGATACATTTGTCGATTAACTTAATATATTGGTCCAGTTCTTTGTATAATTTTTGTTCATTGGTGTCCAAACCATCCCGAATCCTGGCCACCTTCAGCTGATCCTGTAATTGATTCATTTCTTTTTTTTGGAGATCCATTTGGGCGATATATTCAAAAATCGACTTTTGCAGTTCGGCATTCTCTTGTTCAAGTCTCTCATTTCGATGCAAGAGTTTACGAATCTTTTTTTCAATGTCATCCAGCATTTGCACAGAGGTGATTTCCGACATGGGTATTCGTTTAAACGATAAAGTTACTTGTAATTTCCAAAGCTTGAAGGTGTTTTATACAATTTGTCATTCTCAAATAATCCTGAAATTTTAGAAATGCAAGACCGATTTAATTGTTGTTCGTATCATGTAAGGTGGTAGAAATTGGACTGCCGTTGCAATATGACCGGCATAAGCAGGTATTAAGGAGTGTTACATTTTAGTATTCTAAGTTTCGTTTCAGGGATTAAATATGCCAAGGATTTGGCGGATCATTTACATTTGCTGAAAATAAAATAATCGCAAGATGTCGTTCGAACAAGAAATTTTAGCTGCCTATACGTTCAAAGGGGAATCTGTTTATTTGGGGGCAGGTATGCATGAAACCCATGTAAAGCCTGAGGCCCGTGTATGTTTGCCATTGAAGACGATGAATCGTCATGGGTTAATTGCAGGGGCAACCGGAACCGGAAAAACAAAAACACTCCAATTATTGGCCGAGGGTTTAAGCGCAGTGTCCGTTCCTGTTTTAATGATGGATATTAAGGGAGATTTGAGTGGGATTGCAGCGGCAGGTTCGGTGAACCCAAAAATTGAAGAACGCTGCAAACTATTAGGCATCCATTTTCAAGGTGAAAAATTCCCCATCGAATTGTTGAGTCTGAGCGATGAACCAGGTACTCGTTTAAGGGCCACGGTTTCTGAATTTGGACCGGTACTATTGTCGAAAATACTTGGTTTGAATGATACCCAGGAAGGGATCATGTCGATGATTTTTAAAAATTGCGACGATCATCAGTTGCCTTTGCTCGACCTAAAAGATTTGACCCGGGTACTGCAGTTTATGAACAATGAGGGAAAAGATGAAATTAAAGAAGCATACGGTAACATTAGCGGACAATCAACGGGTACCATTCTTCGCAAAATCATTGAATTGCAACAACAAAAGGCCGATGTTTTTTTTGGCGAAAAATCATTTGAAGTAGATGATTTGATGCGATTTGATGATTCCGGCAAAGGGTATATTTCCATTGTTAGGGTGACTGATTTGCAAGATCGACCTAAGTTATTTTCAACTTTTATGCTTCAATTACTGGCGGAGTTATATGGTAGTTTACCGGAGGCCGGCGATTTGGACAAGCCTAAATTGGTGCTCTTTATTGATGAAGCCCACCTTATTTTTCAGGATGCAACCGATGCATTGCTTCAGCAATTGGAAACCGTTGTTAAACTCATTCGCTCAAAGGGAGTGGGCATATTTTTTGTTACCCAAAATCCGAACGATATTCCGCAATCCGTGTTGGGGCAGTTAGGTATGAAGGTGCAACATGCCCTGCGCGCTTTTACAGCCAAAGACAGACAGGATATCAAGAAAGTTGCTCAGAATTACCCGGAAACGACCTGGTATGAAACGGAAGAAATCATCACCCAAATGGGCATCGGGGAGGCCATCGTAACCTTGCTCAATGAGAAAGGGATTCCAACTCCTTTGGTACATACTTTGTTGAAGCCACCTGCCACCCGAATGGATATATTAACACCTCAGGAAATTCAGGAAATTATATCACAATCGCGCATTGCCCGAAAATATAATGAGGTGATTGACACGGCAAGCGCTTATGAATTACTCAACGAAAAATTGTCCAAAGCAAATGATGAAGGGCGACAAAATGAAACGGATGATGAAGAAATAAGTGAAAAGGCTGGTAAAAAAGAAAAAAGCACCCTGGAATCCATACTTGATAATCCGGTAGCCCGTCAGGTCGGACGCACCGCAGCCAGTGTTATTACCAGAACCTTATTGGGCGTATTGGGCTTAGGGGGAACTACCCGCCGACGAAAAAAAACATCCTGGTTTTAACCACCGCCTCGTTAGAATTTACAGATTTTGTTTTCGATTTCCTGATTTTGTAATTACTTTTAGGCCTTATGAAAAAATGGATTATCGCAGCCTTGTTTTTGGCAACTGCCTGGACTGCATCTGCTCAGATGTACGGAACCTTTTACGGAGTTCACTTATTTGCATACAAATCGAATTTATTTAATTCGGATGACCTTCGCGCAGACAGCTTCCAGGCTTATAGTTTTACGCCTGGAATTGCTGGTCAATTTGAATATGGTTATTTGTACGAAAATGGATTCTCGGTATCCGGCGGTATTCAGTTTGGTACGAATAATCAAAAGTATAAAGGCTCTGACGGTACATACAATTACGACCTGAAAGCGACAACCAAGACTTCATATCTGAAGATTCCGCTCACCTTTGCAATGCAGGCCATCAATGATCGAAAAATGAAATTTATTTTTTCATGGGGTTTTTATTACTCGTATAATGCAGGATATTCAGACTATATCCTCTATGATTTTAAGGATCCAACCGTAAAAGATCTTGAAACCCGTATCGATAAGGACACCTATGTTTCAAACCTCGTTGGCGATACCGCAAAAACATCATATGCCATGGATAATCGACCTTTTAAAAGACATGGTCTGGGCGCGCTTGGTGGAGTTGGATTTAATTATAAAATTGGAGATAAAACCGATTTAATGGTACAAGTCAAAGGGGAGTTTCTGATTACGAATGCTGAAAATAATGAGGAGGTGACTTTTACACCAACCGGGTCAACCGCAATTACCGAAAAGCCCCGACTGGATCGTCCTTTTCAGAACTATGCCAAATATATGTTTGCCCCAAAAGCCAATCATAACCGCGCCGGCACACATCCGTTTAATTTTGGAATAAGTATTGGCATCCGACACTATTTATTTGATTTTTAATGATTAAAAAATATTTCATTGAAAGGGTCTGTATTTGACCCTTTTTTTATTGCTCTAAGCCGTTCGTTTTTGTTTTCTTCCGGCCTTCATCATCATAAAAGTATGTAATGCTGCACTGGCAGCGATTAGCATCATCCCGGCAATGAATCCAGATCCTAGTTCTTTGTTCTCCCGAAAGAATAAAATGGCCAGCAAAATCCCATAAACCGGTTCAAGGTTCACCATGAGCACCGTCGTAAATGAACTGAGGGTTTTTAATGCCTGTAAAGCAAGCGATTGCGCCCAAACGGTGCAAAAGAGGCTGAGTATCAATAACCAGCCCCAATCACTTGCACTGGGAGAAAATGAAATATCCGGAAAGAAGATGAGATAAACAGGCATGAGAAGGGTTAGAAATAGAAATCCTGAACCAATCTCATAAAAAGCCACCGTACGGGCCGGATATGAGCCGATGATGGTTTTGTTCATTAAGGTAAACAATGCACTGAGTAAAGAGGCCATCACGCCTAGGGCAATACCCAACGCATAGTGAAACTCAAAGTGGTAAATCAGGTACATACCCAATAAAGCAACCAGCCCTACCAACATTTCCTTGAAATTGAATTTACTTCGAAAAAACAAAGGCTCTAAAATGGCTGTAAATACGCCGGCAGTGGAAAGGCAAATTAAAGCAACAGAGGCATTGGCATATTTAATAGAGCCATAAAAGGTAATCCAATGAATAGCAATGATACTTCCAATGATGGCAAATCGACCCATTTCACGACCACTGAGTTTCTGCCAGGCTTTTTCATAGGATAGAATGGCACCCAAAATCAGGGCCGTTATGAGGGTTCTGTACCAGGTTAATGGAAATTCTCCTAGTTGTATGGCCTTTCCCAATACACCGGTAAAGCCCCATAAAAACACGGCTAGATGCATCTGTAAAAGGGCATTTTTCATAATTTTGCACAAAATAGCAGAAAAAGCGCGGTAATATTCGGTTTTTTCATAAAAATACTTACCTTTGCACTCCTTAAAAAAATAGTCGAAATGCCTAAGATGAAGACCCACTCCCGCGCCAAAAAGACCTTCAAGATTACTGGAAGTGGAAAAGTTAAACGATTCAAAGCCTTTAAAAGTCACTTGTTGACCAAAAAAGCAACATCACGTAAACGTCATTTACGTGGAAGTACTTTGGTACATAAAACTAATTCAACCATGGTTAACCGTCTTCTTTGTATCGGAGGTTAATCACATTCATAAACAAGCGAAAAAACTAATATATGCCTCGTTCAAAAAATGCCGTAGCCAGCAGAGCCAGAAAGAAAAAGATATTAAACCAGGCTAAAGGTTATTACGGAAAACGTAAAAACGTATTTACCGTTGCGAAGAATGTCGTCGAAAAAGGGATGACCTATAAATTTGTGGGTCGTAAACTGAAAAAACGCGAATATCGTACACTGTGGATTGCTCGTATCAATGCCGCTATCCGTGCAGAAGGAATGAATTATTCCACATTCATCAATAAATTGGCAAAAGCCAACATCAACCTGAATCGTAAAGTTCTGGCTGATTTGGCGATGAATGAACCTGAAACATTCAAAAGTATTGTTGCTCAGGTTAAATAATCAGGCAATGAAATGATATCAAGCACACCGCAGGTCGGTGTGTTTTTTTTTGATTCATACATCCAGGAGGCTATGTCGGATGAAATTTGTGCCAAACAGTTCTACAAGGACTGTTTTCATGCCCGTGGTAAACGAACTACAAGACTCGGGTCGTAAAAATTTCTATATCCGGAGCGGCCCGATGTATCTCCATTTTCGCCTGCTGTATACTATCTGAATGAAAAAGTCCATATAAACTACTTCCACTTCCACTCATCGAAGCGTATACGGCACCAAAATCATACAGGAGATCTTTCAATGTTGCAATCACAGGGTAATGTATAAAAATAGGTGTTTCGAAATCGTTGAGTAGTAAATTTTTCCAGGATGACACCGGCAGTGAGACAATTTCCCGACAACTTTGCTCAGGAATTTTAGCTTGAATTTGCTGAAATGCCCAGGATGTGGGGATATGTATTCCCGGCTTGATGACGAGTATTTCCCATTCGCTCAAATCCAGGTTCAAGGGAGTGAGAACCTCACCTCTGGATTGGCCATAACAGGGTTTATTTTCAATGAAAAACGGACAATCGCTTCCAATCTCCAGTGCAAGCTTTTTCATGTCCTCCACATTCATATTCAGAGAGTATGTTTCATTCAGGGCCCTGATCATGAATGAGGCATCCGATGATCCTCCGCCCATGCCCGCCCCATTCGGGATGTGCTTCAGTAAATGAATGGTTTGCGGAGGTAACCTAGGGTACTTTTCCCGCATCAAATTCAAAGCCATTAAAACAAAATTATCATTCGGGTTGCCGGGCACCGGGTCGCCACTTAAGAAAAAAGAGGTTTCTGTCGCCTCCTGAAACTCCAAGGCATCATGAATAGCCAATGGAACAAATACAGTATCCAAATTATGATAGGCATCGCTGCGTTTTTCGGTGATACGCAAGCCTAAATTGATTTTACCATTGGGAAAACAAATCATTGCGGTAAAACTAAAACAAAAAAAATACTCCCGGTGATTTCCGGGAGTACTTGAATGATTTAAAATGTTTCTTGTTGTTTTTCTTTGTAGTGTTTAATTTGGTTGATGAGTGCCTTTAATGCGAGGTCAAATGACTCTTCGAAATGTTTGGACTCATGTTTGACAAAAAAAGTGTGTTTGGGTATGTGAACTTTAATCTCAGCAATTTTATCCTTGATCTGATGTACGACATTATCAATTTTCAGATAAACTTCAACATCCACTATACTGTCATGGTAGGTTTTTAATTTGACGACTTTTTCATTAACGTGCGCAATCAGTTTCTTGTCAGCATCAAAACGCTGTGTGCGAATTTGTACATTCATGGTTTTTTATTTAAGTCAGATAAAAAATATGTATTTAAAAGAACTAGTATGAAGGTAAGCATCAAAATGGATAAAGCAAAATAAAGGGATTGAATTTTGGAGATGCAACTTCAATTTATACTTACTTTAGCACTTCAACCTAAACAAGGAAATTCATCCATTCATTCACCTCAATATTGATACAAAGATTAAGCCAAATTTAATGCAGCCTGATTCTCAAATACTTAAATATGATATCATGGTTTTGGGTGCAGGGCTTGGCGGACTCTTATGCGCTGCTTTTTTGTCGAAGGAGGGTTATCGGGTGGGTGTTGTAGATAAAAATAAACAAATTGGGGGGAGTCTGCAGTCCTTTTCCGTCAAAGGTCATCGGTTCGAATCGGCTGTTCACTATGTGGGTAGTTTAAATCCCAACCAAACGCTCTTTCGTATTTTTAACTATTTGGGCATTCTCGATGCATTGGATTTGCAAAAACTGGATCCCACCTGCTTTGATGAGATCATTATCGGGCAGGAGCGGTTTCAGCTTGCTCAGGGATACGAGCTATTTCAACAACAACTAACAGAGCATTTTCCGCATCAAAAGGATGCTATTCAACAATTCCTCAGTTATATGCGTGAGGTCTGCTTACATTTCCCCCTGTATAATTTAGAGAACGGAGATGCGAATCTGAAATCGAAAGTGAGCCAGGATTCTTTGGCCGATATTTTGGATCGTTTTATCCAGGACTCCAAGCTCAAAGCAGTGCTATGTGGGCATCATCAATTGTATGCAGGCGTGCCTGATACCACCCCTTTTTATTTGCATGCCCTGATTCAGAATTCCTATATAGAAGGCAGTTACAAATTTGCTTCCGGAAGTGCGAGACTGGCAAAAGTTCTCCAGGACCTCATCCAAGATTCGGGTGGTAAAGTATATCGAAATGCGCAGGTGATTCGCCTGAAAGAGGAAGCCGGGAAAATACAGGAACTACAATTGGAAGATGGCAGAATTTTTCAAGCGGAATGGTTTATCTCCAATATCGCGCCGGGACCAAGTTTTGATTTGTTGGAGAGTAAACTGATCAAGCCGGCGACCCGCAAACGAATTGCTTCAACGCCTCATACCGTATCGGCAGCGATGCTGAATATTGTTTTAAAAAAAGGGTCTTTGCCTTTTGTGAACCACAACCGATACTACCATCGCAGCGAACATATCTGGGACGACCTCAGGCCGGAGCGCTCAGGGCAAATACAAACCTTTGGCGTTTTCTATTATCAGGATTCTGAAGAGCCGGGTTTTGCTTCAGGGCTTTCCGTGCTGGTTTACAGACCATTTCAGGAATGGCTTGAATGGGCAAATACCTTTCGAACAACGGGGCAGCCGCAATCCAGAGGGCAGGATTATGAAAATAAAAAGAACGAACTCAGCCGGGAAATCATCAGCGGACTGGCGCATTGGATACCGGATTTGGCCTCCTGTATTGAAACCAGTGATTTGTGTACACCATTAACTTATCGCGATTACTTGCACATTCCGGAAGGGTCGATGTATGGTTTTCAAAAAAATGTAGATGACCTGGCCAATACCACTTATGCGACACGCACTAAAATACCGAATCTGTTACTTACAGGACAGAATATCAATTTACATGGTGTTTTGGGAGTTTCCGTGACGGCTGTTTTAACTTGTGCTGAAATACTCGGCTTAGATTACTTACTCACAAAAATGAAGTCGTAGTTTCTGGAGACAATAATTCCGGGCACCCGATTATCTTTGCTGACAATGCTTTGGTTTCGCCGCATCTTTAAGGGGCTTTTATATTTTATCGGGTTTCTACTCCTGATGTTGTTGATTTTGGGCATTTATGTTTACCGAATTGCAGACATCAAGCCGCCCCATGTAAAAGATGTTGCAGCCATGAACTGGTCAATTGTTCAAGATAGCACCGGAATTACTTCGGTAGGCGCCAATGTGTTAAAACAGAATCAATTCGGATTGTATGAAATGTATCTCGAAGGAGATGCCTATACGCGAGGCCTGGTTTATGGGCGGTTGGCCCAAAAACTCATTCATGATCAGGAGTTGGCATTTACCAATGAAATCCAGCGAATGATACCTTCCAAAAGGTATTTGAAATTTTTAAAGTATGTCGTCGGATTTATGAATCGTGATTTGAGTGATTATATCATTCATGAATATCAAGAAGAGATTTATGGTATTTCGCGAGCGGCTTCAGAAGAATTTAATTGGATTGGAACAAATTATTCGCGACAGCTTAATTATCATGCAGCCCATGATATCGGACATGCTTTGGCCAATATGATGCTGGTGGGCTGTACTTCATTTGCAACCTGGGATACAGCCTCTGCAGATAGTAGTTTGATTATTGGAAGAAATTTTGATTTTTACGTAGGGGATGAATTTGCGAAAAATAAAATCATTGCATTTTACCGACCCGAAAAAGGAATCCCATTTGCGTCGGTTACATGGGGTGGATTTACTGGCGTGGTGAGTGGAATGAATTTACAAGGACTCACGGTAACCATTAATGCAGCTAAATCAGAAATTCCATTCGGTGCAGCAACGCCGGTTTCATTGGTGGCACGGGAAATTCTGCAATATGCATCGAACATTCAGGAAGCGATTGCCATTGCTCAAAAACGAAAAATGTTTGTGAGTGAAAGTTTTCTGATCGGATCGGCCCGGGATCATAAAGCGGTTGTGATTGAAAAAACACCCGATGCACTGGAGGTTTATGAATCAAAAGGCCATCAGATACAATGCGCCAATCATTATCAAAGCCCGGGCTTGGGAAGTTCGGAATTGAATCGCCAACAAATGGAAAAAAGTGCTTCTGTCTATCGGTATGAACGATTACAGGAATTACTCAAACGATATCCTCGTAATACACCAGCGCATACGGCTTCCATTTTAAGGGATTATAAAGGGCATCAGGATCGGGATATCGGCCTTACGAACGAAAAGGCCCTGAATCAGTTCATTGCCCATCATGCGGTAATATTTAAACCTGAACAGGGATTGATGTGGGTTAGCACTTCACCCTGGCAAATGGGAACTTTTGTGTGTTATAATTTAAATGAAATTTTTGGTGGAAAAGCCGGGGAGCGATTACATGCTCATACAGCCTTGAATATTGAAGCGGATACCCTGTTAAAGGGACCCGCGTATTTAAACGTAAAAACCTATTTACAATTAGAGCAACAACATATTCGTCATCAGTCTATTTCGATTGCAACACTTCTTCAGGTGAATCCAAATTATTACGATACTTGGCGAATTGCCGGGGAGCAATATGAAAAACAAGGTAAGTCGGACAGTGCACGATGGGCATTTCAAAAAGCCTTAACACTGGAAGTTGCTACTGAAGAAGAGCGGCAATCTATCAAAGAAAAAATTTTGAAAATTAAAAGTCAATAAATCAAAATGCAAAAACAATGGATTGCCAAAACACTTTACGGTTTTGAAGAATTGCTGGCAGCGGAATTAAAACATATAGGCGCTCAAAAAATTGTTCCGGCAAATAGGGCGGTGCATTTTGAAGGGGATCAATCAGTCATGTATCGGGCAAATTTGGCTTGTCGAACAGCCCTGAAAATTCTTCAGCCCATTGAACACTTCAAGGCCAGAAATGAGAAGGAATTATATGAAGGTATTTATCGGATTGATTGGAGCGAGTACTTACAAAATGATCAGACTTTTGCGATAGATGCAACGGTGAAATCGGACTTATTTACCCATTCCAAATATGTGGCTTTAAAAACTAAAGATGCGCTAGTTGATCAATTTAGAAATCGAAGTGGACAAAGACCGAATGTAGATACCGAATCGCCGGACTTAAGGTTGCATATTCATATTTTTAATGAGCAATGCACGGTTTCATTAGATAGTTCCGGCGCCTCCTTGCACTTACGAGGTTATAAAACAGAATCTCATGCGGCACCCATTTCGGAGGTCATGGCTGCCGGACTTTTATTGATGGCAGGTTGGGAAGGTCAATGTGAATTTTTAGATCCTATGTGTGGAAGCGGAACCATTCCGATTGAAGCCTATATGATTGCCCGGAACATCCCTGCGAATATTCACCGCCGTGAATTTGCGTTTATGCGATGGTCTGATTTTGATGGAGCGATGTTTAAGCGTTGCAGGGACGAACTCATGAATGCGATTAAACCCCTTGCGTATCCAATCAGAGGTTCTGATAAAGATTTTTCATCGGTCAAAAAAGCCCGATTGCATATAGATGCCTGTGGTTATGATGAGGTTGATATTTTACAGGCTGATTTTTTAAAAAGTGAGAAAACAACAGAAGGCGATTTATTTATTTTGATGAATCCGCCTTATGATGAGCGAATTAGTGTGGATACCCAAACTTTTTACGAAGGCATCGGCAATACCCTTAAGCGGCATTATGCCGGTACGGAGGCATGGATGATAACGGCGAATCAGGAGGCGATTAAATTTATAGGTTTAAAGCCCGGCAAAAAAATAAAGGTATTCAATGGTCCCTTGGAAGCCAGATTGCTTAAATTTGAAATTTATTCGGGTAGTCGGAAGAAAATAGAAAACGATTTTAATATATAATTCCTTTGTTGTAATATTGCAAAACCTAAGCCCAGATGGCGGAATTGGTAGACGCGCTAGACTCAAAATCTTGTATTCGCAAGGATGTGCAGGTTCGATTCCTGTTCTGGGCACAGATTACAGCCGATCTTTACAGGTCGGCTTTTTCTTTGGTACAACATAGGTACAACATTTAAAGAGTCACTTCCTTTTATCAGGTGGTATTGTATTATTGCTCTTTTTCCTTCTTTTTCTTTATACTATTTATTAACTTCCGCGCAAATATGATTTTATGGAAGTCATCTGCATTGAAGATGTTGCTTTCTATGCCCTTTTAGATAAGGTTGTAGACCGCATAAAAGAAAAACATGAAGTAAAAACCGACAAATGGATTTCGGGTGAAGAAGCAATGCAAATATTACGCATTACAAGCAAAACCACACTTCAAAAACTTCGTGACGAAGGCAAAATTGCCTTTTCTCAACCTGAGAAGAAAATCATTCTTTACGATACAGATTCTATCCATGATTACCTCAAAAAAAATATTAAAGCCCCATTCTAATCCATGACCCAAGAACAACAGTTTACCAAAGGTTTTAATAATGGCTATCTTCTTGCAAAGCATGAGCCTGTTCTCCTAAAACAATTACTCGTAGTTAAGAACGAGAATGAATATATCAAAGGGTTGGTTTCAGGAAAGAAACAGCATGATATTGAGAAAATGCGAGTGCGGTTGAAGACAATCAGCAAGGGTGAAACAACTGTCAAAAAGCAAATAACAAAGGGCAGAGAAAGATAGGTTGAATTGAATAATTGATTCATGTAATATCAAAATCAGAGTTCTAACTTGCTATACATTTCAATTGGTAGGTAACTAAGCGAATTGTCGAGGAAAAGGAAATAAATTAAAAAACCGTCATATTAAAGTGAATAGAAAGAAATGAGCATTACATCTTATCAAGCAAAATATATAGCATACGAACTTACTAGACGCTTCCCATCAGGAAGTAGCGAGAAGTTCAACGTTGCTTTAATGGATGCTCAGGTTGATTTAAACCCCCATCAAGTTGAAGCTGCTTTATTTGCTTTCAAATCACCTTTGTCAAAAGGAGCTATTTTAGCAGATGAAGTTGGTTTAGGTAAAACCATTGAAGCAGGAATTTTACTTTCTCAACTGTGGGCTGAGAGAAGAAAAAAATTACTCATTATTTGCCCTGCAAATCTAAGAAAGCAATGGAGCCAAGAACTACTAGATAAATTTTTTCTTGATTCTTTAATTCTTGAAAATAAGAATTACAATGTTTTAAAAAAGAAAGGGAAGCACAATCCTTTTGATCAAAATGAAATCGTTATTTGCTCTTATCAATTTGCACGTTCGAAAGCAGATATGATGCAATTAATCTCTTGGGATTTAGCTGTTATTGATGAAGCTCACCGTTTGAGAAACGTATATAAGCCAACAAACAAAATTGGTAATGCGATTAAGGAAGCCTTATCCCATTCAAGAAAAGCATTGCTTACAGCAACTCCCCTTCAAAACTCTTTACTAGAATTATATGGTTTAGTGAGCATTATTGATGAACACACTTTTGGTGACATAAAAAGTTTTAGAAGTCAATTTCTAAGGACAGTAGAAGGAGAGAATTATCAAGACCTAAGAGACAGACTAAAGTCCGTTTGTATCCGAAATCTAAGGAGGCAAGTACAGGAGTATATCCGTTATACTAACAGAATCCCTTTAACTATAAAGTTTGAGCCAACATTAGACGAACAAAAATTATACGAGAATGTAAGTGATTACCTTCAACGAGAATTGCTTTTTGCTTTGCCAGCAGGTCAAAGGCATTTAATGACATTAATTCTTCGAAAACTTCTAGCATCATCATCATTTGCAATTGCAGGAACTTTGAATAGTTTAATAAAAAAGCTTAAGGAAGTCATTAAAGACCAAGAGCGCCTTAGTATTTCTGAAGAAGTTTCTGAAGATTACGAGTTGTTTGACGAGCAGGAAGAAGAATGGGACGAGGACGTTGAAGAAGAAAAAAAACTTACTTCCGAAGATATAAAATCAATTGGCTTTGAAATTGTTGAATTAGAGAAATATCGTGATTTAGCAGAATCTATCAAACATAATGCAAAGGGTGATAAACTGCTTACAGCTTTGAAAGAAGGCTTTGCCAAAATGGACATAAAAGCAAATCAAAAGGCAATAATATTTACGGAATCAACTAGAACGCAAAACTATCTCTTTCATTTATTGAGTGAGCACTATCCTGATAAAATTGTTTTATTTAATGGTTCAAACAATGATGAACTTTCAAATAAAATATATAAAAATTGGACTAAGAAGAACCAAGGGACAGATAAAATAACGGGTTCGCCAAGTGCTGATAAGCGTGCTGCATTAGTTGAACATTTCAGAAATGAAGCCGTTATAATGATTGCAACTGAAGCTGCATCAGAGGGGATAAATTTGCAATTCTGTTCTTTAGTTATTAATTACGATTTGCCTTGGAATCCACAGCGTATTGAACAAAGAATAGGAAGATGCCACCGATATGGACAAAAGTATGACGTAGTTGTTGTGAATTTTCTGAATGTAAAAAATGCCGCTGACATACGAGTATTTCAATTATTGGATGAGAAGTTCAAATTATTTAGTGGTGTATTTGGAGCAAGTGACGATGTTTTAGGAAGCATTGAATCTGGTGTTGATTTTGAAAAGCGTATTGCAGAAATTTACAGAAGATACAGAAGTGAAAAGGAAATTATCGAACAATTTGACTTACTACAACAGGAATTGGATGAACAGATAAGTAATAAAATGGTTTCTACTCGTGAGAAACTTTTGGCGAATTTTGATGATGAAGTATTGGATAAATTAAAAATCAGACTGTCAGAAAGTAAGGAATACATTAATAAATATGAACAATGGCTTTGGGCAGTTACTAAATATGAATTAGATGGAAGTGCTAAATTCAATGATAAAGATTTAAGCTTTCAATTGCAAAAGCAACCTTATACTGATGCAAATTTCCAAATGGAGTCGTTCAAATTGGGCAAGCCTAATACTGAAGCTCATGTGTATAGATTCGGACACCCATTGGCGCAACAAGTGTTAGAAAAAGTAAAAACAATTGAATTGCCAAATGCCTCTCTGACTTTTGATTTGAGCGGATATGAAGGCAATGTAAGTATATTAGAGAGTCTTAAGAACAAAACTGGCTGGTTAAGCGTTCTGGCTGTAAGTGTTGATTCTTTTGAAGCTGCTGATTATTTATTGGCTTACGGAAGTACTGACGGCAATTATCCTTTAACTGAAGACCAAGCTAAACGCTTACTTACACTACCAGTTAAAAATTTGCAAGAACACAATGTTATCATTGATGCAAAAACAATCAGCCAAACCACTGATTCAAATTTAAATGCTCTCTTAAAGAGTATATCAGAAAAAGATAACAACTATCTAAAATTTGAAACGGAGAAATTAAGCAAATGGGCTGATGATCGAATGAACGCCGCAGAGTTAGCCATTAAAGAAACCAAAGTTAAAATAAAAGAACTCAATAGAGAGTCTCAAAAAACAGTTGACCCAACTACTCAGCTTCAAATACAAGAACAGCTTCAGGAATTTTCTCGGAAACAAAAGAAACAAAGACAAGAAATTTTTATTGTGGAAGATGAGATTGCCGAAATGAGAGATAAAATGATTGCCGATATTCAAAAAAGAATGAAGCAAGAAATAAAAAAAGAACGTTTATTTACCATCAACTGGAAATTAGTATAGCATATGACAAATTACGATAGACTCATAAATACGCTCAAAGAAATATTCATGCTTGATAAAGCTGAACTTGATTTTGGTATTTATCGCATAATGAATCAAAAGCGTAAGGATATAGAGCAGTTTTTAGAAGTGGATTTAGTTCCACAAGTGCAAAGTGTATTAGCTGAGAGTCTTTCGGTAGATAAACAAGCTTTACAAAAAGAACTTGATGAAGCCATCAAACAAGCTCACTCCCTTGGTGCTGACCCTGAAACATTACCTAAAGTCCTGCAAATAAAAGCCCGCTTAGGTGAAGCAGCTGATATGATATCAATAGAAAATGAGGTATTTTCATTGTTGGCGAATTTCTTTAAACGTTATTTTGATAGTGGAGATTTTATCTCCATGAGAAGGTATAAAAAGGATGTTTATTCTATTCCTTATGAAGGCGAAGAAGTAAAATTACATTGGGCTAACGCTGACCAATACTATATTAAAACCAGCGAGTATTTTAAGGTTTACCGGTTTAAACTACCGAACGGAAAAACAGTAGCCTTCGAATTAATAGAAGCCAGTACTGAACAAAACAATAATAAAGCCCAAGGGGATAAAGAAAGACGTTTTGCCATATACTCAGAGAAAGTCTGTGAAACTTTAGGTGATGAATTCAAAATTTATTTTACCTATGAGCCAACAGACAAAAAAGTTAAGCAAAGCGATTTATTAGAGCAAGCTTTTAATGCAATTAAGATACAGATACCACAAGAGTTTATAGACTTGCTTAGTTTGCGACCAACCGAAAAAGACAAGCAGCGCAGTTTGTTGCAAAAACACTTATTAGACTACACAGCTAGAAACACTTTTGATTACTTTATTCATAAAGATTTAGGCGGTTTTCTTGGTCGTGAACTAGATTTCTACATCAAAAACGAAGTGTTGTTTATTGATGACCTAAACACCCGTGACGAGCAGGAATTTCTGAAACAACTAAGCAAAATAAAAGCCATAAAAAAGATTGGTGAAAAAATTATTGCCTTCTTAGCCCAACTGGAAAACTTCCAAAAGAAACTTTGGCTTAAAAAGAAAATGGTGGTTGAATGTAATTACTGCATTACGCTTGATCGAGTACCGAAAGAGTTACATGCAGAAATACTCAAGAATAAAGAACAAATCCAAGAATGGATAAAACTGTTCGCCATCAATGATATTAAAGAGCAAAAGGCTGGTGGCTTGTTCTCGGAAAGTAAGGTTGGGTTCACTAATCCTCTAACACAAGACTTTTTGAATCAAAATCAATTCTTGCTTCTAAATACCGCTTTCTTTTCTGAAAACTTTAAATGGAAATTAATAGCCAGTATTGAAAATTTTGATGAACAATGCGATAGCTTATTAATTAATGCAGATAATTTTCATGCATTAGGATTGATAAGTAAAAGGTATGAAGATGGAATTGACGGTGTTTATATAGACCCACCATACAATACTGATGCATCTTCAATTCTATATAAGAATGATTATAAAGATTCATCATTTCTTTCCATGATGGAAAATAGATTATCAATTTCGACAGAGGTATTATCTAATCAAGGTATTATTTGCGTGGCAATTGATGATGAGGAAGTTTCGCCTTTAAGATATATTTTAGAAAGATTGTATTTTTCTGAACTCGGAATTGTTGCTGTTCGTTCAAATCCTGCTGGTAGAAAAACAAAGGGTAGATTCGCTCCAGCTCATGAATATGCTTTATTCTTTGGCAACTCAGAAATTTCTTCACCTGGTAGTTTAGATTTAACAGAGCAACGATTAGCTAGGTATCCAAAAGAAGATGAGAATGGTCGCTTCGCATGGGCGAATTTTATTCGGTCGGGTAATAATGACAAAAGAGAAGACCGTCCAAAGTTATACTATCCAATATTCGCAAATGCTTCTGAAAATAAAATTAGGATACCTGAAATTAAGTGGAATACTGAAAAGAATGAATATGACTTATTAGAAAGCCCTCTTGAGGGAGAAGTAGTGGTATACCCAATTATCAAGCAGGGGGATAAAATTATAGAAAAAAATTGGCAAAGAGGTTATGCCAGAGTCCCAAATGAATTAGATGAATACCGTGTTAGGCAGACAGCTGAAAATGGAGTAAGTGTTGATTTTAAAACTAGATTAGATGAAAGTTCATTGCCTACTACTTGGTGGGATAAAAAAGAGTATGCATCTGCAAATTATGGAGCTTCTGAATTAAAAGAGTTATTTAACGAAAAGCCTTTTGATTTTCCCAAAGCTAAAGCATTAGTGGTAGATTGCATCAAAGCATTAAATATTAATTCTAGTAGCACGGTGCTTGATTTTTTTGGTGGCTCTGCAACTACTGGCCATGCAATTATTGATTTAAACCGAGAAGACCAAGGTAAGCGAAAATTTATTTTGGTTGAAATGGGGGAATATTTCAATGCGGTTACCAAACCAAGAATTCAAAAAGTAATTTACAGCAAAGATTGGAAAGATGGCAAGCCTGTAAGCCGTGAAGGCAGTAGCCATTGCTTCAAATACATGCGGTTAGAGAGTTATGAAGATACTCTCAACAACTTAACTCTAATGCAAACTGAAACGCAGCAACAAGCATTGGCTATGAATCCAGTATTTAAAGAAGGCTATATGCTAAATTATATGTTGGATGTAGAAACGCAAGGCAGTTTACTCAATTTAGAATGGTTCGTAAATCCTTTTAACTGCTATTTAAACATTACAAAGAATAATGAACTTCAACCAACCAAAGTTGATTTAGTTGAAACCTTTAATTACCTGATAGGTTTGGTGATAGAAAGTTATGCCGTTCCCAAAGATGGCTATGTGGTGGTCACAGGTAAAAATCTTGCAGAAGAAAGTATTTTAATAGTATGGCGTGATTGTAATCAACATAACAGCACCGCACTTAATCAATTTCTTGAAAAAAGCAAATACAACCCACTCGATAGTGAGTACGATAGAATTTATGTAAATGGTGACAATAATGTTGAAAACTTAAAAACGGGTGATGAGCGTTGGAAGGTGGTTTTAATTGAAGAAGAATTTAAAAAGAGAATGTTTGAAAACTTATAAATTATGGTAGGAACAAAATGGTATAAATGTGATTTTCACCTGCACACGCCAGCAAGCAAGTGTTTTGATAACAAATCTGTTACACCACAGCAATGGGTTCAAGAAGCAATTGATAAAGGTTTAAACTGCGTTGCTGTCACAGACCACAATTCAGCAGAATGGGTTGAGCTTATTCAGAATGAAGCCTCGAAACAAAACCTATATGTTTTTCCTGGTGTAGAGTTAACGTGTAGTGATGCAAAAGTTCACATCTTGGTGTTATTTGATATTGGCACGTCAAGAAGAACAATAGAAGATTTTATTACGCTCTGTCGTATCGAAAGCGCAATGTTTGGTGAGCAGGAGGCTCATTCACCTTTAACAGTTGATGCAGTCATCAAAGAAGCAACCTCAAAAAATGCCATTTGCATTCCTGCTCATATTGATGAATATGCTGGCTTGTGTCAAGTTGCTCATAGTTTAAGAGAAAACCTTTTTAAGAATGAAGGCTTCCTTGGGGTGCAGGTAGTGCATAAAGAATTTCTTGTTGAAGATTCGAAGTATAAGAAACAAGATGCAATTATTTCTATAAATAGGTTCAGAGGTGTCTCGGAAGACGACATCGCAAGTGGGAAATATAAAATCACTGAGGAGAAAATTAAGGAATGGCGTTCCCCTGTTACACAGTCGCTAAAATATGGTAAAGCAATACTAACTTTTTCTGATAATCCACATTCAGAATTTAATCCTAAACATGGGGTGTGGGGCATAGGTAGAAGGTTCACATGGATAAAGATGGATCAAAAACCAAGTTTAGAAAGCCTTAGACAAGCTTTGCTATTACATGAATTCAGAATAAAGAACGATTTTGACTGCCCCAACCAGCCCTATTCTGTTCCAGACACATGGATTCAAAGTATTAAAATCAAAGAAACTGAATTATCTAAAAGTGGTCTAGATTTTGATATTCAATTCAATCCGCAAATGAATACGATAATTGGAGGCAGAGGAAGTGGCAAATCTTCTATTCTTCAATTTCTAAGAGGTGTATTTGAAAAGGAAAACGAAATTGATTCATTGCAGGCTATAAAGGCAGAATTTGTAAATTTTTTTAAGGTCAAGGATAAAAGGAAACAAGGAGTTTTAAAAGCTGCTTGTTATGTTGAAATAATTATAAATCGAAGAGATGAGTTGTTTAAAGTTGTATTCCAGCAGGAAACCTCAACAAAAGCAAAAAGGAGTATTTTCCGTTATAATGAAAGTAGTGGGTTATTCGACGATGAACAGGCTATATCTTTTTTGAAGATATTAGATTTTAACATGTTCTCACAGAAACAAATTTATGAGATTGCAAATAATCTGAATTCACTGAGAGAAAAAATAGACGAATCATCTTCCGATATCACAAGCCATCGTAATATTTTAAAAGATATCATAGCTGATTATGTAAAGCAATCATCTGCTATCAGAGCACTTCGTTTAAAAGTGACTAATAAGAGTATTCTCGAATCAGAAATAAAAGATGTAGCAAGCAAAATCAATAAGGTGCAGGAAGCTGGCATCGAAGGGGAGCTTAAAAAGCTTCAAGAGTTTTCAAATGACGATTCTCAGTTTAAGAATTTTAATAATAGTATCCAAAATGAACAAATCCAATTCGATTCATTAATTCAAACTATTAGAGATATAAAATTAAAGGCAGCTCTCTTTTCGAAAAGCAATATCAGCAATATAGCCAGTATAATCACTAAAGTGAATGATGAAATTGAAAAGGTCGCACTAACTGTAGAAGCTTCAAAAGAAAGTTATATGGCACTTAGCGCATTATTGGAAGAAGAATTAAGTAAGAGTGAATGGACAACAGATAAGAATCAAACCGAAATTTCATTTGATGAAAAAAAACAAAAATTAATTGAGCAAGGTGTTGTTAAGATAGAAGAAATAGAAGGTGATATTAAATTATTAGCCAGTAAGAAGAATGAATTAGAAGCCATAGTAAAATTAGAATTAGAAATTGGCGAAAAGGAAAAAGCACTGGCTAAAATTAAAGAATCGTATCTCAAAGAAAGATTGAAGTTAACTACAATAAGGAAGAAATTTCTGGATGACCTTTTAACAGATGGAAAAGTCAGGGCAAAAATTAGTGGATGTAAGGATTCTGAAAATTTGGAAGAGCAAATTAGGTCTATTTTAAGCAGTTCAGAATCATTTGATAAGGATATATCTACCTTGATAGACTACTGGTCTGGTTCTGATGTGACAAGGGCAAATAAAGGAGTCTTTGATATCATTTTAGGTTTGCATAATGGAACAAATTCGAGTTCTGATTTTGATAAAAGATTCATCACAAAGATAAAATCACTAAATGGTGAACAATTAGATTCGTTTGATTTAATGATGCCTGAAGATATTATTCAACTTGAGTATAAGACAAATTCGGGTGCTTGGAAAGCTTTATCAAATGCCTCTGCTGGACAAAAAACAGCGGCAATATTGACATTAATTTTGTCAGAAGGGAATAAGCCTTTAATACTTGATCAGCCAGAAGATGACTTAGATGGATATTTAATATATGATTTAGTTGTTGACCAATTGAGAAAATCGAAGGAATCTAGGCAAATTATTACAGTAACACATAATGCTAACATTCCTGTAAATGGAGATAGCGAAGTTATTATAGTAATGGATTCAGAAACAAAATATTTGAATCCGAAACTTATTAGTACAATTGAAGATGATGAAATTAAAAAAGCAGTTTGTTCAATAATGGAAGGTGGAACAGAAGCATTTAATATGCGTTCGAAAAGATATCAAAATGTAAAAACAAATGGCTAAACTCAGTTCATCCCTAGTACTAAATAAATACATCCTAAACCTGTTTGGTGTAACGGCTTTGGAAGCCTTATCAATTGATTTGAAAGATTCTTCTTTAGAAGGTTATGATGATAATAATATTTCGTATTTTCATCACGCCATAGTTGCTCATCTTTACAGTAATAAGAATCTTCCAAAGGATATTTTATTGCAGTATGACCAAAATATATTATCACACACTCAGGCTATTTCGGAAAAAAGAAATGAGCCAATCAAATGGAAGTATTTTCAATACATTGCTTTGCTTTTTACCGAAATTTATTTAGATAAATACTTCAATGATAAAGATGTTTTGCTTTCTGAATTAAATACATTCCTTGAATTAAATCATGGCAAGCATGGTAATGATTTTAAAGCTATATCTAGATTTAAATTGGATTCTAATATAAATGATTTAAATAAATTGGCTTATTGGAATGCAACTGGCTCAGGTAAGACGTTGCTTATGCATGTCAATATCAAACAGTTTCAATATTATCTAAAGAAGAATAATTTAGAAAAAAGTTTGAATAGAGTTATAGTTCTTACCCCAAATGAAGGTTTATCCAAACAACATTTGAAAGAATTTGCTCAATCAGGTATGGAAGCTGAATTGTTTGACAAGTCAGGCGGTCAATTGTTTGTGGGTCAAAAGATTGAAATTATTGATATTCATAAGCTTGAAGAAACCAGTGGAAATAAAACAGTCGCAGTAGAATCGTTTGAAGGAAACAATTTGGTTCTAGTAGATGAAGGTCACAGAGGGGCTGGAGGCACAGAGTGGAAGGACAAGCGAAACCGCTTATGTGAAGAAGGGTTTTCCTTTGAATATTCAGCTACTTTTGGTCAAGCTGTTCACGCTTTATCAGGAGCAAAACAAAAAGGACTAATAGATGAATACGGTAAGGCAACATTATTCGATTATTCCTATCGATATTTTTATAATGATGGCTACGGAAAAGATTATCAGATTTTAAATTTGAATGAGCAATGGCATGAAGCAGGAAAAGAAGAACGAGTTATTCTATATTTAACTGCAAGTTTGCTTTCTTTCTATGAACAATTATTGGTTTTTAAAGAGAATGAAAAAGAGATAGAGCCATTTTTGATTGACAAACCATTGGCGATTTTTGTTGGTGGAAAAGTGACCAAAAGCATAAGCAAGGAAACAGCTTCAGATGTTGTGGAAGTATTGATGTTTTTAGAATCATTCGTAAAAAATGATAGTCAGTCAATCGAAAGAATCAAATTACTATTAGATGCTAAAGATGGATTAAATAATGAGATGGGGCATTCCATTTTTAGAAATGCCTTTAAAGAAATTCGTAAGTCAGGCAAAACAGCGAAATACGTTTTTCAGGATGTACTAAAAGAATTATTTAATTCAGAGGTTGCAGGAGCATCTTTACATATTGACAATTTAAAGGGGCAAGATGGTGAAATAGGTTTGCGAATTGGCAATGCAGACTACTTCGGTGTAATCAATGTAGGTGATGACAAAGGCTTATTAAAGATTTGCGAAGCTCATAAAATGCTGGTAGATGAAAAAGACTTTTCTAATTCGCTATTTCACGATATCAACAGCAAAAGCAGCAAAGTTAATGTGCTGATTGGATCAAAGAAATTTTCAGAAGGATGGAGCAGTTGGCGTGTAAGCACAATGGGGTTGTTAAATATCGGCAGAGGCGAAGGTTCGGAAATTATCCAGCTATTTGGTCGTGGCGTTCGGTTAAAAGGCTATAGATTTTCGTTGAAGCGCAGTACTGAATTAGATGCTAGTTTAAAGCCTGCTTATATTCCTGAAATGTTACCAATTCTTGAAACCTTAAACATATTTGGATTGCGGGCTGATTATATGCAACAGTTTAAAGACTACTTGGAAGAAGAAGGATTGCCCACTGACTCTGATTTTGAAAGAATCATCGTTGACATTCTGCCTACTATAAATGACTTATCTGAAAAGAAACTAAAATACATTCGTGTTAAAGATGGGTCAAATTTCAAACGAGATGTTTTGGTTGATGCAGTGCTTTCTGAGAAGGTCTCACCTGTTATTCTAGATTGGTATCCTAAAGTTCAAGTACTAAAAAGTTCAAAGCTTACCAATGTAACTTCGGTTGTTACGATTGAGGAAGGCAAATTGAAGGGCGTGCATAGCGCATTTTTAGATTGGAATAGAATTTATTTTGAGATTCAGAAATTTAAAAATGAACGGAGTTGGTACAATGTGAATTTATCTATTGAAGCTTTAAAAGATATTCTTTTAAGTCCTGATTGGTACACGTTGCAAATACCTTCTGCCGAACTTGAATTGAATGACTATAGCAAAGTAAAACTTTGGCATGAGTTGGCGGTTTCCTTGCTTAAATCATTTATTGAAAAGATATACAACTATCAAAGGAACAAATTCTATAGTGATAAAATTGAAGTCGCAATTCTAGACAGCAACAATCCTAATTTTGAATCAGAATACAACTTCTTGGTTAAGAAAACAGAGGATAGATTAATTGGAAAATTGAAGGAACTGAAGGAAATTGTTCGAAAGAAAGAATTTCAAGAGAATTTCAGAATTGATAATGACTTTGAAGCATTATACGCAGGATTGCATCTTTATCAGCCTTTAATTTATATTGATAAAGGCAAGTATGAAGAGGTAATAAAGATTCAGCCTGTTCCTTTAAACAAAGGTGAGCGTGACTTGGTGGAAGACCTGAAATTATACTTCACTAGCAACACCGATTTCTTTGAAGACAAGCAATTGTATTTACTCCGAAACATGAGTAAAAAGGGGATTGGTTTCTTTGAAGCAAATAATTTTTTCCCTGACTTTATAATGTGGCTTGTAATTGGAGACAAACAATACGTTTCATTCATTGACCCCAAGGGATTAAGACAAATACAAGGTTTGACAGACCCAAAAATCCAACTACATAAATCTATAAAGAAAACTATTCAAGCCAAATTAAACGACCCTAATATCGAACTTAATTCATTTATTATTTCCAACACTCCTTATAACCAGTTGTCTCATTGGAAAGGGCAGGAAAGCATGGAAGATTTCAACTCAAATCATGTGTTGTTTCAAAAGGAACAAAGGAATTCATACATGAATATTATCCTCCAAAAAATGTGGGTTTCATAAATGGAACTTAATTTTAAATGCCTAAGTGTAGTTATATATAGTTATAGTTTTACATAATTTTCGGGCGTGTCATGCTGAACGGGCTATTCGTTTCAAGTCCTCATTTCACTTCGTTACATTGTGGGCTTTACTCTACTATCCCTCACGTTATTTATAAATAGGCACTGAGTTTTTTCTAGTTTTCATTTTGCCTTTGAAACAGCAAAGTTATGTCCCGTTCAGGCTCTCGGAAAGGTCTGCACTTCATTCTCCCTATCGTCCGAATTTCGTTTGCAACCTGTTTTGAAAAAACAATCTCCACCTTTCGTTTCGGTGGCTTCGCAAATTTACCTCCACTCTCAGGTAGTATTCTTTTTCCAAAAACCTTGCCTTCAAGCCCTCTCTTCCATACTTGTTGCTTATCAAAGGTCAATGGTGGCTTTTGCCGCATTAGGCTTATTAATAACAATTTAAATTTTAAAAAAAACATGGAACTAACAGGAAGATTAACCGCAGATGCGAAAATCAACAAACTAACTGACGAAAGACAGGTAACAAATTTTACTCTCGTATTGAACGACCATTTTAAAACCAAAGCAGGAGAAAGAAAGGAGGTAGCCACCTTTATAAATTGCTCTTATTGGGTAACTCCTAAAGTTGCCGAGCATTTAAAAAAAGGCAGTATTATTTCCGTTTATGGTCGCATTGGTTTAGATGTTTATCAAAACGCAGAAGGCGACCCGAAAGGCTCATTAACCTTTCATGTAAACAATATAAAATTTGTTGCGCCAGCACAGAAGAAAACCACAACCCAAACGGCAGAAATTACAACACCACCCACCGCAGAAGTTGCCGAAGATTTACCATTTTAAACTTTAAGAATTTTTAAACACAAACGCAGTAACCCGACTGCAAACAAAAACAGGGTTGTTTCAATATGGCACACAATATCCATTTTAATGAACAAACACAAAAGCACAGTTTTTTTTCTGTGCAGCAAAAAGCATGGCACAATTTAGGGCAAATTGTGCAAGACTATCCAACAAGCGCAGAGGCTTTGAAATTTGCGGGGCTAGATTATGAAGTAATCAAAGCGCCAAACATTCACCGCCTGCCAGACGGTAACGAAATGATTTCAGAGTCTTCATTTTTTACTTACCGCAATGATAACTGCGCAATTTTAGGCGATAAATTAGGCGCAGATTATAAGGTTGTACAAAACACAGAAGCCTTTAATTTCTTCGATGAAATTGTGGGAGGTGATGGCATCATGTATGAAACCGCAGGAGCTTTAGGCAAGGGAGAGCGTATTTTTATTACTGCAAAATTGCCCGATTATATAAAAGTGGGCTGTAATGATTTAATAGAAAAATATCTATTTCTTACAACTTCGCACGATGGATTCGGAAGCATTACCGCAGCTTTTACCCCTATTCGGATTGTGTGCAATAATACACTAAATGCAGCCCTTAAAAATTGCAGTAATTCTATTAAAATTCGCCACACGTCGAACGCTCAAGACAGGCTAAACCAAGCGCATAAAGTTTTAGGTATTTCGAACCAATTAAGCACAGAGCTTGAAGATATTTTTAATCATTGGGCAAAGGTTCGCATATCTGATGCAGAAGTAAAAAAACTTATACAAATTGCAATGGTTCCAAATAAGGAAGTATTAAGCAATTTGCATAGAGGTTTACAAGATGAACTTTCAACCTGCTTTAAAAACATGTGCGATGAAGTTTATGAGTATGCGTTAAGCAGTCCAACCCAACAAGAGCAAACCACAAAAGGTACTTTATTTGGGGCTTATAATGCGGTTACAGGCTATTTTCAAAATGTAAGAAGTTACAAAGATGATGAAGCCAAATTTAAATCCATTCAAGGCGGTACTGCTCAAATCAAAGCACAAAAGGCTTTTGACCTTTGTAGTAGTTTCTCTCAAAAAGGAGCAAGCATATTAAATCTTAACTAACCTACACAGTTAATTTTTAGACGTGAGCAGAAAAACACATTTGTTTTTCTGCTATACGTTTGCCGTCGCAACTTTTCTTTGCAGAGGCAGCAAGAAAAGTTGACAAAAGAAAGTGCCGGCTGACGCTTCAAATTAAAGGAAGCCAATTGTTTTTTATTTTAATTTTACTGCACCGCTTGAATATTTCATGTCTAATAATTTCATCAAACTTGCTTGGGTTGAATAATATTTGAACAAGTCCATCACTATCTTTTTGATATGCAAACCTAATATGTCATCGCAATTCTGCAAGGTCTGCACTTCACTTCGTTTCATTTGCTTCCTGTTTTCATCAAATAATCTCCACCTCAAAGTGGAAAGAAGTGTTTCGTGAGGTCGTATTTTTTGATGAAAAACCTTGCCTTAATTGCTCTTCCATATTTCCAGCGGCATATAAAAAATATATGCTATGGACATTCAATTCAAACTTTTCGAAACTCAAATCAATCCAGTCTACCAAGTAGCTGAAATCGAAATTCATTACAAAACCAAGGTCAATCCTTCTGAAAGACCTCATATCTCAAGCTCAAGGGCTTCATATGATATTCTACTTTCAATCTGGGATTCCAACGCCATCGAATACAAAGAGGAATTCAAAATTCTATTGCTTAACCAATCCAATAAGGTGTTAGGTGCTGTGAATGTTTCTAAAGGTGGCGTATCTTCAACTGTTGTAGATGCAAAGATTGTTTTCGGTGCTGCATTAAAAGCCAATGCCTCTTTTATCATTCTGGCTCATAACCATCCATCAGGCAACCTAACGCCAAGCGAACCAGATAAACGCCTTACTCAAAAACTTAAACAGGCTGGTGAATTTCTTGATTTAAAAATCCTTGATCATATCATTCTTACAAAAGAAGGTTACTATTCTTTTGCTGATGAAGGGAGTTTGTAATACCTAATTCCTTATTTAAAGTTTTTGTAAAACTCAATTATAATTCAGTATTAATTATAATAGGTTACGCTATTTTAATAAGTTTAGTTTGCAAATGAGATGATTAAAATTTGAATAAAAACTGTGCAAATTGGCCATCTAATTACTTTACTTTTTATTGGTTTCTGGTACTATAGATTACAAGAAGGTATTGAATTATATGGTTAAGAAAGATTTTGACATAGATACAGAAACACTTAGTGGACTTCATGATGTTTCAAATTCTGAGGTGGAAGAAGAGCCTAATTCTGAAAAATCAGAACAAGCCCCCAATCCTAAATATGTAATGATTTCTTTATTTAGCGGTTCGGATAGAAATAAAGGTGCTTTAACAGCTGAAAAGTCTGTTTCTAATCCTGCCATTTATGAAGCAGATGCATTATGCCCGAAAGGTAAATCAACCCAAGATTGGGTTGATGAAATTTTAATTGCCCATATTAAAAAGTATGGCCCAATAACGGAGTTAAAAATTTGCGGTCACGGTCATCCAAATCATTTGAGTAATGGGGATAGTGGAAATATAATTTCAACCTTTCACTTTTTAATTAAATATAGTCACTTTGAACAATCTACCCATATTAAGAATTCCATTCACAGAGTGATTTTTGATGGCTGCAATACATTTTCAAACCTAGGTGGAGGACAAATAGAATACTATAGAGAATTTGCTAAAAAATACAATATGGAGATAGTTGGAACAACTTCATTAGAATTTTCGAGCTCAGTTTTGTATGGATCACTTTCTTTACATGCAGGAAGATTTGTTCAATTCAGCCCAAAAGGTGATATTATCCGAGATAAACTTGATACGCCATATGATCCAGCGGCCTTACTTTTTCAAGATAAAAGTTGGACAAATTACTATATTGGTCATACCCAAGAAGAAGGGGAGGCATTAAAAAAAGCTGCCGAATTACAACAAGAAAATGCAAGAAAAGCTGCTGAAAAAAGACAGGCATGGGAAAATAAACTTGCAGATTGTGGACCTAAAATTTAATGAAATAAAGATTGATATATTGCGGAGTATCCAAATATTTTGTAAAATTAATTTACTCTATCTGAATAAATTATTTAACTGGTTCTACTGAAATTTCATTCTCATCGATGTTTAATTCTGAATTCTGGGTTTTGGGTTCCTCTACTTTTTCAGACTCATTTGGAATTTTCACATCATTTGAAACAACTTTTATAACCTTCGGAGGAACACTCGCTGTTCGTTTATTCAAATATTCCTGATTTATGGCAAGTACAGTGTATCCTGAAAATCTTATTTTATTTCCAGCAAGAACAAATACACAATTATCAACTAAATAGCTTGTGGAATCCTTGAACCAATTATCCTTTAATTCAATCGAAAGTATGGTTGGATGTAGTTTGTTCAATTCAGCTATAAAATATTGATATTTTTCTTTGTTAGGGAAACTATATACTAACCGTTTAATAGAATCAGACCAAGTAAACATCCTCTCTTCATGGTATATATCTCTATCATAGCTAGTTACACTATTAGCATATAGTTTATAGTTTTCATTCTCAGAATTCTTAACATAAAATTTTTTATTTATGCATTCACCACTGATATAATCTTCATTTTGATTTACCATGGTAATAATTTCCTTAGGGGTAAATAAGGTAGGATATCCAATAGCTTTTTCTGCTTGATCATTGGAGGATGCCAATTCTTCTGATTCCAAGTTAGATTTTTTTTTGCTAAAAAAATACCCCCCTCCAATTAATAAAAGAATTATCAACAAAGGCCAAATTAATGGATATTTTTTTGATGAAGGTTGCATGTGTAAATATGTATTTTATGCTAAGATATAAAATTAGTTCAAATCTTCAACGTTTATACTCTCAACAAATAGCCCTTCTTCCCCAATATCCGTGCCCAAATTTGCTTGAATATATCGCACTCGATATGCAACAAGGTAATCATAAAGCCTACTCAAATCCCTGCCTGATATTTTTATGATTTTGGTAGTCGTAGAAATTACAATACCATTCGATAAATCATAAAATATTCCTGTAACAAAGCTATAAGGCACGGCTTGCCTGTTACCGTCTGTAAATCGTAAGTCCAAACAAGCAGGAAGGCTTTTAATATTATCAGTAGCAAAATATTCACAACTGAAATTAGTTTCCAGTTCGGCAGCTATAATTGCGTCAGTATTACTTAGCCTTTCTCGGCTCTGTTCTAACTTGTCTCGAAAGCTCATTGGTTTTTATTTTTGATTTTAGTTTTGAATAAGCCTCTTTACTTTTTTCTTGCATGCGCTTGAATAAATTCAGCCTGTTATTTTCAATAGCTGTATTTTTTATCTGGTTATTTTTCGCAAGAAGTTCCATAGCAGATGTTCTTTGAGCTGAATTACTCACTGCTTGTTTCAAACCTTCCTTATCGTCAGTGTATATAGAAACCGCTTGTTTCCCCCTTGAAACAGAAACATAAAATTGTTCGGTAGAGGAAGCCCTGAAGGTTGCAGAGCTTTGAGAGATGATTACCTTGTCGGCAGTCTTTCCCTGTGATGAATGAGAAGTAATAACATATCCCAAATTAAAATGCCCATACTCCTTTGAAAGTACCGAGCCATTAGAAAGCTTAATGTTTCCTTGCTTATCAAATGATTTTATATTGTATGTAGTTCCATTGAATAAATGTTTGCCGTCCGCAGTTTTACCGTTGCCAGTAATCCTAATTTTATCACCTTCAGCAACCGATATTTTCTTTGCTTCAAAAAGATTGTAGTTCTTTGATTGTGTTATAGGGATTTCTATTTTTCTGCCGTCCGCCGTTTGCGTAAGTACCTTGTCTTTCATGTTATCAAGTATCTCAAGCTTAGTTCCTGCTTTAACTCCTTTAATATTTTGGTGAAATATCATAACATTACCATTTCTGTAATTTTCAGGTTTTTGCTTTTCGGCTTCTGTTAGTTGCAGGTTTTTATAAACAGTAAATTCCTTTTCCTTTTCACTGATTATCTTTTTGTCCTTAAGTGTACTCCTGATGGAAGAAGTGACCAGTTCACCTTCGGCATGAGTAGGCGCAATAACCAACACATTCTGTTTTTGTTCTTTGCCCTTATAGGCAGATTTATAATAATCCTCAGCAATAGCCCCAATTCTTTTTGAGCCATCGGTTATTTCATTTATAGCCCCCATTCCATCAAGCTTTTTAATGCCTTTATCAACATACCCCTCTGAAAGCATCTTAACAGCCTGCTTATAGTCGCTATTCTTTTGCCGTTGTATCTTATCAACGGTGATAGGTTTTATGCCTGCATGGGTTTCCATGATGCGTAACGCATCACCTCTTTGAACGCTATTATGTTGCCTTGTATCTCCTGAAAGTATTATTCGAGCGTTTTGTTCTTTGGCTATGCCAATAACCTTGTTCATATCACGGTTAGAAAGCATACCCGCTTCATCTATCCATATAAGTTGATTCTTAAGCTTTGGATGTGAACTCTTATCCTGAATGAGCTTTGCCACCGTCTCGGCATTCTCAAAGCCCTCAGAGCGTTGAACGCCTCTACTAGCTTCCGCAGCAGGTGCGAATGAGTATATCTCTTTCCTTGCCTCTCTAATGCCAGCCTGAACCTCTTTCATTAAGGTGGTCTTACCAGTTCCTGCTTTACCGCTGATAATGAATATTCCGTCATTAGTAGTTAAAGCTTGTTTTACAGCAGTTCTTTGTTGCTCATTCAGAACTTCGTTCTTCACCTCATATTTATTATTGATAGGCTGAAACTTACCTTTGAATGAATTGGCACTTGCTATCAACTGCTTTTCTTCCTTAACCGCATCCTTTGTAGTTATTAAAGTTCGTAAGCGGTCTTTGGTTTTAATTACATTACTATCTCCTTCAAACTCCTTTTTGATTTTGTCAGGGGTAGTTTGCCCGATAGAAGATTTTATTGCAGTCGCTAAAATTTCTTTATCACTGACAACCGATTTTCTTTCAAGATGATGATCTAAAGAATATTGAACAGCCTCCTTTGCGGATTTATTAGAATTGCTATTCTGATTGTCAGACTTTGAATTTCTAAGATTTACTATTTCAGACAATTCTTTTTCAGACAATCTACCTTTCCAATTATCAGCTTGTTCTTCAGGTTTTATATCTACTCTTTTTGCCTCCCTTGTTTTAGAACCGATTTGAGATTTTTCCTTATCACCTGTTATTTCATGTTCCTTTGCATAATCTTCAATTTCTTTTGTGCGGCGTGAGAATTTATCAAGGGTACTTTTATCAATACCTTTTAGCTCAAAGCCGTTTTCAGTCCTTTCAGTTTTATATCCTATTGCTTCTAGCTTGTCTGCAAGCTTTGAATGAAACACAGCTTCATAATATGGGGCGTCCTGTTTTATTTGAGCAAATTCACCAGCTTTAAATTTCTTATCATGTTCATCATAGGTGGCGTTAAAAATAAAACAGTGGCTATGCAGGTGCGGGTCGGGTACGCCATCAATTGGACGGGTAGTAAAATGGGTAAACTCTCCATATACAATATTGCCAGTTTCCCTGTTCTCATTTTTGCCTTTATCTCTAACTCTTGCTTGCATTCCTGTTTCAACCTCTGTCATGGTTTCATGAACAGAACTTTGAAACGCTTTTAGAATTTCTTTTTTATCCGCTTCGCTTGCAAAGGTATGAGCAAGGCTTACAGATTTACTAGCATTGAAAGTAAAATCATAACCAACCCTTCTATCAACATCATTTCGACTAGTAAGTTTATCGCCAGTTTCAGGATTGATGTTATCGCATAAATCAGCAAAATCTTTCTTCAAAATATTTTCATCAAGCCCCAACATCTCAGTAGCCTTTCCACCCCATTTGCCTATCACTTGATTTTTTTCAGAATAGTATTCCAACTCATTAGATTGACCTTCACGATAATACTCTTCCGAGTAATATTTTTTAGCTCCACCAGCCGATTTATTCATTGTAATACGAAGCATAGAACCTCATTTTTACACAGAATTAATACACCTTTTTCATACATAAAAATTTCGTATCAACATGGTTTAACATGGTTCAATATGTGATTTTGAAATCATGAAATTCCTACATTTTCTGCATAATCCATAGTAGCGTTTTTCATTAATGATTTGTATTCTTAAACGAATTGTCAGAAGTTAATTTCCGTAGATTGTGATTTTCATTTCGCCACTATTCATTCCTTGTAATGCTTGCCTTCATGCGCCCTTCCAATGAGAAGCTAAGTCCTATCCAAACCCGTAAACCTGCCAACATGGTTTCCGCTTTGCGGAGCCTCCATGTTTCGGTTGACAGGTGCACTTCGCTTTGTTCTTACGACTTCAAGTTATTCTCATAAGGTCGCAATGAAGCAACCCTATAAACAAAGGAACTAAATATGAAGAACTCAACTACACAGAATGGAAATGCACCAACTCACATTGCATACAAAGTCAGCAACAATAATGAAAAATCCTATTGGACAAGAATAGGTGTCGCATTCGCTCACAATGATGCAAGTGGTTTCAATATCATACTTGAAGCCATACCGTTTGACGGAAAAATAACACTTCGTACTGCTTCGGAAGGTAATTCAGAAAGTAACTAATCTGAAGCCAAAGGGCGGATTAACTTCCGCCCTAATTCTATTAATAATAAATTTATTTTCTGCGCTCCCCCAATATCATTTTATCTTTTTTTTCCAATATTTCAATCGCTTACCTATCTGACAAATTGACTGCTGATTCTTATTTTTTTAATATTTGAAAGTAAGTTTGGGGTGATACTATTTTTTGATTGGCTGCTTATTGGTTTGATTTTTATATCTATTTTTTTATTAAGGTTCTTTTCATTTTGGTTTTTATCGGTGAGTTTTTGGTTTATTTGATTATCTTTTTACTGTTGAATTGGTTAGTTCTGGTTGATAGATTGTTGATTTTTGCTTGGATTATTTTGGATTCGTTTTGAGATTTGGTTTCGCTTTTCTGTTATTATTTTACTGAATTGGGATTGTAGTTTTGTTTGAGCGGTTTTATTTTTGTTCACTTTTATTTTAGCTTTTCGAATTCCTTTTTTAATTTTTGCTATGTGTTTTTTATAGGAATTCTCTCTTTTCTTTTTATAGTATTTTTAGAACAGACATCTCTCCTTATATGGCTAAGGGGTTTTAAGAAGATTCTAATAAACTTATCAAATGAACTCAATAATTTGTTTCAAAAAAGGCATTAGATATTCATATTTTATTCGGTTTCTTTAATAAATTTGAAATTGATTTATTTAAGGTAGTTTTTTTTTCATATTTCAAAATTGATTTCTTTCAAAATTAGACCAAATGAAGTACGGCATTTTCTTTCTTGTCTTAATGGTGGCAATTTTAGCTAAAAGCAGATTAGTTGCTCAAAATAATTGTTTGTTAAGAGATACAACTGATGAATTCTCTGGAGTCCGAACTGCTAATACGAATTCTACTATATTGAAGCAATTTAAATCCGATAAAACGGTCATATTCTTTCAATTTACCAAAAACTCAATTTATTTGATTTGTCAAAAAAATGAAGACCGAGCTTTTGACTGGGATAATTGGTTTATACAATCTAAGAAAGAAGCTAAAAATGACGCTAAAAATAAACCTGAAAACGGCACTTATCATTGTAAATTAAAGTTTCTAAATGATACAATTATTTCACTAATGTCACATTCTATGAAGGATGGGTGGACTGAAGGAATTGGTTATTATACAATGTATTTATTTAAACTAAATAAGCCTATTCTTAATTTGCTCTCCACTCAGAAGTTGAAAATCGTGAGATTTGAAATGGAAAATTCTTGGAAAATGGATAATAATATTGATGAAGACAAAGCTCAACAGATCATAGAATCAGCGAAATGCATAGCATCTATTAACAAAGGAATTGAAGATAAGGATTCCAAGAAAGTTAAAAAGAAATAGTAATTACCTTAATTTAATTAGGTGTGTGTAATTTTTTACTTGATCCAAGATTAGGATTTCGATTAGGAATCCTCCCATTTGAATTTCAATAGGGCATGAACTTCAGGTTCGTAGTAATCAAAGTACTCTACATATAGATTTAAACAATCTGAGTAATTTGGATTTGCTAGCATTAAATTTCTTTTAGATTCTTCGTTCATGTCAGGATGAAAATAATTAAAGGCCTCAATTGCTTTTTTTGCCCAATGTACGGTGCTTTGATAGTCTTTATAAAACAGTTCAATCAAGGCTACCCTGTTCATCAATAGTAAATAACATTCTTCGGAGTTATTAAACTTTTCTGCATCAGTCTCATATGTCTTAGCTTCTTTGAATATAACTTCTGGTTCAAATTCTAATAGAAGCCGTTTTAAATAACCAAGGCATGATCCTACGCCTAAACCATCAGTGTCATAATTGTTTGAATATTTGTTGTAGTAAAATAAATAGGACTTGTACAAATCCGATGCAGGAGCTCTTCTTGAATGGCTGGAAATGAATCTTTTGAGTAATTTTACTTCCTTATAATTGTTCATATTAAAATAAGTAATTAAATTCGATAGTTAATTAATATTTCATTATACCATAAATTTTAGAAAATGGCAAAGGATTATCCTCCAAAAAATCAAACTTCAATAGGAGACCCCACAAGAACTGAAAGTACTGTATCCGCAATTGGAGGTGCGGGTAAGTGGTCTACCTTTAAGAAGGATAATGAAACTTTTGTAGAAATGCACCAAAGGAGAGAAGCTGTAAAAAAACCTTCTACCCCTAGCGAACCTTCTCCAAGCGTAAAACAAAACAAGCCGGACATTTATCATGAAGCAATGAAGAAGGAAGCTGAGAAAAACACAGTTGCACAAAAAAATGTTGAGATAAACAAACAGATGGACCAAAACAAGGCTAAAACAGATGTGAATCTTGATAAGAATAAATAGAATTCTATGGACTTTAGTAAATCTCTTATTTCTTTTTCAGATCATTTGAATGATCAGTGGTCTGTTGACGATGCCATGAAAGGTGTATCCATTATGGGTGGGACGGGCAGTGGAAAAACCACTTCTTCTGGAAAAAACCTTGCAATGACTTATCTTAAACAGGGGTGGGGAGGTTTGGTTCTGTGTGCAAAATCTGACGAAGCAGATTTATGGCGTGATTACTGTAGAAAAGTTGGTAGAGAGCAAGACTTAATTGTTTTTGGCAAAGACGCAGTACATGATATGGAAAGCCCCTTTCCAGGGGAAGAAATAGTTTTCAACCCTATAGACTATGAGGCAAAACGTAAAGGTATTGGTGGTGCAGAAGTTTTGAATATAACCAATATTTTCATGAACATTTACAGGATGGGTAATCGTATTGCAAGTGAAGGAGATACTAAGGAAGAGCGCTATTGGGATACTGCACTAAAAAGATGCCTCAATAGGGTTATAGAATTATTAAAATTAGCTGATGAAGACATAAGCTATTCCAATATGGTTAAAGTAATTAATTCATCGAATGAGGTTGAAAAGGATAAGTTAACAGATACTATAGTTTTATTGGAACGTGGGGAAGAAAACTTAGAGGATTTGGAAAAAACAAATTTTTGTTTAAAGTGTTTAGTGAAGTCTTATACTATACATTTCGCAGAGTCAGAAAATGCCTCTAAAGAAGTTCAAAATGCTTATAATCTTGTGGTAGAATATTTCACGAATGCAATGCCAGCAATGGGCAGTAGAACTAAATCAGTAGTTACTGAAAGCTTTATGGGGCTAGCCGAGCCTTTCCTTTCAGGAGTATTGCACAAACATTTTGCAGGAAGCACCAATATCTTTCCAGAATTAACCTTTACAGACCAGATGATAATCGTATTGGATTTTCCAATAAAGGAATTTCTAGATGCCGGTATTATCGCACAATGTGTATTTAAATTGATGTTCCAACAGGCAGTAGAAAGAAGGGATGTAAGTAAATACCCAACCCCCGTTTTTCTATGGTGCGATGAGGCTCAGTATTTCGTCAATCCTTACGATCAAATATTTCTTACAACCGCTAGAAGTTCAAGAACAGCAACGGTCTTTTTATCGCAGAATATTTCAAATTATTTTGCAGTTATGGGTTCGGGTGCAGATGCGAAAGCAAGAGTAGATAGTTTGATGGGCAACTTATCTACAAAAATATTTCATTCAAACTCAGATGCAGAAACAAACTTATACGCTAGTAAAATTATTGGTGATGATATTTTTGAATTTGAAGGAAGAAGTACTTCTGCTTCCTTTACCAACTTTAGCTTCTCAGATTCTTCAAGTGTTTCGCAATCTTATAGCCCACAAGTGCAACCAAGAAAATTTACTATGCTAAAGAGTGGAGGTGAGAAAAACAATTTTCAGGTTGAATCTATTGTATTTGTAACTGGCAAAAAATGGTCTAATGACACCAACTATATTGAAACAACATTCACACAAAACTTCAATTCTTAATATATGGTAAACAGTAGTGAAATTGCTAAAGGCTCGGGATTTCAAGCAATACAGAATTTATTAAATGTTCTAAGAGAAGGAGGAGATAGGGATACGAAAGCGATAATATTGTTATTATTTCATATTGCAATCTTCGCTGCGATGATAATTCCGGATGGAATTCATGTGCTACTTCGTAAAGGTATAGGTAAAGCAAAGACAAATCTATTTTCAATTGCTTTGGCCTCTATTTCATTTGTTGTTTTTGGTTATTACCTCTTCTTTAACGATTCATTGGGTATCGGATTGATAGGTCAAACAACCAATTCAAATAAAATTATAGGTAGCCTTTTTATCGCACTTGGAGTTATTAATTTTTATAGGGGTACTGAAGCTAGAAAACTACTCAAACAAAACAATATCAATTCTGATGCATTAGGAGAGTCATTATGGTTTGCTTCATTTTCGAATATAAATGCCAACCCCTTAAAGTTAATTCTTCTTTATGAACCTTTATACATTGCTCTGCTGGGTGTGATGCTTTGCCTATACAATTTTTATGGAGGAATAGCACTTTTAATTTGTGCTGCTTCAATTTGGATTCATTACCTCGTTCTGTATATCACTGCTTCCTTTTCTAGTAATACCTCTCCAGTAAACAAAAAGGGAACTGTATCAAGATAAAATGTCCCCTTTTGAACATTTCTGAAAGCTTCAACATTAATCTGTAATGCAATTAGATTATTATACTTTAAATAAAACAAATGAAGAGGAATGTAAGCGGCTGCTTTATGACTGGCTACAAAATCATGATTACTGTCCCGATGATATTTTTGACGATTTAAAATTAAGCTTTGCATGGCAGTATTTTCCTGCATTCTATTACCTTATAAATTACGATGCCAAAGTAACTGCTAATGTAGGTTACCCTGCTCAGCATGTTAATTCCAACGGACAAAGAGTTAATCATATACAATGGCGTAGTTTTCTAAAATATTTGTCTGGTAAAGTATCAGTTATAGCTTATGCAGGAAAGCCAACGGATAAAGTAGTATTGGAGTTAGTATCCTTTGCAGAAATTGGTAATAACAACCTTATTCCAGTTCATGTTATTGATAAAGACATGGATAACCTTAGTAAATTATTTGTATCTGGTATTAATGAACAATGGGAAAATATTGGGTATTCAAGGGCATATAATTATGTTAACTCTCAAGGAAAGGCCTCACTTCCCACCTCTCATGTACAAAACTATTATCTGAATGTTGATTTTGAATTAGTAAGTCAATTTAGTTTTGTTATTCCAATTTGGCAATGTGTCTTTGTATATAATAACGAAAAATATTCCGTATTCTTTGATGGATTAAACCCATTAAGATTTGATGGAAATGTACCGATAGATAAAGTCAGAAAAGATAATGTATTATACATTAATCTATTTGGTTGGATAATTGGTTTTTCCTTGCTTTACTTTCTTTACTATTTGAATGAATATTACAATATTGTTGAATTAAGTGGCGGTAAATTATTTTTATTTTTAATAACAGGTACTTTCTTAACTTGGTATATTGTTAAGCACAAAAAATCTGTAATTAAGAATAACTCTAAAAAGGAAAGAGCGAATAGGCTTAATCAATTGCAAAATAAAAATTCATAAAGGGTCTTTTTATTACGGCAATTCCTAATCGGTCTACCTTTCCTATGGTAAAGAAGCGAATATCAAATAAATGGACGGTGTTCTTGCTTGTTTTCTTTTCTTTCCTTCAATATCTCTTCAACGAAAGAGTTCTTTTTTGGTTTACCACCTATTAGCTTAACAACTATATCCCTTTCTAGAGGAACTGGATAGCCGCTAATAATTATTGAGCTAACATTTGATATTATTCCAGATACATTTCCAACGATTCCATTCCGGTAGTCATGGCCAAGGTGCTCAGATGGTAATAGTCCAGTTTGCTTATAGGCGAAAATATCTGCCTGATACTCCCTTACCCTAGTGGTTATCGCATTTAAAGTCCCTGATACAATTAAGAACTCAGCGGCATGACCAACGAAATTATTTGCAAAATTAATACCGCTATTTCCAAGAAATGGATATGCCATTGCGCCGAAGGCATATAATGCTGTTGTTGCTTTATAAGCAAGGTTATATGGTAAATTTAATAAGTTAATAGCTTTATGAAACTTTCTATGTTTGATATGCCCTAATTCATGAGCAAATGTCCATTCTGTCCTATTCTTATTGTTTATTGTTTTTAATGAAAGGTTTACAACCGAAGGTAATAGTGCATGGTCCTTGTCTTCAAATGGATTTAGTAGAACATTTACATGATCTGGAATGACCTTTGAGTTTTCAGAAATATTTTGAACAATTTCTTTGACTTGTTCAAAATTTGAATCTGATAAGTTTTGACTTTTCTCCCTTCCTAAATAATCATACCCAAAACTTGCTATTCCATTTAAGAATATCTTTCCGATTTGACCGAGGCCTTTTAACTCATTTTGAATAAACCATTTTGCCAATTTAAACATTCAAATAATCCTACCACCATTATCGACTTATTTTATTATATCACATAAAGGTTAATAAAAGATTAATCAGTGTTGGTCTAAAGGAAGTATCAATTCAAATTTGATTAAAATTTGAACTAATGTAATGTGTTAGGTGTCATTGTTTCCTTATTATCCTCTTGAAGAAGAATAGATTTTAATCGGTCAGATTCGATTTTCTTGCATAATTCAAGATTTACATCGTAAACCTTTTTACCGTAGTAAATTATTTCGTGATTGTTTGTTTTATCGAAGGTCATGGGCATCTCCTGAATTTATTTCTTTTAAGTTCGGAATACGTTGTTCAATCCATTGTTGAACTTCGCTTTCAAGCCAGCCAACAGATTTGGAACCAAGTGAAATTGCTTTAGGGAATTCACCTGCAACCATTTTTTTATAAATGGTACTTCGTGCGAGACCAGTTGATTGCATGACCTCAGGCAATCTTATTATCTTGTACATCAATATCTCCTTAAATTGTTGTGGTCGGATTTAGCACACGAACCCACACCTTGAAAATATTGAAATCGGTTGACAGAATAATATTTCTGCGGTATTTACGATTAAGCTTGAAACGACAGGATGGGTGCGGGTTCGAATGGGAATACACATTTTTATGTAGGGGGCATGTCTGGGGGCATCTATGTTTTTGGATATGTCGGATTTGATTTAATATCAATTACTTAAATCAATACTTCGAGTGGCGTCATCCCCGCCATTCTTTGTTCCGTACATTTCTACTGTTTTCTCCCAAACCCTTTAATTCTGTCTCTTTCAAGCTATTATTAATACATTAATGTCCACCTCAATGTACCCAAATCCACCACAATTAGGGGGCATTTTAGGGGGCATTTTTTAAAATAGAAAAAGGAGATGCCCCCAAATGCCGCTAACCGAGTTGGAATGCCGAACAGCCAAGGTTTTAAATAAGACAAAAAAGCTTTTTGCCGAAAACGGGCTGTATTTAGAAGTAAATAAATCTGGTCAAAAGTATTGGAGGTATAAATATAGATATCTTGGCAAAGAAAAGCGCCTTGCCCTTGGAGTTTACCCTGAAATTAGCCTTAAGAAGGCCAGAGAGCTGAGAGACGATGCTAGAACCAAACTTAGAAACAATATAGACCCAGCAGAGGAGAAGAAATCAATAAAACGCCAATTAATATTGAATTCTGAGAACACCTTTAAATCAATCACCCTAGAGTGGCATGAGAAAAGAAAACACCTCTGGACAGAGAAACATGCAAGAAAGCTAAAGCGAAGGTTCGAGAAAACTGTTTTTCCTGTTATTGGCAGTTTGCCAATGAACAAGATAAATGCACCTGAGTTACTTTCATTTTTACGGAAATTAGAATCTGCGGGCAAATTGGACTTAACCCACAGAATAAATCAAACAATAGGTCAAGTGTTTCGATACGCTATTGCAACAGGGAGAGCCGAAAGAGATGTTACTTCTGATCTTCGTGGAGCGTTGGCCCCAGTAAGGAAAAAGGGGCATGCTCATTTAAAAGAAAATGAGCTTCCTGAGTTTCTCCAATTACTTGAAAAGTATGAAGGCGATGTTCAAACAAAAATAGGTTTGAAACTTTTACTTTTGACTTTTACCCGAACCATCGAGTTACGGGGTGCAAAATGGCTTGAAGTTGATTTTGTAAAAGCTGAATGGCGAATACCAGCCGAAAGAATGAAAATGAGGGTGCTTCATATCGTGCCGTTATCAACTCATGCATTGGCATTGTTTAAAGAACTGCGAGTCATAACTGGTGCTTATGAACATGTTTTTCCAAATAGAAATAATCCAAAAACATTTATAAGTGAGAATACATTTTTGTATGCCTTATATAGAATGGGCTACCACTCTCGAACAACGGCACATGGTTTTCGGTCAACAGCTTCGACTATTTTGAATGAGAACGGATTTAGGTCTGATGCCATTGAAAGGCAGCTTGCACATTGTGAACGAAACAGAGTAAGGGCTAGTTACAATTTTGCTCAGTACTTGCCAGAGAGAAAGGAAATGATGCAGTGGTGGAGCAATTATATTCAAGGACTAACTAATGAATGGTAGCCCTTGAATGATCGTTTGAACTTATCACATTGATAGAACGCAGATATTTCAGTGCCTTAGTAGTGGTATCGTAGTGAACATCGAATCGCTTTGATAATTGCCTTGCACTTACACTCCATTTATTTTTGGCGTCCATTTCTGCAATCACATGATTCAGTATCCTCAAAGTAAGTTGAGGGTACTTACAATTTTCATCATTGCAAATTTGTTCAGTATAACGAACAAGGCTTTGCGGATTGACCAAAAGGACATTCTTCTGGTGTTCTTGAAAATCTGTGGCTGGTAGAATTACTTCAGTCGCATAGTTAATATATTGCATTAAAACCTCCCGATTAATTGCAGCAGCTATATATCATATTTTCAGCCTTCTCTCAATTACTGAATACCTTTTCAGAACTTTGTTTCTGTATTCTATCAAGCTGATTCAAATCATTCCAATTTAAGTAATTTGAAACACTTTTGGTTATCATTTTGGGACAATTTTCAACTTCTAGTAACCCGTTGTATTGATGATGTTTTGAATTTATACACTTTCATAACGCCTCAAAGAATTAACCTCAGCTAAAAGTAACTCGGCATTCAACATGTAAAGGAATTGCCACTGTTCCTCCTTGACATATTGCCTTTAAACCTCATTGGTAGGGTTAGCCTTATTAATTCTTACTAAAGAGGCTATATGAAAGTAAATCAAAAATTATTTAAACAAAAATTACAGGACATCATTGAGAATATGTCGGGTACAATAAATGCTGAAGTTGCTGAAGAGGCATTGTCTTATGAAAGTATCGAGAACTTCTTCTCTGATCTATTACAACACGGTTGTGTGAGTGGAATGATTGGAAGCTTGGTATATTATCATGATACTCACCGTTTCTATGACAAACATTATTCAGAAATTGAAGAAATCAGATATGAACTTGAAGAATCATTTGGCACTCCATTGCAACCAAATGGCGACCTTAAAAATTGGTTCTCATGGTTGGCATTTGAAGAAACCGCAAGAAAAATTGCAGATAAACTTGAAATTGAATGGTGATAGGTGGCGGTATCTATAAAATACAATTTCAAAAGTGTTGGAATAACTAAATATCTGACTATATTAAGGTTTAATAAAGTAATAATTTATTTATGCGCAATGAAATAAAAAGTCATTTTGAATCGGTATTTCAAATATTGAAAGCAAATAATAAAATTGTGTTACCAGATAAGCAGATTATTTTGGAGTGGGATAAAGTTTTAGAAGAATGGATTGAAGATGATAACATGAAACTTTTCGCTAGAAAGGGTGGTGAAACACGTGGCAGTTCAATCATTAATCAATTCGGGAGAGTTATTATTACAACGGATAACACGCCTGCTCATTGGGTTTTTAAAAATTTAATTCTAGACAATTCTCGATTCAATAAGTCTCATATAAATCAACTTATTATGTCTAATGAGTTTCCTATCAGTTTTATTCGAAAAAAATCGGAATATGATACCTTGGTCGGAAAAATGGTTGCAGACAAATCTACAAGACTAAATGAACAAGGTTGGAAGTTAGCTCATATAAATCGCATAGCTCTTAAAAGAGGAAAAAAAGTAAAATTGCAGGATTTTAAAAATCATCATTTCAATTTTTTATCACTATCCAATATGTACCTTATTGATAAAAGTTTATCTGGGCTTGCTGAAGTCGAGTTGTTTAATGAGATTGTAAAAGTTCAATCAATATAATGAGCAGCACTTTTGTTCTGTTTTACTGAAGGTATTTCTCAAACATATTTTTTGATAATAATAAACCTCCGTTATTAATCAACGGAGGAACAAATGTCTCAAGTATCTAAACTAATCTATAAAGAACTTAAAAGCCTTATCCCAGATATTCAAAATCTTAAGCCCTTTGAAAAGCATGATTTGAAAGCATATGGCTTTGCAAATATTCACCTAATTATTTTGGAAGCAACATCACATGAAATCAACATGATACTGAGCCACTATGATAACAAGAGTGGTGTTTTGGTTTCAAACCCGTCAGTAGAAATTGCGATATACCCTTATGAACACAAAGCAGAAGTGGTGATGTATAAGGATAGAAATTTTACCTATCAATTATTCATGGATACTGAATTCGACAATGAAACAGATAATGTCAACGCCCGTAGCTATGTAAACCGCCTTGTTTATGAATGGCTCAAAGAGTTGAAATTTTGGAGTTGCAACAAAAGGGAATCGGTTTCACCTCTATGGTTGATGCAGTAGCCTACAGATTATCCAATATTTCCTTTCTAACCAATTGATACGCTTCGTGCTGATTATAAATTTCATCAGGGCGTATCAATGCCATTGTATCGTCAAGAAATTGCCTCACTGTCATTTTTGTTTCCATGTTATTCAAGAACTCTTCCTTTGTTGGAGGGTGTTCAACAGAATGAGCAATATATTTTCTATAGCACTCTATCAATTTTGAAGTATCAATATTGGCTGAGGTTAGTGCTTTATAAAGGTCATATAAATCCCTCCCTTTTCTGCGCTGATATAATGCTCTCAGCTTCGTGCCTAATAATTCTTCGATTTGATAGGTAACAATTTCGCAATTACCAGTAAACCATTCTGATTTTACTTCATAAGCTTTATTGATATATCCAAGTTCGGTAAAATGTTCCCTGCTATTGATTTCAATTTTAAGTTTCAGTGTTACCACTGGTGGCATTTCAGTTTGAAAACTGAATTTCAAATGCACCATGTTTTCGCCTCGTTCTATTTTCGGCTTCCCCAAAAAGCTAAGGGCTTTCCTCATTTCATCTATTACTTCTCCAATAGGCTCAGGGCTTATTTGTACCAAATCAATATCTTCAGAATATCTTGGTTGTGGGGATAGAAATAATTTGTGCAAGGCGGTTCCGCCTCTGAACGCTAAAGTCTTTTTCAAATAGGGATTGTTATAAATTTCTACCAATGCTCTGCTTAAAACAAGGTCTTGTTCAACCATTGCGAAGGATTGCCAAGGCGCAGTTTCAAACCTCCAATTTATCAATATGCTTTCAGGTATCATTAGTCTAATTCTATTGTGGTATTAATAATTAAGTTCCATTTTTTATTTACTTCAAAGCCATCTTTCTTACATGAAGAATCCAAAGGTATTTTACTTAAGTGTATTTCTGAATCCCGCAAGAACTTGTAAATAGCATCAGCAATATTTTTCTTGTCAATTACTACTTCAAGAAGGTAACCCAACCTTTGCAAAGTGCTATACTTCGCTCTTGCCAAAAGTTTATTACTAAACTGTGAAGGTGAAACATTTTCAACCAATTCAGCAATTACAGTAGATGCCCTACTTAATCCTCCAACTCTATCTTCAAAGTAAATCAAATCCAAAATAGTTTGCGGAGCAGGTGAAATATTGAGATAACCCACTTCAGTTTTAACTTTCTCCAAAGTTTCTTCCTTGGGAAAACTTACAATGCTTATGAAGTTTATCTTAATGCCGTTCTTGTTGATTGAACGCATGGCAGGTAAATCAGTAAATACAAAAAATTCTTGCGGTTGCTGATGACTTGCTCCCTGCATAGATGCCGCACTTAATAATCCCACATAGTAAGGGCGATCTAGCGATTTCATCAACCCGTCAATAAAGTTAACAGGCGGAATAATTTTCATTGCCGCATACTTTGGAGAAATAATTAGGTAATACCCTCTCAGAATAGAAAGTATTTTATTCTTATCTCTATATCTTGATAATGAAAGATGCAACGCATCGTCAGAAATACCATTGAAGGCTTCTTTCACTTGGGATAATGAAAAAGCATTTTTACCTTTAGCTTGAAGGTTTTCTATCCAATCCTCTAAACGAGGGTACTTAATTTCTAAGGCTTTCATATCACTATTCCATTTGCGTTATATATCACTAATCAATAGATATTGCAAATATAATCCATTTGCGTAATATATCACAATTCAATGGTTAACGCAAATAGAATCTTATATAATCTTGAGTGATAGCCAACAAACTTATCAGAAGTATATTGAATTAAATTCATATTAGATTGTATATCAATAGGTTATTACCAAAGCGATTAAACTCCGCATAATATGCGGAGAATAAGCCTGTTATTCTCCGCATGAAGTTATTTTTGAGGCTAATTTTAAAATGAAACTACTGAATCCAAAGCCTCATCAACATCCTTGTGAATGAAGTTCGACTGGTAACCTATGGTCGTTTTAATGTCGCTATGCCTGTATAGCTTTTGAAGCATTTGAACAGGAATTTTGTCACCTGAAATGTTACCAAAGGAGTGTCTGGCAATGTGCATCGTGAGAGGTTTATTAATTTGTGCAATTTTGGCAATGTTCAGCCGTAAAATTCTATCAATAGAATTAATCCTTGATGATATGATTCTTTGTGTTTCAAATCTATCTGCAATGTCTATCATCCTTAATTCAGGAAAGATTAAATCACTAGTCGATGATTTGGATTCTTCGTATTGTTTCAATATCGATAAAACTTTATCTGAAACCTTTAATGAGTCACCTTTATTGTTTTTACCCATTGTGTAATACAATCGTCCATCATGGAAATCAGACCACTTAAGAAGTAATACATCAGAGACCCTCATGCCAGCAAAATAGAATGATAATAACCACAAATTTCTTACGTGGTTTGCTTCTGAATCTAGCACAGCCTTTTCAATCCTGCTGACTTCTTCAATAGATAATCCTAATTTTTTAGAATCAGGGAACTTGATTTTCAACTTCCCTTTTCCGAATGGATAATGCTTCGAGTCACAAGCACCTTCTTTTATGGCTTGGCTAAATATTGAACGAACAGTAACCCAATTATTTATGGCGGTTCGCTCGCTCACCTTGTTTTTGGAAATAAGATGTGCTTTAAATCTTTCAAGCACAGGAATAGTCAAATCTGAAAACGAAATATCGTTTTTTAAAAACTCTTTCAAATGTTTGACATTTGATTTCTCGGAGTTCCAGCGATTAAACTTTCCATCTTCTTTTAAATTTTGAATATACTTATCGGCTTGTGAGAATACAGTATCGCCACTTCTTGGTTTTATCTTTAAGGAAACTGCCTTTGCGGAAACCGCAGGTTTGGTCGTCTCAAGTTCTATTGATTTATTATTAGCCTCAGCCAGTTTGACCAAAAGATAATTATTCAAACGGGTAGAATTAGGGTGAGATTTTTTTACCCGCTGTTTATCATTATCCCAATCTTTTGCTTCAAGGCTATATTCCAAATAAATGTACGAGGATTTCCTATCTTTGGTAATTCTGATTGCAAGTGGTGAAGTACCGTCTTTCTTGACTTCCTTCCTTAAAATAATCTTTACATTCGCCATGTTGTAGTAATTTTTTTACTACAACAATACTACAACATTTAGTGGTTTTTCATGCATTTATGTGAAATAATATTTATTCACAATGTAGCAAAATCAATGCTTTAAGAACATATCAATTCATATTAAACCAAATTGCGCTAGACTCAAAATCTTGTATTCGCAAGGATGTGCAGGTTCGATTCCTGTTCTGGGCACAAAGACCACCTTAATCGGTGGTTTTTTTGATAGGAAATCTTTGTTCCTTGAATTTATCAAAAGTATTCTTGATAGCAGGTGCTGACGAAGCCATAAGGCTTGTCAGCATGCTGATAGGCACTGCCTCATCAGCATTCGATTCCTGTTCTGGGCACAAAAGACCACCATAAGCGGTGGTTTTTTTGATAGGAAATCTTTGTTCCTTGAATTTATCAAAAGTATTCTTGATAGCAGGTGCTGACGAAGCCATAAGGCTTGTCAGCATGCTGATAGGCACTGCCTCATCAGCATTCGATTCCTGTTCTGGGCACAAAAGACCACCATTAGCGGTGGTTTTTTAATAAAGGAAATACATTGTTCGCCATTTGTAGGCTGAGCAAATAAGGGGGATTTGTGTTAGAATGTTTTTGTGGTTGAGATGGATTTTTTTGTATACATACTTTATTCTGAAAAATATGACCGTTTTTATATCGGTCAAACGAGCGATATTCAGGATCGATTAAGAAGACATAACGCAGGTTATGAATTGGCAACGGCACCCTATAAGCCTTGGGCGTTGAAATTATTTTTACGAAAGAGTAGTCGAAAGGAATCGATGGAATTAGAGAAAAAAATAAAAAATTTATCGAAAAAGAGGATCATTGAATTTATCAAAAAATATTCTTGCTAGCAGGTGCTGACGAAGCCTTTGGGCTTGTCAGCATGCTGATAGGCACTGCCTCATCAGCATTCGATTCCTGTTCTGGGCACAAAAGACCACCTTTAGAGGTGGTCTTTTTAGTTGTTTGTGTTTTTTTTCATTTGCACAATGATTTGAGAGGATTTAGCGCATAATTGAGTAGTTATACTTTCATCTTTCCAATGAAATTTTGGCCAATCCTTCTGTTGATAGATGTATTCACCCATATTATGCGGAGAATAAAGGGCATATTCTACGCATGAATGGTTTTGTCAGACTATTTGGTTCTTTAGAGTAAAGGTAAGTGGTCCGGATTACCTCCTGGAAGTTTTAATAACGGGTTCCTACACTTAGGTTTTAAGGGTTTTTAAATAGTCATTATTGATTTCAGTCTCTGCTGATTTTGTAAAGAGATGATCGACACACATAAGTAAGCTATAAGCATCAAGCTCTACAAAACAGGTAGCATTATCGACTATATCCGCTTCGGGATCAAATAATGGAAGGATATCAATATCTTTTCCATCTTCATCTTTCACCAATTCGCCTCCGATAAAATCCAAATTGATGATGAAGGGTTGTAGCTCAGAATTGAAATACAATTCCACCACTGCTTTTGTGCTGGTTTGGCCATACTTGATAGCACTTAAATCAGGATTTATTTTATCTCCATATCTTTTTACAAATTGTTCTAATATTTCTAGCTTATCCATTTTTTAAAATTTAAACTTTCTCCATTACTTACATCTCAAACGCCTGATGCAAAAATATGAGATTGATGGTTTGTGAGGACACATACAACGGGATAACAACGTTATTCAAAATACAGACTTCGTTTAAGAACAAGCAGAGTCCCCGAAACGGGAGACGCTCCAGCCGAGGATAAAGGCGCTGCCTACGAAGAGTGGAGCTAGGGAAAAGACTTCATGTACAATTTCATTTCCTTTCTAATAATCAATCTTGCCCACCTAATAAGGCCCCAAGCAATAAGGCCCCAAAGAGAATTGGAACTGTAGTACTCACTGATTCCTTGAATGCGGCAGCTTGTGCGCTATAGGGCTGACCATGTTGAACAAAATTTGCGAAATGTTCGCAGTTATTCTCCAAATAATTATAATTTCTTTCACCCATTCTTGAAAGAGCCCTATTGACAGCCTCTTGTCGTTGATAATTATTACCGTTGAAGCGTTGGATTTTTGTTGGATCCATCAATTGCAAAAAGCTTTGCAATTCATCATATGTAATCCTTGTTGTCCCTTTTGTATAATTTGCCATGAAGAATGGCATGCCTTGTTGGTCATAACCTAAGAACACAGCATAGTGGTCGACCATGCCAAATAACTTCTTCTTTAAAACAATAACATCCGCTTGTTGAAGATTGTTTGCATTGATAAGATTTGTAACGTACTGCATAATTAAATATTTTTTGTAAAGATGTAGAAGGGTTCGAAAGAATTCCAAACTATACATTAGATGTCAAGTCGAAAGTCAAGTTGAAAGTCAAGTTAGTTTATTCGATGCCCGTTGTCCACTTTTCAATTATAGCTTGATTGTCAGCCCATTTTTTCTTACTGTTTTTCAACGCGTTCATTCTCAATCTAGGAGATTTATTTTTTAATATTTTTTCTTCGAAGTCAAGTACATGGTATTTCAAAACGACATAAATACTTCTGCATGGGCTACATGAAATAAGTTTTTTCTTCTTTAGGAAATCTAACAACTGCAGTGTTATATCAGATCTTTCTTCATTAAATGAAATTTTCAAATTTCTATCTGGATCAGAAAATAGTTTAGCAAAGCTATTACTTTTAGCTAATAAGGAACGCTCTTTAAACAACAATAGAAATGCATTGAATTGCATTGGGTTGCCTTCCCAAGTTAACTTTGGTACAAATATCTGAGCCTTCTTTATTTTTTCACCTGTTTGAATTGCAGACTGATATGATACGGCTTTGTCAATCTTTAAATAATTTAATAATTGAAATTTGTCATAACCCTGAAATTCACAAGTCTTTTCAAGTGCAAAGGCAATATGATCAAATAATTCTGCCTTCATGTGGCCAAAGCAATCAGCAAGTTCCCTAAAAATAGAAAAAGTAATATCACTCATTAATTGCTCTAACGCAACCCGCTGTTCATTTGGGCATGTTTTCAATTTCGTATTGACACAAATAAGCTGATTCGCTATTAAGGCTCCTATCGGTAACACTTTATACTTCTTACGAAGTGATTCCTTTTCATTTATTAATTCATTCAATTGAATTTCCGTTTTCTTAAGCAAATCAAATAGGTGATGCTCTTCAAGTAACACAATCAGTTCGTCACCAGATTTATCCGGATATAATTTGTCAATTATGTTTCTGATATTAATCAACATTAGTTTTATTAATTTATCTTGTATTGCCTATTCTTCACTGTAAGCCCACAATCATAACTCTACAATTGCCAGTAAGAACCTATCAACTTCCCATCGTGGATAAATCCAATGCCGTTATAATAAGTTTTTTGGGCATCATACCACCTTAATTCATAGGTGCCATTGCTTTTTCTTGTAATCTCTAATTCTGTATTATCATCTTTATTACCTGTTTCTAGCCATACTGTATTGTAAACTCCTGCAAATACATCTGTGATTTCTCCTTCACTCTTTCTTCTTTTGGCTGATTCTGGAAATGGGTCTGTATCAATATTGTTATGATACAAACCACTTAAAATGCCATAGCTCTGATTCATAAATACAAAGCTTCCAATTAATTTTACGTTCATATGATTATGTTTCATTTTATTGTTTCCTCAACGCCTCTCTCAAAACCTGTTGCAGTAATTTTTCATTTTGTGATTCACTTTGTTTGATGCTTGCTTCCAACTCATTGCAATATTGCATTAGTTCATCTAATTTTTGAACAATGCGATTTTGTTCAGTGAATGGAGGAAGTGGAACTCTCATATTATGAGCTTGTGTAACCGAAATATTATCTTGCCCAGCAACACCTTTTGTTTCTATTGCTCGTATTTCTGATAATTCATTTAAGTACCAAAAAATAAAAAGATTCATTTCTTTTTTCAATGGTCTTATTAAAACAGCCGCTTGATTAAAATTACATTCAGGTAAATCGTCAGGTATTATTGCTATTTTCCCAAGTGGAGGACCAACAATATTCATAATGATGTCACCCGAATATGCTCTGCATCTTTTTAACTGACCATTATGTACTTCTTCCTTAATGTATTGTGGCTTATGAAAGAAATCAATTTTTTGATTTCTTAAATTGTACATTTTAAGATAAGGAATTCCCGATTCAACAAAAGCGGTTTGTGAAGGAGTGCTTCCACTTGTTATGTATGCTATTTCCCCCAACCTGCACCACACCCAATTTCTAGGAATTTCAAAAGGTATTTCCTCGGGTTTAATAGGCGGTAGTTCTTTTTCTTTTTTGAGCTTCTTTTCAGCAATTAGTTTTTCTTTTTCAGCTTTTATTTTTTTTAGCAATTCGCTTGCTGGTTCGTCTTTTTCATTTTGTGGTACTAATTTGCCTTGAACGGCATCTTGCAATAATTGCTGGCGTAGTTTTTTTACTAAAGAGAGTTGGTGAGTCAGTTCGGTAGTAATTTCCAATGAATTATCCTTTTTACTAGACAATTGTTGAACTATATCTGCTTGCTCTTCAATATCTGGAAATGGAATTTCAATTTCTAAAATTTCTCTTTCGTGAATAGATTTTTGAGCCGAACCAGTAGTTTGAACTTTGTTTAGCTCGTCATAAAAATACGGAGACTTCAAGAGAAATTTAAGGTATTCTAAATTTATTCCCTCAACTGAAAACATTGGCATATTCTCTGTCGCAATACAACTGTCAACTTCGATAGGTGCAATACCTATTGAGCCATCTTGAACTCCTTGCCTTACGAACATTAATGTATTCGGATACTTTTTAAGGTCAATTTGAAATTGTCTTTTACGCCCAATTTCCCTGCCCATTTTAGAGCCACGAAATGTTACACCATCATATTTAGAAATAGTTACCTGTTTGTATTCAATATCATTTTGAACTAAGTGTTCAATTCTATACTGTTTTAAGATTTGTTTCAACTTTACTTTCTTCCAAGTCATTTCACCGCTTGTTTAAGTTGGTTCAATAATTTGTAGCTTTTATCAAAAGATGCACTCAACATTTCCATCAATTCAGCACTATTGTATTCCTTTTCTTCTTCCTTTTTAGATGGGTTTTTTATATCCAAATCATATCCTCGCTCTACAATGGTATTGATATTTACCTTCCATGCTACATCACTTCCCTTGCGTTTGTTCCACCATTTGGCAATTGGTTCAAACTCTTTGGCTTGTATGGGGCGTGTTTTGTTATATGCCTTATATCCTTCTGGCATGCGGTGTTCATAATACCAAATGTCTTTAGTTGGTTTGCCTTTGTCAAAAAACAATAAGTTCGTAGCCACTGTCGCATAAGGTTGAAACACCGAGTTTGGTAAACGAATTATCGTGTGCAAGTTGCAGGCTTCCAACAGTCTTTGGCGTATGCGTTGCTTTACACCATCGCCTGTAAGGCTGCCATCGGGCAAAACAATTCCTGCTCGTCCATCTTGTTTCAATAAATGTATCATCAAAATCAAAAACAAGTCGGCACTCTCTTTGGTACGGTATGTTTGAGGGAAGTTGCTTTCGTTACCATTGGCTACAATACCTCCAAATGGCGGATTTGCCAATATTACATTTACTCGATGCTTTTCGGTAAAGTTGCTCAACGGTTGGTCTAATGCATCACCAAATTTAATGTTCGGTATTTCAATGTCGTGGAGTATCAAATTGGTAGTGGCCAACAAATAAGGCAATGGTTTGTATTCCCAGCCTGCAATGTTATCTTCAATGCTTTTACGTTCTTTTACATTTTTAGCTTGTTTTTTTAAATGCTCAATGGCACAAGTTAAATAACCACCCGTTCCGCAAGCAGGGTCAAGTACTTTTTCGCCCAATTGTGGGTTTATAGTTTCAGTTATAAATTGTGTAATGGCTCTAGGTGTATAAAATTCTCCACTTTTTCCGGCACTTTGCAATTCCTTCAAAATGATTTCGTACAATTCTCCAAAAGCGTGTCTGTCTTTGGCAATATTAAAATCTATTTCATTCAGCTTGTTCAACACCTTTCGAATGTTGATACCGCTTTTCATGTAGTTATTATTGCCTTCAAATACTTCACGCACTATCACAGCACGTTGGTTGCCTGTACTTAAATCCAAGTTGCGCAATGCAGGAAACAATTGTCTATCTACAAACTCCAACAATTCATCGCCAGTCATGCCTTCATCATCACCAGCCCAATTGCCCTTTTCTTTTACCCAATGAAATTGATCAGGAATGGGAGATTTGTATTTGTCATCCAGTAACTCTAATTCTTTGTCTTTATCAGAAAATATTTTCAAAAAAAGCATCCAACCCAATTGTTCAATGCGTTGCGCATCACCATTGAGGCCTGTGTCTTGCCACATGATGTTTTGTATACTTTTTATTATGCCTCCTATGTTGCTCATTTTTGTTTTTATTTTGTTTAGGGACTCAGGTGACATTGAGTGACTTGTCACCCGAGTCGCAAAAGTCCCTAATATGTATCATCTATTATTACGTATATTTAATCTTGCCTTGGTCATTCGTTCTTTTAATCCTCCTTCATTGATAAATGCCTTTTCTAAAGATTTTATTTGTTGAGCCAATAAATAACTAACTATATTTATCAAACAAATCATTGAATTTGCGCATATTTCAGGTTGTTCGTGTTCAATAGCCTTTTGGTAAGTTTCATATGTAGCATTTGGCGTTCTGTTTATTTCTCTAAATCTTGTTGTTAACCTATGTTCCTTATCCCAAATAGATAGTTTATTGGTTCTTAGAAAATCTTGAAAATCAATTTTTAATTCTTCCAATGAAGCTCTAGCTACATTAGTCAATTTTATTTCCATTTCTTTAGAAGTACCCGAAGCCATACTAGCTTCTACTATATTTTGTTTACCACTTCTGGCGGCTTGCACCATTTGGTCTATGGTGCGATCATATTTTTGAAAAAATCTTTTTGTAAAATAAATTGTACCATCATAGATAATTTCAGATTTCTGATAGGTTATCAGATTCTTGTACCCTCCATGTAGCGGAATAAATCCTTCTTTATTTTGTTTTTCTTCTTTCATTATTATATCATAATAGGGCAAGTTCGATATTCCAAGTTCTCTCCAAGGTTGCAATCTCCCCTAAAAATCAGCTTACATTTTTATATAATTCAATTTCTAATTCTATTACGGCTTGCAAATACTTTTCTTTGCTTCCAAACTCGTTGATTATTTCAAGCGGTGAACCAAATTCATCAAATGGATTTACTCTTAATACTTCGATGCTTTCAATGTTTGTAATACCTTCATCAGCATATTTATCTAACAATGCTTCCAATACTTTTTTTGCTTGGTCGCCATACTTTGTAAAGTAATTACGCTTCTTTACGTTGTTGGCTCTTTCTTGGCGTGTTAATGGTGGTTGGTCAAATGCAACGTGACAAATCAAGTCGAACAAATCTACTTCTTTATTTACGGCATCATACAAAGCTTCTACCATTACGCCTTGTTCTTGCAATTCGACAATAATTGCTTCTTTGCGGTCGGTTGTGTTCCATTTATTTAAAAAGTCGTCAAGCGAAGCAAAGTTTTCTTTGATGATTTCTTTCGTATGGTCTTTTAAACTTGTTGTGATGGGTTTTCCGTGTTGGTCAAAATACATTTCACGGCTCACTAAAACAGAAACGTCCACACCATTTACATACACTTTTTCCCTTGTTTCCCTATTTACAGAAGTTCCAAAATCAGGTTTTAAATAAGGTGTATCCTTCTCTGCTAAAACAACTTCTTCACCTGTTTCTGTATCAATGATCGGACCCATTTTTTCTTCTTCGTCAATAATGCCACCTAAGTCTGTTTCCTCCGTTACCGGTTTAATTCTAATAGGATCACCATCAAAATCTTTGTCGGCAAACAAATCGGTGGCATTTCTGAAATCAAGAATGGTGAAATATAATTTTCCGTATTCCTCATTTATACGAGTTCCTCTCCCAATAATCTGTTTGAACTTAGTCATTGAATTAATGTTAGAGTCGAGTACAATAACTTTACAGGTTTGAGCATCTACCCCTGTAGTCATTAATTCGGAGGTGGTTGCAATGACCGGATATTTTTCTTCTGGATTAATAAAATTATCCAATTCACGCTTGCCTTCATCATTATCGCCGGTAATTTGCATGATGTATTTGTAATTTTCGGCAACTAGATCGGCATTCAGTTTGGCTAAAGCTGTTCTCATACGTTCGGCATGGTCAATATCCATGCAAAACACAATGGTTTTCGCAAAACGATCATAGCCTTTCAAAAACTCGGTCAATTTTTTGGCAACCATTTCAGTGCGCTCCTCAATCACCAAATTTCGGTCAAAGTCTTTGCGATTATAAATACGGTCTTCAATTTCTTTCCCGTCTTTGTCTGTTTTTCCTTGGTTCGGTCGCCAACCTTCTGTATCCACATTCAATGCAATCCTGATTACACGATAGGGAGCAAGGAAGCCATCATCAATGCCTTGTTTTAAGGAATATGTATAAACAGGGTCTCCAAAATATTCTGTGTTACTTGTTTCTTTGGTTTCTTTTGGGGTGGCGGTTAAACCAATATGGGTTGCCTTGCTGAAGTAGGATAAAATTTCTCTCCAACTACTATCTTCTTTGGCACTTCCTCTGTGGCACTCGTCAATTACAATCAAGTCGAAGAAGTCAGGCGAAAACTGTTTGTAAATATTAGCATCTTCGTCTGAACCTGATAAGCCTTGATACAAAGCCAAATAAATTTCATAGCTTTTGTCAATTTGTCGGTGTTTCACCACCGTCATTTTATCTTTAAAATGTTTGAAGTCACCTCTTCGTGTTTGGTCAATCAAAGCGTTTCGGTCAGCTAAAAATAGGATTCGTTTTTTTGCGCCACTTTTCCAAAGGCGGTGAATAATTTGGAAAGCGGTATAGGTCTTTCCTGTTCCTGTTGCCATAACTAACAAAATTCTGTTTTGCCCACCGGCTATGGCTTCAACTGTTCTGTTTACTGCTATTTGTTGGTAGTATCTTGGTTTGCGGTTTGTACCGTCAAAATAGTAGTCCTGCGAAACGATTCTTTCCGCTTCGGGAGTTTCAATGCCTTTATACTTTTTGTATTTCTGCCACAGTTGTTCGGGTGTAGGAAAGTCGTCTAAACTGATTTCTGTTTCTATGCTTCCATCTGTCGCTGTGCGGTCGTGAAATAAAAATCCGTCACCATTGCTACTGAAAACACATGGTATATCTAAAATTCGTGCATAATCCAAACCTTGTTGTATACCAGATCGGATAGAGTGATTATTGTCTTTAGCTTCAATGATGGCAATAGGAATATTCGGTTTGTAATACAGAATATAGTCAGCTCGTTTTTTTGTTCCTCTTGCTGTGATTTTTCCTCTTACGTAAATCTTACCATCAGTAAAAGAAACTTCCTCCAATATTTGCAATTGCTTGTCCCAACCTGCCTTTTCCAGAGCAGGCGTGATAAACTTGGTGCAAATATCTCTTTCCGAAAAACTTTTTTTATTCATTGGTTGATGGTAAAATTAACTTTTTCCTTTGTAAAATATTACGATCTAGGGATAGCAAATATCTCAAATGATTTAATATTTAAAAGCCATTTTTGTCTAATTTAAATCTTCCGCGAATAATATCAGGCACGTTTTTATCGAAAATAGGCACCAGTAAGTCGTGGTGCTGCAAGGGAGAATCCTTGTATTTAGAAGGGTTTGCTTGGTTTGTTGTGTTCGTTTTTGCAGTTGGGTAAAGCCAACTACAAAATTTGAGTATATAGTATTTTGATGAGTGTTATATCAAGGGTACATACTAAGTATATACGAGGTGCTTCTTCCTCCGGCCATTTCTTTGATGAGAACGTTTTTCGAAATTAAATCTTGAATATCTCTCAACGCTGTATCCTGTGAACATTTTGTAAGGGTAGCCCATTTACTAGATGTGAGTTTTCCTTCAAAGCCATCCAACAATTTATTGAGGATTTTAATTTGTCTTTCATTCAAGTTTAGTGTAGAAAATCGATCCCAGAATTTTGCCTTATCTAAAACTTTTGTAAGAAGTATGTCGGTCGAATCCAATGAACGGTTTAAGCACGCTAAAAACCAATTCATCCAAATGGTAATGTCCAAAAATCCCTTCTGAGTACTCTCCAAAATATTATAATAGTTATTTCGCTCTTTTTGAATTTGGGCAGACATACTATAAAACCGTTGAGAACTTCCGTCAGCTCTGGCTAATTGCAGATCGGCAATGGCTCTTGCTATTCTGCCATTACCATCTTCAAATGGATGTATAGTGATAAACCACAAATGAGCAATAGAAGCTTTTAAGACGGGATCCATGTTTATATCACTATTGAACCAATGGAGAAATTCGTTCATTTCATATTGAACAGAACTTGCAGAAGGCGCTTCAAAATGAATTTTCTCTCTTCCCATGGTACCTGAAACTACTTGCATAGGGCCTTTATGATCATCCCGCCAATCACCTACTTTAATTTTATACATTCCACTTCTGCCGCTTGGGAATAAAGCGGAGTGCCAACCGAATAGGCGGTCTGTGGTTAGAGGCTCTTCGAAATTCTGTGTGGCATCCACCATCATTTCAACGACGCCATCTATGTTTCGTTCGGATGGAATAAGCCCACCTATCTCCATACCTAGTCTTCTGGCAATGGAAGAACGAACCTGTTCAGGATTTAAAATCTCACCTTCAATTTCACTTGTTTTTACGATAGTCATGGTAAGCGATGCTAATAAGGCTTCAGACCGTAGCTTAAAACCAAGCGCTTCCATATAACCCAAGAGCCTACCTTGCTTGTGTCTTATTGAGGAGAGCAACGCTGTTATACTTTCATCCTTCCAATGAAATTTTGGCCAATCCTTCTGTTGATAGATATATTCACTCATATTTCGCATTCTTTGCGGATATTCTACGTCTTATTCTCCGCAAAGTAAGTGTAATTTACGCATATTATGCGGAGAATAAAGGGTATATTCTCCGCATGGATGGTTTTGTCAGGATATAGGGTTCTTTAAAAAAGGGAATTCGTCTGGCTTATTTCCTTAACGTTTAAAACGGTTCCAGCACTCAAATTCTAGGGTTTCTTAAATGGTTATCAATGATTTCAGTCTCTGATGATTCTGAAAAAGGTGGATACTCACACATCAATAAGCTCTTAGCATGTGTCAATATTGAAACCGAAATTGGGCTATATTTTAACACACTTCGGTATTCAAGGATTACCTCTGTAAATTGCAGTTTTATTTCAATGAAAAATTGGTTGAAGATTAGATTGACTTTTAAAATGTACCGCGCAATAAAATGTTCTCTTGCAATTGTTTTGCTTGTTTGTCTATTCTCCTGCCAACGAAAAAAATCACCTGCCATTCAACAAATAGCCGGCTCATTTTGGAGCTTTCCGGATAGTTCTTATTCACACGTTGATGATAGTATATGTATCTTATCCCGAAACGCCAACAATGCTTCGCGAGAAATGGCCATCATCATTCCGGTAGGCAATGAAGGTATTTTTGTTCCCTTTGGTAAACCGTGGACCAATAATGGATCCGGCGCGCCGGAAATTGGACAAGCCTATTATCAAGTACAATTGCTGGGTGGAATGCAGGCCAGGCATGGGATAAGGTCCGGCTCTTGGACTTGGGTAGATGATCCGTCGAAATATGGTTTTGGTTATTTAAATGGAACATCCGGCTCCATTCTGTTTAAAACGGGGAAGGCTTCCACACGCATAGGCGTTTATGATATGCCAGTTTCTGCTTCCGGAATGATGCTTGTTGAAATTGATGGGAATAAAAGTCTGGCTAATCATCTCCCTCAGGTTAGTGAGTTGATTACTATCGGAACACTCTCTTCTTCGGTATTGATTGCGCAAGGTGGAACATTGAACCCGACAGATCGGATTTATTATCAAAAATCAACTGCGGGAACATCCATCGCGGATCCGCATTCATCGGGTTTTGATAATTTGCTGTGTCAAAACAGGAAAGTACGTATCGCTTCCAATTTACAGCCTGGAGAACATACTATTCGATTTATACATACCGGATACTCGGCCATGGGTCAGGAAAACAAAAACTTCCGAATTTCCGGTATCTGGTTCGATGATCCCTCAACCCGAATGGGATATCCCGGAGTCGGATTTGAGTTTAAACATATACAAGACATTCATTGCCCGGAGAGTGATAATAATTTTGCCTTTCGTTATCGTCCTGAGGGTGCAACATCCATGGATGATTATGAGTGGTTGGGCCATCAGAATGGCACGCAATTAAAATCGGATGATTGTACGCTTACTTTGGATGGAATCGTGCAAACAGACTTACCCATGGGTATGCTTCGAAAAGCGCATGAAATGATTTTGGAAGTACCCGGAAAACTGAAACATCCCTTAGAACCCAATCACTCGGCAATATATTCTCAGGTTTTTATTGTTCGTCCTCAAGAGGGCATTATTTGTCAGTCAAGGATTCAATGGAAAAAAGCCGGTCATATTACAACGGGCTATATTCCACAACTGGCGGTTTTTGAACCAATGAACAGAGCGACTGTTTTAGAAGCCAATCAAAATTATACCCTCAATGAAAACAATGATGTAAATCGGTACAATCGTTTTGGTACTGCAGGCTATATCTGGTCGCCTCAATCGAATTGGGCCATCCTTTTAAGCACCTCGCAGATGGATACCCTTTGGCTGGCTGATCGTTCAGATGGGTATAATAAAATTTACTTTCGGCATTATTCCAATCAAACGATTCAGGTAGGGGATACCTTGAATTTGTCCTATAAGTATGAATTTAAAAAATTCGCCAACGCCGAACTTTCATTGGGTAAATAGGTCCTGCTGAATAACTCAGAAATGCGTTAGATTTAAGGCTGGGATGATGAAGCTAAATTGTTATGCCATTTCCAACCATAAGTAGTTCAAAAACTATTTGAGTTGTGAAGTGTTAAATGCCAGCCAGCCCCGTTGTTATGGGTGTTACTGTAGTACGAAGGCTAACAGCCATACATATTGTGTGCAGGTTACTTTCTTTTTCTTTCTTTAATTGATAATTGGTATAATTCCTTGGTCGTTATAATTCTATTCCAATTCTTCTTTTTCAAACCTTTTATCAATGCATGGTCACTTGTCCATAGTTTCGCTTTTATATGTTCAGCTAATGCAACAAATTCAATATCATTTTCATCAATATCTGAAGTCAGTTTATATGCTATTTCGTAATACTTCTTTGGAATTAAGTCAAAATTGATAATTTTTATCTTTTGGGTTATCAAATCAAATGCTCTTTGAAACTCAATTTCAGAATACTTCGATATCGAAATCAGTTTTGCTTTATGCTTGCTTAATTCTTGGTATAAGAAGCTTGTGGTATAAAGATTCAACCGACTCTTGGGCTGTAAAATTATCCTTGAAAGTTTTCCTTGAGTATTGAGAATTGCACTAAAAACAATATTAGTGTCTATAACTATTCTCATATGCCGATTTTACTCTTTATGCTTTCCCACCTTCCCTTTTTTGATTCATTAAGAATGGCATCTAATTCTTTCTGTTTAGCTTTTGATTTCCTTGCAATTTGTTTGAATTCAAATAGATTTGCTAAGTCCTGTAAATCTTCAATTTTGGTATTTTTAGGCACCTTGAAAATAATCTCTTTGCTTGTATACTCTATCGTCATTCTAAATTATTTGTAGTAAAATTACCAATGAAAATTCATTTCCAAGTAATACTTTTTCACCATTGTAACTTGCACACAATGCCACTCATTTTGAGCGTCATTCAGGAGGCCCTAAATAATGCCGTTCTTCCGGATGGGCCTATTTCACCGCGTACATCAATTCTTTAACGCCTCTCACCACTTTGTCAATACTTGGTAAATAAGCCGCAACCAAATTGGGTGCATAGTGCATACTCGCATCGGCACTACAAATTCGTCGAATAGGGGCATCGAGATAATCAAAGGCTTCGCGCTGAACCTTATAAGTGATTTCGGAGCTAATACTGGCAAAAGGCCATTGCTCTTCAACAATAATCAGGCGATTGGTTTTTTTAACCGATTCAACGATGCAAGGCCAATCCAGCGGGCGAATGGTGCGCAAGTCAATCACTTCGGCGCTAATTCCTTCCTTCGCCAGTTCTTCGGCAGCTCCTAAAGCAACCTTCATCATTTTATTGAAGGATACCATAGTTACATCTGTACCTGCTCTTTTGATATCGGCTTTTCCAATGGGGATATAATACTCTTCTTCAGGTACATGCCCCATGTCGCCATACATGACTTCACTTTCCATAAAAATCACCGGATCATTATCGATAATGGAACTTTTGAGCAAACCTTTTGCATCATACGGATTTGAAACTGAAATGACTTTGAGACCGGGGATATTGGCATACCAACTTTCGAAGGCCATGGAGTGCTGAGCGCCTAATTGTCCGGCTGATCCATTCGGGCCTCTAAATACGATGGGGCAACTAAATTGTCCGCCACTCATGGCAAGCATTTTAGAGGCATGATTTAAAATCTGATCGAGGGGCAGCACGGCAAAATTCCAAGTCATAAATTCAATAATCGGTTTTAACCCATTGCTTGCTGCGCCTACACCGATGGCTGCAAAACCTAATTCGGCAATCGGGGTATCAATGATTCTTTTGGGGCCAAATTCATCCAGCATACCCTGGCTCACTTTGTAAGCGCCATTGTATTCGGCAACTTCTTCTCCCATCAGAAAAACGTTGGGGTCTTTACGCATTTCTTCCTGCATGGCTTCTCTCAGGGCTTGTCTGAAGGCTATTTCCCGCATAGTATCGAATTTTAATGCACAAAAATAAGGTTTGGAGACTTTATTCGGGACACAAATTTTTAGAATAAATGAGTGGTTGGGCGAAGTGGCAAATTGTATTAAAAACTTCCATGCAAAATACTTTCCCAACGAAAGGCCGAGCATGCTTCTAGCCCCGATTGAAGCTGGGTGCCATGCACCGCGGAAAGCGGGGGTGACGCTGCTGCGATGCAGGTGGATCATGCTACAAGTTATAAAATATTGATGGGTACCCACCCTGAAAAGAAGCGTTGTTTAGGGGCTGGATTGCAGTACTTGTCCTATTAGGGCCAAATAGTTGTGACTGAAATTCGCCGCAACTTTAAGGTTTTATAAACAATTTCCACTTTAAGTTATGGTTAAATTTCCGTTACTTTACCCTCTCAAATTTTAACTTTTTAATCATATATTGAAGCAAACACAAGTATATATCCGTGACATTCTTCCGGCATGGAAGTCGGCCATGAGCGATTATAAATTTGCCCTTAAGTTATTGTTGGTGCCTGGTTTGTTTTTCGTGTATTCCGCGTCGACACAAAATTTGGGGGAGTATGTAGAGGCCCGGAAAGGGGTTTTGCTGCATGATGTTTTGCTGGAATGGTTTCCGAGTTATGATTTTTCGGTATGGGTGTTTTTGTGTTTATACGGGTCGTTGCTGTTGGTGGTATTAACCCATTTGAATGATCCGAAAACCATTTGGCGAATCATTGAAATGCACTTTCTGATTGCCATTGTGCGACAGGTTTGTATTTTGTTGATTGCGCTGGAACCTCCCACCGGTTTGATTGTATTAAGGGATGTTTTTTTGGAGAATACGGTTTATCCAAGACAAAGTCCTTTGACGAAAGATTTATTTTTTAGCGGTCATGTGGCCAGTGTTTTTTTATATTATTTGTTGGCCAGGGGGCGTTGGGTGAAACAGGTATTGATGTTTTCAGTAGTGGCGATGGTATTTATGATATTGAGCATGCGTGTGCATTACACCTATGATGTTTATGGGGCCTTCTTATTTACTTTTTTGATATACAAAGCGCCGGTTTGGTGGCGCAACTACCGCAATGCGCCAGAGGTTGCCCCCAGTGTTTCAGCCGAGCGTATTCACACAAACTGAGTTAAACTTGGCATCACATCCAAATTTAGTTACTTTTGCAGGGATATTTTGAGTCATGGCAAATCAATTTCAAACTGAAACAGCATATTATGACGATACCCTTTTGGAAGAATCAATGGGGCATCATTTGATTGTGTGGAATGATGAAGTGAATACCTTTGACTGGGTGATACAAACCCTTGTGGAAGTATGCGGGCATGAACCGGAGCAAGCGGAGCAATGCACCATGATTATTCATTTTAAGGGAAAATGCAGTGTTCGTTCGGCAGATTATGAAACCTTGAAGCCAATGTGTGAGTCGATTTTGGAACGAGGGATTCAGGCAACGGTAGAAGAACTGGTGGCTTAAAGCATGTCGTTTCATTTCATTGGAGTTGATGATGCCTTTCCGCCGACGCAACAGGCTGATGAAGATGGGCTACTTTGTTTGTCGGCCCGATTACACCCTCTACAAATTCAACAAGCCTATCAACAGGGTATATTTCCCTGGTATAATGAGGGGGAGCCGGTGCAATGGTGGTCGCCCGATCCAAGATTTGTTTTATTCACGGATGAACTAAAAATTTCAAAAAGCATGCAACAGATTATCCGTAAGGGGAATTATACCTTTCGGATGAACACCGCATTTAACGAAGTGATTCGTCAATGTAGTCTGATAGAGCGACCCGGCCAACAGGGTACCTGGATTCATGAAGAAATGATCAGAGCCTATGAGGCATTGCATCGTGCCGGATTGGTTGAAAGTGCGGAGATTTTTCGGGGAGATTCTTTGGTTGGAGGTTTGTACGGAGTGCGGCTCAAAGGCATGTTTTGCGGAGAAAGTATGTTTAGTTGGGAGCCGAATATGAGTAAGCTGGCCCTGATTCATTTGGTGCAAAATTTGCGGGAAGAAGGCGTCCCTTTGGTAGATTGCCAGATATACTCTCCGCATCTTGAAAGCCTGGGGGCCAGAAAAATTAGTCGCGAAGCATTCGAAAAATACTTAGGGGCGCCTGAATAACTCAGAAATGCTGTAGATTCAAGGCGCGGGTAAACCTAAAACAAGCCACAATTATTGAACAGTTTCAAGGCACATTGGTATAAATTTGCGGTATGACGATTGAACAACTCAAAGTGATGCGGGAGAGGGTGTCATCACTCAAACAGTTTCTTGCGATTGAGGATAAAAAAATGAAGATTGAAAATGACCGGCAGTTGAGTTTGTCGGCTGGTTTTTGGGATGATAATCAACGAGCAACTGCCATATTAAAAGAAATTAAAACCCAGGAATTCTGGGTGGGGTTATTTGAAAAGGTGCATACGGCCGTGGAAGATTTTGCCGTCATGTTCGATTTTTGGAAAATGGGTGAAGCCAGTGAAGAGGATGCCCGCGAACAATTTGATCATGCCTTAAAGGTGATTGATGAACTGGAATTTAAAAGTACCCTGAACGATCCTGAAGATGAGTTGCCTGCTGTATTAACCATCAACTCCGGGGCAGGGGGTACTGAAAGTCAGGACTGGGCCGAAATGTTGATGCGAATGTACAGGATGTATGGGGAGAAAAATGGGTTTAAGGTGAGTGAACTGGATGTGCAATGGGGAGATGGGGCAGGTATCAAACAGGCTACCCTGGAAGTAGATGGCCCTTTTGCCTATGGATTATTACAATCAGAAAACGGCGTACATCGATTGGTGAGAATTTCGCCTTTTGATTCGAATGCCCGAAGGCATACTTCATTTGCTTCGGTGTTTGTATATCCTTTGGTAGATGATAGTATAGAGATAGAAGTGAGTCCGGCTGATATAGAATGGGAATTTTACCGTTCAGGTGGAAAAGGCGGACAAAATGTAAACAAAGTAGAAACGGCGGTACGTTTAAAGCATATCCCGAGTGGGATAATTGTTGAATGTCAACAGGCTCGGACACAAGGTGAGAACCGCGAAAAGGCGCTGAAGATGCTGAAGTCGCAATTGTATGAGAAAGAATTACAAAGGCAGGAAGAATTAAAGAACCAAACCAATGCCGGGAAAAAGAAAATTGAGTGGGGTTCCCAAATCAGATCTTATGTATTTCATCCCTATAAAATGATCAAGGATCACCGCACGGATTATGAGGTTGGCAATGTAGGTCCGGTGATGGACGGAGAATTGGATGGATTTATTAAAGCCTATCTGATGTTAGGTAATACCGTTGAAAACTCCTAATTTTAGTTTTCATAACTAATCCTTGAACCTGCTTAAATTACTCGTCCCCTTCATGTTTTTTGCAGTGTGTGCCACGCATGCACAAAAGCCACTATTGAGCGGTTCGTCCAATGACGAAAAAAACAGTACGGCACCATCTAAAAAGTCGACATTTCTCTCCCTGGGTTTTGGGTTGTCCAATTATTTGGGAGATTTAGGAGGAAATGTGGGATCGGGCAAGGGTTTTTTTTATGACCATAATTTTAAACAAAGAACCTTTTTTTACGGGCTCGGTTTGAGTCATTTTCGACGGGATGTTGTGGGGCTCCGATTAGAATATACCTGGGGCCAAATTTCGGGTAGTGATCAGGATGTGACTTATCGCGATAAGGGGGATTTGTCGTATTATCGTTTGCGTCGGAATCTGGATTTCCAATCTAAAATTTCGGAGTTATCACTGAGTGCAGTTTGTTTTCCGTTTAAAATTTTTCCTGCACAATTTGGCATTCATCATTGGCACTTACAACCTTATATGGGCATGGGTATTGGATTGTTTTCCTTTAATCCACAAGGGACTTATTATGATGAAATTGCGGAAGATCTGATATGGGTTGATTTGCATCCATTGCGTACAGAGGGTCAGGGTATGCAGGAATATCCGAGTCGTAAACCCTATCAACTTACCCAATGGAATATGCCATTTACCGTGGGGTTGAGATATGCATTGGGCAATAAAACCAGCATGGCTTTTGAATTTTGCGGACGAAAATTATTCACCGATTATTTGGATGATGTGAGTACAAATTATATTGACCCGAACCTGTTTGCCAAATATCTGCAAGCCGAGGATGCATCAGTAGCTCGTTCGGTGAATAACAAAAGCAATCTGATTAATCCGGACATGCCGTACTTGCCCGGAGAGCAAAGAGGAAATCCTGATAAAAATGATTTCTTCTATTCCTTTAATGTGAAGTTGTTGATTCAAATCAATAAAACAAAGTCGGGTGCGAGACCGGCTAAAAAATCGTTTTATAAATATGATGATTTGGAATTGTGTTTTTAAGCCAATTTTAAATTGTAAGGAGCTACCCTCAATTATTTTTTTTGTTTTTTGCCATTGCAAATCAAGGCATAGGAGTGCATGATTTGTTCTTTAAGCATTTGCTCATTCAAATAGCCGTCGGAAATAATGGTATTCCAATGTACTTTACTCATGTGATATCCCGGTAAAATGTGCTCAGGAAATTCTTCACGCAATTGAATCGCTTTTTCCGGATCGCATTTGACATTAAAACGAACTGTTTCTGTATCCAAAGGAAGCAGCAAAAACATTTTGCCTTTTGTTTTATACACAATCACATCCGGGCCAAATGGACAACCTTCTTCCACTTCTTCCAGTGATAAAACAAAATCACGAATGGCTTCGATATGCATACCTGTTATTGTTTGATGAATGCAATGGCATGCCTCAATTGGTCTTCAATTTGCAAATAATAAACACCGCTTGGTAAGGATTCAATTTGGAGGGTGTAATTTAATTGCCCCCCTTTTTGATGGCTGTTTAATTTTACCTGACCCTGCTGGTCGATGACCCGGAAATGAATTTCTTTGCTCTTACTTGCCTGTTTAAATTGAACATTGAGTAGATGATTGGCAGGATTCGGCGAAACTTGAATCATAGGTTGTGTAACATTCAAATCTGCTGTTTGCAACACGGTTCCATTGATGATAATCTGATCAAATATGGCGTCGTTGAGGGTGCCATCGATATGACTACAATTGGCGAGTCCCAGATAAATACTATCATTCATTGCAATGGTCGTGGAGTTGAGTAATTCCCAGTTACTTCCATTGGTGGAGAAATATGCTTCAAACACATTTCCGGTTCTTTCCAATTTAACCCATCCGGGAGCGGCTCCGGAAGTATCCTTGTTATCGCTTGAACCTGCAGTAGATGATCGCCACTGATTGGCAAATCCATTACCAGGCGTTAATGCGCAGAGGGTATGCTTGGAATCCGTATCCAATGATTCGCGCATCATAACTCCGGCTTTAGCCCAACTGTAAATGTTTCCAATATATCGTACCCGGGCAGAAATGCTTACGTCGCCATGTACTTTTTTATACAAATAATGAAATTGATCGGCACTGCCCCAAATATCATCGCCGGCGGCATAAATGGTATACCGCTGATTGATTGAGTCAAAACAAACAGAGCCTGCAGCACCGGTATTGCCAATATCCTGATGATTGTCGAAATCGTTATTCAGTTGATTGCTGGGTGTTTCAAAATAAATTCGTTGACTCCACAAACTACTGTCATTGCCACAATGTGCTCTCACCCGAAGCTCATAGCGTGTACAACCCTGGTATTGAGAAAACAGAAAATTATTTCCGGTGATATTTAAAGTGTTCCAATTCATTTCCGCTTCCGGGCGGTATTGAATATCAAAACTCATTCCTGTGCCACTCCACTGTATTTGATATTGATTTCCCAGCCATTGGTGAGAAGTGATGCTCGGCGTTGCACAGCTATGTGTATTTTCCAGCTTTTGTTCCCAGGTGCCACGGCCGTAGTATGTGATAAAAAGTCGGGCATCCTCGCCACCATCATTGAAATACATAAAGTCTTCAATGGACGCAATGGTTGGAAGGCCGTTGTTGTATGCATTCCAGGCGCCCAATGTTGTATCCGTATGAAATACACCCATGCTGTTGCCCACATAAAGGCTTTGCTTCGTGCTGTAATCGTCTAAGTGTAGTTTCATTTGGGGCACATTGGGCAATTGATTGGAGTAGTCGACAAAAGTTTGTCCACCATTGTTGGATCGGAAAACTTTGTTGCCAATGATGATATACAGGTCCATGGTATCTGCAGATGATATAACAATATCCGTTGCATTTCCGGATACCGGCAATGTGTAGTTAACGAATGTAGGGCTTGGACTCAATGCATCATGACTGATATAAATTTTGTTCGCAGCGCTGTAGGCGAGTAAATGCGGATATTTTTCGGCACTGGCTATAGCCCTTATGGTTGCTGTGCCGGTGATGATTTGAGTCCAGAGCGGATTTTGGGCGAGTAGATTGTTGGTACGCCAAACAGAATTTCCGGCTACAAAAGCAATTTCAGGATTGCTATTAAAAGCATGCTTAATATTTGTTGTGGTTACCCCGATTGGAAGATTATATGTATTTCCGCTCCCCGATGGTAGTGGACGACGTTCCAAATCATCAAAATAATAAACAAATTTTTGGGGCGAATAATCCATCATCATTCTGGTGGTCCAGTCTCCACCGCGATTCGTTTTCCATTCATTTCCCATATAAACCAATTCACCGTTGTCCTGAGTTCCGGTACTGATGAGTCTGGCAAACAAAGGACTTGCTGCGGCATGATAGTTTTCGGTAGCGCTCAGGCTATCGCTGGTTTGTACCCAATTTACACCCGAATCAAGGGTCATCCATACGCCCCCGTCATTGGCTTGAAAAAGTTGGTTGGGATTGGAGGGGTGAAATTCCCAATCATGCATATCCGTATGTACGGTTTGCCACCAGTTGGTGAGTTTTGTCCAGGTAAAACCAGAGTCATCACTGCGCCAAACATTGTGCGAGGCGAGGTACAATTGATTGGGATTGAGTGGATCAGCTTCGATACAGAAATTATAATTCCCTTGTCCGCCACCAGTTGTATCATATCCCGTTAAACTGCGGTTGGGATCATGATAACGAATGGAGAAAGATGCTCCGGAATCGGTGCTTAAAAAAATAGTGCCTTCATCATAAACGGAACCTACATAAACGAAAGCGGGATTGGCCGGGCTCACGGCTAAGCGGGTACCTTGTTGTAATAAATTGCTGAAGCCCGTGGTGATTTCGGTCCAGGTATTCCCTCGGTCTGTACTCCGGAAAAATTTGTTGGTACTGGAAGCATAAATAATCGAACTGCCGGCTAAAGGCATCCATTTCATATCTGTAAAATTGTTGCCAGTCAATTTTTCACTCCAAGTATTGCCCCCGTCGTTTGTTTTCCAAATGCCGTTGTTGGTGGCGGCTATTAAGCTGAGATGATCCAAGGGGTCCATGAGCAATTCCAAAGCCATTCGATTTCCGATACCGGTGTTTGACAAATTCCAGCTTTGTCCACCATCTGTGCTTTTCCAGATTCCAAAATCAGTGCTATAGTAATTAGGGTCACCGGAACTGAGATAAATAATATTTGAATTGGTAAAATCAATGCAAACGCTGGAGGTATTCATTTGTGGAAGCAAATCAGTGCCCAGGGGTTTCCAGCTTTGCGCATTATTGGTAGATATCCATAATCCACCCGATGCACTGCAAGCATATAAGGTATTGGCGTTATTCGGATCGAATTTAATCTGACAGACTCGCCCGATTCCGTTAATTTGACCTGAAATATTCGTTGGAAATTGATGGGGTCCTGCAAAAAGCCAGCCTGAACTCTGTGCATGGGTGCTTAAAATTGCCCCGAGAAAAAAGGCCAGCAATAAAATATTTTTCATGAAATTGTGACGAATGAATGGATGAATAGAAAGCGCTTATTTTCGTAATTTGAGTTGTTCCTGCCAAAGAGCGAGTCTTTCATCGCTATTCATTACATGCCCATCTGGCTTCACAAATGCTTTCATTTTTTGTTGCCAGCGCATGAACTTTTTGTATTCAAAGGCGAGTGTGTCGCGTTGAATTTTTATTTGTTGAGGTTGGGAGGACTGAAAGCGCTCATTTTCTGTTTGTGGTTTTGCATGAACCGAATAGTAGGTTTCAAATGCTTTTACGGCATCCGAAAATATTACGCCTTCCTGATTCATCATCTCAATCCAAAGTGGATGTTGGCGACAGGCGGCATCTCCGGGATATTGAGCCAGGCAAACGCCATTTAACATTCCGATCAGCAAGGACAGAAATACTATTTTATGCATAGAGTGGGATTTTAAAGAAAGTAGGTCCTGTTGGACGCCTCGAATTAATAAAGTCGACAGGTTTCTACCATGGTGATATTATCCTGAGTAGCTGTGGTTCCATTGGCTTCGCATTTTTTGGCGGCTTCCTTTTTGGAGTCTTTAATCAGGAATTCATGGACAGCCGTATCAGGCAAGCCGGGAGGATTTCCGGAGTATTTTACTACACATTGGCAGATATATTCGCGGGTGCAGGAAGTCATGAATACGACCAGGCCGACAATAATCAGGGGAAACAATCGTTTCAGTTGTAAAAACATGGAGTCAAATATAATCAATCTTATTTTTTTAGGAGCATAAAGTAAAATAAATTTACCATCTCAGTAATGGTTTTAGAAGGACAAATAGAGAACCTTGAATTTCTGGCCCGTCAGGTGGTCGAGGGATTCATTATAGGCTTGCATAAAAGCCCATTTCATGGATTTTCGGTAGAATTTGCAGAACACAGGCTGTATAACACCGGAGATAATTTAAAACATATCGATTGGAAGGTGTATGGACGATCGGATAAGCTCTTTGTGAAAAAATACGAAGAGGAAACCAATTTGAGATGTCAGATCGTGATTGATACTTCCAGTTCGATGTTATTTCCGGAAGATGCTGCCCTCAATAAATTGAAGTTTTCGTGTCTGGCTGCGGCTTCTATCAAGGAAATACTGCGTAAACAGTTGGATGCAGTAGGACTTTCATTGTTTGATCAATCAGTTTATTTTCATAGTAAATGCAAAAGTAATATCGTGCATCACAAAATGTTGAGTGCTGAATTAGAAAAACTAGTGCAGTTAAACATTGAAAACCGAACAACCCAGGCGGTGAATGCATTACATCAGATAGCCGAAAACATTCATAAACGCTCATTGGTGATTATTTTCAGTGATATGTTGGATCGGGTTTCGGACAGCAACGAAATTTTCGATGCCTTGCAACACTTAAAATATAACAAACATGAAGTAATCCTTTTTCATGTTCAAGATGGAAAATTTGAAGTGGATTTTGATTTTGAAAATCGACCGTATGAGTTTATAGATATGGAAAGTGGCGAAAAAATCCGGATGAATTCCAATAGCCTTAAAGAAATCTATGCCAGTAAAATGAAGGCTTTCAGGTCTGAATTGTCCTTGAAATGTGGGCAGTTTGGCATCGATATTGTGGATGCGGATATTAATCAGGGCTTTGAACAAGTATTGCTTTCCTATCTCATTAAACGAAATAAAATGATTTAATCAGAGAGCCCGGCAGCCTTTATTTTTTTGTTATCGTAAATCCGATGCGAATGATTTGCTTGGAAATCACGATATTTACACTTATCTCAATGAAATATATGCTTAGGAAATTCGCATTCGTCTTTTTATGGATACCCTTTATAGGGGTATCTGAAGTTATGGCACAGCCATTTTCTGCATATACCGATGTGCGTCAGGAATTCTATGTTTTCGACAATGGAGCCGTTAATCGGATTGAACCATTGATACCGGTGGATTATAAGGTAGGGCGCCGGGCAGTCGCTTATCTCGACAATGCACGAAATTTTAAAGTATACCGGGATGGAGCTGTTACAATCATCAATGATTTGTTTACCACGCAATTCAGTGTATCGGACAACCTGGTTTTATTTCGAAGCGCCAATATGATTTCGGTGATAGATGGGCAGGACGTTGTGCTGCTCAGTAAACTCTGCGACCGCTTTGCCATGGGGGATAGCGTGGTTTTGTTTTATGATATCAATCAATCCACCTTTAATGGTTACTACAATGGAAAAATCACCGAATTGGAAACCTTTTTGAACATCCGGGAAAATGATTTTACTTTCGATAGTACGGTTAAGGTTTCAGATAATATTGGAGCTTATATCAACTTTAATAACCAATTTAAAGTGTTTTACAACAATGAATCAGAGGCGATTGAAAGTCAGGCTGTGCTCGATTTTAAAGTTGGTCGGAATACTGTTGGGTATGTAGATATTAATCGGATATTTAAGATTTATCATAAAGGACATGTTTATATCATGGATCCTTTTCCGCCCAAATCCTATCAGGTGGGCGACGATATTGTGGCATTTCAAAGCAACGACGGGTATTTCAAAATATTTTACAATGGGAACTTATATACCATCGGGTTTTACGAACCACCTTATCGCGTTGCAGACCGGGTTGTGGCTTTTCAGGACTTGAACGGATTTTTTAAAATGTTTTATGAAGGGAATCAGACCGTTGTCGATAATTACTTTCCCGACAAAATGGAAATCAGTTATAATTCCATGGCTTATATCAACAGAGCCAATACCCTGAGAATGTTCAGTAAAGGTCAGATGTATGATATCACTACCATGAGTTTATACGAAATGCGTTTAGACTACGATGTTTTGCAATACAAGGTGGGCTTTAATGCGTTCAAAATGTTTTACAACGGGGAGTTTTATAATTAACTTAACAGCGAGTGCTTCTCGACGCGCTTATTTTTGGATTTAACTAAAATGAAATACATACAAATGGGCAGGTTTAATTTGAACCCAAATTTTGCAGTTGGGCACAGCCAACCGCAAAAACGAATAGGAAAATCCAATATTTCGGCTAATTGTCCTCAGTATGATTTTCTAACTCGGGGTTACCGGGCAAATCCTTTGCAGGCTTTGTTTTCAGTAGCATCGTACCTTGCCACTGCAAATTCTCGGTTGAAAGCTACGTGCATATTGCTTCTGGGCTGTTTGTTTGTTGGACAGTCACTTTTTGCCAGCAAGATTTTTATTCCAATGGATGTTGAAAATCAAAGTAATCACCTGAAGGCATACGGTATTGCATATTATGTATTGGGAAAGAATCAAAAAGTAGATTGGTTGTTGAATTATCAAGGAGGCAGTTTTGCATTTGATCATTATGTGGAGCTCGAGAGTGAATGTAAAATTCGGGGGGTGTCTTATGAAGTGTTACCGGAGGCCAAATACACAAAAATACTGGAAGAAGTGGCCGATCCTGATGCAAATATGGATTTGGTAAGACTGGAAAAATTACCCAAAATTGCAGTTTATACACCCGATAACAAACAACCCTGGGATGATGCCGTGACGATGGTGCTGACTTATGCCGAAATCCCCTTTGAGAAATTGTATGATACCGAAATGCTTGAAGATAAATTGGTTCAATACGATTGGCTGCATTTGCATCATGAAGATTTTACCGGCCAATACGGGAAGTTTTATGCCGCTTATCATACGGCAGCCTGGTATATTGAAGAAATGAATAAAAATGAGGCCATGGCCAAGAAACATGGCTTTCAGAAAGTGAGTCAGTTAAAGTTAGCCGTTGCCAAAAAAATTCGTGAGTTTGTCATTGGTGGTGGTTATCTTTTTGCCATGTGCAGCGCAACCGATAGTTATGATATTGCTTTGGCAGCAGAGGGGACGGATATTTGCGAAAAAATGTATGATTATGATGCGCAGGATCCGGAAGCACAATCCAAACTCAATTATGAGCGCAGCCTGGCTTTTAAAGATTTTAAATTGGTGACCAATCCTTACGAATACGAATATTCTGATATTGATGCAACGACGGTCAGGAAGGTGCCATTTAGTGCAGATTATTTTACCTTGTTTACCTTCTCCGCCAAATTTGATCCGGTACCATCTATGTTATGTCAAAATCATACTACCACGATTAAAGGCTTCATGGGTCAAACGACTTCTTTCGTCAATCGGGCTTTAAAAAGTAGTACCCTGGTCATGGGTGAAAATAAGGGTGCGGGTGAAGCCAGATACATTCATGGGGATATAGGAAAAGGTACCTGGACATTTTACGGAGGCCATGATCCTGAAGATTATCAACATCAAGTGGGTGATCCGCCAACGGATTTAAGTCTGCATCCCAATTCACCGGGATATCGGCTTATTTTAAACAATGTACTTTTTCCGGCAGCTAAAAAGAAACCTCAAAAAACATAAGCTATCTGGAAGGCGGGAAATTACTCAACTTCTTAAGCACCTCATTCTCCAGTTTCTTTTTATAAGCAATTACTTTCTTTTGCAAAACCTTATCATTGGTTCCTAAAATCTGTAATGCCAGAATACCGGCGTTTTTGGCGGCATTCAGCGCAACTGTAGCAACCGGAACCCCGTTCGGCATTTGAAGAATGGACAAAACAGAATCCCAACCATCCATTGAATTACTGCTTTTAACCGGAACTCCAATGACCGGTAAAGGTGTGATGCTGGCAATCATACCCGGTAAATGAGCTGCTCCTCCCGCTCCGGCGATGATGATGCGCAAGCCGCGTTGATGGGCTTTTTCGGCGTACTCAAACATTCGACGGGGTGTACGATGTGCAGAAACAATACTCGTTTCATACGGAATACCCATTTCTTCGAGAAAATCAGCAGCTTGTTTCATCACGGGCCAGTCACTATCGCTACCCATGATTATTCCTACGAAAGGCTTTTTACTTTGATGGTTTGTTTGACCCATTGTGCAATTTTTTTGGCTTCATCCAGAGAGGAATGTGTAACGGTCACATGACCCATTTTCCGGAAAGGCTTGGTTGTTTTTTTACCGTACAAATGTACGTAAACACCTTCTTTGGAAAGACAATCCGTTAATCCTTCATAATGCACAGGTCCCTGAAAAGATTCTTCGCCCAAAAGATTGGCCATGGCAGAAGGGCTGATGAGTTGGGTGCTGCCTAAAGGCAGATTTAAAATGCCACGCAGATGTTGCTCATACTGCGAGCTTTGGGCACTTTCGATGGTTTGATGACCACTATTATGCGGACGCGGTGCTACTTCGTTGATCCACAATTGTTCTTGTTGATCTACTAAAAACTCAACGGCCAATAATCCACAAATGTTCAATTTTTCAATCAATCGTTCTGCAATTTGAACTGCTTGTTGCTGCATGTCCAATGAAATGGGAGCAGGATAAAGTAAAAGGTCCAGCAGGTTGGCATCCGGATGAAAATCCATACTAACTGCATCAAAACAACGAATTTCTCCAGAAGCATTCCGGACGGCAATCACAGCCAATTCGTTACTTAGTGAAACCATATCTTCAATCACCGAAGGAGTATCCATTAATAAATTGATATCGTTGGCAGATTTTATCACTGCGACTCCTTTACCATCGTAACCGGCTTTTCTGCTCTTTTGAACAAATGGAAACTTTATCATGCCGGTATTGATGCCAGATAAGATTTCTGCTTTGCTTTCATAAAGGGCGAAATCTGAAGTGGGTAAATTTAAACTCTTGTAAAAAGCCTTCTGTAAACCTTTGTCCTGAATCAGTGCAAGTGATTTCGGATTTGGGTGAACAATTTTACCCATTTCTTGAAGCGCCTGCAAAGCTTCTGTGTTCACATGTTCAATTTCAATGGTAATCACATCACAATCTTTTCCAAATTGCATCACCGTATCATAATCCAATAAGCTGCCTTGAACAAACTCATTACAACTGATACGGCAAGGGGCTTGAGGGTCGGGGTCTAATATTTTGGTATAAATATCCCAGCGCCGGGTGCATTCAAGGAGCATTTTGCCTAACTGACCACCTCCTAAAATGCCTAATTTGGTTTTTCCTGAAAAAAAGAGTGAAGAATCCATGCAGACAACAAATATAATCGGCGAAAGTGTAAACCGGAAAAGTTATACTATCAATGCTGAAAGGATTTACTTCCGAAATACAGCTTGTCCTTTGCTATAAGTTGCTAAAACCTTTGATTGTACGACATTCCTTTCAGGTGCTTCCATTAAGTCGGTATCCAAGATTACAAAATCAGCCCATTTTCCTTTTTCTAAGCTGCCTCTGTATTTCTCATCAAATGAGGCTTTGGCAGCCCAGATGGTCATACCCCTTAAGGCATCTTCCCGACTCAAAGCCTCTTTGATCTGGAAACCACCTTGTGGTATTCTGGAAATATTTTTTCGAAATACAGCGGCAATAAATGTTCTTAAAGGGTCGGGTGATTCTACGGGAAAATCGGTTCCCAGAGGCATCCATCCCAATTGATTTTTAAGGGTGTTGAGTAAATAAGCATTTTGTAAACGCATTGCTCCAAGTCGTTTTTCAGCCCAGGCCATGTCGCTCATGGCATGCGTAGGTTGAACAGAAGGAATGATGTTCCATTGGCGAAAAAAAGCGGTATCGGAGAGAAGAATCACCTGCGCATGTTCAATCCGCCATCGCCGTTGATTAGATGAAGGCAGGTATTTCTGATACATTTTTAATATGCTGGAAACCGCAGAATCGCCAATGGCATGCACACAGCATTGATAGGAGCTTTTCGCAATTTGTGCAATCATTTGCTCCAGGGAATCCTGTGGGTAAGACAACTGTCCATAATGATTGGCCTGATCCAGATAAGGCTCATGTAAGCATGCACCTCTGGACCCCAGTGCACCATCTGAGAAAATTTTAAATCCGGCAATATGCAAATGATCATCCTGATAAGGTTTTTGATGCATCCAATTTTGTATATTCTCCTTAGACATTTCCAGCATACAGGTCACAGGAATACTTAGTTTTTTGTTTTGAAAAGCATTTTGAAGATGACTGAGGTCAGTAGATTTTACCCAGCAATCGGTTAGCGAGGTGAGTCCAAATGCAAAGCATTTTTTTTCTAAATCCTGCATCCCTTTGAGTGCTTCCGTATGATTCAGCGGAGGGATTTTTTTCTGTATCTCAGCAATGGCCGCGTCAAAAACAAAGCCGGTAAGTTGTTCGTTTTTAATTTCAAATTGCCCGCCTGGAACTTTTGTTTGCTTTTGGATGCCGGCTAAATCCAGCGCTTTTTGATTACAAAGTGCTACATGTCCATCAACCCGCAACATGATTACGGGGCGGTCAGGAAAATGGAGGTCCAGACTTTTTTTGTCGGGCATACTTTGGGGTGTCCAAAGATGTTCATCCCAATTTCGCGCTTCCATCCATTGCCGTGGATTGTCAGCAGCAAATTTTTTCATCAGATCAATGGCCTCTAAAAAAGAGTGACTTTCATGGAGGTCTAATTTAAAAAAATCCATGGCATATCCGGTAAAATGGCAATGCGCATCAATGAAACCCGGATAAACACTGGCACCTTTTAAATCGAGGGTTTCTTTGGCCTGAACATTCTGCATGAGGGAATTTCCTCCTGTGGCAATTATTTTTCCGTTGCGGATTAACATCACATCATGCACCTCAAATCCCTCATCAACCGTATAAATTTTTCCACCATGCACCAATAGGTCTACAGACTTATTTTGACAAGCACTGAACATTAAAATCACGAAGAAATAGGCGAGGAATTGCTTCAACATAAGATTGCATAATTACATGCTTTCGGTAAAATCGTGAATTTTATTTTATACGGAATGCGCCATGAGCGTTCGGATTTGTAGTTGGCGGTATCCAACTGCAAATTTGGGTTTATATTTGAGCATAAGAATTGGTATGGCGAAGGCACTCAAGGATGATCAAAAAATCCGCTGCAAAAAACAGCGGAATAGGATTTTGATCTGTCGTACATTTCTGCTATTCTTTGTGTTGCTTTGTTCGAGTCGTACACAAATACATGCACAAAAAGTGGTAGATAAGGTGGTGAATAGTGAGCAACGCCGAAAATTAGAGAAGGCGAAAAAATTCTACAACGAACACCGCATTTTTGAGGGCGAAAAAATTTTGAAAGAACTCGTTCGGGAAAATCCGCAAGACCCTTACTTTCATGAAGCGTTGGTTCAAATGCAGCGACAGGTTTTGGAACGCATTGCTGCAACCAGTGATGAATTAAAATCATTACAACCTCAACAAGAAATGAAAGATACCTCAGAGGCAGATGGTTCAGACGAAGAAGTGAATCACAATGACGGAAAAATAATTCCCAGAGGTACAGATCCGGTAAAATGGAGTGGGTTGGACAGAAGTGATGATCAAGGCTCCGATGAAAAACCCCGAAAGCGCCGAAAGGAACTTGAAGAGCCTGAACCAACAGATGCCACGGTAACCATTGATTCCAGTATCCTGCGTCAACCGGATGGAGAAGAAAAACAACTTTCCTGGAGTCAGAAGGAAGAAAAAATGCGCATGCAGGCCTTATCCAAACGGCTCAAAGAGCTGGCTGATTTAGCCATGATTCCGTATGAACCTTACAAGCATGATTTTATTCAAAACTGTCGATTGGCAACTTTGAAATTATTTGGCGTTGATTCAGCCTCGGCGTATTTGAGGCAGTTTATGGTAGACACATCGGATCAGGATTATTCTGCTCCCGACGAAGCGAAGAATTTTTATGAACAAGGACTTGAAGAATTAGCCGGCGCCAATCCATCCCTGGCGGCACCACTTTTTGAAAAGGCTTTAGCTATTTATCCAACACATTATATGGGTATGCTTAAGCTGGGTGACGCCTATTATGTGATGAATCGGGATACTGCTGCTATTCGATTGTATAAAAAAGCCAGTGAATTAAACCCTATCAGGCCGGAAGCATGGGAGAAGCTTTCAATGTCGCTGTATCAGAGAGGGATGTACGAGGAAGCCGCTGCCAGCATCATTGAAGCCATCATTGCTTACCCCCAACAACATTATTTTACGATATTCAAACGAATTGTGCAGAAAACGGCAGCAGATTTTAATTTACAATGGATTCCCAGGGAGGTTTATCCCTTAACGACGGCCCATGTTTGGGAAGAAATTATCGTAGATGACAAATCGCCCTGGTGGCATTATCAGGCAGCTAAACAAGATGTTTACAGCTACTTTGATACCTTGGGAATGGTCAGGCCGAACGATAAAACCAAGGAAAAATATTTGGAAATGTATGCCTGGAAAAAAATGCTGAATAATTCCTCGAAAAAACATTTTCAATTTGCCCGGGCTATGGAGAAGCTCGGTTACTTAGATTGTTATGTCTTTATTACACTCTTTCATCAGGATTTATACGGTCAGTTTGCTGATTTTTCGGTGAACAATATGGCCAGAATCAAAGAATATTTTTTTATTCTTATCAATTGGGAAGATAAACGATTCGATAAGGTTAGAAAAGCAGTGGCTCCGCCCGCCGAAAGTAAAGGAAAATAATTGGGGCCTAAGCAAATTCTTTGTCAGAAATTTTTTGCCATTCAGTGGGCGATAATCCGGTCAATTTTTTAAAGGCGTTGGTAAAATTGCTGGTGTTCGAATAACCCAATTCCAATGCAATTTGCTGCACACTAATGCGTGAACCACTCAAAAAATGTTTGGCTTTGCGAACCCTTTCCTGTTGAATAAAATCATAAATGGAGGTGCCAAACAATTCTTTAAACCCTTTTTTTAAATAACATTCATTGATGTGTACAGCTCTTGCCAGGGCCGGAATTGAAAGCGGTTCAGACAAATGAATCATGGCCAATACGCGGGCTTGCATGATTTTTTGTTTTTCGGATGGAATATTCAAAAAACGGCAGTTGAAGCAAGGCGTTTTATCACAATCTTTTCGATCTTCAAGGGCATGAAATAAAATTTGAAGGGCCAAACTTTCAAGCATCATTTCCTTGAACATCGGCTGAGCCTCGGCGTATTCAAAAATGGAATCAGCAATCGGTGCAATCCTGCAGGATAATGCCGAGCCTTGCTGGTATTGATGAACTTTAAAACCCAATGTTTGAACCAAACTTAATGCAGGATATTTCTGTAAATACCCTGATTCAAAAGTTATTTGGAACTGGTAACCTTTTTTTTGAACTTCATGAAATCCGGAAATTAAAATGTCGAGTCTGCCGTCGAGAAAACAAGTCATTTCCAATTGTAAATCCCTGCACGTTTGATTAAGTGACAGAATTATTTTTAAGCCATTACAAATCGGGATATTCAGCATCGCAGGCAAAGGTAGGCGCCAAAACTTGCTTTGCCGAATAATCTCTGGATGAAGCTAAATTGGCCTTGAATGAGCCGTCTCAGAATGTGAATGTCTATTTTGACAATTATTTTGGATTGTATGCTATACGAGATCAAGCTTTGAACTCCTTGAAGTATGAAAAGGAGTTGTAGTTTGGGCTTGCTGATTAACGTGAAAGTAGTTGATATCTTTACGTGGTGAAGCGAATTACGCTATTTAGATGCATGGTAATTATTCATTTATCTTTAATATGCTTGCATTTTTTTTTATAATTTTCACTTCTCACGGGCATCTTCAACTTCTGCGTCATCGTCCAAGGGCTGTCCCGTACGTACGGGACTATCCCTTGAACGCTTCCTTGAATTTGAAGCGCCCGTGAGATAATCAGCAGACCCTAGTTAACCTCATTTCAACGGACATAAAATTAAGTTTCAATCCTTCCGATGATTTTTTATTTTTACCCTTGATCCAAATCAGTGGCTATGAGAACAATTCTTTTTTGTTTATTCTTCAGTGGACCATTTTTAATGTATGGTCAAAAAGCAGATACCTTAATCAAGGCAGCAATCCTGCAAATGGAATCGGGAAAATATGATCAGGCATTGGAATTGCTGAGTCAGGCCGAAAAGTCAGATCCTTCCAATATGGCTCCTGTTTATGAAATGGGGATGGCGTATTATTTACGGTTGGATTATTTAAAGGCCTTACCTTATTTTCAAAAAGCAGTGAATGGAAATTACCGCAATACCTCCCCTGAAGCATTTGCTATGTTGGGTAATACACTGGATTTGAAAGGCGATAGTGCTGGTGCTATAAAAGTTTATCAGGACGGTCGGAGACGATTTCCAAAGTCGGGTCGTTTATGGGTTGAAGAGGGACATTTGTTTACCCAGCGTAATCATTACGAACAGGCCTTATGCAGATATGAACAAGCCATCAAAACCGAACCCTCATTAGCAAGTGCTTACAGGGGGGCAGCTACAATTTGGGCCCTGACAGAAGAGCGTTTTAATGTACTGATGCTGGGAGAAACATTTATGAATCTTGAACTTGCCGGACAACGAAATGAAAACATGAGCGAGATGCTTTATATGACCATTCAAAGTGCAATCAAGTTTACAGATTCCTCTGCCGAAGTAGTCCTCACCAAAAACATGGTAGCCACCATGGAGAAGGGGAAATTGGTATTACCTTTTGCCGCATCTTATGAAGCCGGTTTTATGGTCGGGTTTACACCCATTTTAATCAATCGAACTCAAGCTAAAAGTAAATCCAAACTCAGTTTAAAGGAAATATATACGCTCTATCGGGCGGCCAATTTGCAATGGTTTGAACGAAAAAATAATAAACGTTATCCGAATGCAATTTTGGATCAACAAACTGCCTTAGCAGAAAAAGACCTCTTGGAAGCTTATGTTTATTGGTTATTCCGCAAAGGGCAACCTGAAGAATATCAGCAATGGTTGCAAAAAAATGGCAGCACTTTTAAGCAATTTGAAGAATGGATGCAGAAACACAAACTCGAATTGAATAACCGCAACACTTATACAACTGGCTTTATTTGTAAAGATCAAAAAAATTAAGATTGTATTAAGCCGGCCCAAATTAAAATCAGAACCAAAATTCCTGCAGCTATGCGGTAATAGCCCCAAAAACGGAAGCCATATTTTTTAATCATGCCGATAAAAAGTTTAATGGCCAAAACTGCTACAATGAATGCGACAGCGTTTCCCAACAGAAATAACAGGAGATGACGATTGTCTGAAAAGATCATTTCGTATCCTTTTAAATATTGCCCCTGTACCGTCCAATCCTTCACGATCACTGAATAGGCCGTGACTGCCAACATAGTTGGAACAGCCAGAAAGAAGGAAAACTCAGCCGCCGCTTCACGACTTAATTTTTGCTGCATGCCTCCAATGATGGAAGCTGCGGCCCGACTCGTACCGGGCATCATCGCCAAACATTGCCAAAAACCTATTTTAACGGCAACCGGAATGCTGATATCTTCTTCCCGATGGATTTGAGGGTTTTTAAAATAGTTATCTATAAATAACAATACTATACCTCCGGCAATTAGCACCAAGGCAATGGGGAGTGGTTTTTCTAAAACACTTTCAATATAATCATCCAGCAGATAGCCCAATACAAGTGCAGGAATTACGGCGAAGCCTAATTTTAAATAAAAATTGATTTTTTTAAAATCGAAAAATTTTTTCCAATAAAGAAATACGACTGCCAGTATGGCCCCAAACTGAATCGATACTTCAAACATCTTGACAAACTCATCATTGGAAATCTGAAAGAAGGCACTCAGGAAAACCATGTGAGCCGTGGATGAGATTGGTAAAAACTCTGTGAGACCCTCAATGAGGGCAATTAAAATAGCTTGAAGAATGGTCATAGATCAGCCGAAAATGATGCAATTACGATTTAGGTTTTCGCATAATGGCATATCCTTCTATGGCCAATCCAAGTAAAACAAGCAATGGCGCTACTGTAATTCGTATAGGAGAATAAATTTCATCCGCATTGAACACATTGGGGTCTGCACTTTTACCGCCAGACATTAAAAAGTAACCGATAATAATCACGACCAGACCAACGGCCATCAGCATATAATTTTCTTTCCCAAAAAGAAATTGTTTATCGTTGTTTCCGGTGCTTTTGTTCGATGGGGTTGACATAATTTAAATAAGTTTAAAATTAATAAAGATCATCCAAATGGGTACGCAAATATTTAATCACTGAACGATGGGTGCTGAGCAAAGATATAATAATACCGAGCGCTAAAATACTAAAACATAGTATTGACATCCAATTGAGGCTACTGAGAGATTTTAATTCAGGCAGCCAGCTTTCTGCAAAAAGTTTGAGTAAAAGAATGCCGGCGATAGCAAGCACTGCACTGATGATTCCATTAATGACCCCTCTGATATTAAAAGGCTTGGCAATAAACCAACGTGTAGCGCCCACCATTTGCATTGTTTTGATCAGAAAACGATTGCTAAACATGGCCAGTCGGATGGTGTTGTCGATGAGCATAATCACTGAAAAAATCAGAAAAAGGGAAATGACGCCAATCACAATTCCGATACGGCGCACATTGCTATTCATGATGTCTACCAGATTTTTTTGATAAAAAACCTCTCGTACAATATTACTTTGTTTGAGAAAACGTTCAATTTTTACCAAACTATCCGAATTCATATAATCTGAATGTAAATGAAAATTTACAGAGGTATACAGGGGGTTATAATCCAGAACTTGTAAAAAATCTTCGCCAAAATCTTTGCTGAATTGTTCGGCAGCCTTTTCCTTGGTAATATATTGCGATGATTTGGTAAAAGCCTGCTGATCGATGATTTCTTTCATTTTCATGCCCAAATCATCCCGGGTATTATCGTTGAGAATTACCGAAATCTCAATGTTTTCCTTAAACGTTTTAGAAAGTTGCCCGGCATTAATCACCAACCAGCCTAATGAACCCAATAAAAAAAGCACGAGGGCGACCCCTATGATCGAATAGATATAGGTGACTTTCCCTTTTTTAACCCGTGTGGATTCAATGACGGTATCACTGCTCATAAGCCTTCAAATGTATGTAAAAAAATAAGTATGCGAAAGAGGCTTTTGAATTTTGACAAAATTTAACCCGGATTTTGCAGTTGGCCTTTTATTTCCTATTCCTTCTTTAACCCATAGGCTAGGAATGCGCTGATCAACAATAAATGGGCTAAAAGTTGTTTTACTATATCCGTTTTGAAACCTTTATCCCGAGAATCGTCCATTTGTCCTAATTTGAGTGTGTAACTCAGGGGTTTGCCCTATTTTCACGCGATTTTTCGACAGGGGAGGAGATTTAATCCTTTCAAAGTCGCGATAAAACTACAATATATGAGAAAGATTTTTTTGGCTGCTTGTGTTGCAGCAATCAGTTTAAGTGCTTGTCAGGAGCAGAAAGGGAGCAAAATGGCTGCAAGCAGTATTCCATCCGGAACCAAGTTTATTGACCCAGCCCACATCGATAGTAGCGTTGTGCCGGGCGATAATTTTTATTTGTTTGCCAATGGTACATGGATGAAAAACAATCCAATACCCGGAACTGAAACACGCTGGGGCAGTTTTAATCTGCTCGAAGACTTTAATAAAAAAGCCTTGAAGGGCATCCTGGAAGAAACTTCTGCAAAATCCGGCAGCCCTAAAGGAAGTCCGGCTCAAATGGTGGGCGATTTGTATGCTTCCGGTATGGATACCGCAGCTATTGAAAAGGCTGGTATTGCGGCTATTCAACCTGAATTGGATCGAATTGCCGGTATTCAGGACGCAGCGACTTTGGCAAAGGAATTGGCGACAATGACCACCGTTGGCTTAAATCCTCTGTTTAGTGTGTACGTTGGTCCGGATGATAAAGAGGTCACTAAAAATATTTGTAATTTATATCAAGGTGGATTGGGTCTGCCGGATCGTGATTATTATTTAAAAAAGGATGCCCGTGAAACCGAAATTCGGGCTAAATATCTGGTACACATCTCCAACATGTTAAAAATGGCTGGCGAAACTCCTGAAGATGCTACAAAACATGCTCAAACGATTTTGTCATTAGAAACCAAGTTGGCAGAAGCCAGCATGGATCGTGTGGCGATGCGGGATCCTTATCTGATGTATAACAAAATGGCTATTCAGCAAATGAATGAAAGCGCCAAAGGCATCGATTGGAAACTGTTCTTTGATCAGATCATGATCAAAGGCCAGGATACCATATTGGTTGCACAACCAGGATTTTTTAAAGCGATGTCGGCTATGGTTCAATCAACACCTATCGATGATTGGAAAGTATATTTAAAATGGCATACAATTAGTAACATGGCCGCCTATTTGAATAATGGATTTGATCAGGAAAGTTTTTCGTTTTATGGGTTGGAATTGCGTGGACAGAAAGAGCAAAAGCCACGATGGAAAAGAGTACTCTCTGTAGTTGATGGCGCTGTTGGCGAGCAATTGGGTCAAATGTATACCGAAAAATATTTCACCGCAGAAGCGAAAAAACGCATGGAAGAATTGGTGAATAATTTGCAGATAGCCTTTGAGGCCCGCATTAAAAAACTCGACTGGATGAGTGATAGTACCAAAACCAAAGCCTTGGAAAAATTGCATACGTTCATTAAAAAAATTGGATATCCGGATAAATGGCGCGATTATACCGGTTTGGAAATTGTTCGTGATTCGTATGTCAAAAATATCATGAACTCCAATTTGTTTGATTATAAATACATGATTTCAAAATTGGGCAAACCGGTTGATAAAACAGAATGGGGAATGACGCCACCAACGGTGAATGCTTACTACAATCCGGCCTTTAATGAAATCGTTTTTCCGGCAGGGATCTTACAATATCCTTTCTTTGATTTGAGTGTGGATGATGCGCCGATATACGGAGCCATTGGTGCCGTCATTGGCCATGAAATGACCCATGGTTTTGATGATCAGGGATGTCAATATGCTGCTGATGGAAATCTCAAAAACTGGTGGAGTGCTGATGATAAAACCCGCTTTGATGCAAAAACAAAAGCCGTTCAGGAACAATATGATGCTTATACCATTTTGGATGGTAAACATGTAAACGGTGCATTGACCTTAGGAGAAAATATTGCGGATTTAGGTGGGGTGACCATCGCTTATGATGCCTATAAAATGACCCAACAAGGCAAAGGCAATGAACAGATTGATGGATTTACCGGCGATCAACGGTTCTTTTTAAGTTGGGCTCAAGTTTGGCGTCAGAACATTACGGATAAAGAAGCTGAGCAGCGCTTGGTAACTGATGTGCATTCGCCGGGTGAACATCGTTGTAATGGTCCTTTGTCGAATTTCGATCCTTTTTATCTCGCCTTTAACCTGAAAGAAGGACAAAAAATGTTTAAGCCTGCCGAACAACGAATTAGAGTTTGGTAAAGATTTGTTTGAAATACTATTTTAAAAGTGCTCCTTGGGGGCACTTTTTTTTTGAAGGTTCTTATCTCTTGGACATCTCACTGTGATTGGGGCAAGTTGGTATTGGATACAAAGCAACACAAACAGACTTTGAACTTATCTTCATTGGAATTGGTATTACTTTGCAGCATTAAAGTTCATTCTTGTTTAACTGGCGCACGCATATCACCCAAAACTATTTCCTTCAGGCTCTCACAGTGGTCTGCAATTTTTTGGCCTCGATATTTTTAGTCAGAATGTTGGGGACAACGGGGCAGGGTGGATGGGCATTATACCTGAATTCGGCGCAATTCCTTTTATTGTTTCTGGGGATGGGCTTTCCTTCGGCAATCGTTTATTTAGCGGCTAGTGGAAAATGGTCGAAAGCTAAACTTTTATCTACCTCCATAGGGGTGAGTCTTGCATTGATTCTTGTTCCGGCAATATTTCTTATTTTGTTCCACAATCACCCCCATCTGGAAATGTTACTGGGGCGTGAGATTAGGGGGCAGCGGTTTTTATTGATTGTATTTTTGATTTATCTGTTGATACAGATTCTCATACAAATCAATGGAGCCTTCTTGCAGTCAGAACAATTGTTTACCAAACAATCGGTGATTCATTTGTTGGGGAGTATAACCTTGCTATTGGGCAATGTCTATTTGTATTATTCTCAAATTTATACCTATCCAGAGGTATTTCTTTACGCCATGGTTGTGGTACTCATTTCAGGAGCCTTGCAACTTGGTGTTGGATTTTATTTACTGTGGGGTAAACTACACAGAACCATACGATGGCAGTATTCAGATTGGTCAACATACAAGGCTTTATGGCCATTCGCCAAATGGATATTATTTGCGAATGCCCTTCAATTTTTGAATTACAAGGCAGATGTGTGGCTCATTCGATGGTATCATTCCCAAGCTAAATTAGGTATTTATACTTTGGCTGTTTCCCTGATTCAATTGGTTTGGTTGTTGCCGAATGTGATACATACGATGGTTTACAGTATTGTCGCTGCTGAAAAAAATCCGGATATTCAATTTGACAGAGTTCATAAATTACAAAAGCAGATGATCTACTATGCCATTGCTGCCTGTGCATTCGGAAGCACTTTGTCATTTTGGATAATCCCTCTATGGTATGGTGAGGGATTTCGTGAAGCAAGTTACATTTTAATCATTTTATCGGGCGGCATCATTCCTATTGCAGGGGCGCTTCCAATTAGCGCATATTTTGCAGGGAAAGGACTCATGAAACGAAATCTGATGGGGTCGTTGATTGGAATGGTTTTGACTTTGTTGTTTGGGTTTATTTTAATTCCGGACTTTGGGATAGTCGGTGCGGCATGGACCTCCGTGATATCTTATACTTCCACGGCCATCTTTTATTACTATCATTTTTATAAACGCTGATGGATGTTGAAAACCACTCATAATTTATGAGGGTGTTCGTACATTTGACGTATGTCCTATCAGGCACCGGAATATTGGAAAGAGATTTATGAACAAGCTGCAGATGCAAAAGCGGTTTGTTATCCTGAATGGCCACTCAGTTACAATCAAATGTTACATCAGCAGCAACTTCAAGGTTTGCTGCAATTAATGGCAGAAGAAAAAATAAGTTTAAGCAACAAACATATTCTTGAAATTGGCCCGGGTTCTGGCTTTTGGACACAATTTTTTTTGCATCATCCTATCGCTTCCTATACGGGTGTTGAATTAACAGAAACAGCTACCAAAAATTTACAAAACAAATTCCCGCAACATCATTTTATTTGTTCAGATGTGAGTGCGATCAAAGAGCATGAACTATCATCCGAAGGGTATGATTTTATATTTGCAGCGATGGTTTTTTTACATATTACCGATGATGAAAAATGGCTAAAGGCTGTTCAAATCCTCCAAAAAGCATTGAAGCCAGGTGGGTGTTTGATGGTCCTAGATGCCGTTTATCAGCATCGGGTTTTTGGTTGGCAGCGAAAACAAACAGCCGGCAAAGATTTTGATATTCGTATGCATAATAAAATTCGTCGAATGCAGGATTGGAATGATTTATTTGCCACAAAGGTATTTCTGTCATTAAAGCCCAGACCTGCATTTAACCTGACCCAGATGTGTTATGATTTCCGGACATATATCAGCTACCTCATTTTTGGTAAATGCTTTTATGCCATCCATCGTCGATTGTTGACCAAACGATCAGAAGAATGGGGGAAATGGTATGGAAAATTTATTTTTAGAATTGATGATTGGATGACACAAACCCTGAAATGCGGATTTTCAGGAAAATGGATGATATGGGTGCGTAAGGAAAAGTTGGGTTAAACAACCTGAATATTAAAATATTAAAATGACTCAATAAGTAGGGGCTCCTGAATAACTCAGAAATGCTGAATCTCAAGTAAACGCCATTTGGAAACTTCTTTTTAAAAATTGTGTATGAGAGTTTCTAGATTTTCGCTTGAATGCCCATCACCACTGATTTTGAGCGTTATTCAGGAGCCCCTAAGTAGGTGATTCATGGGAAACGGCAGAGAAAACCCTTTACGATGAATTCATATCAAAAATGGGTGTTTAAAAGATGGGGATAGTATATTTGCCACCAAAATTTACGGGGATGAAAAATATTTTAGTAACCGGAGGTGCGGGATTTATTGGTTCGCATGTGGTAAGAAGATTGGTGCGTCAATATCCGCAATATCAGATTATTAATCTGGATGCCTTGACCTATGCTGGAAATCTGGAGAATTTATCAGATATACAGGATGCTACCAACTATACTTTTGTGAAAGGAAATATTTGCGATGCGCCTCATCTTGATGAAATTTTTGCCCAGTATCAAATTGATACCGTAGTGCATCTTGCTGCTGAATCTCATGTCGATCGCTCAATAACAGATCCACTGGCATTTGTACAAACCAATGTGATTGGCACGGCATCCTTATTAAATGCGGCTAAAAAATATTGGAACGGTAATTACACGGATAAACGTTTTTATCATGTTTCCACCGACGAGGTATACGGAAGTTTGGGAGAAACAGGATTCTTTTATGAGAATACGGCGTATGATCCCCGCAGTCCCTATTCGGCTAGTAAGGCAGGAAGTGATCATTTGGTAAGGGCTTTCTTTCATACCTATAAAATGCCTGTGGTAATTAGTAATTGTTCGAATAATTACGGCCCGAATCATTTTCCTGAAAAATTGATTCCATTATCTATCAATAATATTCTCCAAAAAAAGCCATTACCGGTATATGGTAAAGGTGAAAACGTACGGGATTGGTTGTATGTTCTTGATCACGCTCATGCCATTGATGTGATTTTGCATAAAGGCGTTACCGGAGAAACCTATAATATTGGCGGTCATAATGAATGGAAAAATATTGACCTCATTCGTTTGTTATGTAAACTCATGGATGAGAAATTGGGGCAGGCTCCGGGAAGGTCGGAGCAGCTGATTAGTTTTGTGACCGATCGGGCTGGGCACGATTTACGCTATGCCATTGATGCCAGTAAACTCAAGGATGAGTTGGGATGGCTGCCTTCCGTAACTTTTGAACAAGGTTTGAGCCAGACCATTGACTGGTTCCTCGAAAATAAAGAATGGCTTGATCACGTAACCAGTGGAGATTATCAGGCATACTACGAAAAACAATACGCAAACAACCATTGATACCACCAAATGAAAGGAATTATTTTAGCCGGAGGTTCCGGTACCCGACTTTACCCCATCACCAAAGGGATTTCGAAGCAGTTAATGCCGATTTATGATAAGCCCATGATTTATTATCCATTATCGGTGCTGATGATGGCGGGCATTCATGAAATACTCATTATCACCACTCCCGAAGACAATGATCAATTTCGCAGATTATTAGGTGATGGCAAATCAATAGGCTGTCAAATTCAATATGCCAAACAAGAAGTGCCTAATGGCCTTGCTCAGGCTTTTGTGATTGGGAAAGAGTTTGTTGGAAACGACAAAGTAGCCTTGGTACTCGGCGATAATATTTTTTATGGTCATGGTTTAGGAAGGCAGTTGCAAAAATTGAATGATGTGGAAGGTGGGTATGTTTTTGCCTACCCTGTATCAGATCCCGAGCGATATGGGGTGGTAGAATTTGATGCAGATATGAAGGCTATCTCTATCGAAGAAAAACCACAAAATCCACGCAGTAATTATGCAGTTCCCGGATTATATTTTTATGATAATAGCGTGATTGACATTGCAGCCAATTTAAAACCATCTGCAAGGGGTGAGTATGAAATTACGGATGTAAATCGCATTTATCTCGAACTAGGGAAATTAAGGGTTTCCTTATTAGATCGCACAACGGCCTGGCTGGATACCGGCACATTTGATAGTTTGCATGATGCCACTGAATTTGTCAGGGTTATTGAGAAAAGGCAGGGGACCAAAATTGGCTGCATCGAAGAAATAGCATTTCGAATGGGCTATATCACAGCAGACCAATTAAGACAAGAAGCGGAGGCTTTGCGGAAGAGCGGTTACGGCGATTACCTGATGCGATTATTATAGGGTATCGCTGCTTATCCATCCTAGATAGACGGATGTTGATCATGACATGTAGTTATTAATTTTTATAAACACTTCCGCAGCCAAAAGCTCGATTGGTCAGGATTATTCAAATTCAATACTTGTAGGCTCCCTGATTTTTTATAATTTCGCGGCTGAAAGATATGGAGCAGGATTATTTTGTACATCCAACAGCCGTCGTTGATGAAGGTTGCGTCATTGGAAAAGGGGTTAAAATTTGGCACTTTAGTCATATTATGCCGGCATGTACCATTGGTGAACAGTGTAATATTGGGCAGAATGTGGTGATTTCACCCGAAGTCATTCTTGGCCGGAATGTCAAAATACAAAATAATGTCTCCATCTACACGGGAGTTACTTGCGGCGACGATGTATTTCTGGGGCCATCTTGTGTATTTACCAACGTTACGAATCCGCGCTCTGGCGTAAATCGTCGTGGACAATACGATAAAACCCATGTGGGGACAGGTGCAAGTATAGGGGCCAATGCAACCATTGTTTGTGGCCATGATATTGGACAATATGCATTTATCGGGGCCGGGGCTGTTGTAACTAAAAATGTTCCGGATTATGCCCTTGTGGTTGGTAATCCGGCTCGTCAAATTGGTTGGATGAGTGAATTTGGCCATCGACTTCAGTTTGATGAAAAAGGCCTGGCAACCTGTGCCGAAAGCCAGCAAGTCTATCAATTAATCAATCATACCGTTAAAAGAATTCAATAATGTCAACCATCAATTTTGCAGTCGTCGGATGTGGTCATATTGGCAAACGCCATGCTGAAATGATTTCGAGAAATCAGGAAAGTCGTTTGCTCGCGCTTATTGACGTGAAAGACCGCGCAAATTTGGGGATTGATCAATACGATGTTCCGTTTTATAATACCCTGGAAGACTTTCTCAAATCACCTGAGGCGCAGCAAACCGATGTGGTCAATATCGCTTCGCCAAATGGTTTTCATGCTTCACAGGCCATGCAATGTTTGGAATCGCGCAAACATGTGGTCATTGAGAAACCAATGGCCTTGAACAAACAAGATGCGGAAAAGGTGATTTTCAAAGCCCTGCATGTTCATAAACATGTTTTTGCAGTGATGCAAAATCGTTATAGCCCGCCGAGTGCATGGATCAAGGAACTTATTGAAAGTGACAAACTTGGGCAGATATATATGGTGCAACTCAATTGTTACTGGAATCGGGATAACAGATATTATAAACCTGAAAGTTGGCATGGCAAGCTTGATTTGGATGGAGGAATTTTGTTTACGCAATTTTCTCATTTCATCGATTTGATGTATTGGCTTTTCGGGGATATTCAAAATATTCAATCCCGTTTTAATAATTTCAACCATAGCAAACTCACTGAATTTAAAGAAGATTCCGGTGTGTTACAGTTTGAATTTGTGAATGGTGGTATGGGTTGTGTAAATTTTTCGACATCGATTTGGGATTGTAATCTGGAAAGTTCAATGACCATCATTGCCGAAAATGGAAGTGTGAAAATAGGTGGTCAGTATATGGATAAGGTTGAGTACTGTCATGTAAAAGATTACCAGATGCCTGAATTGTTGCCAACGAACCCGGGCAACGACTACGGGGCTTACAAGGGGAGTGCAGCCAATCACCATTTTGTGATTGAAAATGTAGTGGATGTATTAAAGGGCCGAAATCAAATTACCACCAATGCATTGGAGGGATTAAAAGTGGTTGAAATCATCGAAAGAATGTATCAATCCTAAAGCAAGCAGATTGAATAGCAAATCGACGAATATCATCCTCCTGGTTTTATCACAGGCCATTAATCTCATTTTGCTATTTTTATTTACCCCTTATTTGGTCAGGGCATTGCCTCAGGAAGAATACGGGACATATTCTCAGGTTCTTTTAATAGCCGATTTTATTGGTATTTTGGTTTCCATCGCAGTCGTTCAAATTGCAATGATGGCATTTACCAAACCCAATTATCCTTTTGAAGATAGTTTAAAAACGCTCCTAATATTTTCCGGAATTTCAGCACTTGCAGGCATGTTGTTGATGTTCGTGAGTTCATTATTCGCCGGACACTTGTTTAATAATCCGGCTATTACACCTCTATTGATACTTTTTGCGCCTTTTTTGCTGGGACTAAAACTAAATAATGTATTGAATCAGGCATTGATTCGGCTCAATCAATCTAAGTTCATTTTGTTTTTATCGGTTAGTACCAATCTGACAAAACTCTTATTGGCGTTTATTGCCGTGCATTATTATCATTCCTTGGTTGGAATGATGGTTGTTTATAGTCTTGAGCCATTGATTTCATCCCTGATTCAGTTATGGAAGTTGTTTAAATTGGGGCATTTAAATGGTAAATTCAATCGGCATATTTTTCGTGAAATGGCTGTTTTGGCCTTCCCCCTTTATATCGTGGAATTGCTGGGGGCCTCTTACACGTATATGTCCGGTTTTGTAATTAGTATCAATCTCAATGAAGAAGCATATGCGGTATATAAAAATGGGAGTTTCGAAATTCCGGTGATTGGGACTTTGTATGGAACTATCTCAACAGTTTTTATGGGAGATATGTCGATGTTAATCCATGATGGGAATCATCTGACGCTGGCGAATATCAAGCGAAAAATCATGACGACAACCGCCGTGATTCTTTTTCCATTTGCTATTTATTTTATCTTTTTTAGTGAAGAATTTATCCTGTTTTATTACTCTTCTAAATATGCAGATAGTATTCCGGTTTTTATGATATTCACAGCTGCTTTGTTGATCAGAGTGCAGAACTACACAGATGTGCTCATCCTACTCCGGAAATCAAAATTTGTTTTGATCAGTTTTGTCATTTTTGTACTGGCCAATCTGGTTTTGAATATTTTGTTGTCGAAATGGTATGGCGTTATGGGCTGTGCGCTTGGAACCATCGTAAGCGTTTATTTACTCGCTTTTATACAGGTTTATTTTACAGTACGTGAGTTGGGCGTTCGTGTATCCGATTATGTAGATTGGAAAAAGTTAATTCTGATCGTGCTCATTTCCGCTGTGTTTATTGCGGCCGTTAAAATCTTATTTGGATTTTTCAACGCACCTTTGTGGATCGTTTTGAGCAGCTCTATTTCGCTCACTGTACCCGTGCTGATTATTTTATTTATTAAATTACGTTTTATGGATATTGAACCAATGCGTGTTATTTTTGAAAAAATTCCATTCTTCGGAAAGCGCTTTTATCAATTGTTGAAATGATACGAATTGTACAAAAAATATTCAGAAAGTTGCTGAAGTCTTTCGGTGGAAAATATCATGCCGTGGATATTCCGGAATCTTTGTTTTGTTTAAATTGGTGGTATCAAAGAGTATGGCGAATCAATGCAGAGGTGCCTTTTAGTGTGCATTATACAACCCTTGTTTCCGGAGCAAACAATATTGTCATCGAAAATGATAGTGCAAGTGTATTAAAAAGCTTTGCAGTAAGCGGTGGATGTTATTTTGGGATAGCAGATGGTTCAACGTTAACGATTGGAGAGGACACGATATGGGCATGGAACCTGAGTGTGCAAACTGCAAATCACGACCTCATCGACCGAAATAAATATGTAACTGCAGATATCAGGATCGGAAAAAATTGTTGGATTGGTGGTAATGTGAGCATATTGCCCGGCGTGGAATTGGGTGACCATGTAACGGTTGGGGCGAATAGTGTGGTTACCAAGTCATTTCCGTCTCATGTGGTCATTGCAGGCTGTCCGGCGAAAATTATCCGTGAGCTGACACCATGATTCAGTTATTTTGATTATTTTAGACCCTTCATGTGGAGGTCGATTTTAATCTTTTTGTTCGTTGTATTATTTCAGGTCCATTCAAAGGCACAATCTATTGCATGGGCTTTTAATCAACCTATTTATTCGACAGATACTTCCCTCTCAAAATACTTGCATAAAGGCGTTTACAATTTATCTCAACTGGATTCGGCGTATCAACGATTTGTTTTTACTTCGAACGAATGTTATGGCAGTTATTCGGGTATTTCTACATCAGGGAACATTTCACCTTGTGCAGGAAATGCTTTTCAGTTGAATTTCTCTTTAAATAATAAAAACAGCAGTACCTATTTCTATAAAGTGGATACCGGGATGAAAAATACCGCCATTTTTGTGATTCCCGGAACAGGTAATAATCAGAGTTCGCAAATACTGAGTAATGTACCTGTCAATTACCACAATTATTATAACAGTATTTATTTTGGGTTGCCTGAAAGTTGTTTGAAGCACGGCGATATGTATTTGTACATTAAACCGAATGAAGACATCCGGGCTATCCGGAATGGTAATTTTAAATTATCGGAGCCGAATTTGTATCCGGTTTTAACCAACCGCGGTACGAGTTATACTTCCAATTTATTCATTGAATGTTTTGCCATCGTCAAATATTTAAAAACCAAGTATCGTAAAGTTATTATTTATGGGCTGTCGCAGGGCGGCACTACCAGCATGATTACTGCAGTTGAAACAGATCCGGATGCATCTTTGGTTTGCTCAGGCTATTCAACGACTTGGGATACCGCTTTTTATGCATCCGGTCCTTCAGGTTTAATTCAGGATAGTATCTTCAATGTGTACAGTTCTGAAAATATAAAAGACTCCATGACGCTGAATCCGGGTTATTATTTTTATTCATGGGGTTCCGCCGATGTTTTTTCACTCTTACAGGAATACCCATTTAAACGGTCTCAAAATAAATGGGGGAATCATTGTAATGTGCAATATCATTATGGGATTTATAATCACTCCATTCCTTTTGTTGCGGCAGATACTTTTTTAAGTCGATGTATACGTCGCCCGAAGATGGAGATTACTCAACTTCCGGGGCAATGCACAGCCGATAGTATCAAGATTAGGCTGAAACTTTTTGGAAGTCCACCCTTTCAAATGCAGATGTTTAGGGATAGTGTATTTGTGCAAAATATGACGTTTAATGATACCGTTGCAGATTTGACGCTTTTTCAATCGGGGACATATCAGTTTTTTAATATCACCGACCTCAAGAATACACCCTTGTGTAAGTCTAAAAAATTTGTATATCAAAAAAGTATTAAGCCAAATATATCCTGGAATTATTTAAGCCGTGATTGTGTCAATCAAAAAGATAGTCTGAAAATTAACCTGCAGGGAGAAGCACCCTTTTCGATTCAATGGGCTATTCCGGGATATCCTGCTGTATACAGTAGTTTAAATGATTCGATGTTTCTTGCATTGGCGAAAGGGAAATATCCCATCAATCAAATCAGCGATGCCAGTTTGTGCACACGTATTTTACAGGATACGATTCGTATTGTTCATGATACCTTGAAAGCAACAGTGGATGCTCCTTTATATGTATGCGACAGTTTGAAAAGTAAAATTCAACTTCATGTACGAGGTATTTTCCCGATCACTTTAGTGTATTACGAAGCCGGACAATATAAAACAGCCGCTATTGCTGATACATCTCATATTCTGTGGGTGGGAAATGGGAATATTCTGCTGGCTGAAATGACGGACAGCGCAGGTTGTCAGTTATTATTAAATCAAGTATTTCAGGTCAACAATCAGCCGATTCAGCTTTTATCAATCGATCGAACTTTTCATTGTGATTCAGTCAAAGAGGAGATTCAGGTAACGAGTAATGGGCAGTTTCCCATGCAATTGTTTTACCGAAAAAATGGAACGGGAGAAGTAAAAATTTTGCCCAATGCCAATGCTAGTTTTTTATGGGGAAATGGGAATTATCAGATCGATTCCATCAAAGACGCTACTCTTTGTAAAAAGGCTTTTAATATTCCCCTTGTTATTCAACATGATACTTTGGAGTATATCTCCAATTCGCCCCAATTCATTTGTGATTCTTTGAAATCAAAACTTGACATTCAGTTAGAAGGAGATCGACCATTTACGATTTTATACAATCGAAATGGCAGTTTGGTGTCGGGTACTTTCAATAATTTTCAAACACAATATTGGTTGAGTAATGGAACTTATCAATTCCTGCAGGTCAGCGATTCCAATGGATGTGTCAAACCAATGAGTGAATTTTTTACATTGAATTTTGATACACTCGCGGTGAATTTCAGCACACCTTTGTATGTATGCGATTCGGCCAAATCACTTATTCAATGGGAACTTGCCGGAAATGGACCTTATCAATTGTTCTTTCAAAAAAATGGACTCAATGATTCACTGGTTATGAGCCAGAATCAAGTCAATACTTATTTTGAAAATGGAACGTATGAATTTCAACAAATAAATGATTTTACAGGATGTAACCTGTTGATAAATCAAACAGAGGTTTTGAATTTTAAAACACTCAGTTTCACCCATACGTCACCTATCTATAGTTGTGATTCTTCCAAAGCCAATATTCGTTGTTTTTTGCAGGGTAATGCACCTTACCTATTAACTTATGTTCGTAACGGGCAAATTTATCAGTCAAGCTTTAATCAAGACACCGTCGATTTGTATTGGGATAATGGATTGTATTCGCTCATTTCTATTTCAGATGCCACCCAGTGTGTTGATCTTATATCAGAAGTTTTTAATATTCAATTTAATCCTTTAAGTGCAGTGATTTCTAATCCTGTTTATTCTTGTGATTCATTAAAAGGGAGTGTGAATCTGCAGCTTGGTGGAAATGCACCATATACCTTCAATTATTTAAAAGACGGTATTCCCGGTAATCAGGTTTTAGCTGCTTCCGGGCAATGGTATTTAAACAACGGACAATATCAACTACAGCAAGTGATTGATAGTACAGGATGTTCGCTGAACTTATCGCAAAACTTCATGTTGAATTTCGATACGTTAGAGGTTCAACTGAGTAATCCCGTTTATAATTGTGACAGCAATAAAACCCATTTGCACATTGATTTGGAAGGCAATGCCCCATACACACTTTTTTATACCATCAATGGAACTCCCAATCAGATAAACATATCAGTAGATTCTTTGGATTTGTATTGGGATAATGGATTGTATTCGCTCATTTCTATTTCAGATGCCACCC
>JBMOFV010000003.1:0-155735 GCA_049318705.1 Chitinophagaceae bacterium
ACGACCCGGAAGAACACCATCGCGTGATTTCATACAAAGAACTACTCTTTAAAGTGAATCAATTTGCCCATGTTCTCAAAAACAATGGCGCTAAAAAAGGAGATCGAATTTGTATTTATATGCCCATGGTACCCGAACTCGCCATTGCCGTGCTCGCTTGTGCCCGAATTGGAGCCATTCATTCCGTAGTTTTCGGAGGGTTCTCCGCCCAAAGCATCGCCGACCGTATCAATGATGCGCAATGCAATATCGTAGTCACTGCTGACGGTGGTTATCGGGGCAATAAAGAAATCCCCTTAAAATCAGTGATGGATGAGGCCCTCATTCAATGTCCTTCCGTTCAAAAAGTGATCGTCCTAACACGTACCCGAACTCCTGTGAGTATGCTAAAAGGAAAAGAAGTTTGGTGGGAAGATGAAATCAAAAAAGTAGAAACTGCCGGTAACCCTTTTTGTGAAGCTGAACCCATGGATGCAGAAGATGAATTGTTTATCTTATATACTTCCGGTAGTACAGGCAAACCAAAAGGTGTAGTGCATTCCTGCGCCGGTTATATGATTTATACCAACTACACTTTTGTAAATGTATTTCAGTACCAACCAGGTGATATTCATTTTTGCACTGCGGATATCGGTTGGATTACCGGACATAGTTATATCATTTATGGACCATTGAGTGCCGGTGCCACAACCCTCATGTTCGAAGGTATTCCTACTTGGCCTGATGCCGGCCGCTTTTGGGATATTGTCGACAAATTCAAAGTAAATATTTTATACACCGCACCCACTGCCATCCGAAGTTTAATGAGTTTTGGTTTGGATTATCTAAAAGATAAAAAATTAGATAGCCTGAAGGTATTAGGAAGCGTGGGTGAACCCATCAATGAAGAGGCCTGGAATTGGTTTCACCAACATATCGGCAAAGGTAAATGCCCGATTGTAGATACCTGGTGGCAAACCGAAACTGGTGGTATCCTCATTTCCAATTTAGCAGGTGTTACACCTCACAAAGCCGCTCATGCCACATTTCCTTTACCGGGCGTTCAACCCGTATTAATGGATGAACAGGGACAAGTTATACCCGGTAGTGATGCCAGTGTTTCTCAATTACCTGATCAAACCATCAGCGGCAATTTATGTATTAAATATCCTTGGCCATCAATCCTTCGTACCACATATGGCGACCATGAAAGGTGCAGGCAAACGTATTTTTCAACGTATGAAAATCTATACTTTACCGGCGATGGTTGTCAGCGAGACATCCAGGGAAACTACAGAATTACAGGACGTGTGGATGATGTCCTTAACGTAAGTGGTCATCGTATCGGAACCGCCGAAGTTGAAAACGCCATCAATATGCATACCGGTGTTGTGGAAAGTGCGATTGTGGGATACCCGCATGATATTAAAGGACAAGGTATTTATGCGTTTGTTATCTTCAGTGGTGTCATGGACGATAAACACCTCATCACTCAGGATATCAATCAAACAGTAACCCGGTTAATCGGAGCAATTGCCAAACCGGATAAAATTCAAATTGTCAGTGGATTGCCCAAAACCCGTAGCGGTAAAATTATGCGAAGAATTCTTCGTAAAATTGCTGAAGGGGAGTTAAATAATTTGGGTGACACCTCTACCCTTTTGGATCCAACGGTGGTTGATGAGATTATTCAAAACCGGTTGTAAGAGATAAAAATCATGTTTGATTTCTAATCATCAAACATTCGATCCCCAATTTTCAAGTTCTGATGCAGTCCATAAATCAGGAAAAAATATCCGTCGCTGGTATTTGGGATGCATGTATTTCCGCCAATCACTTCCACCAGTAGCCTCAGCTTCGCCCAGGTATTTTGCTGCCGCATGATAATGTGCCATCACCCAGGTGACATTCACCGTATAGTCGTAATGGCGCATGGCTTGTATCAATACTTCATCGCCTTGCGCTTCCAGTGGTAATTGTTTAAATCGAGTCCATAAATTGCAGGTATTATAATGCTCCATTTTCCGCAAAAACATCTCTTTGTATTTTGATTCAAATAAACGAATCAAAGTGTTCTTTTTCCCGCTTGTATGATCTTTACCAGCCGCCTGCCAATACAGATGTTCATAAGCATGTTCGTATGAAGTATTACGATCTATCGTTGCCCGAAACCGAAAATCAATGAGTTGAATCAGCTCTGTTGATGCAAATTCTATCAGCCGGTATTGCACACTCTGAAATCCACTGGCAGGTGTAAGCGTATTTCGGAATTTTAAATATTGTTCCTTTTCCATACCATCTCCCATGATGTCAAAGGAAGTACTCAGCATATCAAAATATCGGGAAATACGACGAAGTTTTTCCGCAAAAAAAGTGGCATCCAAAGCTTGGTTGACACTGACCTGATCAATTTCCCAAAGAATCATTTTAAACAATAATTCATTGATTTGATGATACATGATAAAAACCATTTCATCAGGCAATGTCGTCCTTTGTACCTGAAGATTCAGTAAAGCATCCGGTAAGATATAATCCCAATAAGTGATCGGATTGGCCCAAACCAAGCCCTCTAAATGAACATCCGGATTTTGATCTATTTGTGTAAATTTTTCTTCAATCCGCTCCAGAATTTTTTGTGTATCCATCAGGCCATTTGTATTTGATCGGCTAAACTAAACAGGCACTGATCAATTTCAGCATCTGACGTTTCCATAGTCAGCTGATTCTCTTCAATCAATTTCCTGATTTTTGCTTCTTGCTCATTCCCTTTTCTCAATGCTGTTTCATAAGGTATATTGGTGAATGAAACCATCGAATAAAGCGGAAAATAACTTTCGGGATACATCACACTTAGTCGACGTTCCAAACGTTGAATCAATTGGTATTCTGTATCCGTCACTCGATCACGCATAACCAGATAATTTTGCAGCGACAATTCCTGCATGGCATCGGTATTTGGTTTACGACGTTTTTCATATTCCGGTAAAATCAATGCCCAATTTTCTTCATATTCTTGCATTAACTCAAAAAGTACGGTACAGTCTTCAAAACCACAGTTCATACCCTGCCCAAAAAAAGGAACCGTTGCATGCGCCGCATCTCCCATTAATATAGTTCTTTCTTGAGTCCATGGAAAGCAGCGAATAATTGCGAGGGATGACAAGGGATGTTTTTCCCATTCTTCGGCAACCTGAGGATGGAGTTGATAAAAATCCGGAAATATTTCTTTGAAAAAATCCTCTACTTTCGACTGACTATCTAATGCATTAAAACAATATTCATGCCCATCGAAAGGCATAAATAATGTGCAAGTAAAGGAGCCGTCGGCATTTGGCAAGGCTATCAACATAAACCTTCCTCTTGGCCAAATATGCAAGGTTTCTTTATCCAATTTATAACTCCCATCGGCATTGGCCGGCAGCAATATTTCTCGATATCCATCCGGAATATATTGCTGCGAAAAATTGAACTGATCTAATCGTTGCATGCCATGATAACGCACTGCTGAAAATGCACCATCAGTGGCAAAAATCAAATCTGCATGAACTTCCGAAATCTCTTGATTTTCGGTGCTTTTAAAAACTAACTTGCCTGTAAAGGTATCTGCATGAATACATTCCTGATTAAAATGAAACCTTACTTTAGAATCGTTTTCAGCCAAAGTCATCAACGATGCATTGAGTGCTCCTCTGGAAACAGAATAGATTGCTTCGCCTTCTTTCCCATAAGGTTGTTGACTGATTTTAGTATCCAGGGGATGCAAAGTTCTGCTATACATCGGGATAGCCATTTTTCTAATTTCGTCTCCGACACCAATGGCATCCAATGCTTTCCATCCTCGGGCTGAGGTGGCCAGATTGATTGATTTTCCGGCAGACATTTGTTGTAAACGCATATCGGGTCTGCGTTCATAAACATCCACCTGATATCCAGCTTTACTTAAATACATGGCCCATAATGAACCGACCAATCCTGCGCCAATAATGCTTGCCTTTTTGGCACACCTACATGTTGGACATTGATTTTTACAACCTGCTCCCATTATCTATTTGTTGTTTTAAAGTGTACCACGTCTGGCTTGTTCAGCTTCAATACTTTCAAACAAAGCCTGAAAATTTCCTTTCCCAAACGACTTTGCGCCTTTTCGTTGAATGATTTCAAAAAATAATGTAGGCCGGTCTTCAACAGGCTTTGTAAAAATTTGCAATAAATAACCTTCTTCGTCCCGATCAACCATGATTCCCAACGATTTTAAGGTCATTAAATCTTCCGAAATGGTCCCTACCCTATTTGCAACGGTATCATAATAAGTTCCGGGTACATGCAAAAATTCTACCCCTCTTTTACGCATTTCTGAAATGGTAAATACAATATCATCTGTGGCAACAGCAATATGCTGGCAACCCGGACCACCATAAAAATCAAGATATTCTTCCACCTGAGATTTTTTTAATCCCATGGCAGGTTCGTTGATTGGAAATTTTATGCGCCCGTTCCCGTTAGTCATTACTTTACTCATGAGTGCGGTGTATTGGGTCGAAATGTCTTTATCATCAAAAGTGACGAGATTCGCAAAACCCATCGTATGTGCATAGAAATTGGCCCAATGATTCATCGCACCCAATTCCACATTCCCTACCATGTGATCAATGTATTTTAAGCCCATTGTACCCGGATTATATTCCGATTCCCAAGCCTCAAATCCAGGTAAGAATACCCCGCGATAATTTTTACGCTCCACAAATACATGAATGGTATCTCCATAAGTTTTAATAGCAGAACGCACAACCTCACCGTTTTCATCTGATTCTACATAGGGTTCGTAAACGGATATCGCCCCTCTGGAAATGGTTTCTTCATAGGATTTTCGGGCATCATCTACCCACAAAGCAATCACCTTTACACCATCACCATGCCGCCGAATATGGTCGGATATTTCACTATCCGGATTAAAGGGCGATGTGAGTACCAAACGTATTTTATCCTGAACAAGTACATATGAACACGATTCTTTATTGCCCGTTTCCAAGCCATTATAAGCCAATGATTGAAACCCAAAAGCCGTTTTATAAAAATGGGCTGCTTGTTTGGCATTACCCACCCAAAGTTCCACATAATCGGTGCCATTGATCGGTAAAAAATCTTGTGCTTCACCGAAAATTTTTTCGATTCCATAGTTGTAATTACTAACCTCTGTTAAATTAGCTGTTGACATATGTTTGATTTTTTGTGTGAATTAATTATTTGACATTTCCAATTCCTCTAACCAGGATTTATAATAATCTTTGACATCAATTTTTAGAGCCTCTTCGGTAATTTGAACTGGCTGAAAAGGGTCAATCATAACGGCAAGTTCTTCTGTAGACTTTTTGCCAATACTCCTTTCAATAGCTCCTGGATGCGGACCATGAGGTATTCCACCCGGATGTAAAGTAATCTGCCCTTTTTGTATATTATTTCGACTCATAAAATCACCATCCACATAGTATAGTAATTCATCACTATCGATATTGCTGTGATGATAAGGAGCAGGAATGGCATCGGGGTGATAATCATATAAACGAGGCACAAAAGAACAGATGACAAAATTCCTGCTCTCAAAGGTTTGATGAATAGGTGGCGGCATATGTATGCGACCGGTGATGGGTTCAAAATTAAAGATGGAAAAAGTATACGGATAATGATACCCATCCCATCCTGCCACATCAAAAGGATGGTTGGCATAAACATATGGAAACATAAACCCTCTTTTTTTGATGTAAATATCAAAAGCACCTTGTTCATCGTATGTCTTTAAAGAATGCGGCCTTTGGATATCCCGTTCACAAAACGGCGAGTGCTCCAACATCTGCCCGAATTCATTCCGATAACGACGTGGTGTAAAAATTGGATCTACAGATTCTACAAAAAGCCAACGATTATCGGGCGTATCAAATTTCACCTGATAAACCGTCCCCCTTGGAATAATGATATAATCGCCATACTTAAACTGCAATTCACCAAACATCGTCAATAAGGTTCCACTTCCTTCATGCACAAATATCATTTCATCTGCATCTGCATTTTTATAGAAATAGGAAGTAGAGTGTTGAGGTGCTGCCAAGCCAATTTGCATAGAAGCATTTACAAATAACGTTTTACGACTTTTGATAAAATCCTGTTCAGGCTGAATTTGAAAACCCTGAAAACTCATCGCATCCAGGCTATGACTCATGGCTACTTTGGGTTCAACAGAATACGCTTTATCTTTTTGTTTTACCCGCGTGGGTGGATACAAATGATACACCAAAGATGACATCCCCGCAAAGCCTTGTGTACCCACCAATTCCTCCTGGTAAAGGTTTCCATTGGTTTGACGGCTGACTACATGACGTTTATGGGGTATCGTTCCCAATTGATGGTATATGGGCATATGATGAGTTTTATATTAATGACATTTAAAATAATCAAAAGGCTCCAGACAATCATGGCACTGATAATGCGATTTACAAGGTGTAGAGCCAAATTGAGATACAAGTCGGGTTGATGATGAACCACAATGTGGACAGGAAATTTTTAATTGATCCGGATGCAACCAATTCATACAACCCGAATCCACCGGTGGAGCAATGCCGTAATTTTTCAGCTTTTCCTTGACTTCATTGCTGAGTAATTCTGTCGACCATGCCGGATGATAAATAGTTTTTATTTCTACTACCTCATAGCCCTGTGAATTTAAAAGCTGACGAATATCCGCTGCAATAATTCCCATTGCCGGACAAGCCGTATAGGTTGGTGAAATGGATACTTCTATTTTATCCTCTACAATTTTTACATCTCGCACCATTCCCATTTCACAAATATTGACCACTGGTATTTCAGGGTCCGGAACCGTAGCAAGTAATTCCCAGATGGTCTCAGTCGGATTTTTTTTGATGGCTACCATTTTGCATCGGGATAAGCGCGTTGCAGATATTGCATTTCAGCCAAGAGATGTCCCAAATGTTCTGTATGTATGCCATTCCGGCTTCCGGTTTGCATGTAATCGACATTTGGAACCGAAAGGCCTACCTTCTGGAATAATTCAAAAATATCTTTTTCCCATTGCGCCTTTATTTCGTTTAAATCAACGCCAATTCCCTGCGAAACAAGCAATGCATCTTCATCATACATTTCAAACAAATCGCCGGTATACATCCATATCGCATTCAATGCATCCTTTAAACGGCGCTTACTTTCGGCCGTGCCCAAACCCAATCTCAAACACCAATCGCGTGCATGTACCATATGATATCTGGCTTCCTTAACGGCCTTAGCTGAAATACCGGCTATTGTTTCGTTTTTCGAAGTGGTTAACGCTTGATAGAGATAATACTCAAACACAGCACATAGATATTGACGGAGCATCGTGAAAGCAAAATCACCACGCGGCAGTTCAACCAATAGCGGATTCAAAAACGCTCTTTCTCCTCTGCGATAGGCTAAATCGTCTTCCGTTTGTCCTTTACCTTCCACTTCGGCAGCATATTTATACAAAGCTGCAGCCCTGCCAATATGATCGAGTGCCATATTGGTCATCGCTAAATCTTCTTCTAATAAAGGTCCTTTGCTGCACCATTCAGACAAACGTTGTCCAAGTATCAAGGAATGATCTCCGAGTCGGAGCAAATAATTAAAAAGAGCAATATTACGTTCCATAAATTGAGGATTAAATTTGTTTAGCACCTTCAGGCATGACATAAAAGGTAGGATGACGATAAATTTTATCATCTGATGGATCAAAAAACATGTCGGCATCTTCGGTATTTGAGGCGACTACATATTTGGAGGGAATCACCCAAATACTACTCCCTTCCTGACGACGTGTGTATATATCTCTGGCATTGTGCAAAGCCATTGATTGATCAGAAGCATGCACGCTCCCGGCATGCACATAACTTCCTGCTTTATTTTGCAGAAACACTTCCCATAAATCCAATTGTGTATCCATAAATTGTAATTTGAGGTTTATTTAAATTCATTCATTTTTTCTTGATACGCGGCAGCAGCTTCACGAACCCATGCACCTTCAGCATGGTATTTCATGTGGTGATTCATACGCTGTTTATTACAAGGACCATTTCCGTGAATAACTCTTCTAAATTCATCCCAATTAATCTCACCATAGTCATAACCTTGTTTTTCTTCATTCCATTTCAAGTCCGCATCGGGAATGGTTAATCCAATCACTTCAGCCTGTTGAACGGTTTTGTCGATAAATTTTTGTCGCAATTCATCATTACTTTTTCGTTTAATCTTCCAAACAAAGGCATCTCCCGAATGAGGGGAATCTGAATCATGTGGACCAAACATCATCAATGAAGGCCACCACCACCTATTCATCGCGTCTTGCGCCATTTCTTTTTGTTCAGCCGTACCATTCATCATATGAGCCATGATTTCATAACCCTGACGTTGATGAAAACTTTCTTCTTTACAAATACGAACCATAGCCCGTGCATAAGGCCCATAGGAAGTTCGTTGAAGTGAAACCTGATTCACGATTGCAGCCCCATCAACCAACCACCCGATAGCACCAATATCAGCCCAGGTTAATGCCGGGTAGTTAAAGATATTAGAGTATTTAGCTTTGCCCTCATGTAACTGAGTAATCATTTCATCGCGGGAAATACCCAGTGTTTCGGCTGCGCTATATAAATACAAACCATGTCCACCTTCATCCTGGATTTTGGCTAACAAAATTTGTTTAGCCCTTAAACTTGGTGCGCGACTAATCCAATTCCCTTCCGGTTGCATCCCGATCACTTCGGAATGAGCATGTTGAGAAATTTGTCGGATAAGATGATGCCTGTACTTTTCGGGCATCGGATCACGTGGTTCGATATTGAGATCTTTGTCTATTTTATCCTGAAATACATTTTCAAGTACCATCGTTTGCATACTTTCATTATTTGTCAACGAAAGTAATTTTTGATTAAAATTTAAACCCTGACAAAAATCAGTTTTGAAATCCCCTCTTTACGGAGGTAAAAAATCTCAGGTTGACAAAATCCCTTTTTACTAGCTATAGTCCTTGTTTTATGAGCATTTTAAGGTCTCATTCCTTTCAGCACGGGCGAATCATACCACCGCCTAACTGATAAAAATCATATTTTAAAACCTATACTCTTCCCTGATTAAACTACTGAATTCAGATAACAAACGCTTCAACAGATATTTTTGTTAAAAAAAATTTCCTTCTTTTTGTAACCTTTTCTCCTAAACAGAACTCTATACTTCCAAACCATTAAAAAAATGAATACGTTATTAAATCTCGATGTAGAATCCTTAATCCCATTCTTTGCCATTTTCTTTGTTTTTATGATTCCGATTATGGCCATTTATTTTCATTATCAGCACAAACAGCGTCAAATGGATGAACGAAAGTTGATGATTGAAAAAGGTCTAACCCCTCCTCCATTGCCTGTTCATGAAAACAACTATCAATGGACTGGTCACAAAAGTCAAAATTTAGGTAAAGGACTCAATATGATTGCTATTGCTCTAGGTTTACTGGTCGGATATCTTTTGTCGAAATACCTATCCATTCGCGGACCATTCTGCATCATAGGTGGTATTTTATTTTTCCTGGGATTGGCCAATGTCGTCAACGCAATGATCACCAAAAAGGAATCATCCAACGAAAACAAGGCTGTAACCAATATTCACCAATCTCAAATCGAAAATCATGACACGATCTAAATTACTTTTCGGTATCGCACTGATGATACTAGCTTTCGTTGTTTTGTTCATCGGTTGGGATGTACAAAAAAGAAGAAGTGCTCAAAGAAAAATGCAGAAATATTCACAATCTGCAACGACACAATCCTTAGATGGGGTCATTTCAGTATCATCCCAATGTGTAGGGGATATTACATTTTACCCTTCTGATCGTAACGAGGTGGTGTATACCTACGATCCTGAAAATTTTATCAATGAAAGCCGGATTGAAGGTCAGGAGTTGATTATAGATTTTAGCAACGACAACTTCGGGTTCATCCATATCATGGATGATCATAAGCTGGACGTAAAAATTTATAGTAACCAAATTGAAAAAATTATTCAGCAAGGCGTGGGTCATATCAGCTCAGAAGGAACATTAAAATCAGAAAAAATGAAATTGGTGAATGATGGAACAGGCAGCATGCATATTGCCATGAACTGCCTGTATTTAGATGTCACCAATTCCGGAGTGGGCAGTATTCAAATGGAAGGCACGGCAGATAATGCCAAAATCATCAACGAAGGAACAGGTTCTATTAAAGCCGGAAAATTGATGACTAAAATACTCAAAGCCGAAAATACCGGTGTCGGTTCTATGGATATTTATGCTTCGGATACTTTGTCGATGATTAATGATGGCGTAGGAAGTATTCATTATTCCGGGAATGCTTTTATTAAAACCAAAGTAGAAGAAGGTGTTGGCTCGATCCAAAAGGATTGATTATTATTGATTTCTATTGCTCATTCTTGGACGACCAATTACTCATTCGACGAATTTTAAACGGTGATGCAGAAGCATATCGTGTGCTGTATCGCAATTATGCGGCATTGGCTTGGCATGTGGCCATTTCCGTTTGTAAGAATCATTTGTGGGCCGAGGAAGCCGTACAATCTGCTTTTATCAGTGCTTATCAAAACCTGTCTCATTTTCGTTCAGATAGTACATTCAAAACCTGGTTGCTAAAAATTGTTTTTCACCAGGCTTTAAGGCAGTTAAAGTCCGAACAAAAACGACGATGGCAAGAAATAGAAACAAGCCACGATCAGATTGAGACTGACAATGATTCGTCCACACCGTTTTCAAATATTCAGGAAAAAAGAGAAGCGGTTCAGTTTGCGCTTCAACAATTATCTGAAAAAGAAAACCTGATCTTAAGCTTATTCTATTTGCATGAATTAAGCTTAAAAGAAACCGCTCAAGTCACTGGTTTTTCGGAAGCCAATGTCAAAGTACTTTTACACAGAGCCAGAAAAAATTTTCGCAATCAATATGATAAATTGTAACTTAGCATGGTGACTACTTCTGATCAAAACTGGAAAGACTTATTACAAACTCAAAGTTTGCCTGAACCGCCTGCTCATCTTGAAGCAAAGATTATGCACGCAGTTCATGCGTCACCTGCACATACACCTGCAATCAGAGGTATCAGTCTGAATCAATGGATCATCCAATCCCTTTTACTCAGTGCCTGTGTTCTCTCGGTGATATTGAATAAGTTTTATCCGGGCCTATTGTTCATTCAGGAAATAAGTATGAGTACATTTATTGCACTTTTTGTTCATTTTGTTTATTGTATGCTCGATCCGATCCAAAGTTTCCTGATTGAAAAATTAGTTTCCCGGCGAAAACTCAGTCATTAACCGGACAGAAAGGCAAATTGTGTCTACATTGACTTAACTTTACCTTCTAATATTTTAATTTTTGGATTTTAACGCATTCGGATTCGATGAAGGTTTGCTTGAAGGCATTCTAAGTAGTGGTTATAAAACACCAACCCCCATTCAAGAACAAGTCATTCCACTCATCATGCAGGGGAAAGACCTTATTGCATCCGCTCAAACCGGTACAGGCAAAACGGCAGCCTTTTTATTGCCGCTCATTCATTTACTCATTTCAACCAAGCAGGATAAGCATATCAGCGGGTTGATTATTGTCCCAACCCGGGAGCTGGCCATACAGATTGCCCAGCATATGGAAGGACTTTCCTATTTCACGGATGTGAGCTTTATCAGTATCTATGGCGGTGGCGATGGAAATGCTTTTGTTGAGGAAAAAAGAGCTTTAATCAATGGGGTTGACTTGATTATCTGCACACCGGGCAAAATGATCTCACACCTGAATATGGGCTATGTGAAATTGCAACACCTGAAATACCTGGTTTTGGACGAAGCAGATCGCATGCTGGATATGGGCTTTTATGATGATATCATGAAAATTATCACCGCAACGGCTCCTGCGCGACAATCACTTCTTTTTTCAGCCACCATGCCAGATCGTATCCGCATGCTGGCCAGAAAAATTTTGCGTGAACCCGCCGAAATAAATATTGCGCTTTCAAAACCAGCCGAAAAAATCACCCAACAAGCATATGTGGTTTATGAACCCCAAAAGCAAGGCCTTATCTTTCATTTACTCAAACAATTTCAGTTTCGAAGTGTGATTGTGTTTTGTTCGCGCAAACAGGTTGTCAAACAACTGACCCGTGATCTCAAAAAAGCAGGATTTAAAGCCGATGAGATGCATTCGGATCTTGAACAGGCTCAACGTGAAGAAGTCATGACACAATTTAAGGCACGAACTTTACCTGTGCTGATTGCGACCGATATCGTTTCCAGGGGAATTGATATTGAAGATATTGATTTGGTTATTAATTATGACGTACCACATGATGGAGAAGATTATGTGCATCGCATTGGCCGCACTGCTCGGGCTTCCGCTTCCGGTATGGCGATTACCTTAATCAGTGATTCGGAACAGGGTCGGTTCGGAAAAATTGAGAGTCTGATTCAATATGAGGTTCAAAAAATGCCAATTCCCGAATCCCTTGGGGCCGGACCGGAGTATATTCCCAATCGTAAAAGGACTTCGGGATCAAAACCACATTCGGGTAAAAAACCTCCTTTTAAAAGAAACCCGAACAAAAAAGGACCTTCCAATCCCAAAAACCCGGCTCCAAAATCGTCTTAAGCTCCATTTTAGTATCAAAAATCAGCTAAAACTGAAAATTTCAGCGGTAAATGGTAATATATGGGAATTTCATATTTAACATAATTGAAACAATCTGCATAGCCCTAAACCGGGCATTTTAAGATACTTTTGCACAAACCCAAAATCTGACATCATGCAAGTACTAAAGATTATTGGCCTCACAGCACTACTATTCACTTCAGCCACAAACCTGACTTTGGCCCAAAATCAGGAAAAATGTGAGCAAGAAGTCAAAAAAACCGTCGTTAAAAAAGACCCTATAGACTTTGTTCAGAATTATCTCCTGAATCCTAAAGCACAACGTGCACAATTGGAGAAAAATTTTGTTCCTGCTGGTCAAAATAATCTCCCTGCAACGCCTAAAGTTGTAAAGAAACCGGTGGTTGTTAAAGAAGGAAATTTCGGAACCCAAATGTTGAGCTGGGTTCAACAAAAATATTCATCAATGCTTGAGGTCATGCCTGACCAAATTTCCAATGTGATGTTATATCGTTTCATTGATGAATGGTACGGTGTTCGTTACAGAATGGGCGGTACCACTAAAAGTGGTGTCGATTGTAGTGCTTTTGTTCAACATTTGTACCAATATGTATTTGGATTGAACATTTTACGCACGGCCTGTCTGCAATTTCAATCATCGCAATACATTAAAAATCCTGCTGACCTGAAAGAAGGAGATTTGGTTTTCTTCCGGATTAATACTTCACGCATTTCACATGTAGGTGTTTACCTCAAAAACAATTTCTTCGTTCACTCCGCTAGTAGCAAAGGTGTTTCAATCGCTAATTTAACGCAGACTTATTGGGCACGATATTTCGCCGGTGGTGGTAGAATTGTCGAGTAAATATTAAAAAAACATTTTTTAAAAGAGACTCATGAGGGTCTCTTTTTTCTTTAGGTTCTTTAAATTTGTCTCATCCTTATATAGCAGCAAGAAGCTGATGGATAAAAACAAACAGGAATCCTTCCATCTATAGATTTAATTACACTATCTTACATTCAAAGCATTCATCATGAAATACAATTTTCTTAAACCCATACGAATCCTAACAAGCATTTTTGTTCTACTTCAGTTCCCACTTCTGGCTCAGGAGCAAATCAATGAAAGAGATGTAAAAAAATTGTATCAAATGATGCAAGGGTTTTATTCAAGTGAAATACAATCCTTTGAGGATAGTTCCTATTATGATATTCGTTTAAAAATGGTTCCGATGTGGACCGATTTTGAAGGGTATTGGTTGTACGTTGAACAAGCTATGTCTGATTCGGAAGCAAAACCTTATCGTCAGCGGGTATATCAATTAATACTCGCCAATGACAGCACCATCGAAAGCAGGGTTTATACTATTAAAAATGGCGAACAATATTATGGTGATTGGAAATACGACAATCCATTGGAAGGACTAACCCTGGATTCATTAACGGAGCGTAAAGGTTGTTCGATTTGGCTGCATAAAAATGAGGATGGCTCGTTTTATGGCACTACAAATAACAGCGATTGCGAAAGTAATTTGAGAGGTGCTACATACGCTACTTCTAAGGTGATGATTACTCGTCAACAATTGGATTCCTGGGACCAGGGATTTAATGATTCAGGCAAACAAGTTTGGGGTGCAACAAAAGGCCCCTATCAATTCCGAAAAACATCACGGTTTTAATCGTTATTCGAAGTCAGCGTAAAGCAAATATTTTTTGCGAATCTTTTTAAATTGTTTTAAGCTGGGCAACCAGGATTTTCTTATTTCCTGCTCCTTCACCCCCTGTGTAATCTGCTTTTTTAGTAGCTCTGTGCCTGAAAGCTTGATAAAAAAATCATTAAAAAAAGTAGCCTTGTTTTTACACAACGAATAGGCATTGAGGATAAAACTAAGATTCAACTTTCCATCCACAATTTTTAAAATATCGGATGGTGGCAATTTCAAATTAGCACCGTAACATGTTTGATTTTCATACAAAGGATTTTTAGCCCCTTCTACACTTTTGGGTGTAAACGAAAAACCATTGTTTTTAAATGACGGATGTCCCCATACCTCAAAAGGACGAGGTGTGCCACGTCCTACACTTACTATGGTACCTTCAAATAAACATAAAGAAGGATACAACCAAATGGCAGACATACTTTTTAAATTCGGGGAAGGCGGAATGGTAACCTGATACAAGGTTCGATGATCGTAATTCAAACATGTGATCACCTTGAGTGAACAAGATTGGTTTGTGTTCAACCATTTTTCACCTTTCAACATATTCGCATACTCACCTACCGTCATACCATGCACAATAGGTATCGCTTGCATGCCCACAAAAGATCTGTGTTTTTTCTCCAAAACCGGCCCATCCACATAATGTCCATTGGGATTCGGTCGATCCAATACAATCATAAATGCGCCGGAGGCAGCACAGGCTTCCATCATATATTGTAAGGATGAAATGTAGGTGTAAAATCGTGCGCCAACATCCTGTATATCAAATATAACCACATCAATACCCGCCATACTTTCTTTAGATGGTTTTTTACTCGCTCCGTACATGGAGGTAATCGGCAAACCTGTTCGGGTATCCATGCCACTTTTAACCTTCTCCCCGGCATCTGCTGTCCCCCTGAATCCATGTTCTGGTGCAAATATTTTTACAATCTCCACACCGGCCGAAAGCAATGTGTCTACCAAATGGGTGTCCCCGACAACGGATGTTTGATTCACCAACAAAGCCACTTTCTTATTTTGAATGAGTGGTAAATAGACATCCATTTGTGAAGCCCCGGTAATCACCTTTCGCGAAAACGGCTGCGCTCCCATTTGAAGACTGGCCAATAAAAGAAAGAGAAAAATATTTTTCATTCGGCAAAAGTAAAGTTTGTAGATTATCTTCAAACTTTCCATGAAGAATAAAGCTTCATTCATCGCTTTTTGTATGATCGCCATTATTTATGTGGCAACCCGTCTCATCTATTTTACGGGTGATTTCCAAAAGCAAACCACCTGGGATGCATTGGGCTACTATTTTTATCTGCCTGCTTCACAAATTTATCAGGCAGAAAATAGCAGAACCTGGCTCGACTCGCTCGATAAAACCTATCATCTTTCTGGTGGCGATATTTATCAGGTTCAAAAACATACTTCCGGCAATGATGTTGGAAAATACCTCAGAGGAGTGTCCATCATGCAATGGCCTTTTTTTCAGGCAGCTCATTGGTATGCTCGTTATACGGGCCACGCACCTGCCGATGGATTTTCATGGCCTTACCAGCGGGCCATTGCGATAGCTTGTCTCTTTTATGGCTTATTGGGCCTCTTTCTGTTAAGATCGTTTTTATTAAAGTTTTTTTCAGATCAAATTGTTGCTGCTGGTTTGTTGTTGTTGATGTTGGCCACCAATGCCATACAGTATATTGCGATCGAAGGTGGGCAAAGTCATGGATATATCTTTGCGTTATATGCAATCATGCTGACCCTCACATACCGTTGGCATCAATCGCCCAATACCTTGCTTTCATTTCTCATGGGTGGCATTTTTGGATTGGCATGTATATCCCGCCCAACCGAAGCTGTGATGATGTTTATCCCTTTGTTGTGGAACGTACAAAACAAATCAGTTTGGAAACAAAAATGGCAAATGGTCATTCAAAATCCCCGCTTTGTTATTTCACTCCTCTTGGGCATTCTTCTTGCCTTGTCGCCACAACTGCTTTATTGGAAAAAAGTAACCGGTTTATGGATTTATGATGTTGGAAGCAAATGGGATTTCCTCAATCCTCATTGGCGCGTGCTTTTTGGGCCTGAAAAAGGTTGGTTTGTTTACACACCCATTACAATATGTATGGTTTTAGGGTTATGGCTTATTCGAGAAAAAAAAATTCGATATGCTTTAATCACGTTTTGTTTGCTCAATATCTATATCATTATAGCCTGGCATACCTGGCGATATGGTGGTTCATACTCTACACGCGCACTTGTTCAAAGTTATCCGGTTTTTGCCATACCACTTTGTGCGTTCGTCGAACGTGTTTATTCTTCAAACAAGAAAATAATCATTGCAGTGCTGATGTTTTATTTGATGGGCCTTAACCTTTTTCAAATACGCCAGTATAATCAAACTATTCTGCATTATGATGATATGAATTGGGCCTATTACCGCGCCATATATTTAAATCCAAATCCTTCTCCCCAAACATTTAGTTTAATGGATGATGGTGTTTCTATCTCACCGCGAAAACTTAAGAATCCAATTTCGTTGTGGCAGAAAGATTCATTGTTCGTTGATCATGACCAAACAATTATTTCTTTAAACCGTGAAAATTTAAACATCGAATCTGTAGGATATTTGCATCTGCAATTTGAACTAAAAAGTTCAGAGTCCTTATGGGGTAAGTATGTCGTTTTAAGTGACTCGGTTTCCAAGTCATCATTCCGAATCCGATTATTCAGGCCTTTGATTCGGGAAAAAGATTGGAATCGATATGAGGCCTGGTTCTTTTGCCGGCATCCTCTTCGTTCCTTAAATTTCTCCATACAGGAACCATTATCCTCATTTGAAATCAAACAAGCAAAGATCGATTTCTATACACTTAAGGATTGACAGAAGCCCGATTTCGAAGTTTACTATGCCTTTGTCCATAAAGAAAATAAACCACCAATCCGGCTACCAACCAAATCAAAAATCGCAACCAGTTGGTGTGGCTTTCCTGAGCCATTAAGTAAAAACAACTCACGAATCCCAATACCGGAATCAAAGAAAAATTTCGGACAAATGTATATATCGCGGTTACGATGGCAACCAACCAAAAAAGAATCATAGGCACCCCTTCTGGTTTCAATAAACTGGTAAAATAGCCCGGCACATAAATTGCAATCAATAAAATTGCTCCCACCAGCATCATGGCAATAATCCATTTGCCATTTACGTAGGGCACTTTAAATTGACTTTTAATTTCACCACGCAATTCATGCAAGACCAAAACACCTGCACAAACCAATACAAACGCAAATAATGTACCTATACTGGTCAGCGAAATCACCACATCCAAATTCATAAACATCGCAGGTATGCCCACAATCAATCCGGTGAGAATCGTAGAAAAAGAAGGTGTTTTATACTTTTTATGAATTTTAGAAAACACGGCAGGCAACAAACCATCCCGGCTCATGCTCATCCAAATGCGGGGTTGCCCTAACTGAAAAACAAGTAATACCGAAGCCGTTGCTATGATGGCACTAAATGCCACAATACCCGACACCCAATGCAGTCCGCGCTCTTCAAAAATCATAGCCAAAGGATCACCTACATTTAAATGGGTATAGGACACCATGCCGGTCAACACCAATGCCAGAACCACATAAAGGACTGTACAAATGAGCAATGCATAAATCATGGCTCTGGGCAAATCACGTTGAGGATTTTTACACTCCTCTGCAGTCGTAGAAATCGCATCAAATCCAATGTAAGCAAAAAATACGGCCGATACCCCTTTCATAATTCCTGTAAATCCATTGGGTGCAAATGGACTCCAGTTTTCGGGTTGTACATAATAAGCGCCTAACACAACCACCATAAAAATGACCAGCAACTTAAGTATGACTAACAAATTACTCATCCCGCGGCTTTCTTTCATACCAACAAAAACAACTGCCGTTATCAATACGACAATCATAAAAGCAGGCAAATCAATAATGAGCCTTAAATCTCCAATGGCCGGTGCATTCATCCAGGCCAAATATTTACTACGCAAACCTGAATCTAAAGCCCCTATGGCTGTTCCATCTGTGAGTGTAGCGCTTGCCTCCAAATAACCACTCTTCGCACTCCAGTAATCCATCGTCAGCCAATCACTGATATGTAAACCGGCGCCATCCAGCAATCGCGTAAAATAATCACTCCAAGAAATCGCTACAGCAATATTGCCAATGGCATATTCCATCAACAAATCCCAACCAATGATCCAGGCAAATAATTCACCAAATGCAACATAGGCATAGGTATAGGCACTTCCGGAGACTGGCACGGTTGATGCGAATTCGGCATAACACAATGCTGCAAAACCACAGGCCATTGCCGTAAAAATGTATAAAAAAATCACCGCAGGACCTCCATCAAAACAAGCCTTTCCAATGCTACTAAAAATACCTGCACCAATCACCGCAGCAATTCCAAAGAAAGTCAAATCCCTCACACCCAAAACCTTATGCAGGCCGGATTGTTCATGATCACTCAACCCTTTTTGGGCATCGTCTAATATTTGCTGAATCTCTTTTTTTCTGAATAATGATTTTATCATGTTTACCTGAACTTGAAGAGTTGAAAGTAATACAATTTGTAATTCTAATGTAGTATCTGCTATTTTTCCATTTTACACATGTCGTGTCAATATCATTCCCGTTAGTACGAGATAACCCATTTCTCATTGTACACCTATTATAATACAATCGATAACAGTTTGAAGTTTTAAGATTCATCAGTTAACGCTTTCAAGCCAATCCATTAATTTCGTGCCTGTTCTCCTATGAAAAAATCCTCTCTTTTTTTGCAAACCAGCCAACGGAACAATCAAACGTATATTTTTGATCCGATCCGCAGAAAGGCTGTTATTCTTACTCCGGAAGAATGGATTCGCCAACAGATTCTGCAATATATGACCGAGCAACTGGGGTATCCCTTATCCCTGATTTCGGTTGAAAAACAAATCCGGATTGGTTCCTTAAGAAAAAGATATGATATTGTTGTTTATCAAAATGCCCAACCCTGGCTCATTATCGAATGTAAAAACGAAACAGAAAAATTAAACCCTGTTGTTTTAAGTCAATTGCTGTCTTATGTCAGTGTTCTACCTGTGCACTATCTCGCCTTGAGCAATGGCCATGAGATGTTTACCTATCATGTAGCCTCAAAAAAATGGCAGGAAGGTCTTCCGGTGTATAATCCCATTTCCGAATAACATCTGTTGAAATATTTTTGTTACAATAACACCCCTTTCAGGAAAAGTATAGCGAACGAAAAATAAATCAGCAGACCGGTCACATCTACCAGGGTTGCTACAAATGGCGTGGATGATGCCGCCGGATCTGCGCCTAATCGTTTCAGCAGCAGCGGTAACATCGAACCCATCAAGGTTCCCCATAACACCACACCAATCAAGGAAAATCCAACCACAGCGGCGATTCGCAAATAATGGATACCAAAAGCAGGCGAAAACCAATGCCAGCAGGTAATCACCACAAAAGATATCGTGCACAAAGTCAAACCCAAAGTGAGTCCGGAAATAATTTCCCGACGCATAATTCGCCACCAATCCCTGACCGAAATTTCATCCAATGCCATCGCCTGAATAATCAAAGTGGCTGCCTGTGATCCGCTATTCCCCCCACTTGAAATAATCAAAGGAATGAAGGTTGCCAGCATAACGACTTTCGCAATTTGATCTTCAAAATTCGACATGGCCGTGATGGTCAGCAATTCCCCAAAAAACAATACAATGAGCCACACGATTCGTCTTTTGTAAAGATGAAAAATCGATACTTCCAGATAGGAATCATCCAACGCTTCTGTACCACCAATCATTTGAATATCTTCGGTGTATTCTTCTTCAGCCACCCACAATACATCATCAATCGTTACAATACCTAACAAAATATTTTTATCATCCACCACCGGCAAGGCCACCCTGTTGTTCATCTGAAACACCTGCATCGTCTCCTTCTGGTCATCATTCACGTGCAGAGAAATAAAACGGCCATCAATCAAATCGGATACCCGGGTAGTTTTCGGATCAACCAACAAAAAATCGCGTATTCGCACGTCATCGATTAATGCACCATTGGCATCGGTAACGTAAATAACATCAATCGTTTCAGAACTCTTTCCATAATCCCGGATATAGGTTAAAACCTGCTCCACGGTCCAATCTTGTTCCACATCAATATAATCCGGTGTCATCAATCGCCCCACACTCTCTTCCGGATAACCCAGCAAGGATAAAGTGACCTTACGCTCCTCCGGGTTGAGTTGTTTGATCAAATCTTTCACCACATTACTCGGCAATTCACTCAATAACGAGGTTCGATCATCCGGAGGTAAATCGTTCAGTATCTGAATGAGTTGGTGAGGAGGTAATTGTTTAATCAAATCTTCCTGGTTGCCTACATCCAAAATCCTGAACACCGCTAAGGCCCGCTGAAAATCCAAAATTTGAAAAAAGGACATACAATCTTCCGGATACTCATTAATCAACTCTGCTACATCCGAAATGTTGAGGTTGTTGATGAATTCCCTTAGTTCCGAATCTGCATCCAGTTCGCGCAAAGTCTGGATTCGTTCCAATATCAATTCTGTATCTTCCATGCCGTGGTCACAAAAGTAATTCGCTTTCAGCCTACTTCTAACAATTTGAATTATAATTTAATACAATGATTCCGGTTCATTCAAACTTGCGCCGGCCAGTCAGTGAAATCGGTATTCGGCCATCATGTTCACTTTTCAAGATTATCCGACTCTTTAGGCTCTATTTTAAACAGGGGTTCGTCCTTCCATTTGGTTTCTTAAATTTATTGGGCGCCTTCGGGCTTTCCATTTCAAGTCCTCTCCGCCGCGGCGGATCCGGGCTTTTCATTACAATCCCTGGCGCATTTTACCGCAACCAACTACTAAAAAGGGTCGAAAAATCGGCCATTTGCACTATTTTTAGCAGAATCACACTTTTTTAAGCAATTTCTTTTTTGCTTACAAATTAATTCCCTACTTTTGCGTTCCGAAAATTTTAAGCCATGGCGCGTATTTGTCAAGTTACAGGAAAAACACCCCTCAAAGGAAACAAGGTTTCCTTCTCCAATAAAAAGAGTATTCGTCGCTTTATGCCGAATCTCCAAGTCAAGAAATTCTTTCTTGCTGAAGAGGATAAATGGGTTACTTTAAAATTAACAACAAACGCCATGCGCACAATCAACAAACGTGGGTTGTACAACGTGGTTAAAGAATTAAGAGCCGCAGGCCAACACATCTAATCCCTTAAAAACACATTATCATGGCAAAGAAAGGAAACAGGGTTCAAGTCATCCTCGAATGTACCGAGCATAAAGATTCAAATATGCCTGGAACAAGTCGTTATATCACTCAGAAAAATAAAAAGAATACACCAGAGCGTATTGAACTGAAGAAATTTAACCCCATTCTGAAAAAATATACCGTTCACAAAGAAATTAAATAATTTAATCCATGGCAAAAGCAGCAAAAACGGCGATTAAAAAAGACTTAAAAGCGTCTGCCGAATCCAAAAACTGGACCAAGGTGATTCGTGCCATTCGTAGCCCGAAGACTGGAGCTTATACCTTTAAAGAACAAATTGTTCATAAGGATAAAGTAAAAGATCATCTCGCCGGTAAATAATTCCAATAAAAATTTTACGAAAGCTGCCCTATGAGGCAGCTTTTTTATTACCCTGAAGCAACTTTTTCATAAAACCTGTTATCAACATAATGATTACAGCGCCACAAAATGCCATAAACATATCTTTCTGGGCATCCCAAATATCACCCTGTGTTCCAAGATAGGCTATCCCCTGCTCCGGAAAAAACACATCCGCCACCGCCCACTCGACAAGCTCATACAAACAACTGAACGATAAAGTAATTTCAACCGGCAATACCCAGGCCACCCAATTAGGGAATCGCATCCGGTTCAGAAAAAAGTCACGCATTGGATAAGCCAGCATAAATCCAAAACTGAAATGAACGATCCTGTCGTAATGATTTCGCTCAAAATGAAAAGTATCCTTTAACCAAAATCCAAATGGGTTCTCGGCATACGTGTACATCGCTCCATAAATATGTAAACTCAGATACACAAAAATGAAGAGGTATGACAGATCGGAGAACTTAAACCATCGGTAAGTCCATATCAAACAAGCCAGAAAAATAAACACCAGGGTGTTTTCTAACATCCAATTGGCTAAATCAGAAGTACCGATTAATGTTGACAGCCAAAACACTAAAAATAGAATCAACATCGCAATAAGCATCTTATTCGCCTTGAACCCTTTTCGGTCGATATGGTTTGTCGTGCTAATCATAAGCGTAAATGTAATACCAAATGAATACAAAAATGCCTTTGCTGGATTAGCTCAGTTTGGCATTTATTTAATTTGCATGCATTCTTTCAAATCACTTGAAGGAGCAGCGCTCGCTGTATTTTCTTGCATTGTTTGTCATCAGTCTGAAAGGGCCTATCGGGTATTTTCAGTATTCCAGACTCATTTTCTTTCCCATAATCTGCAATTAACCTTCTATAAATTATGGACTTTTCTTGTGATGCATTAAAAAAGCGGATATTCCTTGTAATCAATCAAGGAATATCCACCTGCATGGAATCGCTTTAAGCTTGGGGCTGAATAATTTGTAAATATCGTTCCAAAGAGGCCTTTTCCACTTCTGCCACAAAACGGTGAAAAACATGTTTCTGGCCTTCATCCCGACAATGATCTAAAGCCTCATAGTATTTCATTCTATTTTGGTGATCCCCTTTGATATTCGCAATAACATATCCACTTCTCATTAAAATCATATTCATGAGTAACCTGGAGGTACGCCCATTTCCGTCGATAAATGGATGGATGCTAACGAGTCGTTCACTGAACTCTGCAGCCAAAACCACTGGATGAAGTATTGGTTCATTCATTTCATACCACTCCATGAGTTGTTCCATTTGCACAGGTACCAAATAAGGCTGCGGCGGAATATGCTGACTGCCCTGTATCATCACCTGAACATTTCGGTATTTTCCAGCCCACGCCTTATCAATCCCCCTCAAAACCAAATGATGTAATTGAAGAATATCACGCTCACGAATATCTGTTTTTTTTTGAGCCAGTTCCTTTAAGTAGGCAACTGCATCCTGGTGATTGATAGCCTCCAAATGCTCACGAATACTTTTGCCGGAAATGGTCATTCCCTCGCGGATCACCAAATCCGTTTCTCGAAGGCTTAACGTATTCCCTTCAATTCGGTTACTTTCATAAGTGTACTCCAATTCAAGGGCATCTTTCACCCGGTCACTATCTATGGTTCTTGCCTCATCCAGCCTTAATTTGAGCTGATCAATTTCTTCTAAAATTCCTTGCAAACCCTGATCCATTGTCTGAATCCGATTTTTCCGATACAATTTCATTTTATCCTGTACCATTTGCAATGCATCCATTCCCCACTCTTCATCTTTGATTTCATAGAGGACTACTTCACTCATCCACTCAATCAGTAATTTGCGGTAATCCAATGATAGTACCTCAGCCAGTTTTCGCAATTGCTGACGGGTTGGTTTACGGGTACCTTTTTCCCAATGAGAAATTAGTGCTGCATCCACCTGAATGGCCGCTGCCACCTCCCTCATCTTGAGTTTTTGAGCTATTCGGGCTTTTTTAATAAGTGTTTTCATAAATGACAATTATCTACATGACAAATTTAGTCATTTTTTAAATTCCTTCTTTCTTTTTCCCGAAGTTTTTTCTTTTTCCACATCCCATAAAGCTTGGAAGAATACCGATCTGATATTTGTAAACGGCAATTAAATTTGATTTAAACAACAATCCTATTCCCAAAATACTCTTTGTATTGCTCATTCCTCGCAAACAAAGAGTGCATCGGTACTAACTAGTCCCCCTCGCTCTGAGGAAACAGGATTAGAATTGATCTATCCACCAATTCAGAATTGCATAAGAAAAGTTTCAGGCATTGCCGATTGCTTACTCATGCAAGTTGAGCACATTTAATAACCAAGTTTAGAATCTCTATGCTTACCTAACAAGGACTCAGGTTCTTATACAAATTGTAACTCTAGAATAGTCAAATCCTTTTAGAATTTTTCAATTGTAATACCGATGATAAATGTGTTTAGTACAATCAGGCAATAGCCTACATTGGGCTATTACAGATTTGCAATCGGTATTATCCAATGAAGATTGGAAATTTATGCCGGTATTTTTTTGACATACAAATATTCTGCAAACCCCAATAAATCCCAAAAGTGATTTCCCTGAAGTTTTCCATTTCTCAAAAACCCGAATAGGATTCTCAAAGGCATAGCCAGGATATAGTACCAGTTCCTCCTCGTTCCGCTGGATAATACCTGACAGCCATTCTGTTCAAAAATCTGTCGTAATTCAGCCACGCTGTAAACTCGCACATGTGTTGAATCATCCTTAAAATTTAATGTCCCATGCATCGAAGGTAAACGGGTACTTCTTTCTCCAGGATATTCAATATACATAAATCCACCCGGTTTGAGCTTTTTAAGCAACAAAGGCAAAACCTGATCACCGTTATGCAAATGTTCAATCACGTGGGCCATATTGATATAATCAAAATGTTGATCCGGAACAGGACTGTAATCCAATTTGGTCAGATCTATTTCGTAAAACGCCGTCATTTGTTCAAAATCTTCTGCTGCGTAGTTAGTACTTCGGTCTAAATCCAAACCATGATAGATGATATCAGGAAAAACGCTTTTGGTCTTACTCGCTGAACGATTCCCGGCACCAACATCCAATAATGTAAATTTTCGACCCGCAAATGACTGTTGCATGTAACGAAATTTAACATTCACAATTTTGCGTAATTGGTTCATCAATCCCATAAGGCGCAATATAATACGCATTCGATTGAATTGAAGCATACTGCTGAATTTAGTTCTTCATGAGGATTCTTGTACATTCGCAACATGAAGTTTGAACAGTACCCGTTTGATGACCGGATTAAAACCAATCTGCAAAATCTGGGATTTAAGCGCCCAACTGACATACAGTTTAAGGCTATCCCCTCTGTTTTGAAAGGGGAAGACGTACTGGCCATCGCTCAAACAGGCACTGGAAAAACAGCAGCATTCGCCATTCCTGTATTACAACGCATTCTTTCAGAACAACGAAACAATTCGGTTAAAGGAGTCTATTGTGTGGTTATGGTACCTACCCGTGAATTGGCTCTGCAGATTACCAAAGTTTTCCGAGAGCTTGGCGCACATACCCGTGTCGAAACTGCCTGCCTGATTGGGGGCGTAGAAGATAAAATACAAATCGAAGCCATCCAGAGAGGGGCAAGAATTTTAATTACTACCCCCGGGCGGATGTTTGATCTTCATCATCGAGGTATCCTAACATTTGAGGATACAAAAATTTTGGTATTGGATGAAGCCGATCAAATGCTTGCCTTGGGTTTTTATAAAGATATCAAAGATGTGGTTCGATTGCTTCCGCGTAAACATCAGACCTTATTTTTTTCTGCCACCATCAACGAAGAAATTAAAGACCTGGCCTATAGTTTGGTTTATAACCCGATTCGAATTCAAATATCGCCCAAAGATCCTGTATCCAAAAACGTCGACCATTACATCGCTTTTATTGCAATGGATGATAAACGGTTTTTCCTCGAACGACTTATCCGGGAAAATAATGAAAAAAAGATACTCATTTTTGTGAGAACCAAAGTAAGGGCCGAAAGGGTACATCAGGCAATGAATCGGGTCGCATTAAAAACTCTGACGATCCATGGCGATAAAACCCAGGATGAGCGTAACGATGTTATGCAACAATTCCGCGAAGGAAGTACGAATATATTAATTGCCACTGATTTAAGTGCAAGAGGAATAGATATTGAAGGCGTCAATTTAGTTGTTAATTACGATTTACCAGATGTGCCGGAAAATTACGTGCATCGTGTTGGTCGAACCGGAAGAGGAACACAAAAAGGCCTTGCCTACGCATTTTGCGCTGAAGAGGAAAAACCGCTCCTTCAGGAAATTGAAAAATACACCACCAAAGAAATCAAAGTTTTGGATATCGACAAATCAGATTATCGATTAACCGTTGCCCTTACCTCAGAAGGTGAAAATAATTGGGCCAAACTAATTCAGGAATCCGAAAAATTGCAGTCGCAACGAAAAAGAAAACCATTTAAGAAAAAATAAATCTATTCCCTATTTTCGTCATTACAAAAATTTCATTATGCAGTCCAAAGCCCCATCCGTTGAAGCCTATTTAAAGGAAATGCCCGAAGACCGAAGGGCAGCCATTGAAAAACTAAGAACGGTAATTATGAATAACCTGCCCAAAGGATTTCAGGAAGTCATGAACTATGGGATGATTGGCTATGTTGTGCCGCACGAGTTATACCCAGCCGGTTACCACTGTAATCCCAAAGACCCTCTTCCTTTTGCCGGTTTGGCCAATCAAAAAAATTCAATCTCCTTTTATCATATGGGCATATACATCATGCCGGAATTGTTAGATTGGTTTCAATCCACTTATCCACAGCATGCCAAATCAAAACTCGATATGGGCAAAAGTTGTATCAGGTTTAAAAAAATAGACGATATTCCGTATCAACTGATTGGGCTGCTTATGAAAAAAATGAAGGTAAAAGATTGGATTCAGGTATATGAAGACAAATTAAAAAACAAATAACCTCGGTCTAATATTACCAATCCAGAATCACTCTGTATCACCGAAGGGCTACTTCTTCTTAAAAATAAATCGTGTGATAAATATTCCTTTCCCATCTTTTTCTCCTGCGTCACTTTCTACGCCGCTTGTTACAAAAACCAATTCATAGCCTTGTTTGGCCATATCGTTTAGTTTCGAAGTGATGATAGCATCGTTTGAGGCGATATTCTGAAAATTAATCCCCATCATGCTATAAAAATTGAGCAGCTTGGTTTCTTCCAATGTTTCAATCTTCGCATCGCTACGATCGATTTTACGTTGATCTTTACCATCATTGCCCTCTTCACGACTGGTAGTGAGTGATTTATAATCAACCACTTCTTTACTGTCAATGATTCTGGATCGCCCCACACCACCCGGAACAATCGACTCAACTACGGTAATGACTTTGTACTCCTGGGCAATACTCATAGTGATTGAGCCGATCATGATTGCCAATGATAAAAAAACTTTTTTCATGTTTGTGTTTTATAATTTTTAAATGAATAATTAGAATAAAATAGATCTCTGATTATATAGTCAATTTTAAGGCCTTGTATTTAAGCTCGCATGCCTTTACGCAATGACCATTTATTGGTTTCAGTGGCAACAGGTTTAGGTAAAGTTGTTTTGAGTTTATAAATTCCCAATGCCATGACCGATGCGATTTTTTGTTGCTCCTCACTCATTTCCATCAACAATTCCGGTTTATAATAGTTCGCAATAAAATGCGTGTCAAATTCACCTCTTAAAAATGCAGGATGATTAATGGCCCATTTCCCGAAAGGCAAGGTAGTTTCAATGCCATTGATTCGGAACTGCTCAATCGCATGGGTTAAACGTTCAACGGCGGCCATTCGGTTAGGGCCCCAGGCGATGAGTTTGCCAATCATCGGGTCGTAATAAATCGGGATATCCATCCCTTCCTCGTAACCGTCATCTACACGGATACCTTCACCAACAGGCCGTTTATATACTTCTAATTTTCCAATATCCGGAAGAAACTGATTAAGCGGATCTTCAGCACAAATACGCAACTCAATGGCATGGCCGTGAATAGATAATTCATCTTGCGTAAAGCTCAACTTTTCACCTCTTGCCACTTTAATTTGTTCCTCCACCAAATCTATTCCGGTAATCATCTCAGTCACACAATGTTCAACCTGAAGCCTGGTGTTCATTTCCAGAAAATAAAAATTCAGATTTGAATCTACCAAAAATTCAACGGTTCCTGCTCCGTGATATTGACAAGAACGGGCAACATTCACCGCACACTCTCCCATTGCTTTACGGATTTGAGGTGTTAGGCATGATGAAGGTGCTTCTTCGACCAATTTCTGATGTCGGCGCTGTATGGAGCACTCCCGTTCAAATAAGTAAACATAATTGCCATGTTTATCGCCTAAAACCTGTATTTCAATATGCTTGGGCGATGCTACATATTTTTCAATAAATACACTATCATCATTGAATGAATTCAGCGCCTCACTCCGGGCCGTATTAAACTGTTCTTCAAGTTCAGAAGCCTGATGGACAATTCGCATTCCTTTGCCACCTCCACCAGCACTTGCTTTAATCAGCAAAGGATAACCGGTGTCGTTTGCAATTTTCAGCGCTTCTTCTACATTCAAAATAGGCTGATCGGTACCGGGCACCATCGGAACATCATACTTTTTGGCGGCTTGTTTTGCACCGATTTTACTTCCCATTGTCTCGATTGAATGTGGATCCGGACCGATGAAAATGATCCCATTTTTCTGACATAACTCCGAAAAAGCAGCATTCTCACTTAAAAATCCATATCCCGGATGTATCGCATCCGCACCACATTTTTTAGCAGTTTCTATAATCAAATCTGCCTTGAGATAAGATTGCGATGACGGAGCAGGTCCGATGCAATAAGACTCATCGGCAAATCGTACAAAAGGCATTTTGGCATCTGCTTCACTATATACAGCAACCGTTTTAATGCCCATACTTTTGGCTGTTCTCATCACTCTCAGGGCAATCTCCCCACGATTGGCAATCAAAATTTTTTCCATATTCTAAAACATTTAAATATCACCCAGTTCTACCAAGGCAGGGCGAAGATAAATCAGAGTGTTTAATTGTGAAGATAGTAATCCAAAACGGCCCATTGGAAAATGAGATTTATCAGATTGATGAAAAAATGAAGGAACTCTGCTACTTTTGCCTCGAATTTGTTCGCCCTATCAGCGTCCTAAAATTTAATGTATGGCAGTACTACATAATCGAGTCTCTCACGAGGAGTTGCGTCAGCGTTTGATGCAGGAAACAGAACCTCGTATCACCATTTCCTTTTATAAGTATTTTCGAATTCCCGATCCCCAATTATTCAGAGACGATTTGTATCGTTCTCTTGATATTCTCAGGGTTTTTGGACGAATATATGTTGCACAGGAAGGTATTAATGCACAAATCAGTGTTCCCGAATCAAATTTTGAAGCTTTCAAAACAACCTTATTTGCTTATCCGGCATTGAATCAGGTTCGACTGAACATTGCGGTAGATGATGATGGCAAATCGTTTTTTGTGCTCAAAATTAAAGTTCGGGAAAAAATTGTTGCGGATGGCCTGAACGATTTAAATTTCGATCCGGCAAAAACAGGTCAATATCTCAATGCGGAAGCCTTTAATTCACTTAGTGAAAATCCTGAGGCCATCATTGTCGATATGCGCAATCATTATGAATACGAAGTAGGACACTTTAAAAATGCCATTGAAATCCCTTCGGATACATTCAGAGAGCAATTACCAATGGCTGCAGATATGCTCAAGGAGAATAAAGATAAACCCATTATCATGTATTGTACCGGTGGTATTCGATGTGAAAAAGCCAGCGCCTATATGTTACATCATGGCTTCCAAAATGTATATCATATTGAAGGAGGAATCATTCATTATGCTAAAACTGCCCTTGAAAAAGGCATAGAAAATAAATTCATTGGAAAAAACTTTGTTTTCGACGAACGTTTGGGAGAACGCATCTCTGACGACATCATTGCAAATTGTCATCAATGTGGCAAACCTGCCGATCATCACACAAATTGTAAAAACGAAGCCTGCCATTTGTTGTTCATTCAGTGCGACGAATGTGCGGACAAAATGAAGGGCTGCTGCAGTCCTGAATGTGTGACTGTATATGAATTACCTGAAGAAGAACAAGCCAAAATTCGAAAAGGAATTGACAAAGGTCAAATGATATTCAACAAATCAAAGCAAGGTCGATTAAGACCACGACTCAACGAGATTTTAAACACGGATTCTTAGCACTTGGATTGTGCGATCATATCAACCTTCTTCTTTCCCCTTCAACATAGGTACGAATTGAAAATCATCAAACGTTTCAGTAAGTAATTCGCCGCTTATCGTTTTGGTAATTCTAGTCATCACTTGTTTGTCATCCGATCCCAATGGCAATACCATGATACCCCCTAAATCCAATTGTTGGATCAACAGTTCAGGAATTTCCGGTGCTGCTGCGGTGATTAAAATGCGTTGAAAAGGTCCAAATGTAGGTAAGCCTTTATAGCCGTCCCCATAGAAGAACTTGATGTTTCGATATTTGGCTTTGAATGGATAATAGAGCTGATTCTTATCGAACAATTTTTTCTGGCGTTCTATGGTATAAACCCAGGCACCCAATTCGGCCAGAATACTTGCCTGATAAACACTACCTGTGCCGATTTCCAATACCTTATCCAGTTTATTTACCTGAAGTAATTGGGTTTGATAAGCCACCGTATAAGGTTGCGAAATGGTTTGGCCTTCACCTATTGGAAAAGCCCGGTCTTCATAAGCTATTTTATCAAAGGCAGGGTCTAAAAAAAAATGTCTGGGTATTTGGTCAATCGCATGGAGTACCGATTCATTGGTAATTCCCTTTTCCCGGATTTGTTGAACTAATATTTTTCGGAGCCCTTTATGCCTGTAAGTATCCTCTTGTTTTCGAATCATAGATGCCCTATTCCTTTATCCTGTAAAATTTAACCATATCTCTGTTGGTGCTCAAACTATTTCTAACGGCCAAGGTATCTTCACCAATAAACGCATATTCTAAATAATAACTTTGACTTTGCTGATCGGTATACATGGTTAAACGATGTACACCCGGGTCGATGGTATATTTAAATTGCCTGACCATAGTAAGAACGGATTTGCCGGCATCATAGGTTTTATCAGCCCGATACAAAAACCAGTCCTGTTCATTTTGCCATTTACCTAAAATTTTTTCTTCATCCTTTTTTGCACATGACATCATTCCAAATAATAAGCATATACATAAAAAACGAACTGCCATTTTAATACTAATTGTCTTACTCAATATCCCAGTTAAATTATTCACTCATCATTTCTTTAATCACATCCGCAATTTGTTCGGCATTGGGCTTCGAAAAATAATCTCCGTCACTCCCGTAAGCAGGACGATGTGCTTTAGCAGAAATTGTTCTCGGAGCGACATCGAGCCATCTAAATCCGCCCTGAAGTTCCATGACTTGCTGATACATATACGCTGTGGCTCCCCCTGGAACATCCTCATCAATAAAGATGATTCGATTGGTTTTTTTCAACGATTCAATGATTCGATGATTGATATCAAAAGGAAGTAAGGTTTGTACATCAATCAATTCGCAACTGATTCCGGCCGGTTCCAAATATTCGACAATCGCATCCTGTATAATTCGCAATGTGGAACCGTAGGACACAATCGTAATATCTTCACCTTCGCGAATTACTTCAGGTAAACCCAAAGGCAAAGTATAGTCAAACAAATTTGAAGGAACCCTTTCCTTTAAACGATAACCATTTAAACATTCAATCAAAATGGCCGGTTCGTCTGATTTGAGTAAAGTATTATACATTCCTACTGCCTGCACCATATCTCGGGGTACACAAACATGTATTCCACGAACGGCATGAATGATCATTCCCATCGGAGATCCGCTATGCCAGACTCCTTCCAGACGATGACCGCGTGTGCGGACAATCAAGGGGCATTTTTGACCACCTTTTGTACGATACTGTAATGTTGCTACATCATCACTCAGCGGTTGCAGCCCATATAAAAGATAATCCAAATATTGTATTTCGGCAATCGGTCTTAGGCCCCGCATGGCAAGACCCATTCCTTGTCCCATGATGGTGGCCTCACGAATACCAGCGTCAAATACCCGCCATTTTCCATGCTTTTCCTGTAATCCGGCGAAGCCCTGATTCACATCACCAATGTTTCCTACATCCTCACCAAAAGCAACGACTTTCGGATTGGTACTTAGGGTATGATCAAAAAATCGGTTGAGGATTTCGAAACCATTTTGAAACACTTCTTCACCTTCATATTTCGCTGGAATGGCTTCAACCCGTTGAATACTTTCGTTTGATACGGAATGCAAAACGGAACTGTATTTTTCATCAGCTTCGCTCTTTAAAGCCATGTAATATTGTCGTAATTGATCGCTTGCTTGTGAAGGTTGTGCCAGTTGCAAAACCTTATGAACAGTCTTCATCACATCACGCCTCAAAGGTTCCCTGATTGCGCCTAGTGATTGCGACATGGCAGCTATTTGTTCACCATAAGTTTGACCTTCAAAAACAATCTGCTGAATCAAATGTCGGGTGTGTTCAATTTGAGCTTGAATCGGTGTGATGAATTTTTCCCAGGCTGTTTTTTTTGCTTGTTGCACATGTAACTTGGCTGCGTCTTCAATTTCCAGAAGCTGCTCTTCTGTGGCAAATGCATTCTCTAAAATATACTGACGCATTTTACGAATACAATCCGTTTCTTTTTCCCATTCTAACCTTTCCTTAGTTTTATATCGTTCATGCGAACCGGAAGTAGAATGCCCCTGGGGCTGAGTAATTTCCTGAACATGAAATATTGCCGGAATATGATTTTCCCGAACCTTGGCGATTCCTTTGGTGAAGGTTTCTACCATACCTGCATAATCCCATCCTTTTACGCGGTAAATTTCAATGCCTCCATTTTCTTCATCATATTGAAAGCCGGAAAGCACTTCGGAAATCGAATTTTTCGTTGTTTGAAAATGCCGAGGTACTGAAATCCCATATCCATCATCCCAACAAAAAATGGCCATCGGTACGCGTAACACACCGGCAGCATTTACAGTTTCCCAAAACAAACCTTCACTGGTCGAGGCATCCCCTATAGTAGTAAAGCATACTTCATTCCCATTGTTGGAAAAATCCTTCATATCTTTCAAGCCATCGAGCTTACGATAGAGTTTTGAGGCGAAGGCCAAACCTAACCCCCGCACCATTTGACCGGCAGTGGGAGATATATCCGAACTTGAATTTTTCGACTGGCTGAGTGCTGTCCAATTTCCATGGGCATCCAAAAAACGTGTTGAATAGTGCCCATTCATTTGCCTGCCGGCACTGCTTGGCTCAGCTTCTAAATCCGGATTGGCGTATAGTTGGGCAAAAAATGCTTCCACATGACTCAACCCACTGGCAAACATAAAGGTTTGATCCCGGTAATAACCTGAACGAAAATCTCCGGCTTGAAACACCTTGGCCATCGCAATTTGAGCAACTTCCTTACCGTCTCCGAATATCCCAAACTTTGCTTTGCCGGTTAGCACTTCTTTACGCCCCAGCAAACTGGCTTCACGACTTTCTACAGCGATCCGATAATCCTGTAATACCTCTGAAACAAAGTCCTGAAACGAAATTTTGCCTGCCTGAATATCCTTGTCTGTCGCGTTCATTTTACCAAAATTAAAAATTGAGAGATGGACAAAAATAAGATTCTTTGATCCTATTCACGAATTATTTGCCTTTAAAAATTCAATGTTAATCATGGTCGACTTAACTACGACTTAACTTCCTGAAAAATTGTACCTTATAACTTTGGATTACAAACTTAAAATTTACAGACATGAAAAAATCATTAATCGTTTTTAGCGCTGCCATGCTGATTGCCGGCGCTTCTTTTGCTCAAACTGCAACCAAACCAACTGCGGCTCCTGCCCCTGCTGCTAAACCAGCTGCGGCTCCAACACCTGCTCAAAATCCGGATGCTAACATGAAGTTTACGAATGAAGAACACAATTTCGGAAACATTCCTGAAGGTCCTGCCGTAAGTTTTGATTTCGAATTTAAAAATGTTGGACGTGAACCAATCGTTTTAAGTGGTGTTCAGGCTTCTTGCGGATGTACAACCCCTACTTGGACGAAAGATCCGGTATTACCTGGTAAAACCGGTAAAATCACTGCCACTTATAATACCCAAGGCCGTCCGGGTAACTTTGTAAAAACCATCACTGTTAACTCAAACGTTGGTACCAAAGTTTTGAAAATTTCAGGAGTTGTTGAAAAAGCCCCAGATTCGTCTGTTCCGGCTAACAACAACAGCATGATGAAACATTAATCCAAACAATACTTTCAGACCGTTTAAAATCCACATTCATGAAAAACATCGTGTTTCTTTTTCTGGCCTTCTTTGCAGTTAACTCGGCAATTGCTCAAGGTAACAAATCACCCAATGCCCCTGTTTTCAAGTTTGTTGAGGAAACCCATGATTTTGGAACTTTGAAGGAAGGACCTCAGGCTGTTTACGAGTTCGTATTTACGAATACCGGTAAAGAGCCATTGATCATTCAAAGTTGCTCTGCATCCTGTGGTTGTACAACTCCTGATTGGAGCAAAGACCCTATCTTACCAGGCCAAAAAGGTAAAATTACTGTGAAGTATAATACTGAAGGCCGTGTAGGTACTTTTAATAAAACGGTTTATATCGCTTCAAACGCCAAATCGGATAAAGAACGGTACGAAATTTATATTAAAGGCAATGTTGTCGCTAAATAAAGGCAACAATCAAATATTAAAAAAACCGCCTAGAGCGGTTTTTTTAATGCCTCAAAATTCAATTCGTTAAAAAATTAATCTTGCATTTTCCAGATGTTTCCATGGGTAAAATTTAAAAAACAAACTTCCATTTACCTGGCAAATTAGGTGATCCTGCCATACAAAAGATGATCTAAAGATGTCCCTTGGTTTATACAACAAATTAGTTTGAATTGAAATTTTCGGTCTTACTTTTATAGCGGAATGAATTTACCTTTTTTTGTTGCCAGAAGATTGTCATTATACAGCCAAAAAAGTTTTTCCGCATTCATCATTCGTATAGCGCTCATTGCAGTATCACTCAGTGTATGTGTCATGATTATTGGCACAGCCATTACAAGAGGGTATCAGGAAGTGATCACTGAAAAATTTTATGCATGCTGGGGACAAATCCATGTCACCAATTTTATGCCCGATCCGGGGAATCTGCTGAATGACGAAAAAATCAGTTACGACCCAAATCTTCATCAACAACTGAAACAAATTCCCGGTGTTCGTTCTGTAATTCCTTATCGTATTCAATCGGCCCTGATAAAAACACCCTCGGAAATCGAAGGCATTGTATTGAAAGGTTATCCCCCTGAAGAAATAAAACAGCAAATGGGTCCTTTTCTAAAATCGGGTAAACTCATTCAAAGCGGAGAATCTGCCTACTCCGATCAGGTTTTGATTTCGTCCACTTTAAGCCGTCTGTTAAATCTGAATGTAGGAGATCAAATTTTTCTTTATTTTGTAAAAACAGATGCCATACAACCCAAAATAAGGAAAATTCGGGTTCAGGGAATCTATGCAACCGGGTTGGAGGATTTTGATAAAACTATGGTCATTTGTGATGGCGCCTTGATTCGGGCGGTGAACGACGAAACGGAAGAACTGATTCAGGGTTATGAAATCAATATTCAAGACAAAAAACTCGTTCAACCCATTCGGGATTATATTTATGAAAATCTAGCCAAAGCTCCATTACAAACTTATACCATCCAGGAGCGATTCAGCAATGTGTTTTCCTGGCTGGATATGATGAAAATGAATGAGAAAATTATCCTTTTTATCATGATGATCATTGCTATCATCAATATGATTACAGCCATTCTCATTCTTATCATGGAGCGAACACGAATGGTTGGTGTCTTGAAAGCAATGGGTATGCCTCATTTTGACATACAGCGCATTTTTATATATGCTTGTATGTATATCGTATTTATGGGCATCTTTATCGGATCGGTGATGGGTGTCAGCATGTGTTTATTGCAGCAAAAATTTGGATTATTCACCTTGGATGAATCAACTTATTACGTTAAAACAGTACCTGTATCAATTCATGCTGGTAACTTATTGTTTATTGCAGGATTAACTGCATCGGTTTGCTTTGTGCTCTTGTTAATACCCAGTTTCATCATCCGGCATATCAGTCCGGTAAAAGCGATTCGTTTTGACTGATACGAAATCCATATACCGATCATTTTGTCAAAACCATCAGGTTCCGCTTTTCCATGAAGCATATTGGTGGGATGCCGTCACCGACGATTGGGATGTAGCCATGGGCAGAGTGGATACAAATTATATTTTTTTCCCATTTTCAATCGAACGCAAACTACATTTTCGGCTTATCAGAAACCCACATCTTACCCCCTATTCCGGTTTCATTTTTTCCGGTAATTTTTCGCCTCAATTGGAGGAGGTTCTGCTACTCGACCTTTTTAAACATCTCCCGGAGTGCGACTACTTAAACATAGATCTTAGGCCGGAATATCAGAATAATTTCCCTTTACCATTTAATATCCAACAAAAAAGAACCAATCTTTTAACCTTACGTGATCCTCTTGAAATATTTAAAGATTTTAAGCCCTCATTACAACGACAAATTCGCAAAGCAGAACGAAATGCATTAAAATGTCGTCCCGCAAAACACATGGATGAATTCTATCAATTGTATGAAAAAACATTTCTCAAACAAAAGAGCAAGCCGCCAGTTGAAATGCTGATTTTTGAAAAAGTGGGCAAACTCATTCAGGAAAAAAATTGCGGGCAAATACTCGTCATTGAAGATCAACATCAACAACTACATGCTGCCATGATTTTAGTTTATGATCATGAACGGGCTTATTATCTGAGCGGAGGAAGCGATCCACAGTTTTATACACAAGGAGGGATGAGCTTCTTGCTTTGGGAAGCCATTCAAATCAGCTGCAAACTTGAAAAAAAATATTTCGATTTTGAAGGAAGTATGATTCCTCAAATTGATCGTTTTTTTAAAAACTTCAAGGGAGAAGAAGTATCCTATCGCTCCATTGAAAAAATGAACTCGGGCTTATTTCAAACTTTACAGAAAATAAAAAACTGGATGCCTCATTTGTAATACGACTGTAAAATGAACAATAGCCTGCTTCTTGAAGACATCTTTACCGGCTGTGATCATGAGTCTCTGCTTGAGGTAAACCCAAGCCGTATTACAATTGAAGAATTCTAAAAAGATTGACCATTTTAGAATGACAATTTAAATAACCTCAAAGCCGCACAAAAATCATCATTTCCAAACTACCCATCTGAAAAATTAAACTATCGTTTCGAACACTCCATTGATTAATTTTTTTGAGAGTCTCCATAAACAATGCCTCCCCGCCGCCTTTACAGGCCATCTTGGTACTCATCAGTGGTTGAGAGAAATCGATACGATGCCCTTTGTAAGAGAACTTTCCGCGATACGTATTACATCCATTGTTCCCGCTGATCAAACTATCTTTAAAACGTAAATTCAATTCAGGTTTTTGAACTGGATACAAGGCGTCCATACTTTTCGATGGGCCGCTGACATAAACCAAATTCCAAAAACCTTCAGGATACACGATTGTTCCTTGATGAGATGCAGAAGACAACTTTTGTCGGCTTTTACAGGCTGTTATACTGACGATCAGCAAAAGCAACAAACACAAACTACGAGAAGTCATAAAAACAATTAAACAGCTTCTGTTTGCATTTGCTTTTGAAACTTTTTACGATCATCTTCATTCAAATGAATTTTTCGCATACGGATAAAATTCGGTGTTACCTCAATACATTCATCCTGTTCGATATACTCCATACACTCTTCAAGCGTCATCAGTTTCTTAGGGGCAATTTTATTCGCATCGTCACTTCCACTGGCACGATGATTGGTTAGTTTTTTACCTTCAATAGCATTAACCAGTAAATCGCCCGGCTTAATATTTTCAGCCAAAACCATTCCTGCATAAACCTCTTCTCCCGGATCTACAAAAAATGTACCTCTGTCCTGTAATTTATCGATGGAATATCCCGTAGTCGAACCATTAAATTTGGAAATGAGCACCCCGTTATTTCTACCAGGTATCATGCCCTTCCATGGTTTATATTCACTAAATCGATGCGCCATAACAGCTTCACCTGCTGTTCCAGTGAGCATTTGGGTTCTTAAACCAATTAATCCGCGTGAAGGAATTTCAAATTCAAGATGTTGCATATCTCCTTTGGTTTCCATCACCAATAATTCTCCTTTACGTCGTGTAACCAAATCAATGGCTTTGCTGGAATAATCCATGGGAACATCAATCACTAAAATCTCATAGGGTTCGCATTTTACGCCATCAATTTGTTTGGTAATCACCTGTGGCTGACCAACAGTTAATTCATAACCTTCACGGCGCATCGTTTCAATCAAAATCCCTAAATGCAAAATCCCTCTACCATACACCAAAAAGCTATCTCCACTATCTGTATCTTCTACACGCAGTGCAAGATTTTTTTCGGTTTCTTTCATCAATCGATCACGAACATGCCTGCTTGTCACAAACTTTCCATCCTTTCCGAAAAAGGGTGAATTATTGATACTAAACAACATATTCATAGTCGGCTCATCCACTTTAATAAACGGAAGTGCTTCCGGATTTTCTGCATCTGAGATGGTATCTCCAATATTAAAATCTTCTATCCCCACCACTGCACAAATATCACCTGCTTCAACCTCTGTGGCTTTCTTTTTACCCAGAGATTCAAACGTGTACAATTCTCTTACCTTAATTTTACGATTGCTCAGATCTTCGGCAATCAATACCACTTGTTGACCTTCCACAATTTTACCTCGTGCAACACGGCCTACAGCAATACGTCCGAGAAAAGAAGAATAATCCAAAGAGGTTATCTGCATTTGAAGCGGACCTTCACTTATTTTTGGAGGAGGTACATGCTCAATGATACCATCTAAAAGTGGAGTGATATCGTCGCTTTGTGAGTTTTCAAAATTGAACCAACCATTTTTTCCCGAGCCATAATAGGTTGGAAAATTTAATTGTTCTTCAGAGGCATCAAGATTAAAAAATAAATCAAATACGGCATCATGCACCTCATCAGGTCGGCAATTCGGCTTGTCAACTTTATTAATAACCACTATGGGTTTTAAATTCAATTGAAGCGCTTTATGTAATACGAATCGGGTTTGAGGCATGGGGCCTTCAAAGGCATCCACCAACAAAATTACCCCATCAGCCATTTTTAATACCCTTTCCACTTCACCGCCAAAGTCAGCATGCCCGGGAGTATCAATCACGTTGATTTTAACCCCTTTATAGACTACTGAAGCATTTTTAGAGAAGATGGTGATCCCTCTTTCACGTTCCAGGTCGTTATTGTCCATGATTAATTCACCAGATTCCTGATTGGAGCGGAATACATTGGTTTGATGCAAAATGCGATCGACCAAAGTGGTTTTTCCATGGTCAACGTGGGCGATGATAGCGATGTTTCTGATTTCCATACGTATTTACAAAGTTTGCAAAGGTAGCAGATATATATGGAGAATCGAATTGTGAGGGGTTAAGAAATGACTAATACTTCAATAGGAAGGGCTTTAATTCCGACTTTTACGCTTATTCATGCCAGAATATCCAGAACTGACTTCCTTTTTTAACACCTGGTGTTTCATTATACTTTTCCCCTTAGGAAAAGAATGATTCTATAATATGTCTTCACACGCAGTAATTTCGTCGGAATACTTTAGCATATCATGAAATTCTTCTCCCTTTTTTGGATTTTACTCTTTTGTATTTTTTGTTGGTTGCCATCATCAACCCATGCGCAACAATCCACCAAAGGCCCGCTTATTGTTGGCAAATACAAGATAAGCGCCATGCTCCAAAAACAAAAGATGCGCAAGAAACCACTCGAAAATAGTTTCATCGAATTTAAAAAAGCAGAAGATTTTCGTGCCTTTGTGGGATGTAATCAAATTGGCGGACATTGGACATTAAAAAAAAGACAGCTGACCATTCATGACCTTGTACATACGGAAATGTATTGCGAACAATTTATGCCTGATGAAGATTTATTACTCCAGTTACTTTCAAAAGTCAATACCTGGAAATGGGTAAGTGGCAAACTCATTCTTTGTCAGGGTAAAAAAGCCCTGATTACTTTGATTCAGGATGAATAATTTCTGAATGCATGGCTTTTCTTAATTGTTTGGAGGTTTTGGTACTGCCATCTGCCGACCAACCGGGCGGCATCAACAATGTTTTCAGGCGATTTAACCAGGATTGTGGTTTCGACAGCGCTTTGCCCAAATCAATCCATTCATGAAAAATAATCCACAGCGGATGATGTCGATGTTCAGGATTTTTAGTCAAGCCATATACCGGAACAACCGTATTCAGTTCCTCCTGAAAAGTACCGAACAGACGATCCCAAATAATCAGGACCATCCCCATGTTTTTATCCAAATAAATCACATTGCTTGCATGATGTACCCGATGATGGGATGGGCTCACAAAAACATATTCGAACCAAAGCGGCATTTTTTTTACATAACGCGTATGAACGATGATCCCATAAATCTGACAAATGGCATCCATCAATAAAATATGCATAGGATGAAATCCCAAAAAGACCAGCGGAATAAAAAAGAAAAACGAAATAAATGGCCTGAAAACGGAGGATCGGAAACCTGTGGTTAAATTAAATTCAACGGAGGAATGATGTGTCACATGAACAGCCCACAAAATGCGGGAATAATGTTCGCATCGATGTTCAATATAGAAACACAAATCCAAGCCTAAAAATAGCATTGCCCAATACAGCGCCCCCTCATCCCATTGAACAAGATGATACTGATAGATGATGCCCAAGAATAACAAGACGGCACCCTTTATTGCTAAACCCAACATGGTATTTACAATATTGAGCCAAAAATTTAGGAGGGTTTCGCGAAAAGAATAGAAGTTTAATCGACGCGATTGACTGAGGAATACTTCCAATACAATGAGTACCGTATAAATCGGGGTTGAAATGGCCAAGAGCCAATTCCCTTCGAGATATTGCCGAAGCGCTTCAAACATTAAACGGTCATTAATTCCTTTTCTTTGGCTGAACAATGATTGTCGATTTCAATCATTTTTTTGTCTGTCATAGCCTGTACACGAGCCTCAGCCACTTTTGCTTCATCTTCACTCAATCCATCCTTCTGAAGTTTCTTGATCCCTTCCATCGCATCCCGACGAATATTCCGAACGGCAACTTTTGCATGTTCACCTTCGGCCATGACCTTTTTTACAAATTCCTTACGGCGCTCTTCCGTGAGAGGCGGTAAAAATAATTTAATCATCACCCCATCATTCTGAGGAGTCACTCCAATATTCGCAGCCATAATGCTCCGTTCAATGGGGGCCAGCATATTTTTTTCCCAAGGTTGAATGGTAAGGGTTCGCGCATCTACTGAAGTGATATTTGCGACCTGTGCAATGGGTGTTGGTGAACCATAATATTCCACCACCAAACCATCCAGCATTTGTGGAGTTGCTTTACCGGCGCGAATCTTTAAAACTTCCGCCTCGAGATGTATAATTGCTTTTGACATGTGGTCAGCAGAATGATCCATTATTTCTTCAAGCGTGCTTGCAGTCATGATATTTTTTTTTGCGGCCCAAATTTACATTGATTCTACCAAAGTTTTCTTTCAATTCCGAATTCTCTTGCAAGCCTTCTATTCAAATAAAAAAGGACCGGTTGCCCGATCCTTTTTTGAAATACCTTTTTTTGATTATTGTTTGCTAAACGATTTCATAGCCACTTCTGTGCCTTGACTAATCATGAGGATATATTGACCTGAAGCCAATCCATCCAATGAAATGGCTGTTTTGGCGGAAGCACTCTGATGAGTAAGTACCACTCGACCAAATAAATCCATGATGCGATATTGATTCATGCCATTAAACCCATTTTGGATTTGAATCTGTAAATCATTCACCGCAGGATTTGGATATAATTGTACTGCATTTTTCAATTCATCAGATTCATGAATGCTTGCCGGGGTTACTTTTTGTTGTAGTGAAAGAGAACCGGTATAGATATCATCTCCGGTTGAATTCATATCATTATTCGCAGAATTACATGAAGCGTGAATATTCACTGTAGCAGTTGTAGTTAAAGGGGCTGTCCAGTTGTAACTCCATTTATACGTTGAGCTACTTACTGTTGCACTTGTTTTTGAAGTATGTGTAGCGAAACTACCCTGGATTTTAGAGCCCGTATTGGCGGTTAAAGTACCCGGATGTGCAGTAGAGGCACCCGTGTAGATCGTCGACTGAAAACCAGTAGCTGGTGGATTTGAAGCATCAGACAGAATGATATCAATTGTATAGGTTTGTCCCAATTCGTATTGAGATACAGGAACACCAGTGGCAAAATCCTTCACCATGATAATCACACTGGAGTTACTCGCTGTTCCGGTATGACATTGAGTACAATTGGCACTTCCTCCTTGAGGGCTGCCTGTTAAATCAGGACTGGTTACCCCGCCACTACTGGAGTTTAATGTGATAAAACCGGCAATCAATGCAAAAGACAACAGTGTAAAATTTTTTAATTTCATGTTTTTTTTCGTTTAAAGTTTTAAATACAAGCATTGTCCTTTTTTAAGAAGGGCATTGTTTGTTCGAACAAATATATGTGCTATCGGCATACCTTGAATATATCTGTTCGAATTTCTGCAAAAATGTACTTTTGCGCGATGAAGGCGAAGAAATTATTCCGTTTTGCTGCAATTAGCCAATTTGAACATGTTTTCGAATTCCCGGAAGGCATGGCCGACAAGTGGGCGGCTTTTTTTGGAAATCAACAGGACTTGATTCTGGAATTGGCCTGTGGTAAAGGCGAATATTCTGTAAACCTCGCCAAAGCATTTCCTCAAAAGAATTTTATTGGTGTGGATATCAAAGGCAACCGAATGTATGTAGGCGCAAAAAAAGCCCTGGATGAAGCCGTTAATAATGTAGCCTTTTTGCGCACCCGCATCGAAAACATTACCACTTATTTTCACCCGCATGCTGTTTCCGAAATTTGGATTACGTTTCCTGACCCATTCCTAAGAGATTCAAAAGCAAAAAATCGCCTGACCCACCATAAGTTTTTAGCGATGTATCAACAAATCCTGAAACCCGATGGATGCATTCATTTAAAAACAGACTCAAAAGAACTTTTTGAATTCACCCTGGAAATGGTGGCGCATCATCAATGTGAAGTACTGGAACTCAATCCGGATGTCTATGCAAAAGGCACGCCGGCATTTCCGCTCAATATCCAAACTTTCTACGAAGGCATGCATTTAGCGGATAATAGAACCATTCAGTATATTCGTTTCAAACTTCCGGCAACCAAAATCGTGATTCCCCCTAAAAAGCAAATCAATGAAGAAACCCCTGTTTGATGAAGATGAAATGTATTTCAACGAATCAGGATGGGTAGTATTCACTGCCGACTATTTATTAAAACGCGGATATTGTTGTGGCAATGGTTGTTTGCATTGCCCATACGATTATAAAAATGTGGTTGACCTCCGAAAAAAAGCCCAACTGCTTGAACAAAGAAGAACCCATGAAGAAAACGCCTCAGAAATTAACCCCAAAAAAAACGGTGGAATGGATGGACAGGATTTATGAGATTGTTCGTAAAATCCCCAAAGGTCGTGTGAGCACTTATGGCGCTATTGCCGATTGTATAGGTATGCGAACCACCTCACGAATGGTCGGTTGGGCGATGAATGCATCCCATCGCATCACGCCAAAAATACCCGCTCATCGGGTGGTAAACCGAAATGGCGTCCTCACCGGTAAATTACATTTCGAAACCCCTACCTTAATGCAAGAATTGCTGGAATCCGAAGGCATTAAAATCATTGATGACCAGATTCAACAATTTAACCAATTGTTATGGCTCCCTGAAGTTGACCTTCGATCTGATGAAAACGCTTAACCAATGGCTAAATCAAAAAAATTAATCCTCGATAATCAGTCACTTGAAGAAGAGTTCTTCGAAGATGTGCACTTGGTTGGTATTGTGTGCCCCGAAGCCCCCTATTACCTCGCATGGCAAATCGCCGACAGCAGCCCCTACCCCTTTATCAGGCAAATGGAGTCGGATATCTTCATCGATGATATTTTTTATCCGGTTTACTTTTTTTTGGATCAGAAACAAATGCTCGAACATTATCTGATCGCCAACCGTACGAGCACCCATTTTATGTTGCCGGAACTCAAAAACATTGATTTTATTTGGATGACAAAAGGTATTCAATTCCCGGATGCTGAAAAACAAGCCATGCTGACCCTGTTACGTAAACTCCCTTCTGTGACGGCTTTCTTTGAATTGCCCAATCACCAAATAAAACAACGGCAACATCTGATTATTTGAGCAAATGCCTTGGTTTTGCTAATCTGAAAAAAATGGCTACTTTTAAACCTTCAAAATGAATTATATGATGCGTTTTTTCGCGGCAATCCTGGTTTTTGGTTTAATACTCACAAACATTTCTTGTACCAAAGAAACCGGCCCTAAAGAAGTTTGTTTTTACTTCTCAAAATCTTCTGTAAAAGTGGGCGAAGCAGTTTATATGTTCAATTGCTCCAAGAATTTCCAAAACCAATTATGGATTCTGCCGGATGGATCTCAGCAAAATACAAGACATGCCACTTTTACCCCCACTAGCACCGGCGATTACCATGTTTGGCTGCGAATTGGCGATTACAACTTGGTAGACACCATCGGCAAATCACAAAGCTTCACCGTTACTCCTTAATTCTGCCCCATATCCCTTGAACAACGCAGGTCATTCCCTCGTTCAAAAACTCCCCCTTTTACTAGCAGGTACCCTCGTACTTGGTATGTTTTTGGGCACGAAATTTAGTAAGCATTTCCCTTCCTCACCCAGTAGTCAAGCCCATGCCAGCCTCGACCAACTCATCCAATTGATTGATCGGGAATATGCCGACTCCATTCAAACTGAAACGCTTTACCAGAATGGCATTGAAGGAATCATCTCACAACTCGATCCGCATACCGTTTATATCCCCAAAGAGGAACTCCCCCGCACCAATGAAGAATTGGAAGGTCATTTTTATGGAATCGGTATTCAGTTTTTTGTATTTCAAGACACAGTCATCATTTCATCCGTTTTGACAGATGGCCCTGCTTTTGGTAAAGGATTATTTGCCGGCGATAAAATCATTCAAATCGACGATAGCCTCATCGCCGGGCAATCACTCGACGATGAAGCCATTATTCAGCGAATCAGGGGTAAACAAAATACCCAAATCAAACTCCTGGTGATTCACCCGGATGGACAAAAAGCAAATGTTCAACTCACCCGGAATACCTTCCCCTTACACAGTGTACATGCAGTGATGATGCCAGAACCCGGTACAGGTTATCTCGCGATCCGCATGTTTAGCGAAAATACCCATGCTGAATTTTGCGAAGCATTAAATACTTTGAAGAAATCTGGTTTAAAACGCTTAATCATTGACGTACGCGACAATCCCGGTGGTTACATGACAGCGGTAGCCGACATTGTGGATGAGTTGGTAGCCGGCGATCATATCGTCGTGAAAACCAAAGGAAAAAATGCAGAAGAAGTCCTCAAAACAAGTAAAATAGGTCTTTTCGAACAGGGTGAACTAGCTATTTTGATCAATGAAAATGCAGCTTCGGCCAGTGAAATCCTCGCCGGATCCATCCAGGATTTAGATCGTGGAATCATCATCGGACGCAGAAGTTACGGCAAAGGATTGGTGCAGGAACAATTCGAACTACCCGACGAATCAGCCATCCGAATCACTGTTGCCCGATATTATTTACCCAGCGGTCGCTGTATTCAAAAGCCCTATCAGCAAGGCCGCAATGCATACCACGAGGAATTGATGGAACGTTTCGAAAAAGGCGAATACATACATGCCGATACTGAAAAAACGGCCAGCAAGAAACAATATTTCACCCTGAAAAAACGCGTGGTCTACGGCGACGAAGGCATTCGTCCGGATATTTTCGTGGGTGCCGATACCCTGCGTATGCGTTCAAAATCGCCTTTGTTACAATCTCGTATCGCAGAGCGAATCGCTTTTTATTGGTTGTATCAAAACAAAGATCAACAAAAAGCCTATCAAAATATTGAGCAATTCGAATCTGCTTTTCAACCCGGTCAGGCCATAGTGGAATTAGCCAAAAACAAGTTAGGCATTGCCATTCAGCCATCCTTAAATCAGGTATTCTTATTGGACTTCAAATCTGAAATCGCAGGACTGCTTTTTGGAGAGTCCGGATCTGCAAAAATCAATAGTCCTAACGACGAGTTTATTCAGGTTGCCATCAAACATTGGAAGACTTCGAAATAATCAACCCCTCAATCATTTCAGATTTTTTTGGCAGCACATCCAATCTGCCCTGAAGTAGCTGTTTCCCGCTTTTCGCGCTGCACGGCAGCTTGCTACAATCGGGGCTGACCCCATCGTAATCTCCATGAAAAACGTTCCTTGGAATTTAGCTTTTGGTTAAAGTGTTGTACTAAGCCATCACCTGCAAAGGATCTGCATAATGGGCCAAACCGAAATTGCCCTTTTGCGATTCTTCAGGATGCGTTACATGCCATTCAAACTCGTCTCTAAAATGACGAATAGCAGCAGCAACCGGCCATGCAGCAGCATCACCCAACGGACAAATCGTATTCCCTTCAATACGTCTTTGAATATCCCATAATAAATCAATGTCGGTCATCTTTCCTTTTCCGTATTCAATATTTTTCAATATCTTATACATCCAACCGGTCCCTTCACGGCAAGGTGAACATTGTCCACAGCTTTCATGGTTATAAAAATGCGCAAGAGTCATGGTATGTCGCACTATGCACTGATCTTCATCAAAAACAATAAACCCTCCTGAACCCATCATGGTGCCTGATTCAAAACCGCCATCAGAGAGTGATTCATAATTCATGTAACGGGTTTCTCCTTTGGCTGTTTTTAATAATAAATTAGCCGGTACAATAGGCACCGATGATCCACCCGGAATACATGCTTTCAATCGTTTTCCATTCGGTATTCCTCCACAATATTCATCACTATAAATAAACTCTTCAACACTGCAGGTCATATCAATTTCATACACTCCGGGTTTGTTGATATTTCCACAAGCTGAAATCAACTTGGTACCTGTGCTTCGGCCAACACCGATTCCTGCATAGGCTTCACCGCCCATCATCATAATTGGTACAACGGCTGCAATAGTTTCTACATTATTTACAACAGTGGGGCAACCCCAAACGCCTTTCACCGCCGGAAATGGTGGTTTAATTCTAGGGTTTCCACGTTTACCTTCCAGCGATTCAATCAGCGCTGTTTCCTCACCGCAGATATAGGCTCCTGCTCCACGCTGCACATAAATTTCAAGGTCGTACCCCTTCCCTAAAATATTTGTACCCAACCAGCCATTTTGTTTGGCTTCGGCAATAGCTTGTTCCAGAATATCGACAATCCAGGCATATTCACCCCGGATATAAATATAAGAAGCTTTGGCCCCAAGTGCATAAGACGACACTATCATGCCTTCAATCAACAAATGAGGAATAAATTCCATCAGGTAACGGTCTTTAAATGTACCTGGTTCACTTTCATCGGCATTGACCACCAAATAGCGGGGAACACCTTCCGGCTTGGCCAAAAAACTCCATTTCATGCCAGTTGGGAAACCGGCACCACCGCGCCCGCGTAGTCCGCTTTTTTTCACTTCTTCGGTCACCTCATCCGGAGTGAGGGCACCAAGTACCTTTTCAACGGATTGATAGCCACCATGCTTGCGGTAGACTTCATAGGTGCGGATACCTTCAACATGTGCGTTTGCGAGTAAGAGTTTGATACTTGCCATAGCTTGCAAAAATCGTTTTTATGGAGTGATTTATCAAATTAAAGAATAGACTTTTTCATTCGACTTTTCGTTATTATCGGAGTCGATCTACACTTCTGACCAATTCCTCATCTTTTTTAATGCCATTATACGCCATTACACTCAAAAGGATGACCAAAACCGGAATAAAAATACCTATCACAATATGATTATCATATAATCCGATGACCAATTTGTTTTGCTGATTGGCGAATTGGGTCTGATAAATCTGATATCCCAAAGTAAGCACTGCCAAAATAATGGGCAGCAAGCATAGTTTCATTTGCTTTTTGCGGTCTTTGTACAGAAAGAGCACGATCATGCTATCCAAGGCCATCAATACAGCCAATACCGCCAAAGGCATATCATTTCTGGCACTTAAAAAAACCTCAGCGCCGCCCGGTTCTGCCACCTGACCGGATAAGGCATAGGGTAAATAAAACAACAAGAGAGAAGCAAGGGCTCCTAAAAACAGCCAGATACTTTGTTTACGTTGAATCATTGATCTTTTTTGGGGCAAGTTATATCAAATCAAACAAATTCGGGTAGTGTGATTCGAAATGTCGGATTCTAGGTCTTCAAAAAGAATTCTTTTCAATCTTTGCTATGCTTTTTTACAATGATCAAAGAAGCTAAAAAAAATATTGAATTTTAGAGTCAAATAAAGTATGTGATATAAAAAAATGGTAAGAAAAAAACTGGATTTCGTCACAGGTACTAACACCCTAAATTTAAGCACAGACATTCGCGCCCGCGATTGCAGCGGATAGCTCCCGCGTCGCTTCGGCGCGCGGGACTATGAGCGGAAAGCGCGATAAGGCGCCCAAAAAAATCAAAGAATGTACTTCAACCAATTTTAATGATAATTGAGTTGATGCTTATTAATAATTTTACAATGTCGATACCAATATTGTTTGTAAATAGGGCTCCTGAATAGTCATATCTACCACAGGGAAGATCGGACTGTATGGAAAGCAGAATCGGTATTACATTTGTTGAGGATGAATATACTTGAAATCATGTTGGAAAAACAACCGGAACTCGTGACGGAGCGCATGCAATTAGTTGCCTTGAGCCTTGAACATCTGAATCCTATGTTTCGGATGCGATCGGACCCGGATGTGATGCGTTATATTCCCCGAACATTGGCTAAAACAAATGCGGATGTTGAAGCCTTGATTCAAATGATTCATGAAAGATTCCAACAACACCTGGCAATCAATTGGGCGATGATAAAAACCGCTGACAAACAGATGATTGGTTATATCGGGCTGGTGAACATCGATGCAGAAAACGACCATGCTGAAATCGGCTACATCCTGTTACCTGAATTTCAGAAAAATGGATTTATGCACGAAGCCATGCAGGCAGTGATTGATTTTAGTTTTGAAAAGCTATGCGTGCATCGACTTTCGGCCACTGTTGACCCGGAAAACACGGCATCCAGTAAAGTTTTGGAAAAATGTGGTTTCAAACTGGAAGGACATCTTCGCGAGCATGAAATATTTGAAGGGAGATATTTGGACTCCCTCATTTACGGCTTATTAAACAGAGAATACCGCAGCAATCAACAACAACTTTAGAAAGGGTTAAAATCTTATATTTGAAACAATAAAGCACAAAAAATATGGCCAAACAAAAAGAAACGAAAGTGAGTAAAACAAAGAAAAAAGAATTCTTCGGTGAATCGTCGATGCATTTTATCAAACGCTATTTGGACAATGCGGCCCCCACCGGACATGAAAGTAGTGGTCAAAAAATATGGTTAGAATATTTAAAACCATATATCGACCAACATCTTGTAGACCCTTATGGAACTGTGGTGGGCGTCATCAATCCGGAAGCTCCTTTTAAAGTGGTGATTGAAGCGCATGCCGATGAAATTAGCTGGTTTGTTAAATACATTACCAGCGATGGATTTATACATGTTTGCCGAAATGGAGGCAGCGATCATCAGATAGCACCATCTATGCGAGTGAATATTCATACGAAAAAAGGAACTGTCAGAGGCGTATTCGGATGGCCTGCTATTCACGTAAGAACGCCACAAACAGAAAAAAAACCGGAACCTGAAACAATCTGGATTGATGTAAATTGCAAAAACAAAAAAGAAGTTGAAGAATTAGGGATTGAGATTGGAACAGTATGCACCTTCACCGATGGATTTGAAGAAGGCAATCACGGATATTGGATTGCAAGAGCGCATGATAACAGAATGGGCGGTGTGATTATTGCAGAAGTTGCAAGATTGCTGAAAGAAAATAAAAAGAAACTTCCATTCGGATTATACATTGTGAATTCGGTACAGGAAGAAGTGGGGCTCAATGGTGCAACCATGATTGCACAGCGCCTCAAGCCAAATATTGCCATTTGTACGGATGTGACTCACGATACAGCTACTCCAATGATGAATAAAGCCGCTCAAGGCGAAGCAACCTGTCGACAAGGACCAGTGATTTGTGTTGGACCTGCCGTGCATAATATTCTCCGGGAGATTATTGTAGATACTGCGAAAAAAAATAAGTTTCCTTATCAATTGCAGGCTGTGAGCCGATTTACCGGAACTGATACGGATGCTTTTGCGTTTAGCAACGGAGGGGTACCAAGTGCGCTTATTTCACTTCCTTTGCGATACATGCATACAACCGTTGAAACGGTGCACAAAGAAGATGTTGAACATTGTATTAAACTGATGTATGAGGTCTTGTTGAAGTTAACGCCTCAAACAAATTTTCAGTATTTATAAAAAACCGATTTAAAAAGAAGCCGTCTCAGAAATAAAGATTTTGAGACGGTTTTTTTATTGAAAAGAAAAGACTAAAAAAAATTTGGAGGACATTAAAGATGATCAATACAAGAATATCCTTGAAAGAAAAATGATTTCAATCAAAAAAAACATGTTCAAACAAGCATAAGAGATATGGATAAAAAAGCCCTTTCTGTTTGTAAATACTTTTTGAAAGTATTACCTTACCACTGAAAAAATCACATCAAACAAGATAACCCTCATTTCTCTTAACCCACTTTTGATTTCAATAAAATACTTTTTGTATGAAGCACACACTACTATGCTTAATTGCATTATTGGCAATGGCGTTGAATGCCTATTCACAAGCCCCCTATTTATTTAATTACCAAGGTATAGCCCGTCAATCGGATGGAACGCCTCTTTCTGAACAACGTATTCAATTAAAAATCGGCATCTTTGAAAAACCTGATGCACAGCAAGCAAGTTATCTGGAACATCATGTGGTGCACACAAATGCGTTTGGATTGTATGTGCTTCAAATTGGAGCTGGAGATTCCTTGTTGGGCAGTATGCAGTCGGTGAATTGGGAAAGCGGAACGACTTACATCAAAGTTTGGCTAGACCCTTTGATGCAGGGCAATTACGCCGAAACAGGCAGTACACAGCTCTTGAGTGTACCCTATGCCTTATATGCCAATCGGGCTGGTGAAGCAAAAAATGCACTCGGGAATAGTCGTTCCGGAAATGTAGTGACGCCTGCAGCAGGAACCGGAACCATCAATTTTTTAACCAAATTCACAGCTCCCAATACGATATACAATTCACAGGTTTTTGATAATGGAACAAATATTGGAATTGGAACTGTTTCTCCTGCTGCTAAATTCCATATTCAACAAAACAGCAATAGTGTTTTAGAACATATACGTATGCAAAATGTTCACTCCAATGGAGCAGGTAGATTTACCATGTACAATGACCAGCTCAGTAACTATGCAACATTTACCAAATATGGTTCTACCTATGTAGGTGGATATGCGGGTATTGCAGGTGCTTTCCCATATGCTAACTTATTGGCATTTGGCAATAATGGAGGTGGATTTTTGATCAGTAATTCCGGTAATATTGGATTGAGTTTATTCAAGAATGGTAGTTCACAACTGAAGTTCTTTGCAGACTATACAACCGGAAATATTTCATTGGGCGGAAATATGATTCCCTTTGCGCCTTTACATATTATGCAATCAAGTGCGGGAGATACCATTAAAATCACCAACAACACTAGCGGACACTTGAGCAACGATGGATTACATCTTGAGCTCAACGGTAATCATGCCCGATTACTCAATCTCGAAAATGGTCTTCTGCAACTAGGCACCAATGGCAGTCAAATGATGACCTTGAATAACAATGGCAACATCGGTATTGGTGTTACCAATCCGCAAGCCAAATTGGATATAAATGGCGACATTAAAATAAGTGGTGGGAATCCGGGTGTGGGCAAAGTGCTGACCTCTGACGCGAGTGGATTGGCAAGTTGGCAATTACCGGGAACAGGCAATGGGGGAACATTGGATCAGGCTTATGATTTTGGCGGTGGTGGTTCAGGGCGTGTGATTGATGCTGATGCGGGAGCGGTGTTGATCCAAGGCAATGATGGGTTGTATGTTACCGGCAATTTAGGTCAGGGAAACTCCCTGGGATTATCAGGTTCCGGAACAAAAATGTTTTTTTATCCGAAAAAAAGTGCGTTCAGAGTAGGTTCGGTCAATGCCAATTACTGGGATGAAGATAGCCTGGGTATTTACTCCTTTTCTGCAGGATTTGACACAAAGGCATTCGGATCGGCAAGTGCTGCAATTGGAGTGGGTAATACAGCCAAAGGAAATGCGAGTATTGCTTTGGGCGCATATAGTGAAGCCATTGGTGACAACTCCATATCTATTGGCGACAATACGATATCACAAGCTTTTTCATCCGCAGTTTTTGGGATGAACAATGATCCCGTAAGTATTTCTAGTACAAATAGTTTTATACCTACCGACCCCGTATTTATTGTGGGAAATGGTATGGATGCCTTAAATCGCTCAAATGCTATGACCATTTTAAAAAATGGAAACATGGGAATTGGAACCAATGCACCAACTGAAAAATTGGAAATTAACGGACAAATTAAAATAACCGGAGGCACCCCGGGTTCAGGTAAAGTATTAACCAGTGACGCCTTAGGCATTGCGAGTTGGCAACCAATTCCGGCACCAAGTTTAGGTGGAGCCACGACTTTAGATTCAGCGTACAATTTTAATGGCCCCGGACTGGGAAGAACCATTCATGCCAATTATGGAGCTGTCTTAATTCAGGGCAATGATGGATTACATGTGATGGACAGTGTGGGTATTGGCACACAAACACCAGGCGCTAATTTGGATATTGCAGGGCGGGTTAAAATCAGTGGTGGAAACCCGGGTGCAGGAAAAGTGCTGACTTCAGATGTGAATGGTTTGGCGAGCTGGCAAAATAGCGTGGTTGGTCCGCAGGGGCCAGCTGGAATCAATGGAAGCACCATTTTAAATGGAATTGGTATCCCAAGCCCCACCGATGGCAATGGTGGTGATTTTTATATCGACCTCAGCACATATGAGATTTATGGACCAAAGATTGGAGGTGCCTGGGGAAGTGGGACTTCCATTTTGGGACCTCAAGGAATTCAAGGCACCCAGGGGCCCATTGGATTAACAGGACCTGCTGGACCCACAGGAGCAACGGGTGCAAATGGACCACAAGGACCTATTGGCTTAACCGGTGCAACTGGAGCGCAGGGACCTATTGGTTTGACTGGAGCAACTGGACCACAAGGACCTATTGGTTTAACGGGCGCAACAGGACCACAAGGACCCATTGGTTTAACAGGACCTAATGGACCACAAGGACCCATTGGTTTAACGGGTGCAACTGGACCACAAGGACCCATTGGTTTAACGGGCGCAACAGGACCACAAGGACCCATTGGATTAACGGGTGCGACTGGACCGCAAGGATCGATTGGAATAACTGGACCACAAGGACCCATTGGTTTAACAGGCGCAACTGGACCTCAGGGACCTATTGGACTAACGGGTGCAACTGGACCGCAAGGACCTATTGGTTTAACAGGAGCAACGGGACCACAAGGATCGATTGGTTTGACGGGTGCTACAGGGCCGCAAGGACCTGCAGGAACAAATGGCACAAATGGAATCAATGGACTGGATGGAAAAACAGTCCTCAATGGAACAATTAATCCAACATCCGGCATTGGAAACGATGGTGACTTTTATATCAACACAACAAGCAATGAAATTTTCGGACCGAAAACTGCAGGTGTTTGGGGAAGCGGAACTTCATTGGTTGGACCACAAGGTATTGTCGGTGCAACAGGTGCACAAGGCCCGATAGGATTAACGGGTGCAACGGGACCACAAGGACCTATTGGTTTAACTGGACCGCAAGGACCTGCAGGCGCAACAGGACCACAAGGACCTATTGGTTTAACGGGTGCGACTGGACCGCAAGGACCCATTGGTTTAACGGGTGCAACGGGACCACAAGGACCAATTGGTTTGACAGGTGCAACGGGACCACAAGGACCCATTGGTTTGACAGGTGTGACAGGACCACAAGGACCAATTGGTTTGACAGGAGCAACAGGACCACAAGGACCCATCGGATTGACAGGCGCGACAGGACCGCAAGGACCTATTGGTTTAACGGGTGCGACAGGACCGCAAGGACCTATTGGTTTGACAGGTGCAACAGGACCGCAAGGAACCATTGGATTGACAGGTGCGACAGGACCACAAGGACCAATTGGTTTGACAGGAGCAACTGGTGCACAAGGACCTATCGGATTGACAGGAGCAACTGGACCACAAGGACCAATTGGTTTAACAGGATCTGCAGGACCAACAGGCGCAACAGGACCGCAAGGATCGATTGGATTAACTGGACCACAAGGACCCATCGGATTGACAGGTGCAACAGGACAGCAAGGACCTATTGGTTTAACCGGTGCAACGGGACCGCAAGGACCCATTGGATTGACAGGCGCGACAGGACCGCAAGGACCTATTGGTTTAACAGGAGCGACAGGACCGCAAGGACCTATTGGTTTAACAGGAGCAACTGGACCACAGGGACCCATTGGTTTGACAGGAGCAACGGGACCAACAGGCGCAACGGGAGCTACGGGACCACAAGGACCATCATGGAGTATTACCTCCGCGAACTTTGCAAATTCTGGAAATTTAAATATCGTAACCACCGCACCTCAAACTGTTGTTTCGCTGCAGAGGGTTTGGCTCGCAGGCGGAAATAATTTTAGCACAAGCGGAATCGGCTATTCATTCGGCACCATTTCTAACGACCATATTGATATACGCACCAATAATGTGATTCGAGGAAGATTTACCAACCTGGGCGAATTATACTGGGGCGCTTTAGCTACCCCTTATTTAGGAGATATGATTGGAGTCACAAGTAATGCTGCAATGCCATGGGCCATAAATGCATACTCAAATTTTAATGGGTCTGGGGTATTCGGTCAAATCCCGAGTGGAACCACCAACTATGCTGCAATTCAAGGTGAAAGCAATAGCTCCAGCACCAGCGCTGCAGGTGTACGCGGTATTGCCTTAAATCCTTCACTCAATGGGGTGAATGGTAACCGCACAGGCTTCGGTTTTGGCTGGGGAGGTTTGTTTCAAAATGATCTGGGTTACACCGGATTCTTCGGTTTGGCTTCTGATGCACGCATCAAAAAAAATGTGGTTACCATTCCAAATGCAATGAACATACTCATGAATCTGAGAGGTGTACGATATGAACATAAACTGGACGAAGCTCAATACGCAGATCTTGGTTTGAAGTCAGGACTCAACTACGGCTTCATCGCTCAGGAAATTGAAAGTATTCTTCCTGATTTGGTCAAGGAGAAAGCTATCCCGCATTTAAATGCAACCAAAAGACCAGATTCTGATCAAGTGAATGAATCAAGAGAAGCAGAAGTACTTAAAACAGTGAGCTACATTGAAATCGTTCCCATTTTGGTTGAAGCTGTCAAATCGCAACAAATAGAACTTGAAAAGCAAAAATTACTGATTGAAGAATTAAGTAAAAAATTGGAAGCTTCCAGCGGAAAATAGATGAATCGATCATTTTCATGCCATTGTGAATTGGTCTAACTAGGGGCTCCTGAATAACGCTCAAAATAAGTGGTGATGGGCATTCAAGCGAAATTTTACAAACTCTCATGCACACTTTTTAAAAACCTATTTCCAAATAGCGTTCACTTGAGATTCAGAATACCGAAAGGAATTATGTAATAGCCCAATTAAAATTGGCCTAACATACTTCAAATCGGTATTTATCTCGTCCTCAAAACGAGATAAGAATTGGTCTATTTATCAATTCACATCGTATAATTTTTCGCTACACAGAAATACTGCATCTTCTTCGTTGCGGGCAACTCGCAGTATAACAATACAGCTTCATTACCCGCGCCTTGAATCTACAGCATTTCTGAGTTATTCAGGAGCCCCTAACTAACAATTCACATTGGCATAATACTGAAAAATAGTTGGTCAATTAGGCTGTAAGCCTCGGCATCATTGAGTTGTAAGAACGTTTGATGAAATACGTTTCTTCAAACAATTTATGCCTACAAAAAATTACCCCCGGTTTAAGGAGTTTTCACACCCATCAAACTAGTAAACATACGTCCATGATGTAACTCATGTATGATGCCGTCCGCTAATCCAATTTGAGGCACAAAAATATCCTGAATTCCAGCCCAGCGCATCACCGATAAATAAATATGTAATGCCGGCACAATCACATCTGCACGATCCTCCCGAAATCCATACTTGTGCATCCGTTCGGATAAGTTTAGGGAAGACATTTCCTTCCAATATTCTTTTAAGATATCCAGATGTAAGGGCTTACCCGGCTTCTTCTTCGACATTGAAAAAATCTTATTGATATTGCCTCCGGAACCAATCGCAACAATCGGAAGAACAGATTTGATTTTTTGGCGAATAAAATTTTTCATCTCGTCCCAACTCTCTTCTGACACCTGATTTTTCAACAAACGAATGGTTCCAATATTAAATGACTGTTTGACGACTTCCTGTTGCTTATTGTAAAAAGTTAATTCAGTACTCCCCCCACCTACATCCACATACAAATAGGCATAAGCGGCATCGAGCGTTTCCGCCATATGGGTTTGATATAAAATCTGGGCTTCTTCACTGCCCGAAATAACTTCTATCCGAATGCCGGTTTCGGCCATCACCCGGTCTACAATAAACTTAGAATTACCAGCATCACGCATTGCAGAAGTTGCACAGGCCCGATAATCTCTCACTTCATACACATTCATCAAAGATTTATAGGCTTGCATCGTTTCAACCAGGTGCTGTATTTTTTTGTCGGAAATGATTCCCATCTCAAATACATCGAAGCCCAAACGTAAGGGAACCCTGACCAAATTCACTTTGGTATAATCAAAACTACCATCCTTGTAGGTGCTGATATCGGTAATCAGTAAGCGGGCCGCATTGGACCCAATATCAATCGCAGCTAGTCTCATTATTTATTTAATGAAACAAACTTAGTATTTTTTATTTTTCAGATACTCGTAAATTTCGACCTGAGAGCGATTTTTTTCAGATTTGTGCTCAACTATCTTATAACCATTCAGCTGATCATTGTCAATCAGTCGAGCTTTAACATTCTCTTTCAGCTGAATATCTAGGATATCTTTAAGCTCTTTCTTAATGTCTTCCTGGAGAACAGGCACACTGGCTTCCACCCGATGATCAATATTTCGAACCATCCAATCGGCACTGGATATGAATACCAAATCCTGGGCTTTAAAGTAAATCACACGGGCGTGCTCCAAAAACTCATCCACGATGCTGATAGCATGAATATTTTTTTTCCAATCCGGATGTGAAGAATGAGCACAACAAATACCCCGAATAATCAATTCTGTATTCATGCCCATTTGTGCACATTTGTATATCGTATGAATCAAGGCCTCATCTGCCAGACTATTTAATTTAATCTGTAAACCAGCTTCCTTTCCCTCCTTAAACATCTTTTGCTCCTGCAAAATGAGTTGCTGAAATACACTTCTGGTTTGTACCGGCGAAACAATCAGGGTTTTACAGATTTTTAATTTTTCAGGATGCACCGGTTTTTCGATAAAATTAAAAACCTTAGATACATCTGCCATTACTTTTTTATTCGAAGTCAATAAACAATGATCGCCGTAAACCTTTGCGGTATTTTCATTTAAATTTCCTGTGCTTACAAATCCATAGCTTTTCAAAACCTTGCCTACCTTCTTCGTTATTAAACACAATTTAGCATGCACTTTCATAGTTGGTAAACCATGAATCACTCGTACCCCTTCATCTTCTAAAACTCTTTTCCAGCGCAGGTTGGCCTCTTCATCGAATCTGGCACGCAACTCTAAAACTACCAATACCTTTTTCCCATTCCGAACGGCATTCACCAAGGCATTCACCACCTTCGATTCCTTCGCCAATCGGTAACAGGTAATTTTAATGGTTTCCACAAAGGGATCAATCGCAGCTTCGCGCAATAAATCAATGATTGAATCAAATGAATGATACGGAAAATGCAGCATCACATCTCTTTGATCCAGTACATTCAAAATCCGAATTGGTTGATGTAATAGTGGATGTACAAATGGTTTTTTACGGGCTACTTTTTCATGAAAGACATCTGCCGGAAAATCCATAAAATCTTTAAAATTATGAATTCGTCCGCCCGGAATTAAATGATCCCGTCTGGTTAAGTTTAATAATTTACATAAATAAGCAAGTAAGTTTTTCTGAATCGTTTTGTCATAAACCAATCTTACAGCTTTACCTTTCTTACGGTTCTTCAGTCCCTTTTCGATCCGCTCAATAACATTGGTTTGCAAATCGTCGTCAATATCCAATTCAGCATCACGGGTGACTTTAATGATATATCCTTCAAATAAATCAAAACCAAATTGAGTAAACAACTCAGGTAAACAACAACGAATAATATCTTCGAGTAGAATTACATGACGATACCCTTTATGACCAGGAATCACAAAAAATCGAGGCACACGATCCGTTGGCACCTCGATGAGGGCATAACTATTCATGAAAGAATTTTGTGTATTGCCCAACATACAAGCCATATAGATTGACTTATCATGCAAATTGGGTAATTCCGGAATGCTCTCTATCATCAACGGAAAAATATTGGTCCTTACTTTTTCATTAAAATAAGTTTGAACCAAATTTCTTTGTTGGGCATTTAATTGGGTGTCATTTAAAAAAGAAACCTTCTGCTCCTTCATGGCTCCCAAAATCTCCTGAAAAGTTTTTTCGAAAGATCTTTGCTGCTCCATCACAATGTCCTGAATTCGTTTCAGGATTTGTTCCGGATTTTCTTCAAGATGCATTTTGGCATTTTTGCCCAACATCATCATCCGATTCAGGGCCGCTACACGTACGCGAAAGAACTCGTCGAGATTGTTGGAGAATATCCCCAAAAATTTCAAACGCTCCGCAATGGGCATTTCGGTGTCACCGGCTTCTTGTAATACCCTGGCGTTAAAAGCCAACCAACTTATATCTCTTGTAAATAATTCCTGATTTTCAGAACGCTTCATCTCAACGGCCAAAGATAAATACCTGAGCGCTCATTTCGTGTTAAGTTTATTAACATTTGTTGGCGAATATAAAAGCTAATGTGTACTTGTTTCGACAGGAATATTTGATGACATCCATCTATAATAAACACATCAATGATCAGCCGTCTATGATCGATGATTAAAAGATCGTTTATTCAATTTAAAGCCACAATTTCCATGGCCCTGCCTTCCTTTTTTTGAAGAACAAGCTCAAATAATCTTTATTCATGCCATCCATTAAATGTTTACATCTCTCATCTACTCAATCTCCTCGTTTTATCTAACTTAAGCTTTTTGGGAAATATCCGAATTATCCTACCTGAATGATTTACTTTTGAACGATATTCTTCATCATGAGCGTACACCACGAAAAAAAAGAATTTAAAAAAATCACTACCCATGCCTTGCTGGCCATGAAACAAAGGGGTGAAAAAATATCCATGCTCACGGCCTACGATTTTTCGATGGCTACGATCCTTGACGATGCCGGAGTAGATATTCTGCTCGTTGGCGACAGTGCCAGTAATGTGATGGCGGGACATGAAACTACCTTACCTATCACCCTCGAGCAAATGATTTATCATGCCTCCTCCGTGATTCGTGCGGTAAAAAGAAGCCTGGTGGTTGTTGATCTGCCTTTTGGATCTTATCAGGGCAATTCCAGAGAAGCGCTGAATAGTACCATTCGTATCATGAAAGAAGCCGGTGCTCACTCGATTAAAATGGAAGGCGGTGAGGAAATCATTGAATCCGTAAAACGCATTATTTCTGCCGGCGTGCCAGTCATGGGCCACTTAGGACTTACCCCTCAAAGCATTTATAAATTTGGCACCTACAATGTTCGTGCCCGTGAAGAAGCCGAGGCTGATGAACTCTTGAATCATGCACATCTTTTGCAGGAAGCCGGTTGTTTTGCTTTAGTACTCGAAAAAATCCCGGCAACTTTGGGTCAAAAAGTGGCTGCGTCGCTCAAAATTCCGGTCATTGGCATTGGCGCAGGTATGCATGTAGATGGTCAGGTTTTAGTGATGCATGATATGCTCGGCATCAATAAAGAATTTAATCCACGTTTCCTTCGTCGTTATTTAAACTTGTACGACCAGATCTTCGAGGCTACTAAACATTATATTGATGATGTGAAGTCAGGAGATTTCCCCAATGAAACGGAACAATATTAGTTCCTGCTAAAATCCTTCCACATCCGTATTTTCTTTCGTCGTTTCTGCTACTATCTGAAAAAGATTTGCATTAAGGATAAGCGATCGCCATAACCACTTGGTTACTTACCATACGAATAGAATCATTCACATTTTGTTGATTATACAAGTAGGTATCCAATGATCCGCTGATTTTAGCTGTTTTATACCCTTTCTCATTTGGTTCGTAAGGTGTAAATCCGTTCAGGGTAAAAACAACTTTGCTGCTCTGATCCACCCCTTTAATATTCTTGTAAGATTTATATTCCACACCATTTTTACGATAAGTAATGATACAAGCCGAAGCATTGATTCGGGGCATTACAGCGGTTAAGGTACTCACAGAAGTTGAATAGGAATAATTGGCCAGGAAGGTGCTAGGCCCCATCCCAAAAGCCACCTTTTTGGTGAAAGCCTTAGCTGTTCCGCAACTGCCTCCACTACCGGTCAGTGTAATCGGATATATGCCATTACCTTGATATAAATGCGTGTTGGTTGGCCCTGTGCTGGTTGTTCCATCACCAAAACTCCAAATATAGGAAGGGAAGGCGGCAATACTGGAAACATAAACACTCACCATATAAGTAATCGTATCCGGAGTCATTTCAAATTGTGGCCGGCAGATTGATTCGGTTGTCACATCAATCCAATTCGACAAGGTATCTGTTTGCCCTTGATACTCATGAATTAAACTTACATTGCGCATGCCCCCTCCTGTAAATACATGGGCCGGAATGGGCAATGAGGAGGTCGTTCCATCTCCAAAATCCCAATGGAAAGTCCCCAGTGAGGTATGTGGGATAAACTGAAAAGTTTCAACCACAGTTGAATGAACAACCGAATCCATCGAAAACGAGTGAAGGGCATTTGTGCCTAACAATTGATCCAAACTTGCCACCATCGTATTCCCTGAACTAACATCTACATCCTTCAGTTCGAAGGATAAATAAGGTTCACAGGTATCACAATTTTGTGGCGCCAGATAACTTTTAAGACTCATCAGGTTTTGATCATCGCGATAATAGTCGCTGTACATATACAAACCATTTACACCCGCTTGTAACGTAGTGGATTCGCCATCAATATGCCCGTCAAAATAAAACACCGGCGCTCCATTGCTCGGAGAGGGTATTTCTTTTTTGCTACACCCCAGCAATAAGCTGAGCAGAGCCAAGAAAAAATAATGTCGTTTCATATGCCAATTATATTTTTTAACCTTCATCATCTTCATCTTAGTGAATCCGATCATATCCGGTATTTTATTTACAAGAATCATTTTTGTCCATTTCTACTAAAACTATATTTAATACCAACACCAAATCGTGTTTGGCGATCCGTTGCATTATTCTCAAAATAAGCATTTCTAGTGGCATCCAGTAAGCCTTGTTGATACCATAATGCAAAACTAATCTGATCATTGAGTTTGAATTGATACCCGACTTGCAGAAATAAATCCAACGGATTAAATCCACTGCGGTATCCATATGCCGATTTTGAATTCACCTGATTGTCCTGAACCGTTCCACTCACATCCAACGAATACGAAGCGCCAAATCCCGCCAACACATAATGGTTTTTTACCCACTCATAAAGAACACTCACCGGCAAATACATTTGCATCATTTTTTTATGCTCCACACTAAATACCGAACTATCCAATCCAAATGAATACACCTGGCTGCTCACTTGTTTTTGGGTATTTAATCCATTAAAATAGGTAAATCCTACATGGGCGGACATGGTCAATTTCTCAGCGATTTGTTTTTCAAGGCCTGCACCTACCAATGGCGCAAATCCCAAAGCTGTTCGGCGGTTTAAAGTCCCCTGCATACCCAAATTGGCATGGCATCCGGCCGTGATGAAGAATTTCATTGGCTGACTTTCAAAAGCCGGGCGAACAGGCTTAATTTCTTCTGATGCAGAAGTATTGACAACGGGAACTTCTTTGACAGGTTCATATTTGACTACTTTCACACTTTCTGCATATTCGGGCAAATAGTTCTCCAATGCCGCAATATATCTCGGATTCGATTGACTCGGGTCAACAGCCTGACGTCGGGAATAGGTGAAAGAATCTTTAGCCTGTACCGTTTTACCATTAATCACTCGTGTGTTTGGTGTTGGTTTTTCCGAATCAGTTATTTCAGGCTCTTTGTTTGCAAGCACTTCGTATTTGTTCTCCACTGATTGATTCACCGAAGCTTTTTCCGGATTACCTAATTTCGGTTGTTTTAACTGCTGACCTTGTTGGGAAGATGCATTTGCCCGATCAGAATTTTTTGTTGAATTTTTACCGCTTGTTGTTGCAAGGGTTTGAGAAGTTTTCGTACTTTTTTCTTTCCTATCAAGAGGTGCTTTTTTAGCGGTTTGGGAAATCTTCACATCCGATTGAATACCGCTTTTGGAACTAGCCGGCTTCGATTGATCGACTGCAGCCACCTTGGCCACTTCATCGATTTGTGGTTGAGTACCTGACTTTTCAGCTTTAGGTAAGGTACCCGAAGTTGAAGGCGTTGCTTTGGAAGAATTTCCGTTGGTATTTCCTGCATCCGGAACCTGAGACACCTGAGAAGAAAGAGCAGTTTCTTCTTGTGGTGTTTCCGTAGCGTTTTCACTTCCTTCTAATGATTTATTTTGTTCGGTATTAACCTCAGCCCCTGAATTTTGTAAGGTATCCAGCCCGGAATCCAAGGTTTGCCCTTGAGCCATGGCAATGGCCCGTTCCTGAGGACTTTGATGAGTGGCTTTTTTATAAACCAGGGCCGAAGTCCCAATAGCCAATAAGGCCAGAACAATGCCCAGGCCTTTACGCCACCAGGGCGCAGATTTTTTACCTTCCTCCTGGTCGAGCAATGACTCCATTTTTTGCCAATACTCCTCTTTGAAAGTGACCTCAGCCTCTTCCACCTGCCCTTTCAGGAAGTCGTCGAATAAGTGATTATTTTGTTTCATACCTGCTCGTATTTAACACATAGTGATTTTCTTCTAGTTTTTGCGCCATCAGCTTTCGGGCTTTATGCAAATGCCAGCGGGAAGCTTCCTCGCTGATATCTAACATTTCGGCCACCTCCTTGTGGCTATAGCCGTCAATGGCAAATAAATTCAACACTTCCCGGGTTGTTTCAGGCAATTCCTGAATCAATTTAAAAATCTGCCCCGAATCCATTTTACTTTCCACAAAGTCAAAGTTGAAATGAGTATTCTGTACATTCGAATATTCAGTATCTATAGTAAATCGATTCCGCTCATTGTACTTCTTCTTACTCCTGTAAAAGTCGATACTGGTATTCACAGTTACCTGTTTCACCCAGGCCGGCAACGTTTGCAGATCGCGCAATCCGCTCAAATTTTTTAATATTTTCAAAAAACTGGCATTCATGGCTTCCACAGCTTCGTCTTCATTGATGGTATATCGTTTGCACACTTTCATCATAATGGGAAAACAAAATTCATACAGCAATCGTTGACTCTTGCGGTCATTCTGTTTACAGCCCTCTATGATTTGTTCACTTATCAAATGCCAGGTTTTGGGTAAAAATACCATTTTGCTTTTTTTTCCTGTCTTCTGTCCCCTTAATTATTCTATACGAAACTCAAAACGCATTCGTTAGTACGTAAAATCAGGCTTACCTATAGCCCATAAGGACCCCAAATCGGGGCGGACGAACGGGCTATTTGCTGCAAGTCCTCTCCGCCGCGGCGGATCCGGACTTTCCGCGTCTATCCCTGCCGCAGGGGATGCTTACCCAATGTCTGTATGTTGAAAATCATAAAATTCTCCTTCGCTACTATTGGGTTTCTCGATCAATAACATTCAGTAAGGGTTCAAAAAAGTAAACTTAGATTCACCAATGTCCTAAAAGAGTCAATCAAGTTTTAGCTCCGATTCAAACTATACCTAAATGATTCCAATCAGCCACAAAACCGCATTGCCTGCTTTGTTCTGAAGTTCAAACCTTTTCATGTACTTTTGCAACCATTTCTCAAATTTTTTATGATGAAAAAAATCCTCAAACAACTCAAGATAGCAAAAATTAATCCCGCCACTTCTACCGGCGAAAAATGGATGGAGAGTAAATCAGATCTCATTCATAGTATTTCTCCTGTCGATGGTTCCAAGATTGCTTCTGTGCGCACTACCTCCCGCGCTGAATACGATAAGGTCGTTCAGTCTGCCGGTAAAGCTTTTGAATCATGGCGCTTAATGCCAGCCCCAAAACGTGGCGAAATCGTTCGCCAAATTGGTGATGAATTACGAAAATTCAAAGCCCCACTGGGCCAGTTGGTTTCATACGAAATGGGAAAAAGCCTCCAGGAAGGTTTGGGTGAAGTACAGGAAATGATTGATATCTGCGATTTTGCAGTAGGTCTCAGCCGCCAATTGTATGGCTTAACCATGCACAGCGAGCGCCCCGGCCACAGGATGTATGAACAATATCATCCCCTGGGTATCGTAGGCATCATTTCGGCATTCAACTTCCCGGTAGCCGTTTGGAGTTGGAATACCATGCTCGCCTGGGTTTGTGGAGATGTTTGTATTTGGAAACCTTCCGAAAAAGCACCTTTGTGTGGGATTGCCTGCCAACAAATTATCAGTAATGTGTTTAAACGCAATCAGGTTCCTGAAGGGGTGAGTTGTCTGATCAATGGCGGTCGTGAAGTGGGCGAATGGCTCAGTCATGATCCGCGAATCCCATTAATTTCTGCAACGGGTAGCACCCGCATGGGTAAGGCCATCGGAGCTGCCGTGGGCGAACGCCTCGGACGTAGTTTATTGGAATTAGGGGGCAACAATGCCATCATTATTTCTGAACATGCCGATTTGGATATGTCCTTAATCGGTTGTGTGTTTGGAGCTGTCGGTACAGCCGGACAACGTTGTACCTCCACACGTCGACTCATCATTCATGAAAAAGTATATAAGAAATTTACCGAAAAACTGGTAAATGCCTACAAACAAATCAAAATCGGTAACCCACTCGACGAAAAAAATCATGTTGGCCCATTGATTGATAAAGATGCAGTTGCCGCTTACTTACAAGCCATTGAAGCAGCCAAGGCTGAGGGTGGTAAAGTTCTGGTTGAAGGCGGCGTATTAAAAGGCAAAGGATATGAAAGTGGATGCTATGTAAAACCGGCGGTGATTGAAGCGAAAAACAGTTTTAAAATCGTTCAACATGAAACCTTTGCGCCCATTCTGTACCTCATGAAATACAAAACCCTCGACGAAGCCATCGCCATGCAAAACGATGTGCCGCAAGGTTTAAGCAGCGCCATCATGACCCTGAACATGCGTGAATCAGAGCAGTTTTTATCACATGCCGGCAGTGACTGCGGAATCGCCAATGTGAATATCGGGACAAGTGGTGCCGAAATTGGTGGAGCCTTTGGAGGAGAAAAAGAAACAGGCGGTGGCCGCGAAAGTGGTTCGGATGCCTGGAAAGTATACATGCGTCGTCAAACCAATACCATCAATTTTACCAACAAACTTCCTCTTGCACAAGGGATCAAATTCGATTTATAGTCTTTTTTTTTAATTCTGTTGCAACCCAAGCAATCTCTTTTATCAGGCCTGATTCAAACTCAGGCCTGATTTAATTTGGGCAATCTGGTTTTTGCATTTTATTATCACTTGGGCTTCAAAAGCCTTTCCTGTTTTTCATGCCGAAAACCTTATTTTTGCCAACGTGAATTTTTTATTCCCTTTTTTCCTGATCGCAGGGATCAGTATTGCGATTCCCATTCTGATCCATTTATTCAATTTCAGGAAGTACAAAAAGGTACGATTCCCGGATATTCGCTTTCTGAAAGAATTACAGGAACAAACCCATAAACAATCCAAACTTAAAAACTTACTCATCCTTCTTTCGCGAATCGCGGCATTGCTCGCTTTGGTTTTTGCATTTGCACAGCCATTCAGGAATAGCGACCGCGATGCTATGCAAAAAGGCCCATTGGCCCTGAGTATTTATATTGATAATTCTTTCAGTATGGGCAGCCTCAAAGGAAATCTGTCCTTATTGGATATTGCGAAAGGAAAGGCGGCCGATATCATCGAAAAGTCCGGTCCAAATGATCAAATTCAGGTATTAAGCAACGATTTTGGCCTAAACGAAAATAAGTTTATGGGTAGGGATGAAGCCCTGCAACAGTTAAATCAAATCCGGATTAGTGCAAGAACACGAAATGTGAGCAGTATTCTGGATAAACAAAAAAAATTACTCAGCACCCTACCCGGCAGAAGACAGGAAATAATATATATCTCTGATTTTCAAAAAAGTCAATTCGCCCTAAATACGCCTCAAACAGATTCGATTCGTAAATATTTTGTAAGTGTTCAGCCCGCAAAAACAAATAATCTTTCGCTGGATACCGCCTATTTCGAAAACCCCTCTCTTTTACTCAATGAGCCTAACCTGATGGCGGTTCGACTTAAAAACAATAGTGATGAAGCCATCCAAAGCTCATTGACTTTGCTCGTAAACGGACAACTAAAAAGTGTACTCAATGTTGAGCTGAAACCCAATGAATTAAAAACCACTTCATTGTCATTCAATACCTCTGTAGCCGGCGATCAACGTATCACACTTTTTACCAACGATTACCCGGTTAGTTTTGATGACACTTTTTATATGGCCGGTAAAGTGAGTGCAAACTATCAGGTATTGGTGCTGAATCAGAGCAATGCCAATGCTTTCCTGAGTTCTGTTTTTAAACCGGGATCTCAATTCCGAATGGACAATCATCAGGTTGTTGCGGTGTCCGCAGATATTTTTAAAAATTATTCTCTCATCATTCTCAACGGCTCAACCAATATTCCCGATCCAACCTTTAAGGCACTTATCCAATACGTCAATGAAGGCGGCAATTTGTTTGTTTTACCTCCGGCCAATTCTAATACAGGAAATCTCAATGGTCTTTTATCAGCATTAACCGGATCTTCCTTGTCATTCTACGATACTTCCAAAACCTTTGTAACAGGGTATAATAAGTCGCATGAACTTTTCCGCGATTTATTTGTAAAAACACCTGAAAATATTGAGTTGCCGGTGGTTTATAAACATCACGTAATCCGGAATGCTGCCATGAGTAGTGAACAAAAATTATTTACCTTCTCGAATGGAGATGCATTCCTCACAAGTTACCGTGCCGGAAATGGTAAGGTATTTGTTTGCGCTTCATCCGCAGATATTCAGTCAAGTTCATTTCCAAAATCCTATTGGTTTTTACCGGTTCTATATAAAATGGCTTTTTCAGGGCGTCAGCATGCGATCCATGCACTCACCTTGGGCAAAAACACCGGAATCCTGCTCGAAAACAATAAACAGAATAATCAGACAGTTTATCATAGCCGATTAAAAAATTGGGATGCCATCCCCGAACAAAGAGCGGTAGGCAATCAAGTTTGGGTCAATCTGAATCAGGCGGCCAAAGAAGCGGGTATTTATAGCGTTTATCTGCCGGGAAATGCAGATTCATTGTTTACAGGCGTAAACTACGATCGCTCGGAGTCGGACATGCAATATTGGGATTTTGAGACCTTGAAAAATCAAAGCAAAATGCGCAATGCCAAATGGCTGAACGATGAAGATGACTTGAGTCTGGGTAGCGGTGCATTGGCCGGCAATATGCCTTTATGGAAAGTTTGTATTATTTTAGCGCTTATATTCATCCTGATTGAAATTGCCCTGATACGCTGGATGAAATAACCCGCGTCGAAATGAACCTCTAAAGCAGACTGATGCCCATGCTCATAAAAAAAGCCACCATTTTATCACCCGGTTCTAAATTTCATTTAAAGAAAAAAGACCTTCTCATTAGCAATGGGATGATTCAGCAAATTGCTGACAAGATTGAAACAAAATCGAAAATCGTCATTGAGGAGAAAAATCTATTTGTAAGCGATGGTTGGGTGGATGTGTTCGCTGACTTCTGTGATCCGGGACATGAACATCGCGAAACATTAGAAAGCGGCATGCGGGCTGCCGCAGCTGGCGGGTACACCGATGTCTTATTGTTACCGAATACCAAACCGGGCATTAGTAATAAAGCGATGGTGGAAGCGATCAGACAGCAAAGTCAACTGGTTAATCTGCATCCAATCGGGGCATTATCCAAAAATCTGGAAGGCAAAGATTTGGCAGAAATGTACGATATGCATTTTGCCGGTGCAAAGGCTTTTTCAGATGGGCACTTGCCGGTTCAAAACGCCGGACTGATGTTAAAAGCCCTGCAATACGTTAAAACATTTAATGGGGTCATCGTTCAAATACCGGAAGAAAAAACATTGAGTAGTCATGGATTGATGAATGAAGGTTATCATGCCGTTCGATTGGGCGTGGCCGGCAAACCCGATATTGCAGAAAGTATACTCATTCAACGCGACCTGGATTTACTTGAATACACCAACTCCCAATTGCATTTTACCGGAGTCAGCACAAAACGAGGAATCGAACTCATTCGACAGGCAAAGAAAAAAGGATTAAATGTCACTTGTTCAGTCAACCCGGTACATTTAATATTTACCGAAGAGCATATTGGTGAGTACAATAGTTTGTTTAAAATCAATCCCCCACTGCGAACGGAATCGGATCGAAAGGCCCTGCTCAAAGCTTTGAACGAAGGCGTTATCGATTGTTTTGCTTCTCATCATTTACCCCAGGATTGGGATGCCAAAGAAGTAGAATTTGAATATGCCGCACCGGGGATGATTGGTTTGCAAACCATGCTGACTATGATGCTGATGCTTGAATCCAATCTTAAATTAGAACAGGTCGTACAAATGCTCAGCGCCTCACCAAGAAAAATATTCAATTTGCCGGAAAGTTCTATCTCCGAAGGTCAAGCCGCCTGTATGAATGTTTTCAGTACAGACCAGGTTTGGTTATATGACAAGCAAGCCAATCAGAGCAAGAGTACTAATTCACCGTTCATGAACCAACAAGTAAAGGGGCAGGTTTTGGCAGTAGTGAATAATCATCAAACTTATCGCTTAACCAAAACAAGCAACATAAAGGAAGTTAATCTTCATTTAAAAACAGCGACTAAATAAGGCATGGAGAAGAATCGAAAAATATCCAATGGTGTCGGATTAATAACCGGACTGTCTATTTTATGTCTGGTACTGGTTTTACATAAATTGGGTGTCAGCCCACTATCTCCGGTTGCCTTGATTCAGTTTGCAGTGCTCATGCTGGGCGTCTTCGTATCATCCGCCCTATTATACAAGTTTTATACTGGCATCCAATTTAGTGAGGCTTTTTCGCACAATGCCAAAACGGTAGCGACAACTACATTGGTAGTTATCGTCGGTAACATTCTGTTGCATTTCATGCTAAACCGAAGTGCAGGTTTTGACCGTAGTATGACCTTCATGATCATGAAAACTATTTTTGCCTATACTTTTAGCGGACTCCTTTCGGCATTTTTCAGCACCTACATTTTTTATACATTTACAAAAAAATAAACTTTGGATTTAAGCATCATCATCCCATTCCTGAATGAGGAAGAATCATTACCTGAACTCATTGAGTGGATTGAACGCGTCGTGCAAAAGAATGGATATCAGTACGAAGTGATATTGATTGACGATGGAAGCACAGATGATAGCTGGAAAAAAGTTTGCGAAGCACGACAAAAAAATCCGCATATCAAAGGCATCAAACTTCAACGCAATTATGGTAAGTCTGCCGCATTGAATGAAGGGTTTAAAGCGGCACAAGGCGATTTTGTGATGACGATGGATGCTGACCTACAGGATTCACCAGAGGAAATTCCTGAACTGATGCAAATGATTCGGGATGGCCAATATGATATTGTGAGCGGTTGGAAAAAGAAACGTTATGACAATGCCCTCACCAAGAACTTGCCTTCCAAATTATACAATTATGTAACCGGTCGTATGAGTGGGGTAAAATTGCATGACATGAATTGCGGCCTTAAAATTTACCGCAAAAAAGTCATCAAAAGTATAGAGGTCTATAGCGAAATGCATCGTTATATTCCAGTATTAGCCAAATGGGCAGGTTTCAAAAAAATCACCGAAAAACCAGTAGCACATCAAGCCCGAAAATATGGAGTTAGTAAGTTTGGTTGGGAACGTTTCGTAAATGGGTTTCTTGATTTAGGATCTATTTTGTTCGTCGGGAAATATGGAAAAAAACCCATGCATATTTTCGGTCTTTGGGGAACCATCGTTTTTCTGATAGGTGCAGGTATTTGGATTTATTTAGCCATCATGAAATTTGCTTTTATGCAATACAAAATGACGGAACGCCCTCTTTTCTATTTAGGGATTATTTCATTAGTCATTGGTACTCAGTTATTCTTAGCCGGTTTTTTAGGCGAACTTATTGTACGAAATGCCAATGACCGCAATGATTATCTGATTGATGAAAAATTAGGGATGGAATAAGCCCCATTTAAAAACCTGTTCAGTCAAATGGCTTTCTTTTGGGCTTCGTTCTCAAAAGATAAAATCTGAGGCATTTCTTTTCTCAGCGCTTGCATTTTAGCTTTGGTACAAGCAATTACAATGGTATCAATAAAATCCAAAACCTGTAAAATAGATATCCCCGGCTCTTTCTCTAATTTTTTGAGCACGGATTTTAAACAACCTTTTTGGATACTCAATAAAAAATGCATGTCTCCTCCTGTTTAATATTCCTACGAAAAGGAATCTAAATCAAACATCTATTTGGCTGAACGCTTGACTGTCTTCTTGGTTACTTTCTTCGAATAAGGCGCCTGCACCAAACCTGCTCCTACCGAAGTAACCGATTGATTCAGCGGCAAAGCAGAGGTAATCAATTTTTGCCAAAGGGCTTCTCCTCTATTCTTCTTGCTCTTCTGTGCATACAATGCAGCGATTCCTGCAACATGCGGTGTGGCCATGCTGGTGCCATTTAAATTTCCATATTTTTCAGTGGCTCCTATACCCGACAATCCGGTATGTGGCTTAGAAGCAGCAGAGAGCACCTTAACGCCCGGTCCGGCGATATCAATTTTTCCGGCTGGTGGAAACTTACCGATACATGAAAACGAAGCTTTGAGCAATTTTTCATCCAAGGCTGCAACCGCCATGATACTGGGACAATTGGCAGGATGATTTACTGCAGGCGATGAAGGATAAGAATTTCCTGCTGCAGCAATAATTATACTCCCTTGTTGTAAGGCTTTAATAGCGGCATTTTCGTAAATCGAACTGTAAGCATTATCATCCGTATCACCACCAATGGACATAGAAATGACTTCACACTTTTGCGAAAGCGCCCAATTAATTCCGGCCAGTATCCATCCATCTGCTCCACTTCCTGCATTATTTAACACCTTCCCGACAAAGAGTTTCGATTCATGGGCAATCCCATAACGAGGAGTTTTTTTATCCTTGGGCATTAAAATCCCCGCTGCCGTTCCTGCGCAGTGTGTTCCATGACCGTGACGATCATGAACTTCCTGTCCCGGAATAAAACTTTTTGAAATAATTTCCCGGCCAATAAAATCAGGATGTGTGGCATCAATACCGGTATCCAAAACACAGAGCTTAATATTTTTTCCGGTATATCGTTGTTGATGAGAGGGTCCTGTAACTACTCGTGTTTTCAGCAAACCCCATGTATGCGTTTTCGAGAGGTTTTTATAATCTTCAAAGTCCGGCTGTTCAACATCCATGGAAGTCAAGGCCAATTTATTTTTTATACTTTTCAAAGCATCCTGAAACCCTTTGTTATAAGCCTCTTCACTGATGGCATGTAATACCCTTTCACGCTCCGCATGTACGCCGGATTGTGCACCAATACTGCGCGTTGCCATCATTTTCCGCATCAGGGTTTCATCTCCGTGAGGATCCAAAATGGCTATTCCAAGATAATCCAATATGATGCCATCACCTACTTCATTTTCCTGAAAGTTTTGATTTTTAAAATCACGACTGGAAGCGACATTCAGGCCCATTGACTTTTTGAATGAACGAATACCCGAACTTGTTCCCACGGCATCCGGCATAGACATTAATACCCTTCCGGTATATTTACCACTGAGATCAAGTCCACCATTGTTTGAATTTGTTGTTTTTGCTTTTGACATAGGTTTTGGTTTTAAAAATGAGGGGCCATATTTTCCATGATCATACAAACATCGGCAGTGCTTACCATAAGACTTAAACTTCGGGTTAGCTGTTGCATACCGTTATTTACTGACATCATGGTTTGCCAGATAGCAGCACATTTCACCTGATTATCTGCCTGATGAATCATTTCCGGTGTAAGTATTTGTAATTGAATACCGCCCAATAAAATTTGTTTTAATAACGTTTCGGCTTCTTGTTGGGTTTGTTGCAATTTTTGCATTTGTGCCAGAAACTTATCATTGATATTTTGAATAATTTTATAGCAAGTTGTCATCAATAATTCGTGACGACGGGTGCTAATACGCTCCAATGAAAATGGATGAATTCCTTTTTTAGCCGTCAGGAATTCTGACAACAATCCTTGCGCCCAGGTTACGGACGACTCAATGTGTTGATCTTTATAATATTGAATCAAATCGTTCAGGAAAATTTGAAGCGCAGATTCCAGACCGAAATCCTTTTGGATATACAAATCATAAATCCGGATTAGTTTTTGCTGCCAATCCCTGACTTCGTTGATTTCTTTGTGTAAAAATTTTACAAACATGTGGCGTGCCTTTAATCAAAATCAACTTCCGCAGAAATGACTTTGTTGCTTGTTTTGTCCCGGACAGTTTTTACAAAAATGCCCTCTTCAGTGATTTTTGCCTTGATATTAAAAACGGATAAATCACTGGCTTCTTCCCGAATTACATTGGTTTCTGGATTCACCAATAAATTGTCAATTTTATTCCTTTGAACGATTGTTTTTGATTCAACGTATTTATTGACGTTTTGAAGACTCTCCTGCATCAACTCATTCTTAGGATAAAGCTCATTGTAATCCTTGAACATTTTTTTCTCTTCCAAAAGTTTAGAAAATAAATTGGAATAATGAATCGTTACAATTTCATCATGGCGGTCAGGGCTGGGATTCGTTTTGAGTGCCTGATAAAATTCTACAAAATCTGCATCCTCCGTATTGTCCTGTGCCTTGATACGTCCTTTTTGCGATTCACTTTGGGGTTTAAAAATAATAGGATCTTTAAACTCCTTCAACGAGAATTGCAACTTTCGTTTAATCATCAATTTTTTAACGGAAATGGATAGTTCGTTTTTGATTTGTTGAATAAATCCTTCTTTATTCTCTGTAAATTCAAGCGTACTGGTATACTTAGCTCCGGATATTACGACCGGAATACTCAGTTCCATTTCCGGTATTTTAAAACGAGGCACCGAAAATTTTTCGAATAAAGGATTTTGAGAATACATTTCAGCGATGCGCGCGGATTCTTTATCAGCCATCACCCTGGCATTGGTTATTTCAATAAAAATAAAACCAAGGTATTCAGATAAGGTAATCATGTTACATTTAATTTAAATAGTCAAGAAGGCCACCTTTGAAATGGCATGAACACCACAAGTTCAAAAGTGGCCTATCCGTTTAAAATAGTCTTTGATTTAGGACTGACCCAATAAGTTCAGAATCTTCTCCAAACCTGCTGGAATTTCATCCTGTACTGCTTTTACCCGAACATTGAGGGTAAACTCTTTTTCTACCTTGAAACCAGTCGTGCTTGAACGCTGATAGGAAGCAGTTACTTTAAAACTCACCGGTCCCCAGCCTGCTTTAGCTTCAACGCCTACTTTCAGTTCGTCTTTTACTTCCGTAGTTTGGACGGAATTCAATTTAGCGTTGAAATTAATATCGACTGATTCAATACGCAAACTTGGGATAGGCAGCATACTTAACAGAGGTACATCAATAGTCGCGTCTTCGGTAGTTCCGTCTGACTTGGTTTTTTTGTATTTAAATTCAACCGTACGAATTTCACCGTCTTCATCAAAACCTACTTGTTTGATAAAATTGATGGTTGCCATAGAAGATGCAACTTGTGCATCAATCGCTGCTTGTAATGGGCCACCAATCATCATCCGAAAATCAATATTGTTTAATTGATCGACGAGGTCGCCGGCTGCCTGAACGCCAATACTGCGTGCTGCTGGACGTGCGGCTTTTGAAATAACACGGGTTGCGCTTGCTGCTACGGTTTGAGGAGTAGCGGTTTCTGATGCCGGACGGGCAGGTTTTCTGCTTGCGGCTTTTTTAATTGCTTTTGCCATAGGATAAATTTTTAGTTGATTGAAGACTTAAAGCTAAGCCAAGAATTCAGAAATAAAAAAAAGTAATTTCAAATTCATACATATTTAATCTTCAACTAAGTACCGCTTTCATGTTCAGGCACAAACGATGGCAAATCCAGAAAAGCCATTTGTAGTTTTTTTAACTTTTGTATATTTAAACGGTCAGAGGCGCATCGCTACAAAGCACAAGCGGTATTCACCAAATCATTTTCATATGAACAAACTCAACATTTTTTTAGGAATCCTTTTTCTGGGTTTCACTTCAGACAGCATGGCAGCGAATGGTGATTCCATTTTTAATATGACCTATATCCATCAGCTTCATATTACTTTCCCCTACTCTAATTTTTACGATTCATTGATTTGGTCGCATGCAAACGATACCTATTTAAGCGTAGATATTGACTTCAATGGTCAAATCTATAATCAGGTTGGAATCAAGGCAAAAGGCAATTCATCGTTCAATGGCCCGGGTCAAAAAAAATCATTCAAACTGGATCTCAACCGCTTTGTTTCCGGGCAGGATATGCATGGACTCAAAAAAATCAACTTCAACAATTCTTTTAAAGATCCTTCTTTCATGCGCGAAAAACTCTGTAATGATTTCTTGATCGAGCATCAATTGCCAGCCCCCAGAACAACCTATTGTAATGTTTACATGAACAATCAATTATGGGGCTTGTATGTTGTGGTTGAGGAAGTAGATGATGAATTTTGTGAAAGTTGGTTTGGCAATAAAGATGGAAATTTATTTAAAGGTGACCCGCACGGTGATCTTCGATGGAAGGGAAGTTCTGCGCAGAACCTATACGAAGCTGACTACGAATTAAAAAATAATAGTAGCCTGAACAACTGGGGCGACCTCATCAACCTCATTGATCTCATCAATAATACGCCGGCTAACACCCTTGAACAAACCCTGGAATCTGCTTTCAATACAAATAACTTTTTGAAACAATGGGCAGCGATGAATTTGTTTTCCAGTTTGGATAGTTATTTGGGGAGTGGTCACAATTATTATGTTTATCATGATATACTGAACAACCGATTTGAGTGGATTGCCTGGGACAATAATGAAGCATTTGGCAGTTTCAAACAAAATTTAAGTACCACGCAACTCAAAAATCTGGATATGTATTATGTGTCGCAGCCAGCCTCCAATCGTCCACTGATTCAACAGATGCTCAATAGTTCATATTATCATTCATTGTACGATGAGGCATTTTGTATGCTCAAACAAGATTTCAACAATCAATATTTCGACCAACGGATCGATTCTATTCGTCAGGTGATACAAGCTAGTGTTTATGCCGATCCGAAAAAACAGTATAGCAATGGCAAATTCGATTCCAGCTTTCAATATGATCTGATGCTCAATGGCCCGGGTGGCATAACCGTTTTTGGGCTGAAAAATTTTGTCAACACCAAACAAACCGCGGTTACAAACCAATTACTGAATAATAATATTCTTTGCTCACCCTTGTTAAGCAACGATTGGACACCAAACGACTTCAACATTTATCCTCAACCCTTTCAGGATGGTTTCATTCTTCAAAATAATCGTCCTTTGGAGCGCATCCAAATCTTCGACATCATGGGACGGGCCATTTATGAAAAACAAGCATCTGGTGGTCTGAATTCTATCACTATCGGAACAGCAAACTGGCCCTCGGGTATGTATCTGCTTCGGGTGAATGGAAAATATGTTTCCAAACTATCTAAACAATAACATCTCAGACCTCATTCATTCGATCATCCGTCAAAATAGATGAGCGTTCTTCAGATTAACAGATTGTTGCAAAAGTCCGGCAGCCAGATTCCTTATTTTTGAAACTTATGTTCAGACTTTTTTTCACCCTTTTTCTTTTTGTTTCATTTCCAGCTTTAGCGCAAAGCGGGCAACTGACAGGCATTGTTACAGATGCTTCTGACCAATCACCCATCGACTTCGCAACTGTGGTGGTAAAACCGGATAACGGCACCAAAGTATATGGAGGCAAATCCAATCAGCAAGGCATTTTCACCATCAATGATTTACCCAATGGAAATTACACCGTAAGTATTTCATCGATTGGTTATACCACCCAAAATCTAAAAAATATTATCGTAGAGGGCAATACCAAAAACCTCGGCACTATTGCACTCGAAAACAACAATAAGAAATTGAAAGATGTGGTTGTGAAAGGAGAAAAACCCGCTATGGAAATTGGGATTGATAAAAAAACATTTAATGTCGATAAAAACATCACTTCTGCAGGAGGCACTGCCGCAGATATCCTGAATAATGTTCCATCGGTGAATGTGGATATGGATGGCAATCTGAGTGTCAGAGGCAAATCGAATGTGACATTGCTGGTTGATGGCAAACCCTCTTCGATGTTCGGGAATGACCCTCAAACAGCCTTACAAACCATTCCGGCATCCAGCATCGAAAGTATAGAAGTGATCACAAACCCTTCTTCAAAATACGAAGCACAAGGGATGAATGGTATCGTCAATATTATTCTTAAAAAAGATCGCAAACCTGGTTATAATGGAATGTTGACTTTAGGAGGTGCTGTTCCATTTCGATTCAATACGGGTGTAAACCTGAACGCCAATGTCGGCAAATGGAATTTATTTTTGAATGCCAATGGACGTACTTCCAAAACATGGGAAGAAACCACAAATGAAAGGGATAATTACGATGATCCACTCACTTATTCTTCATTCACACACAACGATCGTCGTCCGTTGAGCGGATTCATCAATTTAGGTGCCGAATACAATATCGACAAACGCAACAAAATTACTTTGAGTGAAAACATCTTTGCAGCCAAGATGAAAGGGAATAGTTTAAACACCATTCGAAATGAAAAAAACTATGAAACTCTCATCAATGCCCAGCAACGAAGAAATATTTACACCGGTAATCCATTAAGTTCAACGACTAATTTGCAGTATAAACACACCTTTAAAGATCCGAAGGAAGATTTAAACATTGAATTAAACTATAGCAAAACCCGCTATATACGATCGAGTACTTTTGAAACCATTATGTTCGATTCAAATATGGTGATGACCAATGGCTTTAATCAGAATAACCCTGTAAGAGGCGGGAACTGGAACGGAACTTTCCAGATTGATTATACCAAACCTTTAGGAAAAAATGCACGCATCGATATTGGTGAGAGAACATATTATATCCAATTTAAATCAGAGAATCAGCCAACTATTCAATATTTTAATCAGGACGAACAACCGGAAACGATTTTGAAAAATAAATTCAGATTTACCCAACAAGTTCATGGCCTTTATGCAAATTATGCGAACCAATGGAAAAAAACAGGCATCCAGGTCGGATTGAGGGGTGAATATTTTGGATATGAAGGTTTTGTTTACCAATATAATGCCGGGGTAGATAATGGTTATTTTAATTTGTTTCCAACCCTCTTTGTGAGTCAAAAAATCAGCACCCACGAAGATCTTAATTTTAATTACTCACGACGGGTAAACCGCCCTAATTTCTTCCAACTCATCCCGTTCATAGACGTTACCAATCCGCTTGATACCAGTATGGGCAACCCGGGATTAAAACCGGAGTTTATACATGCCACCGAGATCACGTATAGCAATCAATTTGGGAATCAAAACACCTTCATGGGGAGTGTTTACTATCAATATACCAATAATTTAATTCAGCGTTACAGGCGATTTAATCCGGATGGTACCACCTTTTCACAAAACCAAAATTTAGCAACCGGACAAACCTATGGATTGGAATTAACCACAAAAATGAATTTGTTGAAATGGTGGGATGCCACCCTCAACTTGAATGCATTCAGAAATATCATTGACGGAAGTAATGTAGAGGGAAATCTGGGAACCAGAGGATTTGGTGGTTTTGCAAAATTGGTCACCAATGCCAAATTGCCTTCCGGATGGAATGCTCAATTAACCGGGAACTATAATGCCCGCACTGCAATTGCACAGGGTAGCGTTGCCCCCTACGGGAATATCGATATCGCCTTGAAGAAGTCCTTCATGAAAAATCTGGTGAATTTAACAGTGAATGCCACCGATATTTTTAATACACTCCAAACCGAAACGCAATACAATCTTTACCCGTTTTATAATCAAAATGTACTCCGGAAAAATTTAACCAGAACAATTGGTATAAACCTGCAAATTCGTTTTGCCAGTAAGAGTATGCGCAATGCAGAAGCCCCGAAAAGAACGCAAACAAAAAAGGAAAAGGAAAAAGAATCGAAGAACCGGGATGAAAATTTAAAGAAAGATGAAGGTGGAGGAGATGATAATTCGGGCGGTGGCGGGAATAACCGATAGTATTTAGGTAAAATTTGAGTTTGAATCCATTATTCAATCACAGATACTTTTAAATCATCTATCCAAATTTGCGTTTGGCTCCCAGCATTCCAAAATGATACTGTCAACAAATCATAATCTTTTGGACAAATAGCATCAAGCCAAATTACTTTTCTTTCCCCGGAATTTAAAAATCTGAATACCCGGATTAGATTACTTTGAACTTCAGTATTCTGTCTGTAAAAACGTAATATAAATTGAGTTTGTTTCGAAATTTCCCATTCCTTATGTGAGCAAGCAAATTGAGCAGATGCTCTGATAACCTTGGCCCCGACAGGCAAAGTACAAGAGTACAGATTACTCTTTTGATGCTGGGCATTTAATTCAAGACAATGATTGCCTTGTTTTTCTATCACAAATGCAGAAGTGTCTTTTTCAAAATCATTGGTATAAACAACATTTTCGGAGACAATTTCCTTTTCATGTATGTAATTATTATCTAAGAGTTTGAGTATTTCATTATTGCTTTGCCATTTGCCAATCGTTTTCCAGTAATATTCCTTTGATGCACCCGATACCTGTATTTCACCTGCATGCGCATGGTAGGTCCACCACAGATTGATATAAATACCCAAAATCAAAACCGGCATCAGGAGAACTGTGCGTATACGCTTTTGAGCACAAAATTGAAGCAAACATGCTATTGCAATAAATAAAAACGGGTAGTACTGAACCATTGCCCTTCCAGAATTACCCCCATAATCCCAAACATCCCATGCCGTGGTTATATAAAATGCAAGTGAAGAAAATAAAAAATATAGTAGGCCGTTTTTAAATTTAAATAACATGATCAACATACCTGGCAAAACCATAATAAGCAACGGACAATACAGCAGCCAACCTGATTTATAATGAAACAAAAAATCCATCACATGGGGGTGCCGCCAACTGAACTGCTGATTACCGTATGAATACACAAACCAGCTACCGGAGTATATTTTCCAGTAAAGCAGTTGCAACGAACCGAGTATAAGGATAGGCAAGAAAAATGAAATCAATCTTTGCAGGGAACCTCCAAAAATCTTTATCCTTTCATTAATATCTTTCCAACTAGCTAAACCCCATGTCAATGGTATTAGCATAGCAATTATTTCTGTTGGCCGAATTAAAGCGGCCAATCCACAAAAAAAACCTAGGCCAATGAGATGTTTGTATTGTTGTTGTCCCTCGTAGTAATTTCTCGTTAGCAGTAGGATACAAGTATAAATCACAAACAAAACATTATGGGTCATCGCCTGATCAATGGATGAATAATTCAGGTAGTTTGAACCAAACACTAGTAATAACAAAACAACGCCAGTTACACTGTCCGAAAAGTAATAAAGTAAAAACCTACGTAATAAATACAAACCAATCAGTGCATAAATAAACATTCCGAAGCCGATTCCCCACTGATATGGAAATGAAAAACCATCCGCCTCAAAGCGATTGCTATTTAATGCATAGGCGTGGGATAATAAAAACCACGGCAACATCGTTATAGCCTGCCCACAAGAATATTTGATTACCTTGTTGTTTGAATCTATTACATGAATTTGCTGCGGATCCGGTGTAGGATTGTATTTTATTAGAACGGTATCCAAAAACCTAAAACTATTCAAATCATCATAAATAAAAATAGCTGGTAGATACATATAGTAACCTGAAACATCCCATGAAATAGTTGCTTCCGTTCTGGTTTTATTCCACCTGGGGTAGAACGAAGTCGCCAGCCATAACATAAACCCGCAGCATACAATTAAACATAATGTAGAAAACCTGAATTTTAAATTTCGTGAAAAAAATTTTCGCAAGTTCATACAAACGTTTGTTGTTTATTGAACATAAAAGTTTGAGTACCGCTTTCCGTACTCATCCTCAGAAAATATACCCCTTGATTCAATTGTCCGATATTAATTCCCACTTTACCTTCTCCTGTTAATCCAGTTATCACTATTTTCTCTTCCAAAGATAAAATATCGTATAAACATGCCTTTTTAATCTCATTGATATAGGCCATATTGACAGAAGGGTTTGGATACAATTCTAAATTCATTATCTCTTTTTTTGTACTGTCAATATTCATATTCTTTAATACAACAACAGGATTTGTACTGAATGAACCAACATAAAACGATGGATTACTACTTGATAAATTTGAACTTTTACAAGGTCGGTTTAAAATTTCACAACCAAATACCTTCATAAAATCTGTTTCTATTGCGGTAGAAGGATAAGATATTTCATAAAAATTGATTTATCAAAGTTAACAATTTTTTTTAAACTGCTACTAAGCCTAAAAAAAAAGACCGCTTATCATGCGGTCCTTTTTGGTTATTTTATAGAAATTACGTTAAGCTAAGGGCTCTTCCTTTTGATCTTCAGAAGGAGTTTCAGTCGCTGTCGTATCATCAGCTGCAGGAGTTTCTGCTACTACGTCTTCAGCAACTGCTGGCATTTCAGCAACAACAACCTCTTCAGCAACTGCAGGCATTTCAGCAACAACATCCTCAACAACTGCCGCTTCTTCAACGGCTACCGGAGCAGGTGCTTCAGTTTTCACCTCAGTTTTCGCCTCAGCTACTTTCTTCGGACGACCACGACGGGTCTTTTTCTTCTCTTCACCAACTGTTTCTTTCGCGTTATAAATTTCGTTGAAATCAACCAATTCAATCATAGCCATATCCGCAGCATCACCCACTCGTTTTTCGAGTTTAATGATTCGGCAATAACCACCTGGGCGATTGGCAATTTTTGTATTTACTGTACTGAATAATTCTTTCAGTGCTTCTTTATCTTGTAGGTAAGAGAACACAACACGACGTTGGTGAGTTGTATCTTCTTTTGATTTAGTCAGTAATGGTTCAACGAAAACCCGCAGCGCTTTTGCTTTGGCTAATGTTGTTACAATACGTTTATGCTGAATCAACTGACAGGCCAGATTGCGCATCAGGGCCTTTCTATGAGGCGTTTTACGTCCTAAGTGGTTTATTTTTGCACCGTGTCTCATGATACTAAATTTTTACGGATGATTCCGGGTTTAAAGGTCTTCTAAATTAATTTTTGACAGGTCCATTCCGAAGCCCAATCCACGATCGATCAATACCTGTTCGATCTCAGAAAGAGATTTTTGACCAAAGTTTCTGAATTTCATCAATTCATCTTGTTCGTATTGAACCAATTCACTTAAGCTGTTGATTTTTGCAGCTTTTAAGCAATTGAATGCACGTACTGATAAATCGAGGTCTTCCAATGGCGTTTTCAACACCTGACGCAGTTTTAAGGTCTGCTCGTCTACAACATCGTGTTTCTCAGATACGCCTGTATCAAAGGTGATGTTCTCATCAGTGATTAACATCAAATGCTGAATCAGGATACGTGATGCTTGTTTAACCGCATCTTCGGGATGAATTGTTCCATCTGTACTCACTTCCAAAATCAGTTTCTCGAAATCCGTACGTTGTTCAACACGGGTATTTTCGATCGTATATTTTACGTTTTTGATTGGCGTGAAAATGCTATCAGTAGCGATCCAACCAGCAGCCAATTCCCTGGATTTGTTTTCATCAGCAGGAATATAACCACGGCCTTTGATAACACTCAATTCAACTTTCAGATTGGTTGAGGTATTCATATTACAAATCACCAAATCCGGGTTCGTGATTTCGAAGCTATTGGTTGCTTCTCCAATCATACCGGCAGTGAATTGTTCTTTTCCTTTAATTAAAACTTCAAATTTTTCGCTGGAGATTTCTGTGTCCAGTTTTTTCTTGAAGCGAACTTGTTTGAGATTGAGGATGATTTCAGTAACATCTTCGGTAACACCTTTGATGGTCGTGAACTCATGGTCAACGCCTTCGATGCGGATACCGCTGATGGCGTATCCTTCCAATGAACTCAGCAAAACACGTCGGAGTGAGTTACCAACGGTGACACCGAAACCTGGTTCAAGTGGTCTGAATTCAAATACACCTTCGAATTCGTTGGCTTTCTGGAGAACTATTTTGTCTGGTTTTTGGAAATTTAAAATTGCCATTAACTTATGTGGTTTAAAATTTGAAATAAAAAAGTCAGGACCGAACAGATTATTTGGAATACAATTCCACAATCAATTGTTCTTTGATATTTTCAGGTATACTTTCGCGCTCAGGGTGAGCTACATAAGTTCCTTTCATATCTTTTTCGTTCCAGTCAAGCCAATTGATTTTTGGATCTTTACCGCGGAATCGTGAAACCAGAGCGGTATTGGCTGCACTTTTTTCTTTCACTCCAATCACATCACCTGGTTTCAGCAAAGCAGAAGGAATATTACAAACTTCTCCGTTAACGGTAATATGTTTGTGCGAAACCAACTGACGAGCAGCAGGACGTGATTCTGCTAAACCCAAGCGATAAACTGTGTTATCGAGGCGGGCTTCCAATAAACGAATCAGGTTTTCACCTGTTACGCCTTTTAATCGGGCAGCTTCTTCAAATGTATTTCGGAAACGACGCTCCAACACACCATAAGTGTATTTAGCTTTTTGTTTTTCACGCAACTGAAGAGCGTATTCACCCAGTTGCTTTCTCTTACGAGCCTGCCCGTGTTGACCGGGAGGATTACTGTTTTTGCTCAGATATTTTCCGTTACCGAGGATAGGCTCGCCGAAAATTCTGCAAATCTTTGTTTTTGGACCTGTATATCTTGCCATAATTATTTATTGGATTTTAGTGAATAATACACCCTGACTCATATCAAAATCCTAAAGTTCGATTCAGGGTAAATATTAAAAGTATATTATACTCTTCTTTTCTTTGGAGGGCGACATCCATTATGTGGAAGCGGTGTTACATCAAAAATGGATGTTACTTCGATTCCTGAACCGGATACGGCACGAATGGCACTTTCACGCCCAGAACCAGGCCCTTTTACAAATACATCAGCTTTCTTCATACCCGCATCAAACGCTACTTTACCGGCATCCTGAGATGCTAATTGAGCTGCATACGGTGTATTCTTTTTACTTCCACGGAAGCCCATTTTACCGGCACTGCTCCATGAAATCACCTGACCTTTCTTGTTGGTATAAACCACAATGATATTGTTGAAACTTGCAGTTACATGCACATCACCATGTGCATCCACCTTCACGATTCTCTTTTTGGCGGCGGCTTTTGCGCTGGTTTGTTGATTTCCTTTTGCCATTTTATATCAATTCTTTACTTTAATTATTTGTTTTAACTTTATGACAATCAATGATTTGAAAGTCATAGGTATTTTATTTCTTCGGTGCTTTTTTCTTACCAGCAACTGTTTTACGACGACCTTTACGAGTTCTAGAGTTAGTACGAGTACGTTGTCCACGTAATGGCAATCCTTTACGGTGACGTAAACCACGATAACAAACGATATCTAATAAACGCTTGATACTGGTTTGAACTTCAGAACGCAATTGACCTTCTACTTTGTATTCAGAAGTAATGATATTACGAATCGTTGTTTGTTCGTCATCATTCCAATCCTTTACTTTTTTATCAAAATCGATGCTTGCTTTGCTCAAAATATTCTGAGCAGTTGAGCGACCAATACCATAGATATAAGTCAATCCGATTTCTCCTCTCTTGTTTTTTGGTAAGTCAATACCTGCTATACGAGCCATATTACGTTTGAATAAGTTTTTTATGTAATGAATTAACCCTGACGTTGTTTGAATCGGGGATTCTTTTTGTTAATAATTCTCAGTACTCCTTTGCGTCGTACGATTTTGCAGTCTGCACTGCGTTTTTTGATAGATGCTCTAACTTTCATCTCGGTTTATTTATATCTTAAAATAATACGTCCTCTTGTCAGGTCATATGGGCTCATTTCAATCCCTACCTTGTCCCCGGGAAGAATACGAATATAGTGCATTCGCATTTTTCCGGATATGGTAGCTATCACCTCGTGACCGTTTTCCAATCTTACCCTGAACATCGCATTGCTCAAGGCTTCAATGATGACACCATCCTGTTTGATCAGAGGTTGTTTACCCATATTTGCTTAAAGAGGTGCAAAGGTAGGGATATTTTTTCAATTATAAAATCATTTTTTCAGTATTTCCTTGATTTTTCAGGGTCTTTTTCGTTAAGGAGTTTTTAATTAACCGTATGAAAGTACCTATCTCTTTAAATCCTGGCTGAATCCGTTACAAAACAATACTTTCTCCTTCACATGGTGTCATTAAGTCGCTCATGGTGCTAAATGCATTTCTGAAAATGTTTACTCGGATTTTACCGTTTAACAGAAAATTTTGGGTTTATCCGATTTAGTTATTCATTGGATGGCCAAAACAAGCTAGGTAAAGGATATTGATTAAGCCATTTTTTCAAAATTGGACGGAATATGTCACAGCAATCACACAAGGGCATTAAAAAGGAGCATCGATGATGCTCCTTCTCAAAATGGATCCTTTTGATTATTTTGTATTCAATAATTTTTGCAATGAAGTAGCCTTTTCAGTTTGATTGGTCAGATTATAAGACTGTATCAACCCCGAAACAGCCTGATTGTAAACTTCTTTATTTGAATCACTAACACCTTCCGCATCAATAAGGGTTTTTGCCTTTTCTAAAAACGGTATAGCCTTATTCATTAAATTATCACGCTCAGGTTTCATCGCATTGTATTTTTTATCATCTGCTTTGTTCATTTCATCGGTCATTTCTTTGGCCTTATTGTAATACAACAATCCCAAATAATATTGAGGATAATAATTATTGCCATTCAATTCAAGGGCTTTGTTATAATTGGCAATGGCATCTTTCTCCAAGTCGGCACTGTTCGCAGGTTTAGGCAGAAATTTACCGCTCTTGTCCATTGGATTCGCCATATTGTACATTAACTGTCCAAGGTTAATATATAAATACTCATTTTTCGGATCAGCTGCAATACCTTCTTTTAACTTCTTAATCGACTCCTCAGCTTTTCCAGCCTTTAAATAATAATTAATTTCAGAATTGAGAATTCGTTTGTCGTTCGGGAATTTGGCTTTTGCTGCCCCCAAAACCTCTAACAATTTAGTTTCATTGCCTTTGCCTTCATAAATTTCTACTGCCATCAAATAAACATCCGCTTTTTGCGTAATGGGGTTCGCTAAACAGCTTTCGATAATCGGCAAGGCCTCATCCAATTGATTCATTTGATAGGCACAATTACCCTGATACATTTTAGCAATGGCGAATAAGGTATCCATAATTTTCTGATCCTTAAAAACCTTGCCATTGTCCAATGAAGCAATTTGATTCATCGCTAAAAAACTATTTTTAGCTTCCGCAAATTTGCTTTCATTCATTTTAGATGCCCCGTTATTAAATTGACCATAAGCCATACTTTGTAATAGGAAAAAATATTCCTCTTTATCATATTTAGGATTAAACTCCATGGCTTTGCGATAGGCTTCCAGGGCCAGATCAATTGCATCGGGATGCTGAGCTGCAAATTTATTCGCACCTTCCAGCATGACCGGAATACCCGCTTCATCGCCCATGGCAGAGGTTGATTTGAATTGAATAAAAGGCATTTGCTCGGATGATGGCGTTCCGATGGCCTGGTAAATAACGCCTTTCAGAAACCATGCTTTGGCATTGCTCTTTGTTGATTCGCTTTTGGTAGCCTCATCAATCATCTTTTTGGCATTCTCAAAATCGTTATCTTTTAAATAGCTGATAGCGCTTTGGATATTTGCTTTTTGCGCTTGTACCTGGAATAAGCCACAGAATATGGCAGTGACCAAAATGATCTTTTTCATATATGCTTGTTTATTGTTTGACAGTTTAAAAGTCTCTTTAAAATTAAAACTATTCCTTATCGTCTGTTTCGTTTGTTATTGAATCATTATTGGTTTCATCTGATTCATCAGAATTTGATGGATTGCTTTCAGGGTTCGGACTATGATCCTCTGGAACATTTCCTGATTCTTCTGAAATGATCGCTTTTTCATCGACTATATCAGACACCTCTTCTTCGTCTTGTTCATCGATTCTGGCGATGGCCGCAATTTGATCCCCTTCGTCTAAATTAATCAATTTTACACCTTGGGTAGCACGACCTGCTTCACGTATTGACTTCACATGGGTTCTGATCGTAACACCGGAAACACAAGTAATAAAGAGATCATCGCTTTCATTAACCGCAAGGAATCCCACTAATTTGCCGGTTTTTTCGGTGACATTTAAAGTCTTCACCCCTTTACCTCCACGATTGGTAATTCGATACACTTCTTCCCATTCGCCGGTTTCTTCATTTTGTTCATCCAAGCGAGTGCGTTTTCCGATTCCATTTTCACTGACTACCAATATGGTTTTGGTTTTATCTTCCTTATTAACACAAAGCATACCTACCACTTCATCTTCCTGGTCATCTACCTCAATACCGTATACACCAATAGCACCTCTTCCGGTAGGTCTAACTTTTTCTTCTGGAAAACGAATGGCTCTGCCCGACTTCACGGCCATCATAATATAACTATTTCCATCGGTGAGAGAAGCTTCCAGCAGCGTATCGCCCTCAGAAATGGTAATGGCATTTACACCGGTTTGTCTAGGACGTGAAAAGTCTTTTAATTTTGTTTTCTTGATGACCCCTTTTTTGGTACACAAAACAATATTGTGTTTTTCGACATATTCTTCATTCGACAAATCGGCCACATTAATAATGGTTTTGACTTTTTCATCCTGTGGCAGTTGTAATAGATTTTGAATAGCACGTCCTTTACCACTCTTTTCTCCTTCAGGAATTTCATACACTTTTAACCAGTAACAACGTCCTTTGTCAGTAAAAATCAAGAGCGTTGCATGGGTAGAGGCAATAAATAATTGATCGATATAATCTTCTTCCCTTGTTTTGCCTCCCATTGCTCCCCGACCACCTCTTTTTTGGGTGCGATATTCGGTGGCAGATGTACGTTTAATATAACCTAAATGAGAAACCGTAATAACCACATCCTCTTCTTCGATTAAATCCTCGATACTGATTTCATTGGCTAAATATTCGATGTCGGTTTTACGTTCGTCTCCAAATTTCTTTTTGACTTCCAACATCTCTTCTTTGATGAGATCAAAACGCATTTGTTCATTACTCAGTAATTCTTTCAAATGAGCAATGGTTTTCATCACTTCATTATATTCTTCCTGAATTTTTTCTCTTTCGAGCCCGGTTAAACGTTGCAAACGCATTTCAAGAATTGCCTTCGCCTGAATTTCACTCAGTGCAAAGGATTGTATCAAACCTTCCTTCGCATCATCCGGTGTTCTCGACTCCCGAATCAGCTTAATCACTTCATCGAGGTGATCCAATGCAATTAAGTAACCTTCGAGGATATGTGCCCGTTCTTCTGCTTTGCGCAACTCATACATGGCACGACGTACAACTACTTCATGTCGAAATTTCACAAATTCAACAATCAAGTCCTTCATGTTCAATAATCGCGGACGGCCATTGACCAACGCAACATTATTGACGCCATAAGAGGTTTGTAATTCTGTGTATTTATACAACTGATTGATAATCACATTCGCAATCGCATCTTTTTTCAAATCAACGACCAAACGCATGCCATCACGATCACTTTCATCGCGCACATCACTGATACCGTCAATGATTTTATCACTCATTAATTGAGCAATTTTTTGATGGAGGACCGCTTTATTTACCTGGTAAGGCAATTCATGAATAATAATACTTTCCTTGTTGTTTTTACCCGCTTCTACCATCACTTTACCACGGACGACTACCCTACCACGACCGGTTTCGAAGGCCTGACGCACACCTTCCATACCATAAATGATTCCTCCAGTCGGAAAATCAGGCGCCTTAATATATTTCATGATGCCTTCGATCCCCATTTCCCGATCATCGATATATGCACAAATGGCATCCACTGTTTCACTTAAATTATGCGGCACCATATTGGTGGCCATACCTACTGCGATACCCGACGCACCATTCACAATCAATTGTGGAATTTTGGTGGGCATCACTGTGGGCTCCTTCAGGGTATCATCAAAGTTATTTTGAAAGTCAACCGTCTCTTTGTCAAGATCTTCCAAAATGGCCTCCGCAATACGTTGTAATCTAACTTCCGTATAACGCATAGCTGCCGGACTATCTCCATCTACAGAACCGAAGTTCCCCTGCCCGTCAATGAGCATATACCTCAAACTCCAAGGCTGAGCCATACGGACCATGGTGTCATACACACTACTATCACCATGGGGGTGATACTTACCCAAAACCTCCCCTACAATACGGGCAGATTTTTTGTAGGGTTTGTTAAAGGTATTTCCCAATTCATTCATCCCAAACAACACCCTTCGGTGCACAGGTTTTAACCCATCCCTGACATCCGGCAAAGCCCGTCCTACAATCACCGACATCGAATAGTCGATATAGCAGGATTTCATTTGCTCTTCAATATTTACTTGAATGATTTTATCTCTCGATTCGCCGTTTGGCTGATTATCTAATGCTTCGTTTTCCATGAAAAAAGATGAATGGCGAAGGTACGATTTTAAGCCTGTTTCCGAAAGCTAAAAAGGCATTAATCGTGCAATTGTGGAAAACTATCTGTGTAATCTCAAATCCTTGCTGTGAGCGAATTTTAAGGCATTTTTGATTGGATATTTTAACCCTGAAATGTTTAACTTTTATCGAAATTACAAATACCCCTTTTTTCAAATTTAAAATCGCATTCAGAACACTTGATGTAATTTGCAACGCAATGAGAATTCAAGGAGAAACCAAGATTAGAGTCCGCTATGGAGAAACAGACCAAATGGGGTTTTTATACTATGGATATTACGCACTTTACTATGAGGTTGCCCGGGCCGAATTAATTCGCGAACTCGGTTATCCATACAGTGATATGGAAAAGGACGGAACCGTGATGCCAGTGGTTAAAGTTCAGGCCAAGTACCTTCGACCTGCCCGATATGATGATTTGATTCGTATCCAAACAGAAATGGAAGTCCATCCGAAACACCCCTTCGTCGTTTTCTATCACAAATTTTATAGCGCTACAGAAGATCTGATTCACAAAGCAGAAGTAACCCTCACTTTTTTTGACCCCATTTCTCAAAAACGAGCTCCCATGCCATTGCGTTTAATGGAAATTATCGCCCAACAAAACAACCCATGAAAAAACTCAACAAATGTGCCATCCTGACGATCGGTGATGAATTGTTGATCGGACAAACCATTGACACGAACTCAGCCTGGATTGCTCAACAATTAAATCCTCTTGGGCTTGAAATGATTCAGCGAATTGCCGTGGGTGATTCGAAGTCTGCCATCCGGGAAGGACTAAATTATATTCGCCAAACAGCCGACCTCATTTTTATTACCGGAGGATTAGGTCCCACGAGTGATGATATTACCAAACCTTTTTTATGCGAATATTTTGGCGGAAAACTTGTTTGCAATGAGGCTGTATTGGAACACGTCCGACATTATTTCGAAAGCAGAAAAAGAGTCATCTTAGACAGCAACCTTCGACAAGCATGGGTTCCGGATTGTTGTGAAGTACTTTTTAACCAAGTAGGAACGGCACCAGGTATGTGGTTTGAAAACAATGGCCAGATTTTTATTTCTCTACCGGGTGTCCCTTTTGAAATGCAACACATTGTTGGTGAAATTGTTTTACCGAAATTAAAACCCCTGTGCGGACTTCAAAACATACAACATCGCACCTTAATCACTTGTGGTGAGGGGGAAAGTTTCATTGCCGAACGATTAAAAACATTTGAACAAGAATTACCCAATCATATCAAAATAGCTTATTTGCCTCAATTAAATCTGGTGAAGCTACGTTTAAGTTCTTCCAATGACCATGAGGAAATTGATAGCTATTTTCAAAAATTACAGCAAATCCTTGCACACATTCTCGTTGCCACCGAAGATATTGAATTAGAAAGGCTGCTAGCCCGAATTCTTACAGAACGAAACGAAACCCTCAGCATTGCCGAAAGCTGTACGGGAGGGCATTTAGCCGCGAAGCTCACAGCCCTAAAAGGAGCATCTTCTATTTTTAAAGGCGGTATGGTTCCATATAGCATCGAAAGTAAAATAAATGTATTGGGCGTGCCTGAAGAGTTGATTGAGCAACATTCTGCAGTGAGTCAGGAAGTTGTTGAATCCATGGCTTTTAAGTGCCGATCCTTGTATAAAACAGACTATGCTATTGCAATTAGTGGTTATCTCGAAAAAGGAGATCATGACAATGAAGTTTGGATTGGTCTTTCTTCTTCAACCATGCTGGAATCATTTAAAATCCATGTTCGTTTCGACCGACTGCGAAACACGATTGTCACTTTAACGGTGGCCATGGATGCCTTGCGTAAGTTTATTATAAAGCATTAAAAAAGGGAGCAATTAGCTCCCTTTTCCATTTTATAAAAGTCCATTTATTCTTTGATCAATTTGATAATTTGTTTTTTACCAGACATATTGATTTCCAGAAAGTACATTCCTTTTGCTTCATCGGTGATATCCAGACTCAAATTATTTTGACCATATTGCACCGGATGTTCAAATGATTGAATGACCTGTCCGGATAGATTCATGACCGTAAACTGCGCCATATCCGATTCTTTTGCCAACATAGACAGCGTGTAAAGTCCGCTGGATGGATTTGGATAAACCGCAGTATACTGCACTTCATCAGTTGGTATACCTAGTGGCCATGCATCCTTGAGTTGTATATTGACATTATCCACCAACACAGTATTGCCCTGATTATTGACTCCTTTGAATCGTACAAATAATTTTTGTCCCTGATAAGCCGTTAAATTAATTCGTTCATTTCTCCATTGACTTGGCAATGTCGGACTAAACACATTGGTCATGGCTCCTGCCGTAGCTAAGCCCGCACCCCATTTTTTAAAGCTCGTCTGCTGATATGATTGTGTACAATCCGTTGACAGCATTACACTTAAAGTATCCATCTCATTCAGAGAATATGCATACGCTACATCAAAAGTCAGGAAAACGCTATCTGCACTTGCATTGCTTAAATCGAGCTGTGCAGTTTCCATTTCGTCGATAGCGCCTATATTACCGTAATTAAAATGATCGATATAAGCTGCATGAGTATTCCCTCCATTTGCGCCAGATAAACAGAATGTTTTCTGCCATTTCACCGAGGTATCATAATCCAACACCTTCCAACCATTTGGCGGGAATATAGGTCCTTCAAATGTTTCGGCAACCGGAGCCGGTAAATTCACCGGAAGAATGACGGTCAGATTATTCATCGAAGTATCATTCAATTTATTCACATCAGAATAAATTGACGACCAGGTTTTAACCGTATAGTTACCGATACTACTAAAATTAGCCAGGGTATTAAACGTGTAAATCATTGAATCGCCAATATTCAGTGGCCCCGGAATAATTTCGCTCACAACAGGATTCGCATTTACCTGATAATAAATTGGGATGCCGTATAGATTGCGGGCACCTATATTAAATATTTTTACCCGAACAGGCAAGGTCGAACTTACTGCACAATTATACATGATTTCAAATGGCAGGATGGTTTCGGCGTTATAGATATCATCCAAACAGTTGATTTCACCGGGCAATTTCATGTATGCTATACTACGTCTTCCTTTGGCACCATTCAATGAATTCACTGCTGTTACTGCGAAATAAAATGTATCTGTCATATTTACACCAGAAGTCAGATAAATATCATTGGTTGAAGTGGTCGCTATTGAATCCATGTATTTCGGCCCAAGCATATAAACAATATAACTATCTGCATTCGTCACCGGATTCCAATAAAGATGAAACACATCTCCACAAGCTGTATCGCAAACTAAACCAGTTGGAACTCCAATTACGGTAAAGAGAGCATCGCTGGTATCGGCAAATCCGTTGCGAGAAACTTGCATTAAAACTTGTCCACTATTAATATTAGATGGTGGAGTCCAATCATAGTAACGTTGATTTCCGGGAATATTTGTGGCGATATTATTCCATGTTCCACCGGCATCTGTTGAATAGCTCAAGGTGAAATTTCCGGTTTGATCAAAAGCATCCCAACGGATTCTCTCCTGATCACCATTTGCAAAATGCTCTCCACCCATTGGATAAGTTAGGGTAATGGTATCGGTGATATAATCATAAACGATGACATATTTTTGAGGTCCGAAAGGAACAATAAATCCTTTTACATTCACCACATAATTTCCTGCAGCTGCCGAATCAATCGTTACCTGTTCAACATTATTGAGGTTATCTTTTTGACGGGTAGCAGGAGATGAAAGGGCCGCAACATTGGCTGAATTATCCAGAACCCACGGATTGTAAAGATTCGCTGAAGGATCAAACACACGCATATTCAGGTTATTGACAAGAACCACAGAATTTCCGGGATTGCCTTCCTTATCATTCCAATAAATCATCACTTTTAATTGACGTACGCCAGGAGGTACAGGAATATTGTAGTTACGATTCCCATTGGTATTGATCGAATCAACAATAAATTGGTTTTTACTGATGATATCCAAGGCTCTTCGCGCATTGATACGACCGAAACCAAATTGAAAATCAGGTCCGGGATTTCCTAAATCATCCGCAGTATTCAACAAAATACCTTTCATGACATAACTATCCGGATCATTGCCCCCATTCAAATCACGATAGGCCTGCCATAAACTCGCCAAAGCACCCGCTACACCCGGACAAGCCATAGAAGTACCCGTAAAAGAGTCGTAGGTATTGTCAGGTTGAGTGGAATAAACATTGGTACCAACAGCACAGATGTCGGGTTTGATACGACCATCTTCTGAAGGTCCTCTACTGGAACTATTGGCCAAGTCATCATCTTTCTGAAGATTTCCAACCGCCAATACATTTTTACCTGCTTTGTATCCGCCTGTAATGGTAAAATATCCGCCGCCCACGCCACCGCATGAAGTACCTCCGCTATTACCCGAAGAGTGAACACTCATAATTGACGGCTTTGACAAAATCAACATATCCGCATCTTGTGCATCACTGTCATAACCATCGTTACAGCCCTGCCCTAAAGAGTTGGAGGTAATTCTGACGCCGAGTGCAGAATAATCCGTTGGTGCATTGCTGAGATTTTGGTAATAGGAATAAACATGTAAATCTGCACCGGTAGCATTTCCTGCTGCAACGGGTTCGAAATTACCAGCACCTGCAATAATACCTCCTACGTGATCAGCATGCGTACCATTGTCGTTACTGGTGTGGTTAAAAATTCTTCCTTTAAAATCGATATGAGGGCCCACTATGCCATCATCACCTTCCGCTACACTCACACCAGTGCCATCGAAATTTATTCCGTTCACCACATTATTTAAGGTATTTACACGGTGATTGGTTCGTGATTCTAAATTTTCAAGAACTGTTGGAGCTGAAGGCAAAGACAAAAATTGTACAAAGGGTAAATCCGCAACTGCAGAGATGGCTTGTTCCTCAATATGCACAACAGCGATGCTTTCAGATTTCCAGTTTATTAAAGTGATATTGTTCTGAGCCATTAAAGTTTCACTCAGGTTTTTGTCTATTCCGGCGTGAACAAATAAATTTAATGCAATGGTCGTTGCACCTTGAATCACATAAGCCGGGAAAGGACGTTCGTTGAGTTTTGGATGAATTTTATAATCTGATAAATATGGAACTACTGAACGAACACCAAATGCTGTTAATTGGCTTGTATTAAAAGAAACCGGAACTCGCGCTACAAAAGCAAAATCAGGTACATAATAAAGAAATTCAATGCCTGTTTGAGATTCTATTTGTTCCCTATACTGCAAATCCGGAGTCTCATAGAATTGAACAATTGCATAGGCTTTGTTTTGCATAATCTGCCAATTTTGAAGATTCTGTGGAATGCCCACATTCTCTAAGGGCGTAAATGCACCTGTTTTCAGATGTAACTGCTGTGCAGAAGAAACAAAACTCATTAAAACTAAAAGCAAGGGTAAAAGATACCTCATATAGATGATTTTATTATTTGTCAAATTTAAAGCAGAATCGTCCATTTTGAACCAATTTGGAGTCCTTTTCAATGGAAGAGGATTTAAAAATAGGTCATTCAGAACAATTTGCGAAATAAAGACAGAAAATAGGCTATAAGCGTTGGGGCTCTGTCGGTAAATAGTATCCAATAAGTCCAAACTCGCCCCTAAACACACCACAACCGATTATAAATCTCCTATAACCCTGTTATGCAGCGGATTACTTTTGTTTAAACAACTTGGAGACAAATTGTTTTTTACCTGATTCATCCAAACGCAGGATATAAACACCTTCCGGCAAATTACTGAGATTCACGGGGATGTTTATTTCGCCGCTTTCAATTTGCATCACTTTCTCATAAACAAGAGCGCCTTTAATATCGGTTACGTTCAGCGAAATACGACTTTTCTGATCGGCATAATATTGAACATTAAATTGACCGGAAGAAGGATTGGGATGTACAGAAACCAATTCTGATCCTTTTGTCGCCGGCCGCAATTCAACAACTTCCGAATAGGTGAATTGTCCATCTATGTCCACTTGTTTAAGTCTGTAATAATTCACACCATTAGAACGGGCAAAATCTTCATATCGATAATTCGTTAGCAATTGAGTGGTTCCTGCGCCCTGAATTTTTGCAATTCCGGTAAAATGTTGTGCATCATCCGACCTTTGTAATTCGAAATAATCATTGTTTTCTTCAGAAGATGTTTGCCATTTTAATACATTGAATTCATCCTGCATTTGTCCTTCAAATTGATTCAGGACAACCGGTGTGGTAAAGTTTTGAATCATTTTATGGATAAACATTCCGTAAGTAGTTGCGGATTGGGTTGAAAGACTGAATGTGCCGGCAGTATGATTAAAATCAACGGTACCTTGAAAACGACCAACGGTGTATATAAAACCACTTGCATCCACAGCAATTTGGCGGGCCCCGTCAAAATTCACATCTCCCATACGAAAAGCCCAAACATAAACGCCGTTTGCATTGTATCGAGCAATAAAAATATCACCACTTCCTGCGGAACTTAAATTGCTAATACCGGCATTGGGGTCGAAATCAATTGTTCCGGAAAAACCACCTACCGTTGTAATAAACCCTGCCCCGTTGACATGCATTGCACTAATATTATCGCCTAAGTTGCCTCCAATTGCTTTGGCAAATTGATAAGCACCGGAAGAATTTAGTTTCCAAATGAATTGATCGGTTGATCCGGCAGAGGTGAGGTAAGCCGTTGCAGCAGCAGGATCAAAATCAGCAGTACCGACAAAATTGCCCCCCACATAAACATTATCGCTGTTATCTACTCCAACTGATGTTCCTACACATGCATCAAAACCGGCTACTGATCTCGCCCATACGAAGCCCCCAGAGCCATTCCATCTGCAAACAAAAGCATTGGCCGGACCAGCAGAAACCAAGTTATTGGTAGTTGCAGTTGGATTAAAATCTGCGGTACCATTGAATGAGCCTGTAAATAATAAGTCTCCGTTTGGCGCTAATTCCAAATCATTCATTAGTTCAGCCCCGGTTCCTCCTGCTTTATTTGCCCAGACATAATAACCAGCAGGCGTATATTTTGCCACATACACATCGGTTCCTCCTGTTGATGCCACATTCGCAGTAGCAGTTGTGAAGTCAAAGTCAATAGTTCCGCTCAACTCACCGCAAAAGAAGATTTCATTATTTGCATTGATGACAATGTTTTTTACACTTTCATTCGCACCTGAATTACCAATTCTGCGGACCCATTTAAAATTTCCACTACTATCATATTTAGCAATAAATGCGTCGTTGGTATTGGAAGTTGAAGTGAGGCTGTTTACACCTGCACCCGGATTAAAATCACATGCTCCGAAAAAATACCCCCCTACTACTACATTCCCTGAATCATCGACAGCCACTGAAATGGCAGCATCATCAAAATTTCCACCGAATGATTTCGCCCAAATAAAGTTGCCGTTCGGGTCCATTTTGGTAATAAAAATATCTGTATAAAAAGCCGAGGCAGGGGTTAAATTAAATATACCTGCCCCGGGATCAAAATCATTGACTTGCTTAAAATTTCCCACGGTGTATACATTACCTAAAGAATCTACACCCACTGATGCCGCTTCGACGGTACCTGTGCCGGAAAATTGCTTTGCCCAATTGAAGGTGGTCTGAGCTTGTGAAATCGAGATGATAAATAATAAACAACAGAATGAATAGATTTTTTTCATTATTTTATATATGTGTTGTCAAATTTAGGCAGAAAATTTAAAATGGCAGACTTAAAAGGCTACAACCACGTATTTCACTATGATCAATGCGTCCATGAACACGAAAGCCACCATCCGGCAATATTTCGCCTAAGTCGTCCGTGGCAATGAAAGAGCAAGCATGTATATTGGCGAGATCGGCAACCTGAATGCCCCCCTTCCCGGTAGGTTGGATATCCAAAGGGTCATTCAAATCACGAATAAAGACAGACATCCAGGAAGGTGAATAAAAAACATCATCATTGGTTGAATAAGCCTGGCTCAAAAGTTCAGTCATCCCGTATTCTGAATATATTTGTTGACATTCAAACTGCTGTTTCAGGTAAGCATGTAATTCCGCTTTCAGCATTTCCTCCCCTCTCCCCTTCATACCTCCGGTTTCAATAATTCGAGTGGAACTTAAGCGCATCGGAAAATCCCGGGCAAAGTCTAACAATGCAAAAGTAACTCCGAACAAAAGCGTTGGCTGAGCAGTAGATTCCATCTCATTCAAGACTTCAGACAATTGTTGCGTATTGGATAAAAAGAACCCACTCTTTGGGTGATTACTCTGGTCGATCAAATGTTTTACCATATATACCAAGGATGAATTGGGACGTTCAAGGTACGATGGCAATAAACCCAAAATACAATATTGTTCCGGCTCCCCAAAAAACTGCCGAAAGGCTCCCATAAAGGATGTTACATAGAGATTGAGATCGTGTACATAATGTTTACTTCGAATTTGTGATGCAGTGCCACTACTTTCAAAAACCACTTCAAATGAACACTGACTTGGAGATAAAATTGAATGCTGTTTATAGCATGAAATGGGCAGAAATGGAATTTGAAGTACTGTTTGAACCATTTCTGGAGTACGGTTTAATCGCCGACAAAAAGCCTGATAAATCATATTCTCCCGAAATTGGTATCGAAAAACATGAAGGGCTTTCTCTTCAAAAGTTAGATTGGAATAAAATATCTGCTCCTTAAGTTCCGTTAGGTTCATTGAATCATGTAAATTTGAAAATGCGTTATATCGTTCTGTTGCTCACTTTTCTCGTTTTGCTGCAATCATCCTGCAACAAAGAAACGAAATACTCCAATATCCCCAAATTAACCTATCGGGGTATGGATCGATTTCAAATAAAAGCAGGTGATACCGGAATGGTACGCATATTTATTGAATTTGAAGATGGTGATGGAAATATTGGCTTTGGTACGGAAAATTTATTTTTAAAAGATTCCAGAGATACCGTATTTGTGCCGTTTGAAATCCCCGAAATTGATGAACGCTACGAACCGGAAAATGGATTAAAAGGTATCATTCAGGTAGATTATGAATCTGCATTTTTGTTACTTCGATCTGATTCAGTACATGCCGAAAGAGATACTTTATTTTGGGAAATTTACATGAAAGATGAAGCCAAAAATGAAAGCAATCGGATCTTAACCGACTTCCTGATTCTGACCAAGTAAGCATTGTATCGCCAACTCATAGCCCCTCATTCCCATACCACAAATCACCGCTTGTGAAACCGCACTAATGTAGGAGTGTTTGCGAAAATTTTCACGGGCAAATACATTGGATAAATGAACTTCAATGATCAGGAGTTTGGGGAAACATTTTAAAGCGTCGGCAATGGCAATGGATGTATGGCTATATGCACCTGCATTGATGATGATTGCATTTGCGAGTTTTCCTTGTTCATGTATTTCATCGATGATTTCTCCTTCGGAATTACTCTGGAAATATGAAATTTCCTGATTCGCATATTTATCTCTACAGGCAGTCATGAACTGATCAAAACTGATTTTACCGTAAATATCTTGTTCTCTTTGGCCGGTTAAATTTAAATTGGGTCCGTTGATGATAGCGATTCGCATGATTCAAAGATAGAATTTAGCATTTAAATAAATGACGAAGTTTAGGTTGATTGAACTAAAACAAAAAAAATCCGGAGTGTTGAACTCCGGATTCCTTGTAATGCATAACAATTATTTGTTTGCCTTGATGTTTAAAGAAATTTTTACTTCAGGATAGATAAATTTATCGCCTAAAGATTTGTCGTTACCATAGAACATACCCCATTTAGTGCGATCGATCACAAATTCAGCATTTACAGTCAAATCGTTTTCTCCCAAAGTAACTTTCGCCGGGAATGTTACATTTTGAGTGCTATCTTTTAAGGTCAGATTACCACTGATTTTGTGCGTTCCTGTGGTATCATTACTCATAGCTTCACATGCAGTGATTTCAAATTTTGCAGTCGGGTATTGGGTCGTTTTAAAGAAATCTTCACTTAATAAGTGTCCGGTTAACTTTCCTGTAAATGCCGTATCCTTATCGGTTATTTTCAAGCTGTTGACATCAATAACGAATGAACCTGCAGTGATATTTCCATTTTCTACACTGATTTCACCTGAACTTAATTTGAATTCTCCTGTGTGAGTACCAACTGGTTTAGTACCAACAAATCCGACCATACTTCCGGCTAAATCAGCCTTATAAGTTGCTCCAGTGGCTGCTGCAACTTCTTTGGTTTCAGATGTTTCTGCATTTTCTCCTTCAGGAGATGATTGACATGCCGCGAATAACAAAGCGACTGATAAGCTGATGAATAATTTCTTCATGTTTAATATTTTTTACAAAGATAGTCAAATTATTATATGTTTAAACACATAATTGTTATCGAAGTATTAATCGTCCGCCACCAGCAAACTGCATAAACAATCTCCCTAGACCTTCTAAAAGCAGGGCATATTTCATGGAATGAGTCGCTTGATTTAAGTAGTATCTTATAAAATGTTGACTTAGAACTCCATTCATTGGGGGGGTATGCACAATGTCAAGTGGCCCAGAATACAGCAATAGTAGGGTTTTAGCGTATTCGGAATGACCAGTATAAAATTACTTTATATGTTGGAAACCAGACGAGAAGGTGGACCTCAACTTCTTGAAGTCAATCCTTGTTTTTAACGAAAGCGATGTTTTCATCCACCATCTTCTTCCTCTATCCACCTTATTACTCCAAAGAATGGCGAATTTCCTGAAGCAGTTGCGCAAATCATGTTAAGAAAATATGACAAAAATCCTATTAAGATTTACATTGTCGGGCTACATTTGCAGCCTAAAATTAAAATGATGCAAGAAAACGGAACCAAAAATCCTAATGCCCAGGTGAGCAGTCTGGGTTTTACTCCTTCTACAATCCATTGGAATTTAAGCCCAGCGGAATTGTCAGATCAAACTGTAAAATTAGGCCAGGGAACAATTACCGATATGGGTGCTCTCGCTGTCAATACCGGGAAGTTCACGGGACGTTCACCCAAAGATAAATTCACCGTTAAAGACGCCACCACTGAAAATAGTGTCGACTGGAGTGACATCAATATTGCCATCTCTCCGGAACATTTTGAATTGATATACAATGACTTAACTAAACACCTGGAAGGTAAAGAAATGTGGGCTCGTGATGCTTACGCTTGTGCCGATCCAAAACATCGATTAAACATTCGTGTGTATAACGAAACTCCATGGGCTAATTTGTTTTGTTACGACCTGTTTCTTCGTCCGTCGGAAGACGAATTGATGACACAAACTCCGGATTGGACCATTCTTCAGGCACCCAGTTTCCATGCGGATCCTACAGTGCACGGAACACGTCAGGGAAATTTCACAATCGTAAATTTCAGCAAAAAAATCATTCTGATTGGCGGAAGTGCTTATACAGGGGAAATGAAAAAGGGAATTTTTGGCGTCCTCAACTATATTCTTCCTCATGAAAAAGGTGTATTAAGTATGCACTGTTCGGCCAATGAAGGCAAAGATGGTGATGTTGCATTATTCTTTGGATTAAGTGGAACCGGAAAAACAACCTTGAGCGCTGATCCAAATCGCCAATTGATTGGTGACGATGAACATGGATGGGATGCAGGTTCTGTATTTAATTTCGAGGGTGGTTGTTATGCAAAATGCATCGATTTGACTGAAGAAAAAGAACCACAAATTTATGCGGCCATCAAGCCCAACGCACTGGTTGAAAATACAACTTATTTAGAAGGCACTCAAACCGTAAACTTTGCCGATGGCAGCATCACGGAGAACACACGTGTAGCCTATCCTATTTTTCATATCAACAATGCGAAAGAGCCAAGTGTAGGTGGAAATCCAAAAAATATATTCTTCCTGACCTGTGACGCTTACGGCATTTTACCTCCCATTTCACGATTGGACAAAGGACAAGCCATGTATAGCTTCATCAGTGGTTATACTGCAAAGGTAGCTGGTACTGAGGTAGGAGTAACTGAACCACAAGCTACATTTTCTGCATGCTTCGGAAGGGCTTTCTTACCATTGCATCCAACAAAATATGCCGAATTACTGGGTAAAAAGTTGGATGAAAACCCGGATGTAAAAGTTTGGCTGGTGAATACAGGTTGGAGCGGCGGCCCATATGGAATCGGACAACGTATGAAATTGAGTTATACCCGTGCCATGATTACAGCCGCTATGAACGGAACCCTGAATGATGTTTCTTACGAAAAACACCCGGTATTTGGTTTTGAAATGCCAACATCTTGCCCGGATGTGCCATCAGAATTATTAATTCCTGTAAATACCTGGGAAAATAAAGAGGACTATTTAAAAAAATCATACGACCTGGCAGCGATGTTCGTGAAAAATTTCGAAAAATATGCATCACAGGCCAATGATGAAATTTTAGCAGCAGCACCTAAAGTGATGCAAAACGCCTAAAATAGAATCATTTCATAAAATATAAAGAGCCGGCCAAATGGCCGGCTCTTGTATGCATAAATAAATCGAATTGACAGTTATCAAATTTGCTTATACATTTGCGCGACGATTGATAGACATCATGTATAGTGTACATTTTAAATTTGAGCAAAAAGGTTTGGCAGATCAAATCATTGCAAACTGCGAACCAGAGGATAGTATTCTCGAAGTAGCCCTGAAAAATAATATTCAACTTCATCATAATTGTGGTGGCGTATGCGCTTGTAGTACCTGTCATATTTACCTCGAACAAGGTGAAAATTTTGTAGAAGAACTCAGTGATCGGGAAGAGGATTTTATAGACCGGGCAAGAAACCCTAAACTCAATTCAAGACTCAGTTGCCAGTGTGTTTTATTGCAGGGCCAAGGAGATATTATTGTCACAATTCCCGATCAAAGCTTGATTCACGGGGAATAAAACTAATTATATGAATTTCGAACCGCCTATTCACTGGAACGACTACGAGGACATTGCCCTTAAACTTTACGAACGATTTGGTGATGATTTCACTGAAAGTAAAATTTATCGCATCCGATTTACTGAACTATTGGAATGGGTTTTGGAAATTGATGGCTTTGTTGGAAAACGCGAAGATTGCAATGAAGGTCACCTGGAAATGATCCAAAGCTCATGGGTTTACGAATGGAGGGACAACCAAAAATAATCCGTTTGAAAATTTCCGGATTTTTTTAATCGTTCCATTTCTTCTTTCGTCTCGCATTTATATCTTTATCCCAAACTCTCCGCCCGATGTATAGCATTCTGATTATTGACGATGAAAAAAGTATTCGTAAAGCCCTGTTGGAAATTCTAAACTCGGAAGGCTATAAGGTAACAGAGGCTACAGACGGCTTGGAAGGATATAATCTCATTAAATCTAAAAAATTTGATTGTGTCCTGAGTGATATTAAAATGCCTAAGTTGGATGGTCTGGAAATGCTGAACAAACTCAAGAATGAAGGTTTAGAAGTACCGATCATTATGATATCTGGTCATAGTACGACCGAAGATGCAGTGGAAGCAGTTAAAAATGGTGCGTTTGATTATATCGCGAAACCACCAGATCTGAATCGATTGCTCATTACGATCCGAAATGCGATCGACAAAGGCACTCTCCAGCAGGAAACAAATACGCTCAAACGTCATGTGTCGGGTATTCAGGAAATCATTGGAGTTAGTCAAATCATCCAAGATATTCAAAAAACCATCGACCGTGTTGCACCTACCGAAGCCCGCGTGCTCATCACAGGCGATAATGGTTCCGGGAAAGAATTGGTTGCCAAATGGTTGCATGAAAAAAGCAAACGTGCAGGTATGCCTTTTATTGAAGTGAACTGTGCAGCTATTCCCTCGGAATTAATCGATAGTGAGATGTTTGGTCATGAAAAAGGCTCTTTCACTTCAGCAGTCAAACAACGAATTGGAAAATTTGAATTGGCAGATGGTGGCACCCTTTTCCTCGATGAAATAGGAGATATGAGTTTGGATGCTCAAGCCAAAGTACTGCGCGCTTTGCAAGAAGGAAAAATCACCCGTGTAGGAGGCGAAAAGGACATTAGCGTAAATGTGCGAGTTCTTGCTGCTACCAATAAAGACCTTCAAAAGGAGATTGAAAAAGGTCTCTTCCGAATGGACTTATATCATCGGTTGAATGTAATCAATATCGTTGTACCTCCATTGAATGAACGTCGAGATGACATTCCTGTATTAGCCATGAATTTCCTCAAACAAATTTGTGACGAATATAAAATGAAGTCACCTGCAGTGGATGATGATGCTTTGGAGGAATTAAAGAAGCACAATTGGACCGGTAATATTCGTGAACTCCGCAATGTGATGGAGCGCCTGATTATTTTAAGTGAAAAAATCATCACCAAAGCAGATATCGAAAAATTTGTCATCACCTGATTAATCCACTATCATGGCCGAATACTCGATGGGAGAAGCCATCAAACGAATGCTTGAAGAAAGTAACTGGAAAGAGCGTTATCAGGTCACTAAACTCAAACAAGATTGGGAACAACTCATGGGTAAAACAGTAGCTCGTTATACCGACGAAATGTATGTTCAGGATAAAAAATTGTTTATACGAACCAATGTAGCAGCCTTAAAAAAGGAACTCAGTTTTAGTAAACATTTACTCGTGGCAAAAATCAATCAATACTTCGAAGAAGAAGTGATTCGTGAGGTTGTCATTCTCTAAAAAAAAACCGTAGAACTTAGCTTACGTAAAATCCGGTCGGGTAATTTCTTCCTTACCGTCGTCTGCCATTTCAGAAGGAGTGGTAAAAGCTTTATAAAAGTAATAAACGGTTACGATGGTTACGATACTTAATGTACCAATCATCATGATTAAAGATGTGCTGTTCATTTCGTTCGATTTAAAATTTTAACTCCTGATTCAAATACCGACCTTCTCTTTTTCTTTTATAATAGGCAATACGCACTAACCAGGCGATGGCTAACCAAAGTGCTAATAACAATAAGCGTGCAACCACCTTAGGTGTTGAGCTAAAGTCACTCAGGTTCTTCCATAAATCCGGCAAACTCATTACAAAAATGAAACCTATAATCAATGGGGAAATAAATTGAATGATCAATTTCATGAATGATGGAATTTTAATATCTGAACCTTCGTTGATCTCATCCCATCCTCTCTTCATGCCAAATACCCAAGCGAATAAGATGATTTCAAAAAAGGCAAAAATCACCAATGAAACATCTCCTGCCCAATAATCATATTCATCAAAAACGCCTTCATTAAAATACAACACTGTTGGTAAGCCCAGAATCAAAATCGTTGCACCAAAAGCCCACGCTGCTTTTTGTCGGCTCCATCCAAACTCATCTTGCATAAAGCCCATACATGGTGTTCCCATGGCTAAAGAGGAGGTGATGCCCGCAAAAAAAAGCAACCCAAAAAAGAAAACCCCGGCAATGATAGAAAATACACCACCCCATTGTTGAAAAAGATAAGGCATTGTTTGGAAGCCAAAACCCAGTCCACCTGTTTTGGTCATTTCCACCACCTTATCTATTCCCAAATAGCCAATACCAATTGGAATTAAAATACAGCTTCCAATAACTACCTCTACAAACTCATTCATCCATCCAGCGCTCATCGCATTTAAAGCAATATCTTTTTTACGTTTTACATAAGAGGCATAACACTGAATACTGCCCATGCCCACAGAGAGGGTAAAAAAGATTTGACCGGCAGCTGCCAACCAAACTTTAGGGCTCCAAATGGTAGAGAAATCAGGATTCCATAGAAAATTTAAGCCGAAGGTTCCATCATGAAGAGCGCCATTTTCGCCTGCTTTTAAGGTCACCCCTTTGATCGCCAGGATTGCGCCGAATAAAATCAAAAGAGGCATTCCTATTTTAGCAACTTTTTCAACGCCACCACTCAACCCTTTACTTAAAATCCAGGTATTCATTAGTAAACAAATCACCCAAGCAATAATGGCCATCGGACCATCTAAAGAAACATAAGATTTAAAAACACCCGCTACTTCTTCCTGCGATTTACCACTAAATACGCCGCTGAAAGAATTCCATACCCACGATAATGTCCAGGATTCGAGATAACAATAATATGCAGCTACAGCCAGGTTCGTAAAAATTCCAAACACGCCAACATACTTCCAAATTCTTCCGGCATGCATACTCCCTAAAATAAAAGGCGTGGAATGATGACCATGCTTTCCTCCAAAACGACCACTTGCCCATTCGACGTATAGCAAAGGTATCCCCATTAATAAAAAGCAAACCAAATAGGGAATGACAAATGCTCCTCCCCCATTTTGCATGGCTTTGACTGGAAAGCGTAAAAAATTACCAAAACCTACCGCATTACCGGCCATCGCTAAAATGAGACCCATACGCGACCCCCAGGAATCGTTGTTTGTAGACATTCTTTGTGTTTTTAAATTTATTCAGCCACTGATGCACTCAAAAATTGATTACATACTCTTTAGTTCAGACACCAGATCTTGTAATACTTTTTTAGCATCCCCAAATAGCATAGATGTCTTCGGTTGAAAGAACAATGCATTTTCAATACCTGCATATCCGGGTTTCATACTTCGTTTATTAACAATCACATGTTGGGCATTCTCAACTTCCAAAATGGGCATTCCATAAATAGGCGATGCAGGATCGTTTTTGGCAGCTGGGTTAACCACATCATTTGCGCCCAATATTAAAACAACATCGGTTTGTGCAAATTCGGGATTGATTTCCTCCATTTCTTTTAATTTATCATATGGCACATCTGCTTCTGCCAATAAAACATTCATATGCCCGGGCATACGTCCTGCCACGGGATGAATGGCGTAAACCAATTCAACGCCCTTTTCTTCCAATACTTTTTCTAACTCATGGCAAGTATGCTGAGCCTGTGCAACAGCTAATCCGTACCCCGGAACGATAACCACTTTCTTTGAATATGCCATCAATACTGCTGTATCTGACATCGAAATTTCTTTATAAGCTCCTCCGGTTTCCTGCGCTGCTCCACCGGCTTTATTACCTCCAAATGCCCCTACAATCACATTGGTTAATGATCGATTCATGGCTTTACACATCAAAATAGTTAAAATGGTACCAGCACTTCCAACTAAAATTCCTCCGGTTAACATCACCGGATTATCATACAGGAATCCTCCACATGCAGCCGCCACACCCGTGAATGAATTTAAAAGTGATATCACGACAGGCATATCGGCACCACCGATTGGCATCACGAATAAAATGCCATACAAGGCCGAAATACCAAACAGTGACCAAAATAAAATATTGATATCCACACCGGTCCATGAACCCAACATGGCTACCAATAGACCAACAATAACCAGTAACAATCCAATATTAATCACTTGTTGTCCCGGTAAAGTTTTGTCGTTGATATTGCCATTGAGTTTTCCAAATGCGATCATAGAACCAAAAAACGAAACTGTACCAATCACTAATCCAGACAGAATCGTTAATACTTTTAATGGCTCTGTACTAAGGTCACTAAGTTCATTTTGTAAATGACCAAACTCAACAATAGAAATAATGGCTGCACAAGCGCCCCCCATTCCATTAAACAAACTCACCATCTGCGGCATGGCTGTCATTTGAACTTTTTTGGCCATTATCGTTCCGATGACGGTCCCTATGAGCAAACCACCGAATATCCATAAATAATTGCCTAAATGATTTCCACTACCATCTACATAAAGGAATATGGTTGCTAAAATGGCAATGGTCATTCCTATGGCAGCCACTCCATTTCCTTTCCGGGCGGTGTCGGGATGAGATAACATTTTAAGTCCGACTATAAAAGTGATGCTACCGATTAAGTAACTGAGAAGTAAAATAAAGTTCTGCATAGTATTTTAGTTTCTATTTATAATCCTGATCAGTTTCATTTAGGCTGTTCAGGAATAGTTATTCGATATTTTTAAATTAAACGCATTGTTTTGGGAACCCCGGATGTTGATGACTGATTTAATTCAATCATTAGCTGATGGGTCAACTTATTTTTTCTTTTTCTTTGAAAACATTTCAAGCATGCGGTCTGTAACCACAAATCCGCCAACCACATTGAGCGTCCCTAAAATAACCGCGAGGAAACCCAACACCAATGCCAGATAATTGTCACTTTCTGCTTGCCCCATCACGATGATGGCACCGATGATTACCACGCCATGTATTGCATTGGCGCCACTCATTAAAGGGGTATGTAACACGGAAGGCACTCGAGAAATCACCTCAATCCCTAAAAAGATGGATAAAATAACAATTGTGATCATATCATAATTGTCAGAAAAAAATTGAACCAGACTTTCCATTTGTTTTTGTTTTTTAGAATTTATGCCAATAATTGTTTCACACGTTCATTGCTTACCTGTCCGTCATGCGCCACACAGGTTTCTTTCACGAGATCATCTTCAAAATTAAAATGAATCTGACCTTCTGCGTTGATAATCAGCTTGAGGAAGTTTAAAATATTTTTGCCATACATTTTACTGGCATCAGAAGGCATAGTAGAAGCCAAATTCGAATTACCAATAATTTGAACACCGCCTACCATCACACTTTCATTGTTTTTGGTAAAATTGGTATTCCCACCAGTCGCTGCAGCTAAATCAATAATCACAGAACCATTGCGCATACTTTGTACCATGGCATCTGTTAATAGAATGGGTGCTTTTTTACCTGGAATTTGAGCCGTGGTAATGATGATATCCGCCTTGGCCACACTTTCAGCAATACGTTGTTGTTGTCTTTGTTTATAATCTTCAGATTGCTCAACGGCATATCCACCTGCCTGACTTGCATCTGCAGCGCCTTCTACTTCGACAAACTTTGCACCAAGACTTTGAACTTCTTCCTTAACTGCAGGTCGGGTATCAAAAACTTCCACCACCGCACCTAAACGTTTGGCTGTGGCAATAGCCTGTAACCCTGCAACACCTGCTCCCAAAATGAGCATCTTGGCCGGTGCTATACTTCCTGCTGCTGTCATAAACATGGGGAAATACCTTGAGTAGCTTGCGGAGGCAAGCAGTACAGCCTTGTATCCGGCAATATTGGCCTGACTACTTAATACATCCATCGCTTGCGCTCGCGTTGTTCGTGGAATAATATCGATGCTAAACACTGCATTGCCGGCCTTAGCCCATTGCGCTATTTGCTGATAATTAAACAAAGGTTGATAAACCCCTAACAACATTTTATTAGACAGTTGTTCGGTGGGTTGATTAATCGAAAGTAACATATCCGAAGAGTTAATCACCTGATTTCTGTCGGCAACTTGAGCGCCCACGTTAATATAGTCTGCATCTGAAGCAAAAGCCCTGGCACCTGCACTTTGTTCTACCAGCACATTGGCTTTTAATTTGATAAACTGAGCAACAATTTCAGGCAGTGCCGACACCCTGTTTTCACCTTCCGGTTCTCTCAAAATTCCTATGGTCATAGAAAAAATTTAATGCACTAACATAATGCATAATTGTTGAAATATAAAATTGTGTGCTTTTTCTCTGCATTTTTCAGGTCAAAGTGGTCAATTCTCTCGGGTAATTTTATGCATGTCCAGTTATGACTTCATTTTCATTTTATGACCTAACACGTGCATTAAGGCAATTCAAATTCGTTAAAGAAATTATAAATGAATGACAATTTTGTGACAATATAAAATACAGGTGCTCGTTTTAAATTCAAATCAGTTTTACTAATACGCCCCATTAAAAACAGAAATCATGAATTGAAGATTACATTAATTCAACATCTATGTACTGAAATTTCCATCACTTTTAAATTCAATAAAAATGGAAATCAACAAAATCCTGAAAGCTGATGCCTTAGACATCATTTTCGAACAGAGAAACAAATCGTACGGCGCCTACGAATTGAGAAAAAATTATCACCGAAGGGCCCGAAGATCGGTGAGTATAGTCGGGCTATTGTTTATGTTAACAGCTTCTGCCCCATTAGTCGCATCCTGGATTTGGGACAAACCGACCATCGTTCATTTGCCCAAAAATCCAACCACAACCATCATTCGTGAAATTAAACCCATCGATCCTGAAATTCCAAAACCCAAGGTACAAGCAGTCAAACAAGTCAAACCTAGTGCAACTGTTTCTCATACCATCCCTAAAATTATCCGCAGCGAAGAGGTCAAGGAGGATGAGATCATGAAACCACAGCAAGAACTTGTTGGAAAAACCATTGGTGTAACTGATATTGAAGGACCTACAACTGAAGATCCAATTGGCTCAGCCCCGGTTGAAGGAAGTCCTGAAGGAAAAGGGATCATCGAGTCGCCGGTAATTACTGAAGAGCCTGAAACCGTTGTTTTTTCGGAAGTGATGCCCGAATTTCCCGGAGGAGAAGATGCTTTAAATGAATACCTGAAATCTAATATAAAATATCCCAAATCGGCACAAACCAATGATAAGGAAGGCCGTGTGATAGTAGGTTTCACCGTAAATAGCCAGGGGAAAATTCAAGATGTGCATATTAAAAGAGGGCTTGGTTATGGTTGTGACGAAGAAGCGCAAAGAGTGATTCAATTGATGCCTAAATGGACACCAGGCAGCAATAACGGCAAAAGGGTGAATGTTCAGTACGAACTACCCATTGAATTCGAATTGGAATAAAGCGATCTGATCAATCAAATTTGCAAAAACGTATTGCCTCTGTGGTAATACGTTTTTATTGTGTATCATCTATATTTCCTATCCATCTGCATAGAATTTATCTTTAATTTTGCCCCATGTTAAAAAAACAGAACTGGTTGTTTATTGCTCTCCTGGCATTTGTTTGGGTATCCTGCGAAAAAGAAATCGATATTGATTTAAGTTCCGGTGAAAAATTGATTGTCGTAGAAGGATCCATCGAAACTGACCAACAACCCTATGTCTCGATTACGAATAGTATTGGCTTTTTTGACAAAATTGATTTATCCAATATTGGTTATATCAAAGGAGCTGATGTTCAGGTGACGGACCTGACAGCGGGTAAAACCATCAAACTCATCGAATATAACATTGATACGACGATCGGTAATCAAACTTTTTCATTTAGTATTTATGGCCCCGATATCAATGATCCACAGGCCTTAAATTTTAAAGGTCAGATTGGACATACTTATTTATTAAATATTTTATCGGAAGGCAAAAATTTTACTGCTGTTGCTCAAATTCCTACGACTACAGGACTTGATTCTATCTGGACAGAACCAGTTCCCGGCCGGGAAGATACCTTTTCAGTTTTAAAAGCCCTTTATAATGACCCGGACACTTTTGGAAATTCTGTGCGGATACAAACATTGAATAGAAAATACCTGAAAGATGGTAGTTTTGAAACATATCAAACATCGTTCAATTCAGTGTATAATGATGATGTGATTAATGGCGCACGATTTCCGCTGACACTAGACCTCGGGTATGATAAATCAAAACAATATTCCAACGAAGAATTTCAAACCATCGGATACCTCCGAAAAGGCGATACTGTAACTGTTAAATGGGGCGCCATTGACCGTGGAGTATTTAGATTCTGGGAAACACTCGCCTTTTCGGCAGGAAGTGTTGGAAATCCTTTTGCTTCTCCCACTGCAATTCAGAGCAATGTCAGTGGCGCTTTGGGCGTTTGGGGAGCTTACAATAGTTTATTTTATACCATTACAGATACGCTTAAATAAAAGAATTATGTCGAATGAAAATGAAAAAGTTCAGGTCCTGATCATCGGATCTGGCCCTGCAGGCTATACTGCCGCAATTTATGCCGCAAGAGCAAATCTTAAACCTGTTCTATATCAAGGATTACAACCCGGCGGACAGCTCACGATTACAACCGAAGTAGAAAATTATCCGGGATATGCTGATGGTGTGATGGGGCCAAAAATGATGATGGACTTCGAGGAGCAGGCAAAACGGATGGGCGCTGATATTCGCTGGGGTATGGCTACCAAAGTGGATTTGTCTTCACAGCCATTTAAGGTTGAAATAGACGAAGAAAAATGGATTGAAGCCAATGCCATCATCATTTCAACGGGTGCTTCGGCCAAATGGCTGGGGATTCCTAAAGAAGAACAATTAGCAACAACCGGAGGCGGTGTTAGTGCGTGTGCTGTTTGCGATGGGGCCTTTTTTAAAGGAAAAGAAGTTGCCATCGTCGGTGCAGGAGATACTGCTTGCGAGGAGGCCATTTATCTGAGCAAAATGTGCTCCACGGTTCACATGCTGATTCGAAGTGAAAAAATGCGCGCAAGTAAAATCATGCAGGATCGTGTTTTAGCTACATCGAATATTAAAGTGTACTGGAATACCGTCATCGATGAAATTGTCGCTGAGGAGCGCATTCAGTCATTGAATGTTAAAAACAATGGCAGTGGAAATATCGAAAATATTCCAGTGAGCGCTTTGTTTGTGGCTATTGGACACCAACCCAATAGTGACATCTTCAAACCATTGATCAATATGGACGAAACGGGTTACATTCTGACCCAGCCCGGCACTTCAAAAACGAATATAGAAGGCGTTTTTGCAGCAGGAGATGTTCAGGATAAAACTTATCGTCAGGCAGTAACAGCTGCTGGAAGTGGATGTATGGCTGCTTTGGATGCTGAACGATATTTAAGTGAAAAAGGTCTACACTAAGAAATTTGACTTCATTAAAAAAATCCCGGATTGCTCCGGGATTTTTTATGATTATTTACTTACAAAATACTTTATACCGCTGTTAACTGAGCGTAGCCATAACTGAAACGAGCGCTCTCAGGAACCATTAAAATGATGACATCCCCTTTTTTGATACGATTTTGATTAAATAGTTCTTCTAACATTAAATATGGAGAAGCACTACCAATATTTCCTACAGAAGTTAAATTGGTAAACCATTTTTCAGGTGGAATCGGATAACCTATTTTTTGTAATTCCTCCATGATTTTGGGTCTGAAATATTCAGAGGATAAGTGTGGTACGAAATAGGTCAGTTTATCTAAATCAATATGATGTTTTTCACAAACTTTCTTCCACATTAAACCGCCCCACTTCACAATATTCTCCCCCAATAAACGGGTATCCTGTTTAAAAGCGAAAATACTTTTTGCACCCCATTCATGCGGTGTCATTTCTGCCCATCCGGTTAAACTGCCATCATCGTTTTTTTCACAACCTGCATACATACAGGATTCAATTTGATTGGCATAAGAAATGACATCCACCCAATCTACTCGCAATGAAATTCCTTTAGCATTTGGTTTGTTCTCCATCAATACCGCGCCTGCCCCATCACTTAACATCCAACGCAAAAAGTCCTTTTCAAAGGCAATGATCGGATTTTCTTCCAAATGTTTTAAATCTTCTGCTTCTGCATTGAATTTATCACTTTTCAGCCAACCTGAAACCTTCTCCGAACCCACAGCAACCGCATTTGTACTATTGCCACTTTTTACACTCATGAAAGCATATTTAAAGGCCTGAATACCTGCGCAACATGCTGTAGAAATCGAGACAATCTCTGTAGGCCGGCAATTCAGTTCACCATGAACCATGGCTGCATGACTGGGTAAGAGTTGATCTGGTGCGACACAACCACATGCCAGCAACTCGATATCGTCCTTTCCAAAGGAATCATCCAAGAGACCTTCGATGGCTCTGGCAGCTAATTGATAATTGGTATGGGTACTCTTACCGGTTCGCTTGTCAATGGCGTAATACCGGGTTTTAATTTGATTATTCCGCAAAATAATGCTTTTGGCCTTGGAAGGCCTGCCATCAATCTTTCCCAAATACTCCTCCATCTGATCGTTGGAAACAGGTTCATTCGGTAGGAATTTAGCAATACGATTAATGTAAACCTCACTCATCAAGTCAGAAATTTCGGGTGCAAAATAACAAAGTTTAGGCTAAAAAACGAAAAGGCTAAAGTGCATTTTCACGATATCTTATATTTTTAAAATATTCTGCCTCCTCTTCCAGCTTGCGTCGATTCAATGCCAGCTGTACTTTGGCGCTTAACTGGCTGATAGGCGACAAAATAAAAACGCCCACCAATAACAATCTTTTAAAAAGCAGTACCCTCGGCTTGCGATTCAAATCGCCTCGATGACCTCTTTCCAAAATAAACATAGAGAACTTTCGGAAATTTTTTATAGCTCTTTTTTCCAGAACAATCAACCCCGGTTTTAACTCGATTCCCTGTAGTTCTAATAATTTGCTTTGCATAAAATCCCATTGACCAGATTGAAGAATTTCCAATATAGGCCTACCAAATCGGGATGCAGCAGCGATATCGTTTTTTTGCACCCCTGCCTCAGGCAACCAGGAAGAAGATTCTTTTTGGCCCTTGAATGTCCAACGAATAACAGTTAGCACAGAAGTTAAATTAGGATTCCGATCAAAGAATACCAGATGTCCGCAATGCTTTGCCTCCAATTGAAGGAGTTGCTTTTTAATTTGTTCATGGGCATTTAACCACATATTTCGGCTACCACAAACGGTCAAAACCCTTTTGCCTTTTAAAATATTTGCATGGCTGCTTTTTAAAAAGCTAGTCATTGGAATGGAGGGTGATAAAAACCAGGGTTGCCATCCCAAAATGACCAGATCATAATCCTCCCGATCAGTGCGAATCGGATGAATCGGCTCGGGAATCATTTGCACACTTTCGGGCATACAATCAAAAAAATCGTAGGCATTCCAGGGGAAAGAAAAAGGTTTTTCCGGCTCAATTTGCTTAAACTCAATCACACTTTGCGTCCCCATTTCCAGTAATATTCTGTCGATAATATCGCGTAATTGTCCGGTTTGACTATAGTATAAAACAAGTATATGGTATTTCATGGAAGCGCTTCATTTTTATTGGATGACGAGGAATCCTGCCCGGTTGTTGGTGTTACATTTTCGTAGGTCTCCAGTAACTCATTAATACGAAAGGGATCCAATGGTGGGGGTTTACTGACATTGAGCCAATTTGGCCATTCTTTCATTTCTGCGATCATCAGCATCAAACAAATCAGAACACAGGCGAGGTATCCATAATTAAACCATTCCGTCAACCACCACAAAGCATCGATAAAAGGATTACATTTAGTCAGACTGAACAAAAAAATCAATAACATTTTAAAATGGTCGAGCGGTTTTTTGATGGGCTTCCGGATATAATGAAGGGTATATATCAATAAGAAAACCAGCACTGGAATAATAATGAGCCATTTTGCATCGGGGCGTGCTTGGGACATTTGTGACAAGCCTCCAAAAAACAGGATGAATACCAGTATCAACATTGGCTTGGCCCGACTATATCGAAACGTTCCGAATTGATATAACCAAAGTAATGATAATAGCAATGCGACATTCACAAGCAGGATGCCCCGATAGATTTCAAAACCAAAATGCAAAAGCAAACCGGCCACAAAAACCAGAGGAATCAAAACGATGTAATAAATATTCTTCATGTCGTTTAATGCCCTATCTGCTGAACCGGAATTTCATCATAGGCATTGTTCAACACATCATCACTATTCATCTTTTTTTCGTCCAATTCTTTTTCCCATCTGGCAACTACTGCACTGGCTAAACAATTTCCTAAAACATTTACGCTGGTGCGGGCCATATCCATAAGCGCATCAATTCCTAAAATTATATAAAGTGGCCATTCTTTCATTCCAAAAGAAGCGACTGTACCCAATAAAATTACAAAGGATGCCCTTGGCACACCCGCCACCCCTTTACTCGTAATCATTAAAGTGAAAACAATGAACAACTGCTGACCAAAACCCAGATCCATTCCACAAGCCTGTGCCACAAAAATACTCGCTAATGAAAGATACAAAGTTGTTCCGTCCAAATTAAAACTATAACCCAGTGGCATCACAAATGAAACGATTTTTCGGGGCACTCCAAATTGTTCCATATTCTTTAATGCTTTAGGTAAAGCACTTTCAGAAGAAGCTGTTGCAAATGCTAAGGTAAAAGGCTCAGACACAGCCTTCCACAAATTTTTTAAATTGAGCTTCGCAAAAAAAGCGATAGGCAACAATACCAAAAGAATAAAAGCCAGCAATGCGCCATACAGCGTTAATACCAGATAGATGCCATGTAACAAAACACCAATTCCCATTTTGCCTACCGTATAAGCAATGGCACCACCAACACCTACCGGCGCGAAGTACATCACGATATTGGTGAATTTAAACATCGTTTCGGCCATACTTTCTGAAAATTCCAACATCGGTCTTTTCATCCGTTCATTCAGCATCGCGAGTGCTATTCCGAAAATGATACTAAAAATAACAACTTGTAATACCTGACCCTCAGCAATAGATTTGGCAATGTTTTCCGGAAAAATATGTAGAATCATTTCCTGCCAACTTTGTTTAGGAACACTGGGCATTTCCTGGTTAATGTCGGCAGGCAAGGTGATGCCCGAACCTGCATGTGTGAGGTTAATGGCGGCTAAACCGATGAATAGTGCTGCAGTAGTTGCTGCATAAAAATAGAGGATCGATTTCCAGGCAATGCGACCCACCTGTTTTAAATTGGAATGACCGGCAATACCCACTACCAATGTTGCAAAAATGAGCGGCGCGATAATGGTTTTGATGAGTTTCAAAAATACTTTGCTCAGTACATCCAATTTCACCGCCAATTCAGGTAAATCATATCCAATTTCAATACCAATCAACATGGATACTAAAATCCAGGTTGGTAGCTTTTTGCTTTGCCAGGCATAATAGACAAAATATGCAATGCCAATAATTCGAATCATTTGCATGACCCATTCCGGGGCAAAAGATGTTTTGACTTGCAATACATGCAAACCCAAAATCACGCCTAAGACCAACAAAGCAATTATGATCGATTTTTGATTTTTCATTCCATTTTATTTTAACCCAAATTCCGTTCAGACCCATTCATCAGAAATCCCGAAATCATCAGCAAGCAAGATAGAAAAAAATCAAAGAAAATACAGGATGCGCGTTAGGAAGTTCATGAGTTTATCCTAAAAATGAATCTTGAAGCCTATTTTTGAATCTCCATGCAGAAAGACTCAGGCATTCAAATTAATAAGTATATCAGTAACGCCGGTTATTGTTCGCGACGAGAGGCTGATAAACTCATCGATCAATGCCGGGTGATGATTAATGATAGCATTGCCTTACCCACCTCCAAAGTACAAACCGGCGATAAAGTTTTTATAGACGATGAATGGTTGAAAGTTAAAAAAAATAAACAGGCCATCTATCTCGCATTTTTTAAACCCGCGGGAATTACTACAACCACCGACCCTAAGGACCCGAGCAATGTGATTCGTTTTTTGAATTATCCGAAACGAATATTCCCCATTGGACGTTTAGATAAGGACTCAGAGGGATTGCTTCTATTGACCGATGATGGTGACATTGTCAATAAAATTCTGAGAGCCGGCAATCAACATGAAAAAGAGTATATCGTTACGGTAGACAAAACACTTCAGCCAGATTTTGTTGAAAAAATGTCGAACGGAATACCGATCCTGGATACCATCACCATGAAATGTAAAGTGCGAAAAGAAGGGAATAAAAAATTCAGGATTGTTTTAACCCAAGGCCTCAATCGACAAATCCGAAGGATGTGTTCTTATCTTGGATACGAAGTGCAAACCCTTACCCGCGTTCGAATTATGCACATTCCATTAGAAGGCCTTAAACCCGGAAAATGGCGCCATTTAACGATGGCAGAAATGGATAAACTTCAGCAAATGGTATCAGCTTCGAGTAAGACCTGATCATGAATGGGATTGATTAAAACTCCAGTCGATATTGCACCACCGGAAAAAATCCTATCTGATAACTATAACCTACTTTGTTTTTGGTGCGATCATATTCCAACGCCTGAATATTATCCCGATCAATAAAATTGTTGATATTCAAGGCCCATTCCTGAGAAATCTTTTTCCAATTTAATCGATATGCAATTCGGATATCCGGACGGAAGTAGGCAGGATGTTGTTGGCTAAAGGCCAGAGAATCCACAAAGACGGCATCCTGAGCAAGTTGAGAAAGATTTTCATCGATTGGTGTATACCTTCGACCGCCTAAAAAAGTAGCCTTGGCGTTCAAACTTAAAAGTCCTTTTTTACCCAGTCGATAGTCATATCCGAAGAGGATATTTGCTGCATAGGTTCCATCAAAGGCTGTATACCTGAGAACACCATCACTCCCTTGATATTTGGATTCATACAATGAAGCCGTGACCAAAAAATAATATTGTTTGCTAAAAAACTTCTCCAAGGTTAATTCGACGCCCTGATTATATCCCTTTCCGGCATTTTGCAAATAAGGTCTATTGATAAAATAGTAAAAGGCCCCTTCATTTAATAGAGAATAGGAGGATGAAATTCGTTCGATAGGTACACCTGAAATGGATTGATAATAAGCTTCAAATTTTAAACGAATATCTTTAAACGGAAGCCAATCCAAACCTGCAACAACTTGGGCACTTTTGCTAAATCCTAAGTTTTTGTTGGTAGCGGTATCTGTGCCATTGCTTAAGCGAATACGATGAAAATAAGTGATCATAGGTTGTTGCTGATGATGAATTCCAGCACCCGCATTCAACCAAATATTCGAACGCACCTGATATCGAATACCCAGTCGGGGCTCGAGTACCGTTTGTCGATTGTATAAAAAAGATAACCCATGTATACCTGCAATGATGGAAAGTTTATCATGTGGTCTGTACTGATGTTGTACAAAAAAACGCATCAGATCGGCAGCTCCTTTTTCATCCAGAATACGTCGATAGGTTTGCAGAGCAGTTAGATAAATACTATCCTTCATAACGAACCAGGATCGGTTATAGTAAATACCTAATTGCGTATTATGCTTGGCATTCCACTTGGCATGAAGTACATATTGTGCCGATAATTTATCTTCACGATAAACACGATTTAACCAGTCGATTGACTGACGTTCCTGATCAAACAAACTATCCACTTTTGTAAAATTTCCATTTAATGAATAAGTCAATATGCCACGACCGTAAATTTTATTTGAAAACCGATAGGTATTACTCAAACCGGCAACGCCCATAAAATTATCAAAACTGGTATTGAATCCTTTCGGAAGTGGGTTTAATTTTCGGCCACTGGTATCATAATCTTTTGAGTAAAAAGAAGAAGTATTATATCCACCCAAACCAAATACATCCCAGACCCCCATTTTACGCGAGGGTAAATGTATTTTAAATACCCCATCCTGATATCGGGGAACGGATGCTGCTCCGAAATTAATTCCCAACGCATTAAATACGCCTAAAGTTGAATAACGATAGTTGAAAATAAATGATGAGCCTTGTTTTTGATTGATGGGTCCTTCTACCCCGGCCTCCAGTCCATTCATTCCAAACATCACGGTATACTCCCGTTTTTTATCATTGCCATTTCTTAATCTCAAATCAAAAATACCGGCCATGGCGTTTCCATATTGTGCAGGAAATGCACCGGTTAAAAAATCTGAATTGCTCAGGTTGTTGTTGTTTAATATGGAGATAGCGCCACCAGAAGTACCAATTCCGGAAAAATGATTGGGATTCGGAATTTCAATTCCTTCGATTCTCCATTGTACACCCAAGGGACTATTCCCTCGAATAATGATATCGTTTCGGGTATCCCCATTGGCTTGTACACCTGCAAAATTTTGTGCCATTCGTGCAGGATCATTGAGCGAGCCTGCATAACGATTTGTTTCATCCACACTAAACATTCTTGCACTCACAACGGCCATTTCATTCATCGGTCGGTCCTTGTCACGTTTGTTTCGGATAACTACTGTTTTGCCGGACACCACCCTTTCTTCCATTTCTATATGAAGAATCAATTCTTTACCTGTATTGAGCATAACCTCATTCAATATGACGGTGCCATAACCCAATAAACTAAACTGCAATTGAATTCGACCAACCGGAACCTGTTTTAATTCATACCGACCTTGATGATCCGTTTTTGTTCCTCCATTCAAGGCCCCTTGCTGCCACATCACTGTAACATCCGATAGCATCTGCTTGCTCACCTTATCAACGACCATACCACGAACCGATTGAGTAAGCGTCTGTGCATGGGCCGATTGAGAATAGAATAAAACACCTAAACAAAAAATAAAAATGCCGGCTAGAAAGGTCAATCTATCATTCAGTTTCATCATTGCAACAAAAGTACTTGAATGGAAGTTGGCTTTATGTTGTCTATATATTTTTTTTCTTTCGGAGGGTATTGTAGTCGAGAAAAAAGATTACCCTGGCATTTAATTCAAAGGCCTTGGGTTGCCGAATAATTTGTGAAACATTCCGATAATAGGAATTGTCTCTTTGTTCATTTAAAATATACGCATCATTCAACCACTGTTTATAACTGAGGACAATCCGACTACCAGGCCTGAACATCCAATTAAAAAAAACATCCACATTTTGCAGATTATAATTTTCATCCAAACCGCCAATACTATTTTGAATATTGTTTTTCCAGGAGCCATCATCCGAAAGCGTGTGTAAAGAAATATAACGAATGCGGGAATGGTAATGTCTGAAACGGCCCGTAAAATTCATCAAAGGACTCAGGTTTAATTTCAAGCTTATTTCTCCTGAATTTTCTTTCACATCCCTTCGGCCGGCAATAGGTTCATTGATTACCGAATTAAAGGTGGCATATCCAAGATTACTCTGATCGTTTTTGTACCACATGGTCAGATTCACTTCCAGCTTTTGACCGAAACGATATCGCAATCCTTGTTCCGTATAAATATAAGCGGTATGTGGCTCGCCGGCATGACCGTAACCAAAATAATAACTCCAGAATAATTTTTTTCGACTATCTGAACTGCCACTATATGATCCAAACAGGTAAGGAAATAATTTTAGTTTTTTGCCAAAGCTCCTAAATTGGTAATAGTCAATCGGTGCATAAGGTTTACTTTCCAACGAAAAAGTCATATCCCAAAAGTTCTTAAACAATAAAAAAGTACTTAATTCGGCCTGATAAAATTTGAAGGAATAAGGTTCAGTATTCCAATGCCACTGATGGGTAGTATTTATTTCATACAATTGTAATCGAGGTGACTTGGGTTTGTTTTCTCTCCACGCCAATTGCAAAAACTGTTTACTGTTGTTATAATCAAATTGAATACCGAGGTCACTCTGATCATATTGGGGTGACAAATAATCAACTCCGATGGTATATCTGAACCGGCCGGAAATTTTTGATTGTTCAATGCCTACAGCGCTACCCGTGAACCATTTTTTTGACAGATTCTGAATAGCACTGATTCGGGGAAATACGCTGAAAACCATTGTTTCGGAACGAAAAAAATGATTCCATTTGATGGCGCTCACGTTGGCTATAGTCTGACTATTATTTCGATAGACATTGGTATTGGTGAAATTCACAAACGATTGCCCTTTGAGGGTTTGATCCAAAACAAATACATTAAAATTATTGAGTCCTTCGGTTTGTTTTAAAAATCTTTGTCCGCTTTGTTTATCCCGAATTCTGGCATAGGCAGGCGCTCCTAAAGCATTAAAAATTCCTATTCCGGTTTTTTGTTTCGTTCGTCCTGAAATTTTAAAGGAATTATAGAGTGAGGAAATATTGGGGTTTCGTTCGATTTCAAATTGAGCGGTATCTCCATATGTGGTTCGAATCTGATGATAGCCCTCCGGTTGAGCTCCTATTCGACGACTGTACAAAAGACCGAGTTTATTAAAGAGTTCAGTACCTTCTGTAAAAAATGGTCGATTCTCAGTGAGTTGTTGTTCGAAGGGCGATAAATTACGAATGACGTTATCTGAAATAACCTGCGAAAAATCGGGAATTAAGGTTAGATCGAGGGTGAAAGATTCGTTGATGCCATATTTGACATCCAATCCTCCACTTTTTAACCAGCGATGTTCTCTTTGCCCTTGCAAGGGTTGACTAAAATATCCGGTTGATAAATATGGAAACAAAAACAATCGCAAAGGTGGTTGAATATTGTCCAGCCCATCTAAAACACCTGATTGTGCCAGAAAACCCTGTTTTTGAGGATTCACCGGATTCCAATAACTGCTTTCATTTTTTGCACGCACCATTCTTAAAAAATTAATACCCCATGATTGTATTTTTTGTTCGGAAAAGCGCAGGGCTGAAAAAGGAATTTCAATTTCTACAGTCCAGGCATCCTCCTGAATTTGGGTTGCAGAATTCCAAACGGCATCCCAGCTGATATCTCCATACTCATCGCCTTCAAACAAACGCTCTTCCTGCTGAACCCCTTTACTGCTCACCCGAAAGGCAAAACCGTTTTGATGATCATTATAAGTATCTAAAAAAACACTGAATACATCTGCATTGATTCGATTTAATCCATCTCTCGGAGAAAGCTGTAAACTATGCAAAGACGAAGGCTGATACATTTTTGCGGCAATAAAAATCGATTGATTGGTATAAGCCACCTTAACCTCTGACCGATATTCGGAAGGTTGATCGGGACTGGGAACTGTTTGGGTAAATCCGGCGCTAAACTCAATTCCCTGCCAGGCGGCATCATCGATTTGTCCATCAATTTTCGGCTCCTGCGTTAAACGCACAATATTTAAATGCCTTTGGGCAAACGCAGGACATGCAGCCAGAATCAGCACCAATAAATAAACAATGAATCGATTCACAGTGATCAATTTAAAGAAAGATATCTTTTAAAAAGGTTCGTTCAATGAAACAAACAAGCATTCACAAAAAAGGCCACCTCATGGGTGGCCTTTAATTTGCTACGATAGCAATTATTTTTTCCAAAGTCCACGTCCGAAATACCAAACGATAGACAGGTTGTAAGGATTACGCCAAACATTGAAACCAGCGTTTGTTGTATTCACGGTGTTATTAGCACCATCATAATCTGTTTTCATTGAGCTAACGCCTAAACCAGCGATATCAGCTTGTAATGCCAACGCATTGTAAGGAGTGAAAGAGAAACCGAAGTTAGCGGCTCCACCAACACCATTACGAATACCAGATTGAGCCAATACCGGTGTAGTTACAGCACCATTCACAGCATCTGTTTCGAATGAACCTGTAGATAAACCCAGGTTAGCAGATGTATAGAACGCGAACCAGTTGTTTAATGGGAAATATTTCTGAACATAAACACCGAAATTAACGTCTGTAGCTCTCATATCCGTTTTTGTTAAAACTGGAGACTGAGTCATTACATCTTCGATGGTAGAATTAGAAATACCAAAATTTACACCTAATTCCAGGTTGTCAACAACCATGTAACCTACTGTAGGATTAAATGAAATTCTTGTTTCTCTGTAAACCGGATCTAAATCTGGATCAACTTTTTCTGAATTTACGCCCATGCCCAAACGAACAACCACATTACCTTGTGAAGTAGCAGTACGCGTTCTTTTTCTTTGAGCATCCACTGAAAGCGCTGATACTATCATCAACGAGAAAATAATCAATTTTTTCATATATACTTTTTTTTGTTTTACGTGCCAAAAGTATTATAACATTTTTACATTTAAAAGCATTTTTTTGATTTTCTTTGTTTGTTCATTTGACACAACAAAAACCTTAAACAAACTTAAAAATGAAAAAAGGACTATTAGCCCTACTGATTATTGTCGGCGTATTGGCCATTTGGGCCTGGAGAGCCTATAACGGACTGGTTCCAATGGATGAAAATGTAAAGGAAAAATGGGCCAAAGTGCAATCACAGTATCAAAGAAGATCTGATTTGATACCCAATTTGGTCAATACCGTGAAAGGTGCCGCTAATTTTGAGCAAAAAACCCTCACCGATGTGATAGAAGCCCGTGCCAAAGCCACTCAAATGAAAGTGGATGCCAATGATTTAACCCCTGAAAAATTAAAGGAATTTCAGGCCACTCAAGGGCAATTGAGTCAAGCTTTGGGGCGATTGATGATGATTACCGAAAATTACCCCGAACTCAAGGCCACCGAACAATTTCGCGATTTAAGTGTCCAGTTGGAGGGTACGGAAAACCGAATTGCCACCGCCCGGAACGACTTCAATGAATCCGTGAAGGAATATAACGTAAAAGCCCGGAAATTCCCTTTAAACCTATTTGCTTCCCTGTTTGGCATGAAGGCTAAACCGATGTTTGAAGCAGACCCAAGCGCACAAAAAGCGCCGAATGTTCAATTCTAAGGCATGTGGTTTCGCAAAAGCACTCCGCTGTTTTCACAATCCGAAATTCAGACCATACAACAAATGGTCAAAATCAGTGAAGCGAACACTTCGGGAGAAATTCGCATTTATCTTGAACTGCATTGCAAATGGATGGAACCGGTTCGAAGAGCCGCAGAAATTTTTCATGATTTAAAAATGTTCCACACGGTAAACCGAAACGCGGTGCTCATCTATTTGGCCTATGCCGATCATGATTTTGCATTGTATGCAGACAAAGGCATTTATGAAAACGCAGACCCCGGATTTTGGGAATTGGAAGCAAAGAAATTAGCGCAAAACTTTCATCAAAAAGAATATATGGATGGGCTTATCGGAGCGGTAGATGCAGTTGGGAAGCTGCTTACACAACATTATCCTTTGCATGGCGAAAATAAAAATGAATTACCAGATGAAATTATTTTCGGTAAATAGTTGGCATAAATTCCACTTCCTATTTTTCTTTTTCCTGATTAGCTGTTTGGAAGGATTCAGTCAGGTGGATGCCAATGGATTTCATACATTCATCCCCTCTCCGACCAATCCGCCCATGTTGGTGAATGATTTTGGAGACATGCTCAGTCCTGAACAGGAATTTAGCCTGGAAAGCAAACTTTTAAAATACGAACAAACCACCAGTAATGAAATTGTATTGGTAACCGTTTCATCCTTGAATGGCATGGAGGTGAGTGAATTTACCTTAGAAACAGGTCGGAAATGGGATATCGGAAAAGCGAAGAAAAAAAATGGTGTGCTCATGCTGGCTTCTTCCGGTGATCGAAAAATTTGGATTGCGCCGGGTAGCGGTTTATCCGGTGTTTTGCCGGATATTGTTGTTGGTCGAATTGTTCGAAATCAAATTATACCACGCTTTAAGGAAGGAAATTATTATGGTGGATTTGATGCCGGTCTCGAAGCGATCATGGCTGCTGCAAGAGGTGAATTTACCAATGATGAGACGATCAAAGAAAAACCAATGCCTGTTTGGATGGGGGTATTTTTGATTTTAATGTTTGGACTCTTATTCTTCATCGTTTTCTACCTCATGAGTAAGTCCAAAGGCGTATATGTGAGTAGACGTGGGTACAAATATGATGATGCCGGCTGGGGAGGTGGTGGTTGGTTCGGCGGTGGTTCTGGCGGTGGAAGTTGGGGCGGCGGAAGCAATTCTGGTGGCGGTGGTGGATTTGGCGGATTTGGCGGCGGCGGTGGAGGATTTGATGGCGGTGGCGCAGGAGGTAGTTGGTAATACAAATGCCAGTTTGAATGCTGAAGGCCACTTCAACATATTAAGCCAAATCTTCTTTTACCCGGATAATGACATTCCCGGTTTTTTGGCCGGATTGAACATAGGTATAAGCCTCTACTAATTGATTTAAAGGAAAGTAACGATCTATAACGGGCCTGAATACACCCAAGTCGGCCAATTTCTTCAAAAACAAAACATCTTGCTGATTGATACTCGGCAAAGGAAACAATAGTTTTTTTCCGCCCCATAAAGGTGTCGTTAATGCCAGTAAAACGTTGACCCCATATTTGCCCAATTCCGTAGAAATGTAGATGCCCTTCTTCGTTAATAAAGGTTTGCATTGAGCAAAGGAACTCTTGCCGACTGCATCAAAAATAAATTCAAATCGCTGATCTGTTTTTGTAAAATCCTGTGTTTGATAATCGATGACCACATCCGCGCCCAGGCTCTTTACCAAGTCCAGATTTTTAGTATTGGAAACAGCTGTAACATGAGCCCCAAAATGTTTGAGCAATTGAACAGCTGCAGAACCAATGGCTCCTGTGGCTCCGTAAACCATCACATGATGACCTGCCTGGACTTTGGCTGCACGAATATCAGCCAGTGCGTAATGTGCCCCTTCCGTTAAGGCTGCTGCCTGGTCAAAGCCAAAATTATCGGGCATGGTGGCAATCGCATCCGTTTCGGCAATGGCGATAAACTCTGCGTGAGCCCCGAAGGTTTTGTCGTTATAACCAAATACACGATCCCCAATTTGAAAGGATGATACTTCTGCGCCAACTTCAACAACAACTCCTGCAAACTCACAGCCTAAAATGGGAAATTTAGGGCGAAAGAGTCCGCTCCAGAAACGAGAAATAAAATATTCAGCACTACGAAATCCGCTGTCAGTGCGGTTTACGGTAGCTGCATAAATTTGCACCAAGACTTCATTTGCTTGAGGTTGAGGTTTTTCCCAATCCACATATTGTGCGACTTCAGGTGGGCCATACTTTTTATGAATAACTGCTTTCATCCATTCAGATTTTGTTTGATTCAATGATTCGTTACAAACCTTCTTTCAGGAAAAAACAGATCGTTTCCGGGATTTGCTGCAATGAACTTGAACAAAATCAAAAGTAAAGTGGATTTAATTTGGAATAAACCAGAGATGGATGAACGGCAAAACTAAGACCTTGAAATCCATGCAAGTTGCAATTACTCGTCATCATAAATTTTCATGCGAAAAACAAAGAGACAACCAAAAAGGGCTGGTATGATTAAATTAATGAGCCATAATAAAATGGTTGCAGTTACAATGCCCACGTGATTTTGACTAAGTGGTGCCAGAAAATATAAAGCAGTTTCACCGCGAATACCAATTTCGGCTATGGCGATCGTTGGCACGATGGCCATCGCCCAAAAAATTAACCAGATCGTCAACACCATATCTACGAGAGGCACTTCGACCCAAAGCAATTTCAGGAGCAAAACAAATTGGGTAGTATAAATACCATAACGCAGAAAAGACAAGAATAAAATTCTCAATAATTGCGAAGCATGAAAGCGTCGAACAATTAATAAGTAAGTTTTGACTTTTCGGAGGAAAGGAATGGTCGATAATTTTTCGACAAACGTGGGTAAGTTAAAATAAAAATAGCCCAGTACAATACATAACACTAAACTACCTGCCAGTAACCAATAAATCCATTGAGTGCTTTTAATCTGATTGATGTAATAAATTAAACCAATGAGTCCTAAAAACCCCGTAACAATTAATTGGGCAAAACTACCTACAATGGTTACTGTGATTCCCTGCAGTTTGTGCACATTGCGTAAAAATAAAATCCGGCCCATGTATTCACCAATTCGATTGGGTGTAATAACAGAAACGGCCAATCCAGTGAGCACCGATTGCAGAGAAGTCCATAATGAGAAACGCTCAGTCCCTAATAAAAGATATCGCCATTTTTGTGCTTCGATGGTCCAGTTTATGACCATCAAAAAAACAACAGACACCAGCAGATAAATTCGGCGAGCATCCCATTCCAAAAACATTTGATGCAAAATTTCCTGAAGGTCTTCTTGTCGTCGTAATTGGTTGTAAAGCGCATAGGCCATCCAAAAAAACAAAACAAGACCAATCGAGGTCTTGAAAATTAATTTAATACTTTTGTTCCTCACGCCCTGTAAAAATACTGCGCTTGCATCGGAAAACTGAGATAATTTTAGGCATTGATCCGGGTACCCTCATCTTGGGTTATGGTTTAATAGAAATCAAAAACCGCAAACCGGCCTTGATTGAAATGGGCGTACTCAAATTGGGCGCTTACAAGGATACCTATCAGCGATTACAAATGATTTATCAAAAGATTTTGGAATTGCATAAAAATTTTCAACCCCAACAATTTGCCATTGAGGCCCCCTTTTTCGGGAAAAATGTTCAGAGTATGCTTAAATTAGGCCGGGCACAAGGTGTGGCGATTGCTGCTGCAATGCAGGTTGGATTGAGCGTGGAAGAATATTCACCAAAAAAAATTAAACAATCGGTGACGGGAAATGGCAATGCGAGCAAAGAACAAGTCTGGAAGATGTTGCAGCAAACTTTAAATTTTGAAGGGCGACCTGAATTTTTGGATGCTACCGATGCGGTCGCTGTTGCACTATGTCATCATTATCAAACAAGCATTCCGGGATTGAGCAAACAAAAAGAACAAGGTTGGGATGCCTTTTTAAAGAACAATGCCCATCGAATTAAAAAGTAGTTTTGGGTTTATACATTGGGTAGGATTCGAGTATCATTTAAACGAGAGACTTCATTTTTTTCGGGCGTGTTTCGGGCCAGGGATGGTAGCCGAGTACCCCGCAGCGACGCAGGAGCGAGGCGTACTGCGAACAGCCTGGTGCCGCCTGAAGCGTGACATGAATAGGGGCTACTGAATATCGCTCAAAGTGAGCGTTAGTGTTCGCTTAAGTGAAATTTTTGATGCCTTCGTGCATACTTTTTGAAGGTCTATTTCCAAAAAGTGTGCACTTGAAATACATCATTCTCACTACCCAGAAATACTGCATCTTCTGCGTTGCGGGCAAATCGCAGTATAACCATACAGCTTCATTACCCGCGCCTTGAATCTACAGCATTTCTGAGTTATTCAGTAGCCCATAAATAAGCCGTTGTTCCGGTAATGAGGCGGCAGGCCCCATCCTGAAAGACCATTCAATTCCGGAAAGCACTTTCATAAACGCAAAAAAAGCTTCCTCCTTCATTTACAGCCACATAACAAGCTGAATCGGCAAATAGCATGGATGCTTTAAAAAAAACACTATTTTTACTTGGTATGAGTAATCGGGCACTACGAATTATTTTTTTGCTGGCAGTGGTGAGCACGGTATTGATGTTTGCCACCCAATATTTTTGGGTGAAGAATGCCTATAACCTGGAGAAAAAACTATTTAGTTCACAAGTCACGATTGCGTTAAAAAATGTGGCCGTTCAATTGTTGCGGATGAATAACAACAATAGTCCGGTTGATAGTATCGTAAATAAAGTTTCGGATCGATATTATACTGTGCAGGTGAATGACAAAATTGACTCAACCGTTTTGGAACCTCTTTTAAAACGCGAACTCCTGGCTCAACAAATCAAAACTGATTTTGAGTATAGCGTATATGATTGCGAAAGCGAGAATATGAAATATGGCCGTTATGTCAGTTTTTCGAATAACGACAAACCTGATGATATTGTGCCCACTGAGTTTCCCAAAAACAAGAAGGAGAACAATTATTTTGGGGTGCATTTTCCGCAGCTATCCACTTTTCTGACCAAGGAAATGAGCAGCTGGTTTGCCTCGACTTTTGTGTTGATTCTATTCATGATCATTCTGGCGTATGCGATTTTTATCATCTTCCGACAAAAAAGACTGAGTGAAATTCAGAAGGACTTTGTGAATAACATGACCCATGAATTTAAGACGCCACTGGCCACGATTAAAATTTCGTCGGAGGTATTGAAGAATCCGAATATCATTAATAATCCGGAGCGATTACTGAACTATGCAACCATCATTAATAACGAAACACTGCATTTAACCAATCAGGTGGAAAGGGTATTGCAGATGGCTAAAAGTGGTAAGGATACCATTTCATTGAATAAAGAGGATTTTGAACTGGCGCCTAATTTGGAAGAAATTATTGATAAAACCTATAAACCCCTGATTCGTTCAAGAGGAGGAGATATCCAACTGGAGGTAGAAGATGGATTGATGATATTTGCCGACAAACTTCATTTTAAAAATGTGATTGTTAACTTATTGGATAATGCCATTAAATATTGCCGCGAAGCACCACAGATCATGATTAAAGCCGGTCGGGATCAAGACCAGATTAAAATTTCCATTCAGGACAATGGAATTGGCATGAGTCCTGAAAACGTCAAACATATCTTCGACAAGTTTTATCGGATTCCAACTGGCAATCTGCATGATGTGAAGGGCTTTGGACTTGGTTTGAACTATGTAAAACTGATTATTAAACAACATGGTGGAAATATAAAAGTTAACAGTGAACTTGATAAAGGTTCAGAATTTTGTATATTTATCCCACTAAAATCATAAACGCTGACGATATGCCTCAAAAAACCAAAATTTTACTTGTGGAAGATGATGCTTCCTTGGGTTATGTGATCAAAGATAGTTTAGAAGAGAAGGGATTTGAAGTAACTCATGCTACCGATGGTAATATGGGCTGGCAACAGTTTTCGAAAAATTTTTATGACCTCTGCCTGTTGGATGTTATGATGCCCCAAAAGGATGGATTTACACTTGCCAATCAGATTCGTCGTAAAAATACACATATACCAATCTTGTTTATAACGGCTAAAAGTATGCAGGAAGATCGTATTGCAGGGTTTAAAGCCGGGGGCGACGATTATATTACCAAGCCCTTTAGTATGGAGGAATTGCTGCTTCGTATAGATGTATTTTTAAAACGCACGAAAGGAACCGATCCGGATGAATTGATTTTTAAAATCGGGCAAACCACTTTTGATTTTCCAAATTTAACCGTTAAAGGTCCGAATACGGATGTTCGGTTGACTCAAAAAGAAGCCGATCTATTACGCTTCTTTTGTATGAATCCAAACCGTGTTGTGAAACGCGATGAGGTATTGACCAAAGTTTGGGGTAAGGATGATTACTTCTTAGGCCGAAGTATGGATGTGTTTATTACAAAAATCAGGAAATACCTCAAGGAGGAAACTGAAATTGAAATTCAAACCATCCACGGGGTGGGATTTCGGTTTATAAATCCGAGTGCACCAAATGAAGGAGAATAAGCCTTTGCGATTCTTCCAATTCTGAAGCTGTCGGCTTTAATTTTTCTCTTGTAAAATTGATATCATTCGCTTGATTGATTGGCAACAGGTGCATGTGTGCATGTGGCACTTCGAGTCCGATTACAGTCAGCCCTACCCGATTGCATGGAAATGCCCTTTGGATAGCTTGTGCGATTGGTTTAGCGAATAACAACCATTCTTTTAACAGTTCGTCAGGCGCATCGAAAATAAAATCTATTTCATTTTTAGGTACAACCAGTACATGTCCGGGGACTAAAGGAAACACATCAAGAAATGCATAAAAATGTTCATTTTCGGCAATCTTGTAAGATGGGATTTCACCGGCAATGATGCGTGAAAAGATGGATGCCATTAGATGGTAATTTCTTCAACTTTAAACTTCATCAAACCACCGGGTGTATGTACCTCAGCAACCTCGCCCACTTTTTTTCCAAGTAAGCCCTTTCCGATTGGGGAAGAAACTGAAATTTTACCCGCTTTGAGGTCGGCTTCGTTTTCTGATACAATTTGATACTGTATACTTTTTTTAGTTCCCATGTTCAACATCTTCACTTTCGATAAGATCGTCACTTTACTGGTATCAATATCATTGACATCTATAATCCGGGCATTGGCTACTGCATTTTCGAGAATGGCAATTTTTGCCTCATGATGTCCTTGTGCTTCTTTAGCCGCATCATATTCGGCATTTTCTTTTAAGTCGCCTTTTTCACGGGCTTCAGCAATGGCTTTGGCAATTTCAGAACGTCCTTCTGATTTGAGTTTATTCAATTCTTCAATCATTTGATCGAAGGTTTCCTTAGTCACGTAGGATATACTCATATTCTTGTTAGTTATTGATAAAAAAGAATCAACGCCTTCCTTCTGGAAAGCGTTGATGTGCAAAGATAATTAAAATTATAATGAAAGTTTATTCTTCATCTTCTTCAACCGGAGAAAGATTGATTCGCAACCCGAGGGTATGAACGCCAGTAGAGAAGCGGGTTGGACGGAAGGCGTAGTCAAGGGCAACAGCTTGTTCGCGTTTACTACTTTTGATCAAAGCTTGCAAACTGGCTCCAAAACTTAAGCCGGTAAAGAAAGTCGTTGTATTTTCTTTATCCGATACATTATTTTCATAACGATAAGCTGCGCGAAGCATAAACTTTTCTTTGTAGGCATATTCCGCCGCAAAACCGGTCCAGTCGTTATTAAATGAATTGGAAATAAAACTGAACATAGGGGTTAAACGATGCTTAGGCATTTTTTTGCTGGCCTCGTCACCACCTGCTGATGCTGATTTTTCATCGAGGTAAAAATCGTAAGCAACCGCAATGTTTAACTGTGAAGGAAGCGAGAATTTCTCAGAACGGGACTGAACGGTCAATTCTTTCGCGAAATCAGGACTGGATCCGTTAAAGCTAAATCCATCTCCGGAAAAACGCAGATTAGTACCTACGTTTCGCAATGTAATACCTAAATGTAAATTATCGCGTTTACCACTGGTATATTGTACACCCGCATCAAAACCTAAGGCACTTGCTCGGATATTACTGATTGCTTCGTTGACATAAGTCACATTTAAACCAGCAGACATATTCTTGGAAAAGGTATGACCTAACCCGACGGACATATTGAGGAACGATGGCTTGTAATTACCGATACCACCTTCTGGTGAATTTTCGGTTGTAATTGGAATATCGCCAAAACCAAAACTCATGATATTCACTCCAAGCACACCAATATCTCCCAAATTTTGGGCGATTCCCAGGTTACTGATTGACATTCCCGTACCAGCCAGGTATCGGGTATGAGCAAGGCCTATTTCTGTCTTTTTAGTATTTGACAATCCTGCAATATTACATTTCATGGCTTCGATACCACTTACATTGGCGGCATTTAATCCAAACAAACCGCTGGAACGAGCCCATGGATTTAACAATAATTCTCCTGCTCCGGCCTGTCCTGAACGATCTCTATTTCCTGCGAATACACTACCTGCTATGAACAGGGCCAGTGCACTCATTTTTAATTTTCTGTTTAACATTTTAAATAAATTATTGTGAGAGATTGGATTCATTTTAGAAGCTGATTAGATCAATCGGACGCATTGCACCGAACCATTTAAGAACGGTTTCTCCGACGCCCGGTATCGAAACGTGCACCAAATACATACCACTAGCAATAGGAATACCTTTATCGTTTTTGATATCCCAATCGACATAAGTTGTTTTGTTATCATTTTTCACCAAAGACTTAATCAACGCACCATCTAAAGTATAGATTTTGATGTTGGCTTTATCTGGAAGATTAATGATTCTAACCTTGGTTTCAACACGAGTTCCTTCATATTCGCTGTATGCATAATAAGGATTTGGAACTACATGAATGCGTTTAAAAATTTCGTCTTTGTTGTTGGTATAATTATTGGCAGCATCACCCAATTTAGCTGGTGCTAAATCTTTGGTACTGAATTCATACAAAGGCCATCCTCCATTACGCAACTGTTGGTTTGGATCAGGCTGATACCAAGAGTATGGTCGAGTAACACGCATTTTCACACGAGTGTTGGTTGGCACAATGCCATCTTTCACACTTGCTAACTTACTGCCTGGAGCTAACATTGGAACGCCCACCCACATCATAGAACGGTAAGCTTGACGTAAATCATTGTCAGCAGCACTGTTTGAATTTTTCTTGATAGAATTTGCAAATGCGGCACCTTGATCGTATTTGGTACGGTGAATGTAGATGATATGTTTGCCACCCCATTTCAAGTCGAAGTTAACCGGATCAAACGAACGTGAGGTTGGATTCCAAATCAAATCACGTCCATTGTCCTGACCATTGAAGGATTCTTCGCCGAAAGAAATATTTAATCTTTCACCTGTTTCCAAATTAATCGCATAACCCGGGAACCAACTCATACCTGTATCTGCAGCATTCGTAGAATAGACAGGATTACCGTTGGCATCCACATCTTTGTTCCAACCTGCATGTTTGCGCAAGTTATACTTATATGCTCCATTTTCAGAGAAAACAGCTGATGCTGAAATATGGTCTGTCATTTCAATAACAGCACAACGGGTCCACTTACTACGATCTGGTGTAAACACGAGATCCACAGAATAGATATCTTGAAGACGGTTAAAACCACGATCAGAACCTAAACCATATTGAACACCATGACCACACTCATCCAAATTTTGGTTATTGGCCAAATTGTAAGGAGAGAATGTACCAGAAATCACATCTTCAAAAGTTCCTAACTGGTCTTTGTTGTTTAATGATGGTAAGTTATCCTGACCAATTCCATTGTCCCAATCTTTCATGGAACATTCATTAATTGAACCATCTGTATTGTCACTAAATTCAATACCTGCACGAATCCAGTTGTTGAACGATTTTCCATCCTGATCACGGATACCCGATAACCAGGTATCATTGATATCTTCAAATATTACCTCCGTTTCTATAGAAATTAAACCATTGTCTTCACTGGTTGGATTATCCCCAGGACGGGTTTGTTGCTGAGCAGCACCAGCTATTCCCCAATCGAATCCACGAATCAAAGAACCATTTGCTGCAATTGAATCGTATTTACGAAGGTACTTCTCACTATAGTCAGCTAAAGTCACATCACTCCAAACCACTTCATTGGTCCCTTTACGTTTAACATACCAACGGGCAGAGTCTTTCTTAGCACCCAAAGATGAATCCGCTAATGCTGTGTGATATCCTTTTACATCAAACCAAACTTCAAAATCACCGGCAACAATACTATCAGGATTCACAACTTTCATCATCATAGGACCAAAGTTTCCTTTATAAACAGGGTTATAAACCTGACCTGCGTTCAAGGCTTCCATTTCAGAGGCTTCTGTCATTTCTAACGGGGTGCCGCCATTCCCTTTACCTTCAATTCTTTTTAATTGGATACCTGTACCATAATCGGCATAGGTTTGAATATATAAGCTATCTGTTGCAGGGTGTGGCATCGCCTTGATTACTTTGATTGGTTGTTCACGACCATCAGTACGACTTTCAATATAGGCCCTATCCTGTGTAGAATCAACGCGAGAAGGATCGAATTTTTTGAAATTGTTATAACCGTAGGCAATAACCAAGTAATAATAAGTTTTGTAATTCACCAAGGCTTTGGAAGTTCCAGTGGAGAAGGCATCCTGATCAATTTGGAAAGAATGTCTGATACCATTATCCGTACCGTTCACCATCACTTTAGGAACATAATAATCGGAAGAAATCGCTGGGTCTACTTCAAAATTGAGGATATCCTTTACTCCATTTTTCTTATCGCACTGGAATACAAGACGTGCTTTATCGGTATTGATTGAACCATCTTTTGAACGGATATCTGACAAGGCGACCAGTTCATTTCTTAACTGAAATACCAAATAACCTTCAAACTTATATAAACTATCAGCCGAACCTGATTTTACTGCTTTTTTAGAAACCTCACGCATGTATGCTTTTTCGAGGTTGGTACCATAACCCTCACCGAAGTTATTTGAACTGGCAAAATTATCCAGATCAAATACGAGTTTACGATCTAATGGCTGAACAACTGCATTTGGAGCCTGAGGACCGAAAGGTAATTTAAATGCATTGTCGAAAAGATCCTGAGCTTTATCATCACAAATTTGAATTTTTGAGAAACAGGCAGAAGCACCACCACCAGTATTTGGTACCCAAACAGCACCAATCGTGATATTGTTTGGTTCAGCACCCGGTAATAATGGGAAAGGACCAGAAGAGTGTATAAATCGACGATCTGCAGGAACGTTGTTACAAGTTGCCTCAGTCCATCCGCCTTTACACGGATCACCATAGAAGATAAATTTGGTACATGGTCCTACATCTCTAGCATTACAAGCCGTTGTAAAACATTGGCCATCTTTCCATGAACCGGTAATGAATTGATAATAGTCATCCAGCACATCCGGATTACCGGTCACACCGGAAACGTTGTTGTAATAAGTAAATACCGTCATTTTTAATTCGGTATCTTTTTGGGTTGCCTGGTTAAAATATTTAGGCCCTTGGAAGTAGTCGACAGCTACCATCGGAATTTCAAATCCATATCCCTGAGCACCTTCATCGTAACTATCTCCATTATAAAGAATACCCAACCCACGAGCAGTATCGCAACCGACATAATCATCGAATGCATAACCCAAATCCGCATCGCACCAAGTAGCCATATAAGTACTATCTAATGGATTGGTACTAAAATTATATATTTTATAGTTATAGAAAGTGGCTTCGTTCAAACAGTCGTTGGTAGCAAAGGCAAAAGCACCTGCATGAATTTCTAAACCAATAGACTCAGAAGTTGTTTCAGTTTTCGCATCTCCACGGTCGTTAAATACCCACCAGATGTATTGATCACCTAAAATACTTGGGTAGTCTCCACCTCTCCAGTTATATCCTGGTTGGCCGTCCACATTCACATATTCGGCCATCTCACGGTTTGGAGCAGGAATGCTCCCATTGCTTGAACTTTTGATATCCGGATTTCCTTCTGCCGGCCATTCTTTAATGATATCCGGAATATCTGAAATTTTTGAACTCAACGCGTTTGCAATTTGTCCTGGATCAGTTAAACCCTGATAAAATCCTTTAAATTTATTGACATCGGATGCATTGATTTTCCAAAAACGATCCCAGTCGGCACAGGTTTGGAAAGTGATACTATATCCATTGTTCTCATCCAGGGGTCCTGTCCAAAAATCATTCCCGGTTTGGCGATAGGTTTGTGCTGCAACCTTCAATACACCGGTTGCACGATCGTATCCACCAATCCATATAGACCCACTAAACAGAGAGTTTTTATTACTTCCTTTTGGCACTTCATAGTAAGCCGTACCTGTCGGAATATCCCACCACATATCTCCTCCATTCATTAAATGCGCTCTGACGTTATTGATGTCCAAGTCTATCACGGCCGTAGTGGCATTACACCCGGCGGCTGTTTTATTCAGACCTTTGCTTTTACCACCTACATTTGGCGTTGCGTTTAATGTATACACTGCAGCGAGTGTGATACAAAGTATAATCAACTTTTTCATATGCTATGAATCTTGTTTTAGTTATTAATTAAAATCAAAGGTGAATCCGATAAAAATTCTGCGTGGGTTATTAAAGTTACCCGGACTTGCTAAACGCATCGTATACAAGTCACGATATGATTGCTGAAACTGGAAATTAGTTACCGCTTGTTGTCCTTGTGGTGAATTCAGGAATCCATCATCATCACCTACTCCGGTATATCCATAAACACTTAATGTATTTCGAGTATTCAACAAATTGGTGATATACGTATAAACGTCTAACATCAGTGGCGATTTAGTTTTTACGACATTGCCTTCACTGTCTTTTTTGGCTTTTCGCATAATAATGAATTGTTTATTAATACGTGTGCTCACTTCATACTGCCATGGTAAACGTGAACCGTTCACTGTTCCAATGATTGGGGTACTTTGGAAGTCGCCTCCGACCAATGGAGTAGCAAGAGCTGCTCGGGTGTAAGGTTCACCACTACGAGTACGGAATAATAAGTTGATACCGGCATTTTCAAGTGGGTACTTATTACCGATTTTTGGTCCGCGATTTCCACCTCTACCATCATTGATGTAACGATAATCAATGGTGACATTCAACATATGGCGTGAATCAACATTCAATGGAAATACTGTTCTTAAGTTCGGCTGACCTGTTGCCAATAAAGAAGACTGTGATGTTGTATTTGAACCGGTACCTTCAGCAAATTGTAAGGTATAATCCACATTCATACGCAAAGGACCTGATCTTCTGAAATCCAATTTCACGGTCATCCCTTTTGTAGAAGAGAAGTCACGATTACCAAATGAAGTATAGGTAATCGGATAAGCCAGAATATAACGTTGAATTTGGATTTGATCTTTACGCTCACGATAATAAGCTTCGATGGTAATCGCAGATCGTTTGGATAAACGTTGCTGATATCCCAATGAGTAGTTGATCGCTCTTTCCATACGCATGTTTGCGTTTCCAATGGCGGCCTGACGTTCTGCCAGGAAATAATAATCATCCGGTGTTACGAAGTTGCTGGAACTAGGTGTTTGAGAAATCACATCATAGTTACCGTAGAATAAGGCCTGTTCTGAAATTGGGAATGTGAACTGAATACGTGGAGACAAAGTAACTTGAGGGCGATAATCTTCAAATGAATTATTTGGATTAAAGGTGGTACTCTTGATACTATCCTTATTATTTTGTAACCAAGGTTGAATGGGTAAACCGCCTGCATATAAACCAGACAAGATCGTAGGATCCGCGATTTCTTTACCGAATGGATCGTACCAAATATCTCCTTTACGATAACCTACAATAGTTGGTTTATTACTCTGATTGTTGTCTACATACATGACATAATCCTTATCGAAAGAGGTTGGAGCCGGTGCTTTTTTGTCATTGTCATTTTTATCGGTCGCTACATTGTAATTATACCAGGTAGATCCTTTGCTTAAATCATCCACGGTTAATACCCCGTATAAAGAATATGGATCTTTTAATACTTTTTGGTTTGCATCATATCGGTCAACACGAAGTCCGATATTGAAATTCAAATCTTTGTAAGAGAAACGATCCAGGATATAACCGAACATATAAATCGGACGGAATGCCCCGACAGGTCGTGCAAAATCTCCACGGGCATCCTTTTTGGTCCAGAAATCATTGAAACTAGGTTGTTTCTTTACTTTATTTCCGAGATAATCATATCCAAAATAAGAAACCACATCGTTTCCATCGTTCAACAAATCATCGGCAGAAAACATATCCAAAGAGAATGTTTTAGGATTCAAATTATCTACATCAATTAAATTCAGATTGGTAACACTACCATATAATTTTTTACGCAATTCGGCATCAAATCGGCTTTGATCAGAAGCAATGTATTTACGATCATATTTAACCGTATCGAATTGACTCACAATGACCTGACCATTTTGAACCTGATCTAAGGTATAAGTTTGCCCACCAATAACAAATTGAGGATTATCCAAATCTAAATTGGCAATATGTCGATTTGAAATATTACGCATTAATTGCCACAAACTTGAAGCGCCCAATGAATAAGAACGACTCGTACGTTGATCATAGCCTAATCCAAATTGGATATTGTGGGTAATACGATCTTTACGTTTAGTATTTCGGAAACCTTGTTCAATATCCAAAGAGGCATCCAGGTTTAATGAAACCTGGTCGGCTTCTGAATAGCCATAACTGCCGATTTGTGCACCCGGTCCGGTCCATAAACTATACGCACTGCTCGGACCATCACCATTTCTTAAACCACCATAACCTTGTAATTGGGTTAAATTTCTAACTTGGAAACGATCATCCGAATAGACAGCTTTTGTGTAGTTCTCTAGAAGTGGATTAATTCCACCAGGATTAAAGGTTACAGAATCAATAAAATCTCCTACATATTTCAGTGCTTGAAAACCGCCTTTAACTGTATCTAACACATAAAATGGACTACGATGATTGGTGAATTGCCCTACATAACCATAATCAAAAATATTTTTGTCATGTACCGGATTAGCTCCATATGAATAATCTTTTTGATAGGTAAACTGCAAAGTATAATACGCGTTAGAAATTGCGGATCTCTTTGCATCTTGTTTTTCCTGATCCATGCGTTTGCCCAAGCGCTGGGTTAAACGGGCAAAACCACGTGCCGAATATTGATTACCTACCGAATTCGCCTCAGGTGCAAACAATGAATTGGTGAAACTAAATCCGCGTGAATTGCCATAAACAAAATAAGTTCCTAATGTAAACTGAATTTGTTCAGTTGGCTGGAATTCCAATTTACCCAAATAGTTAATCCCAGTAGATTGTCCATTAGAACGGGCTTTAACACGGTTAAAATCGTTGATAGTTACTTGTTCAGATGCTTCTACGAAGTTACCAGTACCATTCGGATTAGCAACCAAAGGTTGTTCCTGAATACGTTTTAAAACATCCGGCTTTAACTCATAGTATTTGTAGTAATATGGGTCTGGATCCTTATCATAAGTAACAGCGGCATTCAATACAAATCCAATTACAGGACGTTTATTGCCATTCTTTTTAACACTATATAACGGCCCTGACAAATCCAATGAAACCAAGTTATTATTGTATCCTTCGATAGAATGTTGAGCTTGTAAATTACCATTAAATTTTTGTTCAATACCACGGGTTGTAATACCCACAATACCTCCGGTGGCATTCCCATATTTGGCGCTCATCCCGTTACTAATCAATTCTAAAGTACTAATCGAACCAACAGGTAAATTCACGTTTCTTCCACCACGAATCATCATCCCATCAATCATATATAAAGTTGACGAACCGCGGTCTCCACCGATATTTAAGCCTGCGTCCCCTGCTTTTCTTTGATAAACCCCACCTTGCATAGCGGCAAAGTCACCAGTTGCAATGGTTGGAAGCGTTTTGATTTGCTCCTTGGTCATTGATTTTTTCCCTGGATCAGATGCGTCTACCAATTTAATTTTAAACTCCTTGATGGTAACACCAGGTCCGGAAACAGGTTTTTTCTCCATCTGGATATCTACCTGAACACGCTTGTCTACCCCTACGTTAATGTTTTGAATTTCCTGTGTTGAATATCCAGCAAAAGTTACTTTGATCGTATACTTACCGGGCTGCAAAGGTTTAATCTTATAGTTACCAAACTGATCGGTTTTATTACCTCCACGAACCAATCCGCCTTCCAAAGCCTGGACGGAAGCATAATCCAATGGTTGTCCTTTTTCGTCAACTACCCGACCGTAAATTTCTCCTGAGATGGATTGTCCAAAACTGACATTGGCCAGTAAAATCAACGCCATCAGAAGTCGTAATGTCTTGTTCATGTGAATCATTTTTTAAAAGCTTGTAAATATATAGTTATCTTTTTGAAGTTGTTAATTTCAAGGTAAAATTAATTCAAGAAATTGTTAACGCAACAGGCCCCAGCTTGATTAGCGGTCAATAAAAAGGATGTGTGGTCTAATACAAGTATAGTGCGACGAATGCAGCAAATGATGTCCTATTCCAAGCTTCGTTTATCGGGCAATATTCACAGCCCGTTTTTCACGAATAACAGTCACCTTAATTTGCCCTGGATACTGCATTTCTTTTTGGATTTTATCGGCCATTTCAAAGGAAAGTTTTTCACTCTCGGCATCTGAAACTTTTTCGGCTTCAACGATTACCCGAAGTTCCCTGCCTGCTTGAATCGCATAGGCTTTCTCCACCCCGTTATAACTCAAAGCCAATGTTTCAAGGTCTTTGATTCGTTCCAGATAACTGGCCATGATTTCGCGGCGCGCACCGGGACGAGCTCCACTAATCGCATCACAAGCCTGAATAATAGGAGAAATCACAAATTTCATTTCCATTTCATCATGGTGAGCGCCAATGGCATTGACTACTGACGGATGTTCGCCATATTTTTCAGCCAATTTAGCTCCTAACAAGGCATGGCTCAATTCAGTTTCTTCGTCCGGTACTTTACCGATATCATGCAACAATCCGGCTCGTTTGGCCAATTTGGGATTCAAACCGAGTTCAGCCGACATGATTGCACATAAATTCGCTGTTTCGCGTGAGTGCATCAACAGGTTTTGGCCATAGGATGAACGGAAACGCATTCTACCAACCATTCTCACCAACTCTTTGTGTAATCCGTGAACGCCCAGCTCTATCACTGTTCGCTCACCGATCTCCATCACCTGCTCTTCAATCTGCTTTTTGGTTTTTTCCACCACTTCCTCAATACGTGCCGGATGCATTCGACCATCCTGAACCAATCGTTGTAATGACAATCGGGCAATTTCACGACGCAATGGATCGAAACTACTTAAAATAATAGCTTCCGGGGTATCGTCAACCACTAAATCAACACCGGTTGCCGCTTCCAGGGCTCGGATATTTCGGCCTTCTCTTCCAATAATCTGCCCTTTAATATCATCACTTTCCAAGTTAAATACGGTGATGGCATTTTCAATAGCTTGTTCGGCCGCAGTTCGCTGTATGGTTTGAATAATGATTTTTTTGGCCTCCTTGTTGGCTTTTACTTTGGCCTCTTCCATGATTTCCTGCACATGAGCCATGGCAGCCGTCTTCGCTTCATTCTTCATCGCCTCAATCAATTCGGCTTTGGCGTCTTCAGCCTTCAGGTTGCTTACTTTTTCTAAGCGGCGAATATGTTCCTCATGTTGTTTGTTCAGCTCTTCCTGTTTTTTGGAAACAACTTCGAGCTGACGGTCCAAATTGACCTTTTTCTGATCGTATTCCTGAATTTGTTTCTGGGCCTGTTGGGTTTTATCATTCAGGTCCTTTTCCTTTTGTTTCAGTCGATTTTCTCCATCAGTTAGCTTCTGATTGCGTTGCATGACATTTTTTTCATGCTCCGATTTTTGCTGTAAATAATATTCCTTGGCTTCTAACTTCTTTTTTTCTTTTATTGTTTCGGCCTGTGTTTCAGCTTCTTTTAAGATTCTATCAGCCTGTTGCTGTGCATCATCGATGAGTTTTTGGGTATTTTTATTAAAGATGAATTTGCCGGCAATAATGCCTATGAGTAGGGCGACAATTGCTGCCACCACCGTGATAATCATGTCCATTGTTTCGTTTATTTTGCATTGAGATAGAGTTTACTGCTATCAACATAACAGTTATAACTTTCTTTTATATTAATTTTTGAAATGTTAATCATTTCTAACGGGCGAAGTTAATCAAAAAATCAAATAATTGAACAGTTCCGTTTCTTAGCTTTGAAGCTTCCCATGAACAAAGCCCAGCTTCCCATCGGTATTTTTGATTCAGGAATTGGCGGATTAACTGTGGCCAAAGCCATTGAAGAAGCACTCCCCCATGAACATTTTATCTATATTGGAGATACTCTTCACATGCCTTATGGCGATCGTACCCCGGATGTGATTCGAGGTTATTGTCGTCAAATTGTCGAATTCCTCATCCAACAACCTGTCAAGTTAATTATTATTGCTTGCAACTCAGCTTCAGCCCTGGCAGCTGGCTATTTGAGGCAATTATACTGGCAGCAGGTTGAAATCATGGGTGTGATTCGCCCGGTGATTCAGGAAATGATCACCCAAGATGTACAAAAACTCGGGATCATTGGCACACATGCCACCATTCAGAGTGGTATCTATCCGATGCTGGCGCAAGAATATCAATCCGATATGGATATTTTTCAAATGGCCACCCCTCTTCTGGCTCCCATGATTGAAGAAGGTTTGTTTGATTCAGAAGTATCCAAGGCGCTCTTACATCAATACCTCAGCAATCCCGGTTTCAAGGATCGCGACGCCATTTTGTTGGCTTGTACCCACTACCCGTTGATTAAGGCCGAAATTGAAGTCTTTTTTAAAGGAACAAAGTTGATTTTTGATAATGCGGGCCCCTTAGCTAAATCGGCCCAAAAATATTTGTCCGAAAACGGACTTCTTGCCGAAAAACGAATGGGCGAAAACCGTTTTTACGTGAGTGCTCAAACCCCTCATTTTGCAAAAACAGCCAGCATGTTTTATGGCGGTCCGGTTGAGATTGAAACCATTCTATTAAATGATCAGGATTGATTTGAATTGTTCGGCCTTTTGTTCGAAGCCGGAAGAATGGAGCCTTCTTTGCAACCAATGACTGTGAAATGAACGAGTTTTTTTCGATTTCCCCTGATTATCTTTGCCACTAAATTATGCAAACCACTCCCCTCAAACCACGCATTGGCATTACAACCGGCGATATCAACGGCATTGGCATTGAACTCATCATCAAAGCTTTTTCCGAACACCGTTTACTGGATTATGTAACGCCTATCATTTTTGCCAGCAACAAAGTGGTCAATTATTACAAAAATCTCATTGCAGACAGCCACATGCAATATTCAGGCACCAAGGATTTAAATAACCTGAACCCAAAAGGCATCAATATTTTTACCTGTTGGGATGATGAGGTTTCAGTGACCCCCGGTGTGATGAATGATATAGGAGGTAAATACGGGGTGCGATCACTCATGGTGGCCACGCAGTGTTTAAAAGATGGACAATTAGATGGTTTATTGACCAACCCTATTCATAAAAAAAATGCACAATCGCACGATTTTAATTATAGCGGACACACCCCTTTCCTGAAGGATAAGTTTGGCGCGAAGGATGTGGTGATGATAATGTGCAGCGATCATTTGCGCGTAGCATTATTAACTGAACACGTTCCGGTCAGTGAAATTGCGAAACATGTTACACAAGATCAAATCATTAGTAAATTACGAATCATCAACGAAAGCCTGATTAAAGATTTTGGCATTGACCGCCCCAAAATGGCCGTGCTCGGATTAAATCCACATGCAGGCGATAGTGGCTTGATTGGTAAAGAAGAAGAAACCATAATTTTACCGGCAATCGAAAAACTAAAGAATGAAGGCATGCTGGTTTATGGTCCATATAGTGCCGATGCCTTTTTTGCGCGCCAACATGATTTGCAATTTGATTGCACCCTGGCCATGTATCACGATCAGGGATTAATTCCATTTAAAAGTTTTGATAAAGGAATGGGAGTGAACTATACAGCAGGACTTCAAATAGTTCGCACTTCACCCGACCACGGAACAGCTTTCGATATCGCTGGAAAAAATATTGCCAATCATAGTTCATTTCTGGAAGCATTATATCTATGCATCGATATCATACACCGACGCAAAGGATACGACGAAGCCACCAGTAACAAGTTAAGAAAAAGTGCCAACACTCAATTAAAAAGAAGTAAGGAAGATATTGTGGAGTAGTACGATAGTCGTTATTCAATCTATCCATGCTATGGACTTTTACCAAATGCTTTTTTTAAAATAAAGGGCGTTGTGATGGTGGTAAACACACCCATGATGACCAATATCGAAAATATTTCAATATCTATTAAGCCAGATTTATAGGCAATATTTGCAACCACTAATTCCATGATGCCCCTTGCATTCAGCCCTACCCCAATGGTATAAGAATAACGGGCTGGATAACCTGCCAAAATCCCTCCAATAAAACCGCCGGCAATTTTAGATAAAAAAGAGACGGATATAACGGCTACTAAAAGACCAATTTGTTGAATCGAAGACAAACTCAACTCTAAGCCAATGCCTGCAAAAAAGATGGGGGCCAAAAATCCCATCGACATCGTACTTGTAGTTTTCACAATAGTCTGATGGTTGTTTTTCCCAATTAGTGTTTCATCAACCAACATCGAAGCAAAAAAAGCTCCTACAATAAAATGAAGGCCCAATGATTCAGTAAAAGTTGAAAACAATAAAACAAAAATCAGAAACAATGCAAACAAAGGCTCCTTTCCTCTTAAGGATGGTATCTAGCGATCGAGCAACTCCTCCAGGTAACTATCCTTACGCAATGTTTTTTTGATCAACCAATAGGCGGCTGCTAATAGCGCAATGAAAATAATTAACTTTAAAATGGCAAACCCACTGGCATTTGCCATTGAATGGAATGTCATATCAGTATCTTTTACATTGAGTAAAATGCCTAGAATAGTTAAGGCCAGAACATCATCAAAAACAGCCACAGAAATAATTTTTCGACCAACACTGGAATTGATTTTACCGATATCCATCAGCATACGAATACTCACAGGCAGCGCAGTGATGGCTACACATAACCCAATAAATGTAGAGTTCATATAATCCTCCTGAAAAGCAGAACCCACCATATACCCACTGATGATAGGTAGAAAAAAAGCCAGTAAAGAAATAATAATATTTTTCCCTTTAAACGACCTGAGAATCTCATCAATATGAATTTCCATACCTGCCAGGATGACCAAAAGGAAAATCCCCAACTCCGAAACAACCTTAATGTCTTCGGTTCGATGAATTAAGTTAAATACACTTGGACCTAAAAGAATGCCGGCCAATATTTCACCAATCATAGCGGGTTGTTTCAGGCGTTCCATAATTTCACCCAAAATTCTTGCTGCTACTAACAGCAATAATAAATTGGCAAAAAAGGGAAGATGAAACTGAGGCTCTTGCATGAGTCCTCAAATGTAAAAAACATCTGGAGTTTAGCACCGAAACAATCCATCAATTTCCAAATCTTCATGTTCAGGAATAACTGCAAAGGGAATCATCACTTTGAAAAGAAAGGTCCTATCAATCCTTTTCATTCATGAGTCTTTTGCTCCAATTCATACTGCGTATCCATTAAATACGGACCCTGATCGGCGGCCATGGTAGCCAACTCATCGCAACGATTATTCTGAGGGTGATTGGCATGCCCTTTCACCCAATGAAATCGGATTTGATGTTTGCGATAATGATCTAAAAAACGAAGCCACAAATCCTTATTTTTTTTGTCTTTGAAATTTTTTTTCACCCAGCCAAAAACCCATTTTTTTTCAACGGCATCCACCACATATTTACTATCTGTAAAAACATCAATATTCAAACCGGAACGCGTTAAACTTTCCAAGGCAACAATCACGGCCATCAGCTCCATGCGGTTGTTGGTGGTTAAACGGTAAGCCGCACTCATTTCTTTTTGCGTATTCTTCCAATGTAATATAACCCCATAGCCACCCGGCCCGGGATTACCGCGCGATGATCCATCGGTGTATATACAAAGTGTATCTTTCAAGCTAATCCGTGGTGATTCAACGTTGATTAACGCATTCCAGGCATACGCATACCCATACCGCCCATTTTATTCATCATCTTCATCATCTCTTTCATCTGTTCAAACTGTTTCATGAAGGCGTTCACTTCATTGATATCTTTTCCACTTCCTCCAGCTATACGTTTGCGTCGGCTGGCATCAATAATGTCCGGATCTTTTCGTTCGGCAGGTGTCATGGAATTAATCATCGCTTCAATGCCCTTAAATGCATCATCGCTGATATCAATGTCTTTGATGGCTTTACCAACGCCCGGAATCATCCCCAACAAATCCTTCAGGTTACCCATTTTTTTGATCTGATTTAATTGCGTTTTAAAATCGTCAAAATCAAATTTATTGGCCCTGATTTTTTTCTCTAATTTTTTCGATTGCTCTTCATCAAATTGTTGTTGAGCACGCTCCACCAAGGTGGTGATATCTCCCATTCCCAATATCCGTTGTGCCATCCGCTCGGGATAAAACACATCCAGGGTATCGAGTTTTTCACCCATACTCACAAATTTGATGGGTTTTTGCACTGTGTACTTAATGGTAAGGGCAGCACCTCCTCTGGTATCTCCATCCAGCTTGGTTAATACCACACCGGTAAAATCAAGTCGTTCGTTAAATGCCTTGGCTGTGTTTACCGCATCCTGACCGGTCATCGAATCCACCACAAATAAAATCTCCTGTGGTTTCACTTCATTTCGGATATTGGCAACCTCAGTCATCATTTCCTCATCAATCGCCAATCGTCCGGCCGTATCAATAATCACCACATTGTGCTGATTTTCCTTCGCATAAGCAACGGCATTGCGAGCAATAGAAACAGCATCTTTATTTTCACGTTCAATATGAATGGGCACTTTAATTTGCTCAGCCAATACCGACAATTGATCCATGGCCGCAGGACGATAAATATCCGCTGCCACCAACAAAGGATTTTTGTTCTTTTGGGTCTTTAAAAAATTGGCCAACTTACCACTAAAGGTTGTTTTTCCCGACCCCTGCAAACCAGCGATGAGAATTACCGTCGGATTGCCTTGAATGTTTAATTCCGCTTCAATCCCGCCCATCAATTCAACCAGTTCGTCCTTCACAATTTTCACCATCAATTGCCCTGGCGTTACCGATGTGAGTACTTTTTCTCCCATTGCTTTTTCCTTCACCTTATCCGTAAATTCCTTGGCAATGGCATAGTTCACATCCGCATCAACCAAAGCCCTGCGTATTTCTTTGACAGTACTTGCCACGTTGATTTCCGAAATCTTTCCTTCTCCTTTTAGTTGTTTGAAGGCACCTTCCAGTCTTTCCGTTAAATTATTGAACATGGTCTTTTTTTTAGGACTGCAAATGTAATACCAATTTGATTGATAAAATAGGCCCAAAAAGCAGCGTCAACGAACGAGGATTATTTTTTTTCGCTGAAGTATAGCGTTGGAAACTCCTACCTATTTCGGTTCTCCTGATTTTGAAGCGCTAACGATTAATTCAGGTAACGCTATTTCCCTCACAGATATCTGATTTTCAAAGGTTACTCTGCCAAACGGCCTGCTAAATTCCAAATGGGATGCTCAACGTATCAAAAATTTGTTCCTTTCATCATCCGTTTCCATCTTCGCGCTGATGCTTAACCCACCCTTGGTGAATTTAGTGACACCTCGATTAATTTTAAGAGGACTCCATCCCGAAGAATACCAAATTCGTATGCAGGCCTCTGAGTCTGAAAAATGGAGCTATTTCGGATTTCGGAATGAAGAACAAGCTAAACTCGAAGAAGAAAAATTCAAGTCAGGTATGCACGGCTACAACCGAAGTTTTTACCATTTCTATTTAATTCACCGGACCTCTTTAAACGTGATTGGCGCATGCGGTTTTCATTATTGGTTTACCCGACATCATCGCGCAGAAATAGGATATGGTATTTACGATTTATCTGATCGTCATCAAGGGTATATGTCCGAAGCCCTTCCTCCCATTCTTCAATTTGGTTTCGAACAATTGGGCCTTCATCGCATCGAAGCAACGCTATCACCACAAAATCTGCCCTCCTTAAAACTCTTACAAAAAAATCATTTTCAGGAAGAAGGTTTACTCAAAGGCCATTATTATAATGGATCCGAATTCCTCGATTCTTTGATAATGTCTCTGCTCCGAAAAGATGGAGATCAGGAAATGACAGCCTCTTCATGCGCATAAAATAAATGCGGATTGGCTTTTTCATTTTTTTCGATTTCCACAAAGCTGGATAATATATCGGCTTGTTGTTTACGCACCGCAATTGAATGTTCAAAGTGAGCCGAGGGTTTTCCATCAGTAGTTACAATCGTCCATTCATCATCGGCACAAAACACCTCTTTACGCCCCAGGTTAATCATCGGTTCAATGGCGATTACCAAACCTTCCTGCAATTTTAAGCCATTCCCACGTCGACCATAATTGGGCACTTCCGGCTCTTCGTGTAATCGTTTCCCAACACCATGTCCGGTCAATTCACGCACCACACCATATCCGTGTTTTATTTCGGTATACTCTTGTACTGCCCAGGATATATCTCCCAACCTGTTTCCAACCACAGCCTTTTCTATGCCTTTGTATAAAGACTCTTTTGTGACCTTAAGTAATTTTGCAATGGATTCATCAATTTGTCCCAAAGCAAATGTATACGCACTATCGCCTACATAATTATTTAATACTACCCCCACATCTACACTCACCACATCACCTTCCAGCAATTCATCGTCCATAGGTATACCATGCACCACTTCTTCATTCACACTAATACAACATGTCGCCGGAAATCCTTTGTAACCTTTAAATGCAGGTACCCCGCCGTGATCACGAATAAATGTTTCAGCTTCCTGATCCAGATAAAGCGTTGAAATGCCCGGTTTAATCAAAGTGGCTACATGGGCCAATGTGGCTGAAACCAGCAAATTCGCTTTTCGAATCAGTTCAATTTCTTCGGTATTTTTATAATGTATCAAATTGTTGTTTTGAGCCGTCAAAGGTAATCTGTTTTTTTCAGCAGCAAAATTCCACTTCCCGGGAACGTTTTATGTCAAAATTCAAATTGATTTTGCTATTCAAGTGCCATACAGTCGGCAATTTTTTGAAGAGGGAGCACACACCCCATCTTTTTTTTATTCCTCACTCCCGCTATCCGCCTGTGCACGGCACTTGGCTACTATCGGGGCTATTAATGATCTTTCCTGCCTTGAATCCAGATTATTCAGAAGCCTGATTTAGGTGTTACTTCTTCTACCCGGATCATAAAAAAACACCCCATAAGGAGTGTTCTGTATTTTTGAAAGGATCAACAGCGTGCTTTTAGCACATCATAGAGATCGTTCTAACAATTATTGATTTGCGGGAGGTGGCGTCGCAGGCGCACTTGCCGGTGCAGGAGCGGCTGCAGGTTGTGCATTTGCAGGCGCTGCAGCAGGTGCAGGAGCAGAAGCCGGTGCAGGAGCTTGTTGAGCAGGAACCGGTGTATTCACCTTTTCAGAACGGGTTTTTTCCGAGGCTGAGTTATTTACTTTTGGAGCCAACACAAAAGAGGCCAAAACCAAAATCAACAAGGCTGCTGAAGCATACCATGTCCCTTTTTCTACAACGTCCGTGCTTTGTTTTGCACCCATCATTTGATTCCCTAAACCACCAAAAGAGCCAGCCAAACCGCCACCTTTGGGATTTTGAATCAGTACAAAAAATGCTAAAACCGCACAGGTTAACACAATCAGAATGATAAATAAACTCACCATATAAATACTATTGTTTGATTCGTAAATTTTGAATAAGAGCGGCAAAGTAAGCGCTTTTTTCGGGATTTCGCAAACTTAATTTGCGGTACATTTCAATGGCCTTATCGGTTTTCCCTTGTTTGGCCAATACCAATGCGAGCGATTCGCTGATCACTCCCGTTTCGTTGGAAATGGATTCCATGGCCTGTTTAAAGATGGGTTCCGGAATATCGTCTGTTTCTTCTTCTATAGCCGCCGTTAATTTTTCCTTTTGCCAGGCAGTTCTTAAGGCCCGACGCCCTTCTTCTTCCTCGCGGTCTTTCTCTTTTTTGTTTTTAAAATATTTCAACCAATCCTGAAAACTCATCATCACCATGAGTGAACGGTCCTCATCTTCCTGATCAGCCTCAACGGTTGCTTGTATTTCTTCTGCCTCAGGTTCTTCTGTTTTTGGCATTATGCCCTCTAAATCACCTGCAAGCGGTATCGCGTTGGGCAAATCATGAATAAGGGCTAAAATATCCTCTTCATTTTGTCCATTCTCATCTTCTGGCTTTGAGGCAGTTTCCTTTGTATCCGTTTGGGTCTCTTCACTAAACTCCGTGGACTCCTGCTTTTTTACAGCCAAATCCATCGGTTCTTCCTGGCTGGCTTGAGTATTTGAATCCTCCGGGCTTTTAAGTTCTTCTGCCATGATCAGCTCAACGTGCATTTCATCCTGAATGGGGTTATCATGGTCTTCCGGCAAATGTTGTGGCTCCGCAGTTTGTCCGATAACCGCGTTCATTTCATCCAAAGCTGCGACTTCAATCTCTGGCTTGGATTCCAATTTTTCTGTGAGCACTTGTGGCAAAGGCAGTTCGGAAACTGCTTGAGCGGATGTATCAAACCATTCGGCAAACAATAAAGGGTCGGTTTTGTAGAGAATTGCTTTTTGAGGATGAGGCCCTTGATCAAATTTGGCCAAAACCCAATGCAAGGTTTGCATGTATGGAAAATCCTCTGACCATTTTCTGATTTCATCCAACTCTTTTTCAGTCGGACGATAATCCTCCAGAAAAATTTTATTGAGTTGAGTGATTTCCATCGGGTAAAAATAATCATTCTCCCAAATTTTCCGATACGAAAGTTTAGGTATGGTAACACTCAACGGATGCGCAGACCATTTTCACGCAAACCTTCCTTTGCTACTTTTTCATGCATTTCTTGTTGGATAACCCGGATAAATACAATTTACCGAACTGTTTCCATCCGATTAAGCATGTGGGTTTTCCGTGATCTGACTGACATTCAAAACTTAAAAAAAGAGTCCTGTGAAAATTTGAAGTCATTTTCATGTTTCGCATTTTCAGGGGAGGTTTTGACACGGTCACCATTTTTTATTCGGGAATTAAAGTATTATTACAGCCTCAAGTTGGCAACTTATGGTATTAAATTATGTTTGGATTTTCTTTTTTGTTTGCGGTTTCCTGATCGCCTTGTATAAATTGATTTTCCTGGGTGACGTGGAAATTTTTAAGACACTGGTCGACGGCTTATTTAAACGTGCAGGAGGGTCGGTTATGGAAGTGGGGTTACCCTTAGCAGGTACCATGATTTTTTTTCTGGGCATTATGAAAATCGCCGAAAAAGCAGGAGGAATTCAATGGCTTGCTAAAATACTCAATCCTTTCATGAAACGATTATTCCCCGGCGTACCTGATCAGCATCCGGCCATGGGTGAAATGGTGATGAATTTTTCTGCCAACATGCTGGGTCTGGATAATGCAGCCACCCCATTTGGTTTAAAAGCCATGAAAAGCCTTGAAGACTTAAATCCTCAAAAAGGAACGGCCACCAACGCTCAAATCATGTTCCTGGTTTTGCACACCAGCGGCCTCACCCTGATACCCCTTTCAATTATTGCGCTACGCAGTACCGGCGGTGAGCTGTATCAATCGCTCGAACCTGCCTCTATTTTTATCCCTTGCGTTCTGGCTACAGTGAGTGCCACCATAGCCAGCATCCTGGTTGTTGGCCTCAAGCAAAAATTGAAATTTGATCGGGTACTTGTTCTTTCCTTATTATCGGCCATTGTATTTGTTTCAGGAATTTTATGGTTGATTCATAGCCTGCCGGACCATCAAAAACAACAAGTATCTAAAATTTATGGCAACCTGATTTTACTGGGCATTATAGTCGCCATCATTGCAGGAGGTATCTGGAAAAAAATCAATTGTTTTGATGCCTTTATCGAAGGTGCCAAAGAGGGCTTTGATGTCATTTTAAAAATACTCCCCTATTTGGTGGGCATGCTGGTTTCTATTCAAATATTCAGAGATAGCGGTGCTTTTGAATATATCATTGCAGGCGCTAAAGGTTTATTTATTTGGATGGGTGTGAATACCGACTTTGTGGATGCGTTGCCCGTTGCCATTATGAAACCTTTTAGCGGCAGTGGTGCACGCGGCCTCTTGGTAGATGTGTATTCCAATCCGGCACTGGGACCAGATTCATTTGCAGGAAAATTGGCCAGCATTTTTCAAGGCAGCGCTGATACAACTTTTTATATCATCGCACTTTATTTTGGAAGTGTAGGCATCAAAAATATCCGTTATAGTATCTGGGCCGGCCTTTTGGCAGATTTCCTGGGTGTTATAGCGGCGATTATCATCGGGTATATTTTCTTTCATTAATCGCTTTTCGCTTCAAGTAGTTCATGCTTTGGTAACAATTTCATAATATTGGGGATGCGAAAATTTCTTTCCAACTCATTGATACGATTTTGTTTGTTTGTTTTAGGACTTGCTCCATTATCACTTTCCGCACAGGATACTTTTTACCAGAAAGATTCGGTACAACTGATCGAGATATTTTTCAGTTTCAGTAACTGGGATGCCAAACTGGATTCTGCGGCTGCCACGGAGAGTTATATCATTGCTGATTCTGTGCGCATCAATGGCGAATCTTTCGATAGTGTTGGTGTAAAATACAAAGGCAATAGTACCTATAGTGCAAGCAACAAAAAGAATCCTTTTCACATCGAATTAAACCATATCAAAGGCAATCAGGATTACCAGGATTATACCGATATTAAGCTGAGTAACTGCTGGTCAGATCCTTCCTTTTTACGTGAACCCCTAGGATATGCCTTGCTGACACCGTATATGCACTGCCCCAAAGCGAATTTTGCCAAAGTGTATGTCAATAATGTTTATCGTGGCGTTTACTCAAATGCCGAAACCATCAATAAAGATTTTATCAGCCGACACTATTATGCCAGCGACAGGCCTTTCTTCAAATGTAATAAACCAAACTTCCAGTCATCAGGCAATCCAAATCTTGTACCAAGCGGTTGGGATAGTGTCAACTATTACGCACAGCGTTACGAAATGAAAAGTGATGAAGGTTGGACCCGATTTATCACCATGATGTATGCCCTTCAAAACGACACGGCTTCGGTGGATACCATCCTGGATGTTGACCGGGCACTTTGGATGCATGCCTTTAATAATCTCACCGTGAATTTGGATAGTTATACAGGTGGTTTTATTCAGAATTATTACATGTCCGAAGATAATAACCGTCGTTTTAGTCCAACCGTATGGGACCTCAATATGTGTTTTGGTAGTTTCACCAGTCTGAGTTCAGGCACACCCTTATCCATTTCACAAATGCAACAAATGAGTCCAACGGCCCAAAGTACAAGTACGAGCAGACCACTCATTTCAAAATTACTAGCAAAACCTCGCTACAAAAAACAATACATCGCTCACCTCCGTACGATGTTAAACGAAATGATTGTGAGCAATGATTATTATACCGAAGCACAAGCTTTGCAGAATACCATTGCACCATATGTGTTAACGGATACCTGCCAATTTTATACTTATCAGAAATTTCTCACCAATTTGGATACAGCTGTTGTTACTGTTGGCACCTCAACAAAAATCGGGTTGAAACAACTCATGAATAATCGTAAAAATTATTTACTCAGCCATGCTGAATTTCAAAATGCACCACCAAGCTTAAATACACCCGTTTTGAGCAACACGAACCCCTCTCTCAATTCAACGGTTACAGTTACAGCTCAAACAACCAACGCCACAAGTTTGTATCTGGGACTTCGTAACGAAAACTGGAAAAAATTTGACCGACTACCGATGTATGACGATGGCAATCATAATGATGGTGCGGCAGGCGATGGAAATTACGGAACTTCATTCACTGTGAGTTCAGGTAAAATGGAATATTATGTATATGCCGAAAACAATGTAGCCGGCATTTTTTCACCAGCCAGGGCTGAACATGAATTTTATACCCTCATTGCAGATATCCCTCAAATTTCTGCCGGCTCAATCCGAATCAATGAATTCATGGCCAGCAATGTTTCTGCATTGGCCGACCCCAGCGGAGCACATGCCGATTGGGTAGAAATTTACAATACCACCAATAATACCCTCAGCCTGAGCGGACTTTATTTAAGCGACGATTTAGGCAATGTCGGCAAATGGTCCTTTCCTGTCACCTCAAGCATCGCACCTTTGTCGTATCTCCTGATATGGTGCGATCAGGACACTTTGCAATCGGGCTATCATGCCAACTTTAAACTCAGCGCCGGAGGAGATCGAATTATACTGGCTTATGCCAATGGGAATATGATTGATTCTGTTTCATTCGGTCCGCAAATTTCTGACATCTCCACGGGTCGATGTATCAATGGAACGGGAAGTTTTGTAACACAATTTAATTACACACCTTTGGCAGCCAATAATTGCCCGACAGGACTCAATGAATACAATCACTTGAACCAGATTCTTTTGGTTCCCAATCCGGCATCCAATCTGGTGCGCGTTATAAGCGCTGAAAGTTTGGGCGCATTCATTGTTCGTAATATTAGCGGACAACAAATTTATTCATTTGAAAATGCCCAAAGTACCTATGCCGATTTCAATGTAAAAAACTGGCCGACCGGAATGTATTTTGTCCATTTCAAAAATGGCAAAGTCATCAAATTTATTGTTGAATAAAGATGTTAGATTTTAATGCCTTTCTCCGGAATTGAAATAGGCACTCATGTTTTTGTGGAATAACCATTTCAATGAGGAATCAGGTACCGATGACATATTTTGAGACTACATTATTTAGGGGCTCCTGAATAACGCTCAAAATAAGTGGTGATAGGCATTCAGGCGAAATTTCATAGTCGTTTATGCCCACTTTTTTAAGGCCTATTTTCAAAAAGTGTTCACTTGAAATTCAGAATACCGAAAGGAATTATGTAATAAACCAATTAAAATTGGCCTAACATACTTCAAATCGGTATTTACTCCGCCGCGGCGGATAAGAATTGGTCTATTTACCAATTCACATCGTATAATTTTTCGATACACAGAAATACTGCATCTTCTTCGTTGCGGGCAACTCGCAGTTTTTAATAAT
>JBMOFV010000004.1:0-152001 GCA_049318705.1 Chitinophagaceae bacterium
TGTTAATAACGGTTGTATTCGTTCCTGTCGGCGTAATTGTCAAATCCAAAATCTCCGTATGACAGCCATTTACATTGGTGTATGTACCGCTCTGAGTATACATCATGTTGTTTACTGACCATGTATAAGAAGCGCAATTTGATGCAACGGTCGTATTAGAAGTAGATGGTGTAATCGTCAAATCTAAAATTTCAGTATGACAACCATTTACATTCGTATAAGTTCCACTTTGCGTATACATCATGTTATTTACTGACCATGTATATGAATCGCAATTTGACGCAACAGTGGTATTTGAAGTAGATGGTGTAATTGTCAAATCTAAAATCTCTGTATGACAACCATTTACATTTGTATAAGTTCCGCTTTGCGTATACATTATGTTGTTTACTGACCATGTATATGAATCGCAATTTGATGCAACGGTCGTATTTGAAGTAGATGGTGTAATTGTCAAATCTAAAATCTCAGTATGACAACCATTTACATTCGTATAAGTTCCGCTTTGCGTGTACAACATGTTGTTTACTGACCATGTATAAGAATCGCAATTTGATGCAACGGTCGTATTAGAAGTTAATGGTGTACTAGTTACCGTCACCGTTGCAGAGGCAGATCCGGAACATGATGGAGATGTGACCAAATAGGTGTACACACCAGCACCTGCCGGCGCCGGGCTCCATGTACCGCCTATTGAAGGCGTTCCACCAAGAGCAGCAAACAGCTGGGATTCTGTGATTGTTGAGCCATTACAAATCGCCAATGAACCATTTGTACCCGGGTTAGGAGGCAATACATTGTCCGTACGGGTGGGTATCCGTTGGATCCTGCAATCCTGTGCCAATGGCGTTTCAGCTATACCATAAGGTGTAGTACTGTACTCACTTTTCATATACTCAGCAAAGGCATCCTGTTCAGAACCTGCATTGGTAAACGATGCAAGAGCAGGTCCTTGTGCCGGAACTGTATTTAAATCAACCCTGTTCGTTCCTAATGTATTAAATGGATAACTGTCTCCACCACCAGCAAGGAAGGTCAACGTAACCACTCTGAAAGTACGCGCCGGATTACCGTATGTAACACCATTCAGAACTAAAGTATCTAAAACGTTATTTCCTCCGGCATCAGTTATTACAGCATTCAAAATTCTTGAACCTGCAGGAAGAGAGAAATTATAACTGTATCTCACACCTGCTACCTGTGCAAACTGGCCTGGAGTAGAAGAAGCTGTTGTTGCTGCTACTGCATGTTCTATGATTGACCTCAGACCGCTTGCGGTAAGTGTAAGCAATGAAAGCTGGTTATTAAATCGTAATGAGTTTTCTATATCCAATTGAGAAATATCACCCGCTTGTTTACCCGCTGTTGGATTTGCGACTGGTGGTTCCAGCGTTACGTTGTTGCCTACTGCATTAACGTTTCCGATAGCAGAGCGAATACCACCGGCATTTTTGATGGAGATAGCAGTAGCAGGATCATAGAATTTAGCCATCCATAGATTCGCTTCTGCGCTTAAATTTCCAAGATTGGTTTCTTCTGTGCGTACAAAGTTCCTGCGACCTTCAAGGAACACAGATGTTTTACCAAATAGATTACCGTCTTTTGCAGTAATCACATTTCCGACAGCAGTACACAATAGTTGTACCTGGTAACCACGGGTTCCTACTGCAAAGGCATTACCTACATTGGCGCCCCATGCATCATTTAAACCCTGGGCATCTGCTGCATAAGCTCCGGAAATTAATGGATTGATTGAGGAAGGAATCAAGTCTCCGTTCGCATCAAAATCAACCACTAATCTTCCTACGTATTTATAATTTGCATCGGTATTGATTAACGCTATTGATTTTCCATCAAGGCCGGTTGTCATGAATGGATATGTTTCTACTGCAACATCACTAGCACGTAAACGGTCGTTTGCATCGGCCATTAAGGTATGAGAACCGCCGGCCATGATGATATCCACACCACTTAATTTTCCGGCAAGATCTTTCTCAAAAGCAATTTGCTGCAAGTGTGAAAGAAGGATAACCTTATTACATCCGTCAGCGATTAAATCATTGATAACCGGTTGAAGAATACCCGCCAAAATGTTCATGTCATTGGCGCCTCCACCGACTACAGTTGTAGCCCCTGGAGATGAAATGGCTGCCAGTACCTGTGTGGTAGCACCCACAATCCCAATCTTCTGACCTCCTTTCATAATAATAGTTGATGGAGCCAATTTTAACTTGTTGGTATTGGCTGAAACTGATTCAGATGGATTAGACTGGAATGCTGTATTCGGCAATAAACGATTGGTTGTGGCAATGGCAGACAAGTTAGCATCTCCACTGAAATTCAGGTTGGCACTCAGGTATGGAAATTGTGCACCAAACCAAGATCTGACAGTAGCCGATGAATTTGCACCACGAATAATATTTCTAACTTCAGTTGTTCCTAAATCAAACTCATGATTACCCAATGCAGATGCCTCAATACCAATAAAGTTCATGATAGAGATATCTGCCCTTCCTATGCTTGGAACTAGGTTTACCGAACTGCTGCTGAATGTTGTGTTGTAATAACTTTCATAGGCTGCTTTGTAAGCTGCTGCAAGACTTGGATCTTCAGCGGAACTCAGGAATGGACCTGGAATGTAGTTGTCACCCGAAGAGAGTTTAATGGTATTCGCATATGTGCCCTCAAGCGTATCGACTATGGCAGCGAAGCGAGGTGCATCTGTAACTGCATCAACACCTGCTTCAAAATCAGAAGCGTGTAACACTTGCAGCGTAAATACAAAGTCAGAAATGGTGATGTTCTGTGTGGTTGTTCCACCTAAAACTAAACACGATGAAGGATTACTGATGGTTAACACAGCTGTTTCAGTAGCCTCAACCACGTTATCGTTGACAACGGTGAATGTTACAGAACCGGTTGTTTGTCCGTCAGGTATAGTAATGGTTGAGTTACTTAAAGTGTAATCGCCTGCTGTGATGCCAGTTCCCGAAACACCTAATGAAACAGATTGAATACCATTTACAGGTGCCGAAGCAGTAGCAGTAACCGTAACAATTGTACCTGCTGCTTCTGAACCTGCATTCGCACTAATAGACAAATTAACTTCTATCGGAGTAATTGTCAAATCTAAAATTTCAGTCTGACAACCATTTACATTCGTGTAAGTTCCGCTTTGAGTATACATCATGTTGTTTACTGACCATGTATATGAATCGCAATTTGATACAACGGTAGTATTTGAAGTAGATGGTGTAATTGTCAGATCTAAAATTTCAGTATGACAACCATTTACATTCGTGTAAGTTCCACTTTGCGTATAAATCGTGTTGTCCACTGACCAGGTATAAGAATCGCAATTTGATGCTACGGTAGTATTTGAAGTAGATGATGTAATTGTCAAATCTAAAATTTCAGTCTGACAACCATTTACATTCGTGTAAGTTCCGCTTTGAGTATACATCATGTTGTTTACTGACCATGTATATGAATCGCAATTTGATACAACGGTAGTATTTGAAGTAGATGGTGTAATTGTCAGATCTAAAATTTCAGTATGACAACCATTTACATTCGTGTAAGTTCCACTTTGCGTATAAATCGTGTTGTCCACTGACCAGGTATAACTATCACAAGCAGCAGCAACTGTTGTGTTTGAGGTAGATGGGTTGACTGTAACAATCGCCGAACCAGTATTACAATTTAATGAAGTACAAGCAACATTGTTATTATCACTTACTTGAACTAAGGTATAGGTGGTATTCGTAGTTGGCGAAACATAAATTGGAGCATTGGATTCATAATTATTGACAGTAAACTGATTCGTACCGTCTGAATAAACAACCGTGTAAGGCGCTACTCCTCCTGAAATATTTACGTTTAAGGTGTCATTTGCTCCTGCGCAAATAGTACCTCCTCCTGAAATGGATGAAGACTGTGGGCCGGTTGGAGCAAAGGCTAATCCCTTAACGGTTGCCCCTGCAGGTGCGGTATATAATATGACATTGGTGCCGATAGATATACTTGCGTTGTAGCCGTTATTATCCACCAATCTTCTTACATTATTAGCTCCTGTGGCGCCATTTCCGGTAGTCACAAACAAGGCTGCACCAGCTCCGTCCTTCTGTGCAGCTAGTCCAAATCCTCCAAAAGTGGTGGTAAAAGTTCCATTGGACACCCATGTGCTACTGACCAACGAGTATTTTTCAATGACTCCAGCCGTGGCCGCGGTGCTTCGTAAAATGTACAGAACATCAAATGAATTACCGTTTGAACCTGATGAAATCAGATAAAAATCCTGAAAACTTCCACTATTCGTCAATCCCGGCAATCCGCTTATCGTTCCTCCTGAAATGGCAGACACCTTAGAAACCTGAAGAGTTGTGACAGTATTACTTTGCTGTCCAACATAAACATCCGACCCAAAACTTCGTACAGACCTGACATTGGCGCCTGGCGAAGCACTGGTTGAACCATTGGTATACAATCCTGACTGATCAGCAATGTAGAAATTCGTATTATTTAAACTGGTTGCGCAACGTGTTTGTTGCCCAGAAACTCCGGTATAAGTTGTCGGATAGGACAAACCACCTGTAGCATTAACCGCTACAACAGCTCTAGTTAGCAGAGTATTCGCGTTGCTAGTTGTGTTGGTAGAAGAGTGCCCCGTAAAGCAAAACAATGCACCGTTGGCTGAATTTGCAGCATAGAGCGTGGAGGTGGCTGAACCCGAAACACGAATAGCGTTGGGTCCGCTGCCTGGAACAGGAATCGTTTGAACCGCAGCTTGATTGGCGGTTACTTTATCGATTTCCACTACACTTACAGTGGTATTATTTACTGATGATGAAGCCGCGAGTAAAACAGCCAGATTGTCTGAACCGAAATTTGTCTGGGCTAAAAGGTCATTGGGAATAATCCAGGATGCCATGGTGAGCATGGCCAGCGTTAGGGACCGGTAAAATTGCCCATAACGCGTTCGAGGTGGTTTTTGTTGGTGATACATATGTTTTGATTTTAATGTTGGAACTTATTGGTAGGCGAAAGTGTCCCTAAAGTATTACCTCCCTGTTAAGTTCAGCCTCAAACCAGTGATTTCATAACAAGACAACTTTAACTTCTTGAAAAAATAACAATGAAATCGCTTTTCATAAAAAAACCGGGTTAAAACCCGGCTTTCGTTATAAGAAAATAAAATTTAAATCGCTGCTAAGTGCACTTTTTGTTGCAACTCTTTCACTTGTTCCCGTATCATGGTATCGGTATCCATCAAGTCCTTGACAGTCTGACAACTATGAATCACTGTCGTATGATCGCGTCCTCCGAAGTGATCTCCGATGGTTTTCAGTGAGTTTTTGGTGAATTGTTTGGCTAAAAACATCGAAATCTGTCTTGCCTGAACAATTTCACGCTTTCGGGTTTTAGCTTGAAGTTTGTCGTAAGAAATATCGTAATAATCGCACACCATTTTCTGAATGGTATCGATGGTGATTTCTTTAGAAGATGTTTTTACAATATTACGTAATACCTTTTTGGCCAATTCTAAATCAATATCTTTTTTGACCAATGATGAATGGGCGAGTAAGGAAATCAACGCGCCTTCCATTTCACGAATATTGTTTTGCACATTGTATGCGAGATATTTCACCACTTCCAAAGGCAACTCTAGTCCATCATTACGCATTTTATGCTCTAAAATGGCCATGCGGGTTTCGAAATCAGGTGCTTGTAAATCCGCGCTGAGTCCCCATCTGAATCTCGACAATAATCTTTCTTGCATCCCGTCCAAATCTTTGGGTGGTTTATCGCTCGTCAGAATGAGTTGTTTGCCATTCTGATGTAAATGATTAAAAATCGAGAAGAAAGCATCTTGGGATTTTATAGCCGGTGCGAAATAATGGATATCATCTATGATCAAGACATCAATCATTTGATAGAAATTGATAAAATCGTTGATCTCATTATTTCTGGAATGCTCAATGAATTGATGAATAAACTTTTCTGCACTGACATACAAAACTGTTTTATTCGGATGCAAACGTTTTGTTTCGTTGCCAATTGCATGAATCAAATGGGTTTTACCTAACCCGGATGAGCTATACAGCACCAATGGATTAAATGATGTTCCACCTGGTTTTTGAGAAACAGCCAAACCGGCACTGCGGGCTAAACGATTACATTCACCTTCCACAAAAGAATCGAATGTATAATTCGGATTCAACTGCGGATCGATTTGTGAACGTTTTAAACCGGGTATCACAAAAGGATTTTTTATCCCTCCTTCTAAACCAATTTGTGCATCCACATAATTATTGCTTAATTGTGCACTTTGTTGCTTGCTGGCAGGAACCCGAATCGAAGCTGGATTTCGTGTATTTTGATTTTCCATCAAAATACGATATTCTAATTGGGCATTTTTTCCCAATTCTCTTTTGATCGTTTTCGCCAGTAATTCAACATAATGTTCTTCCAACCATTCGTAAAAGAATTGGCTTGGAACTTCAATCACTAAAATATTATCCTCGAGTGCGATTGGTTTGATTGGTTCAAACCATGTTTTATAAGATTGCCAACTAATATTATCCTTGATGACCTTCAAACAATTTTCCCATATTTTATCAAAGGTTTTCGCCATGTCCACTTAATCGAATTTTACAGAGTATTTTAAATAATAATAGTGTGTTTTTCCCCGATTTTCAGGCTTTTGCCATCCCGCTCAATTGGAAAACGAAAGTGGTGATTTTTTGTTGAAAAAAAAAATTTTTAAACCCTTGTTTGTTATGTTTCAACAACAGTAAAATTGGAAACGTAGTGTGAGTCGTTTTTATTATCAAAAAAAATATCTATACGCCCCAAACGCAAGCCAGCCCAACCGGCCTGATTAACAATAACCGCTTGATTTTGTCGATTTTTTACCTTATTTGGTTCCTCCAAAAAGGTATGCGTATGTCCTCCCAGAATACAATCAATATATTCTGATTCTGCAGCGAGAATTTTATCTGAAATTTTTCCATCCTTGTATTCAAAACCCAAATGCGAAAGACAAATAACATAGTCGCATTTTTTATTTTTTTTCAGATGATATGCAACACGATTTGCATGCATCAAAGGATCTTCATAGAGAACTCCATCGCAGAGGTTGTTCGGAACAAGTCCTTTCAATTCGATTCCTACTCCAAGAATCCCAATCTTTAGCCCCCCTTTTCGGATAATCGAATAAGGTTTGACAAGATTTTCAAGCGCCGTTGCATCAAAACGATAATTACAATTTACAAAAGGAAAATCTGCATTGGACATCTGTTTAACTAATCCATCTATCCCATTGTCAAAATCATGATTTCCCAGGGTAGCTGCATCATATCCTAACATCGACATCACTTTCATTTCAGGCTCTCCTTTGTAAAAATTAAAATAAGGTGTGCCCTGAAAAATATCCCCTGCATCCAACAGCAGGACATGTTCTCTCTCAGCACGAATATTCCGGATAATCCGCTCTCTGGCTAAAACGCCTCCCTGCCCCTGATACTTACTACCATCCATCGGAAAAGGATCCAGTCGACTATGAACATCATTGGTATGTAGGATGCTGAGTTGTCGGGTTTGTGCGCCAGCCCATGATTCGTCAGGATAGCCTCCACACAATAATCCTGCCCCCAAAGCACTCATATTTTGAATAAATTTTCGTCGTTGCATACAATGATTGATTTATAGGGATGATTCAGTTACGACACGTATGGTATCCAAATCTTGCACATATTTGAGAAACAAATCACGGATAATAACAGGCGTACTTTTCAAATCAATGCGAGGTTGATTCACCAAAAAACTACATTGATCACCTCCATTCGCTACATAGTCATTCGTTAGCACGATAAATTTTTGGTGGGTATCCAACGCAGCCCATTTCCCATGTTGATACATCCTGAGGGTTTGTAACGTAGTATCCTGAAGTGGATATTTTAAACCGTATTCGGGCCAACCGCCAGCTTGAATCATCAACTTAATCCATTTTTTTAAAGTCTGCGCATCTAATTCAAGCGCAACCAGGGTATTGTCAAATGGCAGCAATTCATACACTTTTCCGATTGTTAACTGACCGGCAGGCAAAGCAGGCAATCGAAGGCCACCTGTATTGTATATCGCCAAAACAGGCAGTTTAGATTCTCCATGAACCTTTTCCCAGTAGGCATACAAACTATAGCAGAGGGTTGTACCCAGTTCGCTTTCATACCCTTGTTTATTGAGTGTTTGAGGAAGATAACCAGCCACTTGGTTCATTTGAACAGATAAGCTGTCCCTGTATGGTTTTAAAAATTCAGCGATATCGGAAGTACTGTCCAATTGCCCCCCTTCAGTGATCTTAATATTTTGTGTTTCAAAACGATTTGGAAGGTAAGTTACCTTACAGGCCATCAAAACAAGCAGCAAAATTGTGGATAAGAGTTTGATTATTTTCACAGGGTGGTTCAGCTAAAAAGTACAAAAAAAATTACCTTCGGGCACTAAAAATCAAAATTATGGCATCTTTTGAAGTAAATGGTATTCTTAAGGTTAAGAATGATACCCAAGTAGTGAGTGATAAGTTTTCAAAACGGGAATTCGTTTTAACAACCGACTCTACCACCGCTTATCCACAATACATCAGTTTTCAGTTGACACAAGATAAATGTTCGCTTTTGGATAATTATCAAATCGGCGAAGAAATGAAAGTTTCTTTTAACCTCAGAGGTCGTGAATGGAATGGCCCTCAAGGTATCCGTTACTTCAATAGTCTGGAAGCCTGGCGCTTAGAAAAATCTTCCGGAGCGGTTGCACAACCCTCACAGTCCTTCCAATCTGCCCCGGCAGCACCTCAGGATTTTATTCAAAATAGCTCCGCAGCTATTGTCGATGATCTTCCTTTCTAATTTTTTGATTTCTATCAAATATTCAAACTGCTCAAGGGCAGTTTTTTTTATTCCAAATTAGGCCTTAGGATTTGAGAAACGAAAATTTTATCGTTTTAGTTGGTCTTGTAGGAGAGATCGATTAATCGAAATGTAAACTCCTCTTTAATTCACGCTCGGCATCTTTGGCTTTGATGCTATCCCGTTTGTCATGCGTTTTTTTGCCTCTCGCCAAAGCAATATCAATTTTCGCATACCCACTTTCACTCATAAAGATGCGCAATGGAATAATCGTAAATCCCTTTTCTCGTGTTTTCGCATCAATTTTTCGCAATTCCTTTTTACTGAGTAATAATTTGCGATCTCTCAGAGGATCATGATTGGTATAGGTGCCATGTGAGTATTCAGCAATATGAAGACTTTTTAACCATAATTCGCCCTGATGCATTAAACAATAACTATCATTAAAACTGGCTTTCCCTTGCCGCAATGATTTAATTTCTGTTCCTGTCAAAACCATGCCTGCACTGAATTTTTGTTCAATGGCAAAATGAAAACTTGCAGAACGATTTGAGATTTCTTTCATGAAATGAAGGCCGACAAAGTTAGCTTAAATAGGCTGAACATACATCATCCATGCGTATGTTCATTTGAAACATACCCCGTCCGGTAGATATTCATAAACCACTTCAAAAGGTTTATGTTTTAGATGTTTAGAAATCTGCCCAACGCCTAGTTCTTCCGATTGAGGGGTAGGTTCACAAATACTATAATCGCGCCCCTTGAAGGAAATTGTTCTACTTTTTGGATGAGGCAATTCAACGGCCACAGTTACATGTCCGGGATATAATAACACAATCATAGGCAGATTGTAAATTTCTTTGACTAAATAGTAAAATAAAGCCGCCCGATCATCACAATCACTGTTTTCGTAAAACAAAGTTTGCTCCGGGCTGAGTCTTCGTTCCTTTCCAAAATAATCCTGATCATTCTGGTAAACAAACGATTGTCGGGTAAAATGCATTAAAAAATCAATGCCTTCAGCGATGTAAGCCTAAATTTTATTGGCTTTGACGAAGCACTTCGTGGTAGTCAGTGACATTATTACAGGCGGCAAACCGGGTATTACCTGAATGTCGGATTGGGCATTAAATCCAAACTGGCCGGTTCCGTTTTCTACAGTTTCGATCTGAACTACAATTTTTCAAGCAGCCGTTACCAGCTTCATCAATTTAATTCGCAACATCAGGAATGGAATACCGAACAATTTATATTTAAACAACAACGCATTTTGTTGCGCTTCGGTATTGAATTAAACGATTGATATTGATTCTACGATTTTATCAGTCCTTTTCCTTTGATGAAAAAAACCCGGATATGCCCCACCAAAATGGGCGTATCAATATATACCGGAATCCTTCGTACATCATTTGTAACCCAAACTGTCATTTGTTCACCCCCTTTAAATAAAGTCCCCTCAAGCAATAGAGGTTTAAATTTTATCGTTTGATATTGCCCGTGCCGGGTGCTGATTTTTTCTTTACCCAGATATCGGATATATAAGGAGTGAATTTCACCATCCAAATATATCTCTATCGGAATTTTATCGCCCACCTGGTATTTTGCAAAATCAATATTTCGGGCATAATAAATGGCCGACAAAACATCCAACAAACACTCAGACATGGATTTCTTTTGACCATTATCCGACACCTGCAGCTTACTCCGATCAAAATAAACTTCCTGAAACAGCTTTTGATTACCCTCCTGAATGTTTCTTCTAAAAATCACAGGTTTTAGGGTTTGGCTGTCTACAACGCTTTCATATAAATCACGTACTTTATAAAACCAATCGTAACTACCATAAGTCCGACCACTTCCCTTTAAATGAAAATACTTTTTTTCTTTGGCGTAAATGCTTGTGCTAAATATTGCCTCACCGGCTCCAACGTATGCCCCTGCTAAAGTATAATAAACCTTGTAGGTCAGTTCTTCTCCGGCGCGCATGGCTTTGTTTTGAATCACACAAGGCTTTGATTGCCCCAAAAGAAAAACTGGCGCCCATAGCAAAATCAAGATGTTAAAAATAAATGATGGCCGGAAACACATCATTTGTAATCTTCCTTGTCCGTACCGGCATTGTCATTATCCCATCGTTCTGATGGAGAATCATCATCTGTTGTTGCCTCTCCCCTTGATACATTCATCACGGCTTCAGCCCTTTGCAAACTCACTTGATCGGCCACATCACATTCATCCAATCCTTCCATCACCGCCGGTTTTTCAAATTCCTGAACTTTGGCATATCCCAATTTTTCATTGGCTTGTATTTGTTTAAAAAACTCTCCCCAAATTGGCATTGCTGCCCGGCTACCCTCGCCCAAACCCACGCCCACAAAACGATCATCACAGCCTACCCAAGCTCCTGCAAGCAATTGAGGCGTATATCCAATAAACCAGGCATCCGCTTCACTATTGGTGGTTCCGGTTTTTCCCGCACACTCACCTTTAATTCCCCAAACAGGTTTTAATCGTTTACCAGTGCCAATCAACACCGTACCCATCATCATACGAATCATCTTATAGGCGGTAATTTCATTGATAACTTCTTTTCGTTCAGGCACAAAAGTTTCCAATACGTTTCCATTTCGATCTTCAATACGCGTAATAAAAATCGGCTTGGTATTGATCCCGTAATTCGGAAACATGGTATATGCCCGTAACATTTCTATGATAGAAATATCATCTGCACCCAAACAAACGGAAGGATAGGCATTTACTTTACTATCAATACCCAATAACTTCAGGAACTTCACAAAATGCTCGATCCCCACTAATTTGAGAATATTTACAGTCGCATTATTTTTCGAGAATGCCAAGGCCGTTTTCATTGGCATAGCGCCTCTGCTTCTATCCGGACCATACCAACCATGCCCCGGAAACATAACCGGATTGAGTGATACAGACATACAGGGAGAGTATCCATTATCAACGGCCAGACAATACAAGAGTGGTTTAATGGTTGAACCTACTTGCCGTTTTGTATTGCTATTGACATGGTCGAACTGAAAATATTTATGATTAATTCCACCTACCCAAGCTTTTACTTCACCCGTGGCAGGATCCATCACCATAAAACCCGTTTGCACAAATCCTTTCATATACTTGATACTATCCATAGGAGTAATGGTCGTATCTTTTTCGCGGCGGCTGTTCCAGGCAAATACCTTCATTTTTGTTTTGGTATTAAACACCTTCAAAATTTCATCTTCTGACTTTCCTTCCTTTTTGAGTTCCCTGTAACGATCGGTTTCTTTCATCGCTCGCATCAAAGTCACTTTATGTTTTTCCCAGGTACGGTTGCTTGCAAAACGTGTTTTACCATACATCTGTTTTTGAACCGCATTGTCGGCATATGCCTGCATGGTTGTATCGATGGTCGTATAAATTTTCAACCCATCCTTGTAAATATTATACCCTTTCTTCTTGCACCAGGTTTTCACTTCTTGCTCAACCACCTGACGAAAATAAGGTGCTACCCCTTCATGATGGGTATCACTCATGGGCGAAAAATCTAAAGCAATGGGCTTCTCTTTTAATGCCTGTGCCTCTGCCGCAGAGATTTTTAAATTTTTTACCATTTGGTCCAAAACCGTATTACGACGATCAAGTACCAATTGCTGCTTACTTTCTTTAGTCGGATTATATCGCGAAGAACCCTTGAGCATCCCAATCAACAATGCCGCTTCTTCAATATCCAATTGTTTGGGCATTTTATTAAAGTAAGTTTTGGCCGCACTTTTGATACCAAATGAATTGTATCCCCAAGGAACCGTGTTGAGATACAAGGTCAGAATCTCTTGTTTGGTTAGATTTTTTTCCAGTTTAACAGCTACAATTTGTTCTTTCAGTTTTTCGAGAATACGTTCCAAAAAATTACGAGAACCTTGTTCCAGTAATTGTTTAGCCAACTGTTGAGTAATCGTACTGGCACCTCCTTTTGGATTAAAAGTAACCATTCCAAAAAGAGCCCGGCCTATTGCTTCAGGATCAATACCACTATGTTTGTAAAAACGTTCATCCTCGGTGGCTACCAAAGCATCAATCACACAGGGTGCAATTTCATCATAAGTCACCGGATTCCGGTTTTCGAGATAATATTTACCGATCATAGCCCCTTCGGAAGAATAGAGTTCGGATGCGGTTGCTGATTTAGGATTTTCCAATTCTGCCATCTTGGGCATATATCCCAACCAGCCCTCATTAATCATCCAGATCAGGGCGTTAAAACCGATGATGCCTATAACAAGACCCCACCAGAGAAATTTAATACTCCGTTTCATATTTGTGCAAGTACAAAGCTATAAAAATGGATGTTAGCAAAATGAAAAAAAAGGAAGTGCTCTATTAATTCATTTTATAAGGCGCAATCAACTCAAACTCAGGGATTTCAACCTTCAAAAGCTTTTTATTCAGCATATTTTCCATTTGATAGGCTCCTCTCATTTTCCCCATATCTGTGCGTATTCCAGCACCGGACACATATTGAAATGATTCTCCGGGCTCCAATATGGGCTGTTGACCAACCACGCCTTCGCCTTCAACTTCGCGGTAACTGCCATTGCTGTCAAAAATAAACCAATGCCTTCGTAAAAGCTTTACGGGGAAATTGGAAAAATTATCAATCGAAACCCGATAGGCGAAGGTATATTCTCCAATCACCGGATTTGATTGTTCTTTGTTGTAAAACGTTTCTACCGTTATACTGATTCCTTCTGTTATCTGTTGAACCATGGCTTCGGAGTAAAAATAGGATTTTTACGGACTCGACAAATTTATTTTCATAGGATTACAACTTTTTTAAGAATCGTTTCATCCGCTTCTTTTTGTCTGGCCTCTATTTCAAGAGGATTTTGAGAGTATCCATATCGGATGGACCAACTCAAATAACAAACCAAGAAATAAAAATATCCCATGCGTTGCCATTGCAAAACATGACATACCTCATGCCGAAGCAAGCGCTGGTCCTTAATCAGCGCGTTTTTATCAAAACCGTGTAGGAAAATGGTTCGTCCCAAAACGATGGCACATTGCTGGGTTTTTAGTTTCCAGGAAGCCACACGGGCCACCCAACTATTTTCAACAATACGTACCCGAATCATTTTCATTTATAGGCTCCAGATTTTTACAATTTGTTCGGCGTGTTTTTTGGAATCCACTTTTCGAATCACATGATCGATTTGCCCTTTTTCATTGATCAAAAAAGTCGTTCTCTTTAATCCCATATACTTGCGGCCATACATGTTTTTTTCGCCCCAAACCCCATATTTTTCAATCACCTTCATTTCAGGATCAGCCAATAAGGTGAATGGGAGTTGATGTTTAGTCTGGAATTTTTGATGCTTTTCTGTATCATCCGGACTAATCCCAATCACCGTCAATCCATTCTTTCGCAGGAGACTATAGTTGTCACGCAAATTGCAAGCCTCAACGGTACAAGTGGGGGTATCATCCTCTGGATAAAAAAAGATTACAATTTTTTGTCCGCTGAAATCTTTTAAACTGACTTTGTTTCCAGATTGGTCTTTGAGTGTAAAGGCTGGTGCCTTCATGCCGTTTTCTAACATTTTTTATCGTTGTAATTTAAGAGCAAAGGTCGTTTCATTTCCGCTTTCATCGGCTGCAATAATTTTTAAGGGATATAAACCTTTTGGATATAAAGAATCCATTTCATAGGTGTACACATTTCCCTTTTGGGCAAACAATAACCACCGACCATTTACTTCCGCCCGCATTTTTATCACATGCCCAATTTCATCCTCAATTTCAAACACCAATTTTTTGAGCGCTGAAATTCGTTGCCCATCTTGAAGAGCCGTTTTAATCTTGGGTCCCTTTTCATCATAAACCACCCGATATGATCCAAATTGTTTGATCTCTCCTATGACAAATCCTTTTTCAAAACGAGCAGGATACGATTTCTTTTTACCCCCACTCAATGGATTCAAAGCTTGCAAAACAAGTTGATGGATCTTTTTATGCTGAGCCACTGGCACAAAAGGAATCTTCACCTTCACCGCCAATTGTAATGGAATATAGTCGTATTGAAATTGATAGGTTTCCCGATTGTAAGATGGTATACGCAACACCTCCGGACAAATCCAATCATACAATGCTTTAGGAGGAATGTTTAACATCTGGCCATTCACTTGAATTAAATGAGCAGTGCCAGGATGTTTTTGATCAGAACAGATGGAACTCAATGCACTCATTTTTCGTCGAATATGGAATTTTAACTGTTTGCTGTTTCCTTTGGTATCCAATACCTCTATCAGAATTTCCCGAGACAAAGTATCTTTCAATTCAATCATGCCCGCCTCTGCCTTGGAGGAACGGTAGATTTTTAGCTCGTCATGAGGCAAACGATGACACAATTGTATCCATTGATTCTGTAACACATTGGATTTATAATCGACATGCGCATTCATGTATCGGGTTAAATCATAAGAGATATCATTCATTTGCCATCCAAAACGAAATTGGTCATTTTCGTATAATCGCATTTCATACACCCCCAAACTCCCTTTTGCAGATTCCATAAAGTCTTCAGCAATGATGCCAAAATATACCCGTTCCGTTTCCACAGTTATTGAGGGAATTATTAGATGAGACTTTCCGGTTGCAGCCTGCGGTGTATAAAGTTTAGGACTTTGATGATAAATACTTTGGCGCCCATCATATACTGCTAGTTTACGAATAGTTGGAGCCTTGGTATCTTTCAGTTGAGGATAAAATAGCAATGGGTTTAATGGAGATTCCGTTTTTGTATTCCGAATTTCAAAGTGTAAATGGGGCCCCTGCGATGAGCCGGTATTCCCGCTATAGGCGACCCATTGATTTTTACGCACCGGAAACTGATGAGGCATGAGAAACAACTCCTGCTTCCAGCTTTGGGTTTTGTATTGTTGCCGTTTCAGGTATTGTTGTAATTCCGGAAAAAATTTATTTAAGTGCGCATAAACACTCATGTATCCTTCGGGGTGAGTGATATATATAGCATGACCAAATCCTTTCGAATCCATAATTACGCGCGAAACATACCCATCCTGAACCGAGTAAACGGGTACATTCTCCTTTCCATTTGTTCGAATATCCAAACCTGAGTGAAAATGGTCCGGTCGACATTCTCCAAAATTCCCGACTAAACTGATTTCCAAATGAACCGGCAAAGCATAATGTTGCGGATATTTATGAACGGGGAAAATTTGTTGCGCTTTAAGTGGAAATTGCAGCCATCCAAATATCAGTCCGAGCCACACAAAAATCTTCATCTGATTATTGGGATTCAGCAACTTCGTTCTCAGCAGCGGATGAAGGCTCCGAAATCGGATCTGCCGCTTCATTCAACTCTTCTGGTTTGCGTAATAATATTTTTTGGAAAACAAAAATAGCGATAACCCCTCCTGATATAGAGGCATCTGCGATATTAAAAACGGGTCGGAAAAACTCAAAGGGTTGACCACCCCATATCGGAAACCAAGCAGGGAAAGTACCATTCACCAAAGGAAAATAGAGCATGTCCACAACCCTACCGTGAAAAAGTTCACCGTATCCTTGTCCCCAGGGAACCATTTTAGCCAAAGGCCCGTGATGATAAGGACTTTCAGTAAAAATTTTGGCGTAAAAAACACTGTCAATGAGGTTACCCAATGCTCCGGCAAGAATCAGCCCACTGCAAAAAATCAAACCATTGTGATACTTCCCTTTAATGAGGGTTTTCTGAATAAAAAATACACCCCAAATCACCGCTACAAGCCTGAAGAGGGTTAAAAATAGTTTGCCATACCTTTCGCCAAATTTCATCCCAAAAGCCATGCCCTCATTTTCAATAAAATGTAAACGAAACCAGGAACCCATCACGTTCACTTCTTCATTGTACATGAAATGCGTCTTGATATAGATTTTGGAAGCCTGATCCATGAGCAGGATGATCAATACAACCCACAGTACGTGTTTTAATTTCACTGGAAAAATTTCGACAAATGTAAGTGATACTCATTACTCAAAGTACATTCCACGATAAAACCTCATCGACTTGTATCACCCACTTCTTCTGAAATAAAAAAACCCTCCACTCAGGAGGGTCTTTTCAAAATAAAGTATACTTATTCTTTAATAAATCGGGAAACAAGGTCACCCTCTTTTAATTTCATTCTTACAGTATAAGAACCTGCAGCAAGTTGACGAATATTCATGGTCATTTTTACATTGCCCATTTCAAGTTTCTCTGTTTGATTCATGACCACTTTACCAGAAGCATCAATAATTTCAATAACCACTGGTTCTTCAGTAATGGATTGAATATCCAAGGTAATTTGTTCGTGGGCAGGATTAGGATAAATTGAAGTAAAACTATTTTCTGTGAAGCGTTGTGTCGGATTGGTTTTAGATGATGGATTCAAAGTAAAATCTTCAACTTCTTCTACACTGAATAAATGTCCTTCAAAAGCAGGGTTGGTGAAGCGGGTAGATACCTGATTTTTACCTACATAACCTAAGAACAACGAACGTGTTTTACCTTGACCATTTAACAAATTCCATTTGAACGATGGTTTGCTATTTGCAGCAAAAGGGACGTTGTTTTTGATTTCATAGGTGCCATACCACAAACCTTCACGGGGAATCTCAATGCCCATCTGACTGTTGCCAGCCCCAAGCACCTGAGCAGCTATTCGCCAATGATTGATTTTAGCGCTATTATTTTTTACCGGTGTGCTTAAATTGGGTTTATGCAATCGTTGCACTTGAGGGATTGCAGGATTTTCCTTAATTTGTCGGGTTGTAATTTGTCCACCATTGGCAATGGCAGATGCATCAAAATCCACACCCATTTGAAATCCGGATAATATAATGGTTTCGTTGCTGACGCTTTTATTCACCAACCAAACTTCAAAGGTAAAAGTGTTTGGATCTTGTTGTTTAAGGTTTTTGATTTTACCTGCAATTTCCATTTGTGCGCTTGCACTAAATGCTGTGAGCGCTGTTAAAAATAATCCCAGCATACCAGTACGCCACGATTTCAGTTTGAGGTGCATTAATTTTTTCATGTTCATTTTTTTTTAAGGTTTTGGTTAATTTGATAATCTAAAATTACGGCTTTCAAATCACAAAAAAAATGTTTTTTGTTAACGTTGTGGAAGCCACTTTTGTGCCACACATTGATTACGCGCCTGAGGAGCGCCTTTTAACGTATGAAATACCGCCTTTTAACCTGTCTTTTAATCTTTGGAATTTTGAGTTGCATGATGATGTGGAACGCATGCCAAACCAGAAATGCCGATAAAAAAGCGTTGATTGGTGAACGTTTGTTTTCGGATGTTCAACTTTCATGGAACCATACCCGCAGTTGTGCCAGTTGCCACGATCCTTCTATGGCTTTTACAGACGGCTACCGAACCAGCGTGAGCCCATCCGGTGAAATGTTATTACACAATGCCCCCAGTCTGCTACATGTTTCCAAAATGAAGGTCTTTGATTGGGCAAATCCAAAGGCAAAAAATCTTGCACAACAATTACAACGCCCACTTTATGGAACTCATCCTTTGGAATTAGGACTACATCTTCATTGGCCAAAATTTCTTTCATATATCCGGGATGATTCTGCTTACCAATCACTACTTCTTCAAACCTATGGTAAGATTCCACCTCCTGCTGACAGTTTATGGGTTGTAGATTGTTTAATAGCTTATATCAACACCCTGCAATCGGGTGTATCTCCCTTCGATCGGTTTCTCAAAGGCGATTCGTCTGCACTCAGTCAGGATGCCCTGGCCGGATACCAATTATTTTGCTCCGATAGCCTTGCTTGTGTTTCCTGTCATGGCGGTCCAGACCTAAGTAATGCGACCTTGACTAAAAATCACGACAGTATTTATTTTAATACCGGACTTTATTTCACAAGTGCAGGTACTTATCCACCACAGGATGACGGTTTGCGTTTGTATACTCAACAAGCGCAAGATGATGGAAAATTCAGGGTCCCTTCTTTACGCAATGTGATGCGCACTCCTCCCTATATGCACGATGGCAGTATGTCATCCATTGAGGATGTGATAAGTCACTACAGCCGGAGTGGACGCCTGACAACAAAAGGTCCCAATCAGGGTGATGGCCGATTTCATCCCTTCAAAAGCAAATACCTGAACGGTTTTTCTTTGAGCCGAACACAGGAACTGCAGCTGATTGAGTTTCTATATCACTTGAACGATGAAGACCATACCATGTCCAAATCCCCAAATAAGAAAACCCCTCAAAAGCTTTCTGGCCTTGCATGCCCGACCTTTCAATCTTATGATTAAATTTGTCGGACTCCTGTTCAATATGCTCAAACACCTCAACGGATTTATTCTATTATTTTTTTTATGCTTTGCCCTCTCATGCCAAGATGATTCAAAGAATAATAACCCACAACAACAAGCCATTGATTCGATGATCATGCCGGATTCAACCGGTACAGATTTTTCAACCATTAAAAAGCGGGTTGAAGAAATTCGTCAGGCTTTATCGGCTCCTATTCCGGTAATCCGGCTTCAAAACCTGAACCCGCAACAAAATGAGGCCCAGAAATTGGCGCTTCTGCATCCCGAATTTCAAAAAAATCTGAAGGACCCGGATTCCGGCCAGCCCTTACGCAACGAAATTTTTAATGTCTATCAGGCCCGTCCACAGGAAATTCCAGCCGGCAGAAATGCTTCCGAAATTTTTAAAGTTGAGTTGTACAATTTCGCACTCAACCTCACAACTACTGCTATGGTCGATATTGGGAAGAAAGAGGTTTTTTCTGTTCAAACCCTTCCTGAATCGCAGCCCGACATCCCCGTTCATCTCAAAGATCTGGCCGTTCAAATCGCCATCAACCACCCTGAAGTGATTCGCGCACTCGGCTATCAACCGGGTGAAACTGAAGCCTTGATGGCCAATACGAAAACCGCTTTAAACCGAACAAAATGCGAGCGCAGTATGCACCTTTGTGTGGCCCCAACTTTTACCAAAGGTGATAAAGCTTTGTGGTGTATTGTGGATCTCACCGACCATCGCGTTGTGGGCATCCGATGGACAAATACAGGTACCGAACAACCTGTGAGAAATATCAGTGAAAAACGGCTCAAATTCGACAAGGTGATGGAGTGTTATTGCAAACAGATAAATAGCCTCGAGAAATTTGGATGGAAACTTAATTATGTCATTACTACTTCCGATGGACTGCGCATTTCAGAAGTCTATTTTAATAATGTACTTGTTCTCAATAATGCGAAAGTCGTTGATTGGCATGTCAGCTACTCAAATACCGAAGGTTTTGGATATAGCGATGCTGTAGGTTGTCCGGAATTTAGTCAGGCAGCAGTGGTGGCTGTTAGCGACCCAAGGGTGAGTGAAATCAGTGACGGCGGACAAATTATCGGATTTGCGCTGGAGCAAAATTTTAGCTCCGAACAATGGCCTTTGCCCTGCAATTACAACTATCTCCAACGTTTCGAGTTTTATAAAGATGGACGTTTCCGTTGCGCAGCCGCAAGTTTAGGAAGAGGTTGTGGCAACAATGGCACCTATCGGCCTGTGATGCGTTTTTCTTTTGCAGGTCAGGAAAATACGTTTAGCGAGTGGAATGGTCAACAGTGGTTGCCCTGGGATAAAGAGCAATGGAAACTTCAATCCCCGCAAGCCCCCTTCACAAAAGAAGGCTACTTGTATAAAGTCAGTAGTAAAGATCAAAAAGGATTTCTGATTGAACCCGGTCGTGGACAGTTTGGCGACGGCGGGAGAGGTGATTTCCCTTATCTCTATCTTACCCGTTTACATCCCGACCGCGAAGAAGGTGAAAAGGATCTCGTTACGATAGGCCCGTGTTGTAATATCGATTATCAGCAAGGCCCGGAAAAATTCATTGATGCTCAACCTGAATCAACCAGCAATGCAGGCCTGGTTCTTTGGTATGTTTGTCAAATGAAGAACGATGACACCCCCGGAAATGAATATTGCTGGAGCGAACGTTATCTTGAAAATGGATCTTATAAAACGCGTGTTTATCCTTGCCTCGCCGGGCCTATGTTCACTCCCATTAAATCATTGAAATGAAATCTTTTAAGTACTTATTATTCCTTCTAATAACACTTTTTTTCGCGGCCTGTGAAGAAAAAATGACTGAAGAGGAAATCAGCAATATCGGGCGTCAACCTTGCCGTAAACCTGCCGAATTTATCAGCCAGTTAGGATTTGATGCTTCGCGCTCCGCTTATTCTACGGAAGGCACGCAATACAAAGGTGTTTTGCTTTTACAAGCACCTGCCACTTCGGCCGATACAGCCTTTAAAAAATACCAACACCCATCATGGACTCAGCACGGTTATATGGCTTCCGTTACGACCGATGATTTAGGGAATGCCTATTGTTTTCCCATCCCCGTTGTAAACACCATGGACCATACCCTGAAAACCATTCATACCGTCTATAAAATTGATTCTAAAACCGGCGTTATGCAGGCATTCACTACCCTTCCTGTCATCGATTCTTCGGAAGGTGTTGTACCTTTTGGTATGCTGGGCATTTACTTCGATTGTCATGGTAAAAAGCTGTACGTTTCCAGTGTTGGAGGAAGTACACGCGATAAAGAAATGGGTGTGATTTATATGATAGACCCTAATACCGGTAAAATTCAGGATCAGTATAAAACGGGCGATGCGATCGGACTTTGTGTGGGCGGTATCACCGGCGAAAAAAGGCTCTATTTCGGCAAAGGGCGATTACCTGAAATCTGGTCTATTCGCCTCGATAAACAAGGTTTTATTCAAGGCGATCTTAAATTTGAATTGAGTTTAGACCAACTCGGGCCACGCGGAGATGACAAAGCCCGTAAAATACGTTTCGATCAATACGGAAACATGCAGATTTATGGCGTGGAGTTTAACTATTCACTTGCTGCTCAAAGTGAAAAACCCGAAACCTTCTATCGCTTCGGATATAATCAACTCGAAAAAAAATGGGTGCTTCTGGAAACTAAGTAATTCACGCTTGGAAGAATTTGGGGCTATCATCCATACCTCTCTTCCCATCAACTATCGGGCTATTCCGGGCTACGGTCGCCTCCTTCGTCGGCGACTAAACCCTCCATATCCCGCAGCCTTTGAGCAGCAGAAAATACATCAACTGAATATTGCCGGATGCATGAAAGATTCGTCATTTTATCACTGTATTGTACCGCACAGAGGCACATTTAACCCTTTCCCCTTGTTTTTCATCTAATTAGCATATTGATAATCAAGTATTTATATTTTTGCATTGTTATAACATTGTTTGCTTAACCCTCAGGGTATATTTGATTTTCAATACCTACTACAATGAAATTATTATTCACCCAATTAAGTATCATCGCCATCGGGGCCATGCTACTACACAGTTGTAACGAACAACAACGTTATTCTAAACTCAGCAAATCCGAAAAATCTTCAACACCCGCATCAAAAGACGGTTTATACATCCCCGGTGATCAGGAAGCGGCCACCCGCGAATTTCTTGGCATATATCGAGGAAGTGTCACCAATCAGCAAGGAGAGAAGGTTAAAACAATTATTAATCTCAAAGAAGAAGCGGAAGTAACTATTACTGAGCAGATGAACGGCAATTTTTACAAAAAGGTCGGTAATTATCGATTGCACAACGACACGCTGGACATTACCTTCAAGAGAAACGACTCGGTTTTAAGGTACCTGCTGAAAAATAAAACACTCTTACGCATTCCTTATAAGGATACCCCTCTTTCGCCGCTGGAAGAAAAAAATGTGTTTACCCAGGTTGACCCCAACGACTTTGAACGGATTTAAGGTGACTGCTTTTGCCCAAACGCAGAATAGGTTCGGTCAATTATTTCAGCAAAAAAAAGCCTAAGTATTCGATGTGCATTTTACAACATCGCCAAATACCCCCTTCAGGTGATGGTATATACTTTTTTAACTGTATTTTCGTTCCCTTGTAACATGAAATATTCAGGCTTTTTTCTACTTTGGCTACTGACCGGCTTTACCGTTTTTGCACAAAATGAAAGTGCGATGCTCAAAGGGAGAGTCACCGATGAAAATAATATTCCGCTCGAATTTGTATCCGTTTCTGTGAAAGGAGAAACACAAGGCACCAAAACGAATAATGCCGGCGAATTTGTGCTCATGGTTTCAGCCAATCGTACCGTTCAAATCGTTTTTACTTATGTAGGGTTCGAATCTAAAATCATCAATAAACGTATCGAAAATGGGGAAACCTATAACCTGACCGTAAGCATCAATCGGAATACCCGCCAAAAGGACGGAGTAACGATTACTGACAAAAGCAAACGAAACGAGGCCGGCAATATTGCTATCAATCCGAAAAAGTATTATGAAATGCCCAGTACCGTTCAGGGTATTGAGGGTTTATTAAAAATATTTCTAAGCAATAACAATGAGCTTACTTCACAGTACAATGTAAGGGGTGGGAATTTCGACGAAAATTTAGTTTATATCAACGACTTTGAAGTTTATCGCCCATTTCTGGTACGCAGCGGACAACAGGAAGGTTTGAGTATCATCAATCCTGATTTGGTGAGTGGGGTAAATTTTTCCACCGGTGGTTTCCAATCTAAATATGGTGATAAAATGAGCAGTGTGCTGGATATCACCTACAAACGACCCAAAGAGTTTGCGGGAAGCGTGTCATTAAGTATGTTGGGTTTGGCAGCACACCTCGAAGGGACTGCCGTACGGAAACGTTTATCATACATGGTCGGTGCCCGGCAAAAATCGAATCAGTATCTTTTACAATCACAACAAACCAAGGGCGTTTATAATCCAACCTTTACAGATATACAGGCCTATTTAAACTATCAATTTGATACCGATTGGCAGGTTGATGTTTTTGCAAATTATGCCCGAAATCGTTTCGACTTCCAACCCGAAAATTCAACCCAAAGTTTTGGATTGATCAACAAAGCTTTTCAGTTGCGGATGTTTTATGATGGTGCAGAAACCGACAAATTTGACTCCCGATATGGAGGGGTTTCAGTCACTCATACGCCGAACCCAAAAACAACACTCAAATTAATCGCATCGGGTTTCCAAACCCGCGAATCCGAAACCTATGACATCCTGGGCGAATATTTATTGGGCGAACTTGAAACCGATTTAGGTAAAGAAAATTTCGGTGATGTTAAATACGCTTTAGGTACAGGTGTTATTCATAATTATGCCCGAAACTATTTAAATGTCAATGTTGGAAATATCGCGCACAAAGGATTTTACGATGCCGGAAAACATTTTCTTCAATGGGGACTGAATGCTGAATTTGTTGGCATATCCGATCAGCTCAATGAATGGGAACGCCGTGATAGTGCCGGTTTTTCTCAACCCTACAGCGACTCCGCCTTGTTCATGGCCAAACGATACAAAACCAGTCAGGACTTTAATTACATGCGATGGAGTGGTTTTATTCAGAATAATGTGGCTTTTGATTCCATTGGCTTGGTCATAACGGGAGGCGTCCGATTCAATTATAATTTCCTGAATAAAGAATTTCTGGTAAGTCCACGTCTTCAACTTTCATGGAAACCCAAATGGCAAAAAGATGTAGTCTTCCGGGGAGCAACGGGTGTTTATAGCCAACCGCCTTTTTATCGAGAAATGCGCAATCTCGATGGCACGGTCAACCTGGATGTCAAGGCTCAAAAATCTTATCATGCTGTAGGCGGATTGGATTATAATTTTAAGGCATTGGGTAACCGACCATTCAAATTTACTACAGAGTTATACTACAAGTATATGTGGGATTTGGTACCCTATGAATACGACAATATTCGAATCCGCTATTTTGGTAAAAACAATGCAGTAGGATATGCTTACGGTGCCGAATTTCGTTTATATGGAGATATCGTCAGGGATGCGGAGTCATGGATTAGTTTAGGTCTGATGAAAACCGCCGAAAATCTGTCAGATGATGTGGCTATCGTTAAAAGCAAAGTAACCGGCGACGACAGTACCTCATATGCGCCCGGCTACGTGCCTCGCCCAACAGATTCCCGCATCAGCTTTGGTTTGTTTTTTTCGGATTACCTGCCACGCAATAAAAACTTTAAGGTTCATTTGAATGGTTTGTATTCTACCGGACTTCCATTCGGCCCACCCGACAATCAGCGGCTCGGCGATACGCTCCGGATACCCAGTTACAAACGCGTGGATATTGGCTTTAGTGCACTTCTTTTAGATGGCGCCCGCAAGGATCGACCAAGATTCAGTTATTTCAAAAATGTAAAATCGATGTGGTTTAGTCTGGAAGTCTTTAATTTATTAGGCATCCAGAACACACTCTCCTATTTATGGATTCAGGACCAAAGTAGTGGCAGAACTTATGCCGTTCCAAATCGTTTAACTGCGAGATTATTAAATGTAAAACTGGTCACCAGATTTTAATCAACAACTTATTTTCCTTGCGAAAACAGAATCTATGCTTTAAAAAACAAAAAGATAATACCTACAAAGGTGGAAACAATGGAAATCCCATTTACCGCGGTTGAAAGAATCAGGTAGCGGTTTAGGTTATCGATACCAGCATTTAAATGATTCTCTTGTTGATCCAGGGCATAAGCGCGAGCATGATTTCTGAATTTCAACAAAAAGAAACCATTGAGGAATAACAAGGTGGTACCAAGTAAAATCCCAAAAATGGCAAGGATCATTCCGGAATTCAGGATAAAATCTTCTACTTCCTGGCTAATTGCAAATACCTGTGACAGGCGTGGCAGTATGGTTTCAATATTGGCAAAAAGTAATAAGGAAAGCAACAATGCAAAGCCGCTCAGAATAAAGAAGACCACCGAAATAAAATAAGCCCATTTGGCGGTACCTTCCAACTGTACGGCCGCCATATCGTCTAATGACGAATTACTTAAAATTGATTCATTATTTTCCATAGAATAATCTTTATTGTAGTAAACCAACCAATAAGGCAATCAGAATTCCAAGTACCAAAAGCGATATCATGATGATACATAAAACCCCCATGATGGTAAAGTATATTTTCATGTGATAAAAAGCCTGGCTCAGTTGTGCGCCGTCTCCTGTTTCCATACTCAGTTTCGTTAACTTAGAATAGTTCATCAGATTAGAAGCCATGATAAAGGTAATGACTCCTGATATAACCAAACCGATAATGTTGCTGGCTGCGCCATCCTGCCCTCCGACGATACCCACTACTGTTTGAATGACGGAAAGTGCCAACCCTGCAAAGGAAATAATGGCGAGATAACGGCTCCATTGAGCAGATTTTAAAAGCCTTTCCCTGCTTTGCTCATTGACCAGTGTTGCATTTTCCATAGTAAAAATTTAAATAAAGTTAGAAATTCCCCCAATTAAAGTAATTAATAAAATAATTGAATATATGGCCAGAATAATGATTGTCATAATGCCCATATATCGAAAAGTACCTTTCAGGAATCTGAGGCCCTCATTGAATTCGACCTGGTCGGCCTGATCAATTCCAATTCTCACCTTTTTCGAAAAACGATATAGCGCAATAACCGGGTATATATAAACAGCAATTAAGCCCAAATAGACCAGGATATAAAGGCTGTAAAAACCACTGTACGCATCATTGACCCGAGATAAACTAAAAAATGTAAAAATCATTAACACCATCAATAAGCCAGCGATGACCATTCCTACAATAGCCAAAAACCTGGCCCATTTGCAGGTTTCCAATAAATAACCACGACTATCCAAATCGATCTGAATTCCAAAAATGCTTTCTTTATTTTGTTCTAACACCCTGTAAAGAAAGAAAAAAAATAACAAGAACGCAAGAATTCTCTTCTGTCAAAACAGAATTTTAATAGGCACGGGCAAAAAGTACCCTTTGTGTGCTGGGATTTCCGCTGTAAACACATTTTCCAGCTTCTTGAGTATTATTCAGCGGGATACAACGAATGGTGGCTTTGGTCAATTCCTTTATTTTCTCTTCTGTTTCCGGGGTACCATCCCAATGTGCCGAAACGAAACCCGCTTTTTCGTCTAATACTTGTTGAAATTGCGCCCAATCATCAACTACCGTGATTTGTTCATTTCTGAATTGCAGTGCTTTTTGATAAATATTTTGTTGTATCTCATCCAATAAGGCAATGAGTTTTTCACTTAATCCTTCAAGAGGCATGGTTTGTTTTTCTTTGGTATCACGCCGGGCAACTTCGGCCACCCCTTGTTCAATATCCCGTAATCCCAAAGCCACCCGAACCGGCACTCCCTTCATTTCATACTCTGCAAATTTCCATCCCGGCCGGCTATTGTCGGAATCATCGAATTTCACTTTTACACCAGCAGCTTTCAGCGCCGAAAGGATTTCCTGCGCTTTGCTATCAATCATGGGTTTACTTTCAGGACCCTTGTAAATAGGAACCAATACAACCTGAATGGGTGCTAATTTGGGAGGCAATATTAGACCATCATCATCACTGTGCGCCATCACAAGCGCTCCCATGAGACGTGTCGAAACACCCCAGGACGTCGCCCATACATATTCAGGTTTATTGTCGCGGTTGACATATGTGACATCGAAGGCTTTGGCAAAATTTTGTCCCAGAAAATGAGAAGTTCCTGCCTGCAAGGCTTTTCCATCCTGCATCAAAGCTTCAATACAATAAGTTTCATCGGCACCTGCAAAACGCTCATTGGCCGTTTTTATCCCTTTAACAACAGGTAAGGCCATCCACTCCTCCGCAAAACGGGCATATACTTCCAACATTTGCTCCGTTTCAGTGATTGCTTCTTCTTTTGTAGCATGAGCAGTATGCCCTTCCTGCCATAAAAATTCAGCCGTACGTAAAAATAAACGCGTACGCATTTCCCAACGAACCACATTCGCCCATTGATTCACTAAAATGGGCAAATCGCGATAGGATTGAATCCAACCTTTATAAGTATTCCAGATGATCGCTTCAGATGTTGGACGAACCACGAGTTCCTCTTCAAGTTTGGCTTCAGGGTCTACCATGAGTTTGCCGGGATTATCAGGATCCGATTTTAGGCGGTAATGCGTAACCACAGCACATTCCTTGGCAAAACCTTCGGCATTTTTTTCTTCTGCTTCAAACAAACTTTTGGGAATAAATATGGGGAAGTATGCGTTGACATGGCCGGTATCCTTGAACATTTTATCCAATACATCTCGCATATTTTCCCAAATGGCGTAACCATAGGGTTTGATGACCATACAACCCCGAACAGCACTGTAGTCGGCCAATCCTGATTTTAATACGAGGTCATTATACCACTGACTGTAATCCTCACTTCTTGAAGTTATTTCCTTGCTCATTGACTAAATTATTTTGATATGGATGCTTGATTCTTCCGTTGGAAAAGGCGCAAAATAAAGCATTCTGGGAGAACAATCATAGCACAATTATTTAAATGCATTTAAAAGTGATTATCAATCTTTTACAGCTATTTATTTCCCGTATTTCGGGAGTGGAAAAAGTCTTGTTAAATTTTGGTTTTTTAAATGCGATATCATTAAACCAAATGCCAAACAAAAGTCAAAAGGGCGTAATTTCGGTAATGTTAACTACAAAATATTTCTCCATGAAAAATTTCCTGCTCTCCGTCCTTGTCATTTTACTCGGTTTTACCTTCTCTTCGGAAGCTCAAACCTATGACGATTTGTACTCAAATGGCTCTGAATATTCAAACAGCCAGAATAATCAAAATTCGCAACAAACAAATCAGAATCGATCCAATCAGGATTATTTGAGCTACGATGCTGAAGATGATGTTCAAAGTAATCAACGTGGTTATACATACGATGATGATTATATCGACTTCGACGATGACAGTTATTATTACACTTCAAGAATCCGACGATTCAACCGTCCGTTTTGGAGTTTTGGATATTTCAGCGGATTCTATATGGATCCTTATTGGTGGGATTGGTCTTTCAATTATCCTTCCTGGTATGTTGGTTGGAATTCTGGTTGGGGTTGGAATGTAGGATGGAATTCAGGATGGGGATGGAACAATGGATGGGGATGGAACAATGGTTGGAATAATGGTTGGGGTTGGAACAATGGATGGAATAACTGTGGCTGGAACAACGGTTGGAATAATGGATGGGGTTGGAATAACTGTGGTTGGAACAACGGATGGAATAATGGATGGGGATGGAATAATGGATGGAACAACGGTTGGAACAATGGATATTATAACGGTTATTGGGACGGTTTTCATACAGGGTATCTTTATGGCAACGGTGGCGTTCGAACCGGTTATCAATATGGTCCGCGTACCAATACAAATAGCACAGTAACATTAAACAGAGATAGAGGTATTCGTAATAGAGAAATGGAATTCCGCAATGCTTCGAATCAAAATATGCCCATCAATTCCGGCAATTCTCAGGTAGATCGTTATGATAATAATAGTCGTGTTGATCGCAACAGAAATATTTCCGGGGATCAAAATCCGGGTAATACACAGAGAGACCGTGTCAATACTGAAGTCCCTGTGCGCTCAAATAATCGCAACACACCTATGCAGGATCGTAATAGGGATCAGCAAACGGAACCAACAGATCGAATGAATGACCGTCAACGTGAAATCCAAACGGACAGAAATCGCAGCGAAAGAAATCGTCAGATACAAATGCAACGTGAAGAAGAAATGAAGCGCCAACAATCTGATCGAATGAATCAACGACAAGAACAGCAAAGTGAGCAATCTACTCGTGAACAACGTCAAATGCAACGTGATCAGGAAATGCAAAACCGAAGTCGAATGGAAAATGATCGTCGTCAACAAGAAATGCAACGTGAACAACAAAGCAGACAACAACGTATGAATGACGAACGACAGCAGGAAATGCAACGTGAACAACAAAGCAGACAACAACGTATGAATGACAATCGTCGTCAGCAAGAAATGCAACGCGAGCAATCTGATCGTCGTGAAATGGAAAACCAACGCAGCATGGAAAGACAAAGACAAGAAAGCAATCGACAAGAGCAAATGCAACGTCAGCAACAACGTCGTGAGTCCGAAATGAGAGAACAACGTCAAAGAAGCGAAGAAAATAGTCGCCCTCAACGCATTGAACGCTCTCAACCACGCATGGAAACGCCACGCTACGAGCGTCCTCAACCACGCACAGAGTCTCCTCGCATGTCTTCACCCCGCATGTCTTCACCTAGAATGTCTTCACCTGGAAATGGTGGTGGAGGCGGAATGAGAAGAAGATAATCTGAATATTTAATTTCAAAGGGAGAGTTCTGTCAGATGATTGTTCTCTCCCTTTGTCAATCTGGTTCTGTTTGAAATATCCCAATAAATACTCTAGTCATTGTTATTCCATTTTTTCGGACTGTAATTACTACGATTCCTTTCAAAAAGTACACGAAGCCTTCATTAAAAATCACATCAAATAATTTATATGAAACGTATTTTCATCATCTCAATAAGTTCAATCCTCATGTCCTTGGGCGCATCTGCTCAGGATGAATTAGATGCCATCCGATATGGATTTCAAACCTACCATGGAACTGCAAGGGGCATGAGCATTGGATCTGCATTAGGAAGTATCGGAGGTGATTTTTCTACCTTATCTGTAAATCCTGCGGGGTTAGGCGTTTACAGGATGAGCGAATTTTCCATTACACCTTCTTTCCAGGTTGGTTCTAATCAAAGTACTTATTTGGGCAATACCAATAGTAAAAGTGCATCCAAGTTTAATTTAGGGAGCTTTGGATTGGTATTAACCCGTGCCAAAAAAGGCAATTCGTATAAACGTAGCGGATGGAAGGCTGCCTCCTTTGGTTTTGGAATGAATAGAATGGCTACTTATAAAAATGAATACACCTATTCGGGCAACAATTTCAACAACTCACTCATTGATAGATATGCCGATGAGTTCAATGCCTTGGGCGGTTTAAATAACACCACTTTAAGCCAGGTTTCTTATCCCGCCTATGCGGCTTATCAAACCTATTTACTCGACCTTGGAACCGGAGCGGACAGCAACAAAGCATTTTCCTACGTTCCATATACCGATGGATTACTTCAGCGCAAATCTGTGGTTGAAAAAGGCCATATCCAGGAGTATACCATCAGTGTTGGTGGTAATTACATGGAAAAATTGATGCTGGGAGCCACCCTTGGATTGCAAACCTTAAAATACGATCGCACCCTCAATTTTAGTGAAGATGATTTAAGTGGCAGATTGGACAATGAATTTAAATACATGGATTTTGAAGAGCAATTAAGCACTGAAGGGAATGGAGTGAATTTAAAGTTAGGAGCGATATTCAAGCCAATCAATCAACTTCGATTTGGTATTGCCTTACATACGCCCACCCATATTGAAATGAATGATGCCTCTCAGATTTTTATGGAGTCGCATACAGATAGTTTATTGCTTTATAATAATCCCAATGCCAGTGCAATTTCAAATTTCAATCAGGATAGTATTCTTCTTTTCAACTATAGTTTAACCACACCCTATAAAGCACTCGGAAGTGTGGCGGTTTTATTCAATCAAAATGGCTTCATAACCGCTGATGTGGAATATGTGGGATATTCTGCCATGAAATACAACTATAAAGGATTTGATCAACAGGAAGACGCTGTGAATACAGTCATCAATAATACTTTCAGAAATACCTTGAACTTTCGCGTTGGTGCAGAATTAAAGTTGAATGAGATTGGGATTCGTGGTGGATTTGCTTATTATGGTAGTCCGTATAAGAACAGCAATATCGATGCTTCAAGGATGCAGTTCAGTGGCGGGGTTGGGTATCGAGCCAAACTCTGGTTTTTGGATTTAGCCTATGTGCACAGTTTAAGATCTTTACAAGAACAGCCTTATACCCTGCAACGCATTAATACAACTGTACCTACTGCATCTACCAATCAACGCATTGGAAATGTATTGGTGACATTGGGATGGAAATTTTAATCCTTTAAAACCGCAAAGAAACGGCATCAGATCATCGTCAGAAAGGTGTTGGTTGATGTAAAACAAATATCAGCATGTATCTTTGCGACGCTGCAAGCCGGGTTATCGCTCCAGCAATGGGGAGGAAAGTCCGGACAGTACAGAGCAACGTACCACCTAACAGATGGTCCCGTCGTAAAATACGGGAAGAAAGTGCCACAGAAAATAACCGTCTGCTTCGGCAGATAAGGGTGAAAATGTGAGGTAAGAGCTCACGGTAGCGGTTGGTAACAGCCGTTATGGGTAAACCTTACGTGCTGAAATGTCAAATAAGTGAACGCTCGAAGGTTGCTCGCCTGATGTTCATGGGTAGACAGATAGATTCTATCGGCAACGTTAGAACCAGATAAATGATAACCTCTCTTTCGGGAGAACAGAATCCGGCTTACAGGCTTGCAGTATTTTTTATAGTTTTTGAATGAAAATTTGTTAAAAATAAATGTTCGATTATATTTGCACTCCGTTCGGAAAACAATCGTTCTTCAAATCATTCGGGAGCATAGCTCAGTTGGTTCAGAGCATCTGCCTTACAAGCAGAGGGTCCGCGGTTCGAATCCGTGTGCTCCCACTTAAATAGGGTTTTAAACATTCAGTTTGAAACCCTTTTTTTATGCCTTGATGAATCTAATGTTTGACCGAAAGCCGTTTCAATACCTCTTTTAATAAGCAAAAGAGCCTTTTAACTTCAAATTTTCAGGTTACTTTAAATTTTTAATCTGTTCATTAACCTTGAAATCGGATCGCACCTCAAAGCTTTGAACTTTTTGCCAACTGGCTTTTGCAACTGACCGAATCGGATTTAGTTGGTAGAACGACTTTGAACGAAACAATCATTTTTGTGATCCCGAAGTTCGTCAGGTTCCAGTATTAGTCATACTTCCATTGCCTGGCCTCTTGTTCACGGTGATAAACCTCAGCCTGCAAACCATACTTCTGATTCAGGTGTTTGGCTAAAGCATCCGCACAATATACCGAACGATGTTGACCGCCAGTGCAACCAAAATGAATCATCAGATTTTCAAATCCCCTTTGGAGATAGTCTTCAATAGAAATATCTACCGCTTGAAAAATACCTTCTAAAAACTCTTTGATGCGCGTTTTCTCCTCCAGAAATTTAATCACATCCTGATCTCTTCCTGTTCTTTTTTTGTAGGCTTCAAAACGCCCCGGATTCAGTAGCCCCCGACAATCAAAAACAAATCCTCCACCGTTTCCGCTTTCATCTTCCGGGATTCCTTTCTTGTATGAAAAACTTCCAATACGAACCTTCAAACGAGTTTGATCATTTGATGCTGGTATTTCAAATCGATGTTTAAATTCCGGTTTAATAATCGCTGCTAATAACCCTCGTAATTCAGGATATTCCTTCATATCATACATCGACAAATAAGTTTCTATATTCAATAATCCCTTAGGAATACTGGTTTGAAAATGCAATTTTCGTTGTACCAATCCTCTGAAACCATAGGCCCCCATTACCTGTAATAATCTGATGAGCAACACTTTGGGATAATCTGCCCGAAATGCGTCCACCGATTGGTTTTGCTCCATCAAGGCAGCCTCATAGGTTTGTATTAACCCGGATTTCCATTCATCATTCAAATCTGCCTTTGCCTGCCATAACAAGGAGACCACATCATAGGCAACCGGCCCCCTCATGCCTCCTTGAAAATCAATAAAGTATGGTTGGGCATTCTGTATCATAATATTGCGCGACTGGAAATCACGAAACATAAATCCGGATAATGCGCAGTTCGCAGTGCTTTCAGCCAAAACCTGAAATTCTTTTTGAAGCGCTATTTTATCGTAAGGAATTTCATGTAAGTCAATAAAATAGTATTTAAAATAATTTAAATCGGCGAGCACAGCCTCCTGATCAAATTTTTGCGCAGCAAAGCACAATTGATAATCGAAGTCTTTGCCGGCTTCAAGCTGCATGATTGCCAATTGCTGTAAACTCTTTTCGTAGTATGATCGTACTTCTTCATTGAGTCCATATTTCATGCGGCAATCCAACAAATGCAAATCACCCAAATCCTGAATGATGTAACATTGTTTATCCGGACTCATTGCATATACCTCCGGAACCAAAATGCCCTTTGACTTAAAATATTTTGCAAATGCAATAAAAGTTTCATTCTCTGCAAGATGCAGATTTTCACAAGCAATATAAACGCCCTGATTGCTTACTACCCGATGATAAATTCGTGAAGAGCCCGCCGCACTTAGCCTCTTGATTTCAAGAATGTCGTGATTCTGAAAATAGGCTTCAATAAATGGATGCATGTTGCAAATATAAGTTGCTTTACTAGAGACCGTACACGCTGGCTAAATACACCATATGGGTCATCGCAATGGCCCCCAAACACAGCTCACGACGATGTACATTTTCAAAAACATCATTGGCACTATGATGCATGTCGAAGTAGCGCTGTGAATCTGGCATCAAACCCATCAATGGGGTTCCAAACTTGCGTCGTAACGGACCGATATCGGCACCGCCCCCTTCCCGTTCGAAATGATACACCCCATAAGGCGCCAGTAAAGTCTTCCAGGATTTTACCTTCACTTCCTGCGCATCATTCATATTCATATTAAATCCATATGGTGTGGCTCCTCCTGCATCACTTTCAATAGCGAGGATATGGTTCTCATTATTTTTCTCAGCCAGTTCAGCATACTTTATCGCGCCTCGCAGCCCGTTTTCTTCATTCATAAAAAGAACTGCCCGAATGGTTCTTTTGGGACGGATACCCAAACGTTTAAAGGTGCGCAGTACTTCTATACTCTGAACCACCCCGGCACCATCATCGTGTGCCCCTTCTCCAATATCCCAACTATCCAGATGTCCACCAAAACAAATAATCTCATTGGGTAATTCTGTGCCCCGAATTTCTGCAACCACATTGTATGATTTTACATCCGGAAGCATCTGACAAGTTGTACGCATAAAAAACTGTACTTGCGCATTTTCATTGCAAGCCTTTTCTAAAATATCGGCATCCAAATTGGAAATTGCCACTGCAGGTATTGGCGCTGAATGATCTTCATACCTCACTGTTCCTGTATGTGGTTTATCGTCATAAGCCGAGGAAACAGAGCGAATAACCACGCCCAATGCCCCTTTTTTACTGGCTTCGCTGGTAGCACCCCATCGATAGTAGACACAAGGTCCATAACTATCAAATGTGTTGACATTACTTTGCTCAAAACGAAAATTATAAAATACAATTTTACCTTGCACCTCTTTGGTGCTTAGTTTTTTTAATTCATCGATGTGATTAATTTTTAAAACCTGGGCCCTTAGTCCTGATCCACCGGTACCTACTGCATTACCAAGTGATGATATGGTCATGGTTGTTTTATGATTTTTATGGCTTAGCATATAACCTTCCTCCTCTCCACGCACCCAATGGGGCACCATCACTTCTTGCAACCATACTTTGTCAACGCCGATTTTTTCGAAAGTTTTTTTACCCCATTCAACGGCTTCTGCGGCTTGAACCGAACCACTGATCCGATGTCCGATTTGTTTACACAGTTGTTCTAAATCTTTGTAACAATCATAGTTCTGCAAAACATGATTGGATATTTGGCGTAGCACCGCACTATCTTTTTTATATTGCTGTGCCAGAGAAAGCTGTGAGCATGAAAGGATAAATATTATTCCTAAAAAGCGGAGTCGAAGCATACTTTAGTTAATTTTAGCGAATAAAAATAAGCATATGAATAGATTTTTGTTGGTTTTTATTGCTTTAAACAGTGGAATCCTATTGCTCAGTCAATGTAGTCCTAAGGTGCAAAAACAGACGGAAAAAACAGCCGATAACAGGACAGGAGGAGCTGCATTACGTGAAATGCCTGAAAAGTTGTTGGATACAGAAGTTGTAAGTAATGCCGCGCCAGTATTGAGTCCGGCACCACAAATGGTAGAAGTTGAAAAGCTTCCTGGTCAAAACAACGACAATTTAACAAAAGGAAAATTGGTTTGGTCTGCAAGTTGCAATAAGTGTCATAAAGCATATAACCCAAATACCCGCAACATGGCTGAATGGCGTCCGATTTTGAAAGACATGATGTCCAAGGCGCAATTAAGTGGTGAAGAATCGCAGCATCTGTTAGCGTTTTTTAATCACTATGCCAAAAAGTAAAGCCTGCTCCGGATATGGGTGACATCGATTATGAGTGAAACGAAATACATGATTGCAGAACAAACCGCACTTGAATTAATAGAGCGAATGTTTTCTTCCTGGAACAAACAGGATATGGAAAACCTCATGCCTTTATTTACGGAAGACATTGAACTTGTTTCAAATAAAGTCATGGATCTGTTGCCAGATGCTAACGGAAAAATAAAAGGCAGAAAAGTACTTCATACTTATTGGTCAGCATTGATGCAATTATACCCACACTTCCAGTTTCGATTAAAACGTCTCATTGTTGAAGGTCGGGTGATTATAGTATATTATAAAACAGATGACCATCAGACCCATTGTATCTCCAAACTTCATTTAACGTTCGATGGACTGATTGAAAGAATGGAAGTAGTTTATCTGTAAATAGAAGGCCTTTTGATAAGGAAAATGCTTTATGATTTGATGATGAATAAAATCATCGCATCCATCATTTTTTTGGAAATTGGCAACTCAGGTTTATTGTAACTCGCCATATTATCTCCCTCGGCATTCAATTCGACGAGTACATGGTTCATTTTTTCAACAACCAATAATTGTGCATCAGATTTGGCCTTGGCCAACTGCTGGGCTTGGTCCACTTTTACTTGCAAATCCCAGTCACCATTGATAATTAAAACAGGGCCAGATAATTTTTTAATTTCTTTCGATGGATCGTATTTAAACCAACTCATTAAGTATGGTTGCACAGATGGTCGGAATAAAGTCATCAATTGCGGCGCAGGGCATTCAACCGACATGCCTTGAGTCAAACTATCCAACTTCAACATCACAGGCTCTTCCAGTGCACCCAATTTACCTTTTAACTGCCCTTTGAGTACTTTTGCGGCATCATATCCCGGACCGGCAATAGAAATATATTTACTCCCGGTATTTGAAGCCAGCATTCCAACCAATGAACCCTCGCTATGCCCAATCATGGTGATGTTTTTAAAACGTGTATCGGGTTCAAAAAAAGTACGAACTGCTTTTGCATCATCCACTATATGATCGAATCGCAAAGAAGCTTCATCCTTGACCTCCATTTGACTCTTCCCTACTCCTCTTTTATCATATCGGAATGTGGCAATACCATTCATTGCAAACTGATGGGCCATTTTCTTAAACGCATCTGTTTTCGCCCCCTCCTGATTACAATCACGGTCAGTTGGTCCGCTACCAGCAATCACTATTACCAAAGGCATTGCACTGTGCGCATGCGCGGGAATAGTCAGTGTTCCTGATATTTTAACACCTTTCGAAGGTATTTCAATTTCGGATTCATCAAAACCATGAGCCATCAAATGAACAGGCCATAAAGCAAGAAATAATAAACAAATTTTATACATACAACAAAGATAGTCTCAAAATTTATTCAGGGCTTACTGAATAACTCAGAAATGCTGTAGATTCAATGCGCGGGTAATGAAGCTGTATTGTTATACCAATTCCAACGATAAATAGTTCTAAGACTATTTGAGTTGTGAAGTGGTAAATTCCGATACTACATGAATATAGTACAATGAGTCATAGACGAAATTGGACTATAATGAATGTGTCATCGGAAATATACTGCGAGTTGCCCGCAACGAAGAAGATGCAGTATTTCAGAGTAGCGAAAAATGATGTATTAAAGTGAACATTTTTAGGAAATATGCCTTAAAAAGTGTGCATGAACGATAATAAAATTTCGCTTGAATGCCCATCACCACTCATTTTGAGCGTTATTCAGTAAACCCTATTTAACAATCACCCGAATACCTTCACTATGACTGCTGAATTCCGGAGCATACATACACTGAATTTGTGCAATGCCATTAGAGTACTCGCCTTTATTAGTAACAAACATCGGATACTCAAAAACGTAAGTTCCTTTTGGAAGGAAATTAAAAAAGAAATGGGTCGCGAGATCTTTCGTTGATTCATAATAACCCAATCCACCTTGATATTGATACTGACTCAACACATGAATCGGCTCAAAACATGCAGCACGCATATCTTTCATATGCACATACTCCATAGGGCGGTCCACACGTAATTCTATACGCACCATCATTTTATCGCCCAACTTCAAAGGCGTTTCTTTAGACAGAGGTACCAATGTTTCCCCTTTCTCGGTGATATCCACCCGATAGATTTGTTTTTTGAGTTTTAAAGGTGTTTCTGCCGCTGTTATTTTATCCAATTGCTCAAAATATTGCCAATAAACAGCACCCCAACTTGTTCCTTGGATGCCCATTCCTTTATCAGGTTGGGATTGAACTTTCACATAAACATTTCCTCTCTCAGGCTTGATAAGTTCCGGTCCCATGCTCATTTTAAAATATCCTGTACCTGCTTCCTTTTCCGGCATATCCAATAACATCGTTCCCATTTTTATTTCCACATCAGGCTCTGCGGCTAACCAATAAGTTCCTTTGAGTAATAAGGCATAACAAGCATCTGCAGTGGATTTGGTAGTTTTCCAATGATTGGTTTGCTTATTTTTTAACAACCAAATTTTTAAAGCGTCCACTTCCTTTTCACTTTGCGCCACTTCATCAAACGCTTCAATCATCACACTTTGAGCTTCGATGGGGGCTTCATACCACCAATAACTTTGATTCATGGATTTCCAATACATGCCCATCTCATCATGAAGAATGGCATTTTCACGAAGTGATGCAATGATGTCGCGGGCAATCTCTTTTTGATTAAAACGATTCAGTGCGATAGCGCTCATAGCTTGCATATATTTATTTTGTTTCAACCAATATTGTGCCGCTTGATTTTTATAAAAATTAAAGGCCTTTTGGTTGGCACCTTCAATGGGTTGGCTACTAAAGAAGCTGCGCATGTACAAATATTGAATCTGAAAATAACTGATTTGGGGCTCATTTAAATTGGCTTTATAACGAATCAATTCATCATAATCTTCTTTGATTTTAGCATCCAAATAAGGAAGTGCATTTTCTGCAAGTTTCATGATCCGTCTTTCCTGCCCCACTTCACGAACACCTAAGTGTAATAAGCGACCAATGCCGGTAACAATATACTGGGTGATATAACGATCGTCAGGCATTCCCTTGAACCATGCAAAACCTCCATTTGGCGTTTGCATTTGAGCGAGTTCACGGGTACTTCGTTCAAGTTCTTTTGACATCCGGTTCAGGTCAAATAATAATGCAATATTTTTTTTCTGCGCTTCCTCAGATTGGGCTTGGAGCACCCAGGGTGTTTCTTCCAATAATGCATTTTTAAGCTCCTGATTCTTTTGAAGATTTGAAAGAAGTGCGCTGCTATCCTTTTCCTCCCAGCTATTAAACACCTCATGAATTTTCGGATTAGATTGTGCTATATGGGTGGCCAACACATTGCTATAGTAGCGATTAAAACGCTGCTCTGCACACTCATAGGGGTAATCAGTCAGGTAAGGTAATGATTGAATTGCATACCAAGCCGGGTTAGCGGTAAACTCAACACTTAAATTGTAATGGCGCAACGTAGAGGATGAACCAGAGTTGATTAACTTCTCTAACTTGAAATTCTTTTCAGAATTGTACTTCACATTCAGAGGCCACGTTTCGATGACCAACATATCATTCGTAAGTACGGGTACCAAATTTTGTTCTCCGTCCGTCCATTCAACGGAACCATCTTTACTCTTTGCTGTTACCCAGGTTTGAATGATCACCGGCATGATGAAGTCTTTGGGAATTTCGATATCCCATTGAACAGCCTGACTTTCACCGGCTTTCAGCTTGACTAATTTTACAGCCTGAGTATTTTTGAACATCCCATCTACACTTTTCTGTGAATTAGGATGCATCATTTTTAAACGCACTTCGGCAAGCATATCCATTGAACTTAAATTACTAATTTTAGCACGGTATTCCATTTTGTCTCCTTCTCGCATGAAGCGCGGGGTATTCGGAACAATCATCACTTCTTTACTTGTTCGACTACTTTCTGTGAGCATTCCCTGCGCCAAGTCTTCTGTATGTGCAAAAGCCATAAGTTTCCATTTGGTCAGTGCCTCAGGTGCCTTAAAGGCAAATTGAATGTTCCCCTCTTCATCCGTTCGTAATTGTGGAAAGAAAAATGCAGTTTCTTTAAAATCACTTCTCAATGGCACAGCAGATGAAGCATCTTTTGAGTCATTTACTTTGGGTGCTTGTGCAATAGAATCCATTGACAAATTGGAGTTCATATCATCTTTATCCGACATCATCCTTGCAGCCGCCGGCGCCGCTGCTGCTTTGGTTAAAGTGCGGCTGTTTCCATCAGACATTTCCATCATATAATATCCATCGCGATGATTCAATTCATCCAAACCCCACCAATTTTGAGATGGATAAATTTTCCGTAATTGTTGAGCAGCTAAATACGGGTAACGACTAATCGACATTCCTGTTTTGCTTCCAAAACCCATCGGATGCTGCAAACTATAACGACGATATCGATCTGTATAAAGAGGCATCAGGTTCCATGTATGTGATTTAAACGCATCTAAACTGGCATCATACATCGAAGTCAACATTTCGGAAGCAACTTTTTCTGATTGGCTCCCTTTGATTTCAATGCGCCATTCCTGTTCGCTGCCGGGTAAAATTTTATCTCGAAAACTGAGCATTTTTAATTGAAGTTCCTTCTGACTAAATGGAACCTGAACCTGATGATCGAAAGAGTAAAAACGATTATCCTTGACAAATACACCTGACCAGAAAAAACCACCCCGATCATCTTCATCCATCAAATATTGCAGTGACCGTTTCGACTCCAGTATTTCCCATTGTGTTTTTGAAAGCCCCTTTCGCTCTAATTGATACAAAACAAATACTTTATCAAACGCAGATGCAAAACCCAAGTTTATTTTATTGCCTGGTTGAGTCTTGATATATTTCGGTGCGGTCACCAAAGCCTCATGGCGCAGTGCAGAAACAGCATCCTTCCCAAATAAACGAATGTATTTTTTGTCGATGACTTCTAGTCCATCCGAATCTTTGGCTTTGGCTTCAAGCACATACCAACCTTCTCCCGAACCTGTTTTTTGTAAGTATTCCACACCACTGGAGGTTGTCTTAAAGTTTTTCGTCCAAACGGTTTTTTCTTCCTCCCAATTCATTTTATCAGACTCTCCATCGTATTCATCCAAAGGAAAATCTTTTCGAAAATCCGCTTCTGGAATCAAATTAAACTCTACCTTTTCCCAAAGACGTTTTCTCAACACACGATCAGGCGCTTTTAATTTTTTTAAACTCAATATCACTTCTGTTTCGTTAAAAACACCCGCCAGATTTGTACTTTTAATTTCAACGGCATTAAAATCGTTGATTGCTCTTGACTCTTCAGATATGATTTCAAGTAATAAACGTTGGTAGGCTATGGATACATTACTTTTTCCACTGCGGGTTTCACCATTCAAATCGGTTACATCTGCAATGATCTGATAATCAAAAACAGGTTTTGTTTCAGGCGACACGGCCAAATCAGGAATGGCATCAAACTCAATTTCGAAACTTCCGTCTGCGCTTGTAACTAATTGCCCTTGTGCAATTTCCATAGAAGGACTCGAAGGCTGTCCCCATCGATAGAAGCACCAGTAGTACGGAAACCTGGCCTGACGTAGCACCCTGAATTTGACGCTGGCTCCATCAATGGCATTTCCGGCAAATGCTTTAGCCAGGCCTTTTATTCTGATCTGATCATTCAGTCGATATGCTGAACGAATTGTGTCAAATGTCACCTCAAACTTAGGGCGTTTGTATTCTTCAATATTAAAATAGGCTTGTCCGCCCTCTGCCGACAAATGGAATGCTCCTGTGAGTAAACCTTGAGGAGCCTGAAATGATGCAGAGAATGAACCAAATTCATTCGTGCTTACTTCGAGGGTTTCAACCACTTGATGGTTTACATTCATCAGAGAAATAGTTGCTTTTCGTTGTTTGAGTAACTCATGTTTTAAAGGATCTACACCTGCGCTTTGAACCATAATCCCTTTAAAGTAAATGGTTTGTCCGGGTCGGTAAATACTACGATCTGTAAATAGAAAAGTACGTACCAAATTTTGTTGAGGTGCGTCTTGATGATACAAATAAATTTGTTGGGGGGTATAGAACTGATCATCGCCTTTGCTTAATTCTGGTATTAAAGAAGAATTATCTTGATAATTTTTTAGCGAAACAAAACCTTTGTCATCACTCAATAATTTTGCAACTTCAATCAACTTATTTTTATACGTCTTGTAGTCATATTCCTGTTTATATAAACGGACAGTAACCCCGGAAAGTGGCTCCCCGGTTGAACGATGTACAACCCAAATTCCTCGTTGCTGTTTACTTTCATTGACGGGGATATAAGTTAAATCCGTGACCTGTAACAGGTTAATCGATACAATTTTTTGGCTTTCAAATTGAGGATCATCCGAAATAAATAATGCATAACAACCTAAAGGAAGAGATTCAATGTTGATTTCGGTAGAATGTGTTTCAAAATCATTACTACGTGGTAAGTTTATCGACCATGATCGAATGGCCTTTCCGGTCAAAACCTTTTTACTATTGTTCAGATAGTCTTGATTAAACTCTTTGAGTTCATTTAAAGTCATCGGAATTACTTTACAATAAACCTGACTGACATTTTGATAAGATAATCGTGCTAATGCCGGCCGATTGGGGAGCAGCACTTCTTCTGTAATCAGTTCAATCTGTTTGGCCAGGATTTGCTGTAATAATTGCTCGGCGTACATGGCAGCCTCTGTTCTTGGGAACTTCTTTAAAATTTCATCGCATACATCTTTTGCAGCAGCTCGTTTTTTTGTGTGTGCGGTGGGGCTCTCTGAATTCTTATGCGCGCTGCGCCCCTGGGTCTGGGTACCTTGAAAAAGATATTCGGCATACAAATAAGAAGCGTATGCGGCTCCCGGATGATTGGGATATTTTTTGACCACATTCAATAGGGAGCGGATATAGTATTCATTTTTATTGATACCCACTGCATGTTGATGTACGTATTTTATACGTGCCAAATCCGCATCAATGAGCGCAGAGGGGTCCGTATCATCTAAATGAAACTGAAGGAGTTTTTGATAAAGTTTTACCACCTGCACCTTAGATTGCAAGCTGTCCTTTACATTTAATCTTGCAGGGATAAAATCTAATGCGGGCGCATACCAAATAGAATCCTTGAGCTCGAAAGCATAGGCTGGTTTGGTCAATTCAATTTCATCATTGGCAAAAAAATCAATAGCCCGATGTGCGAGATAATCATAGAGCGTTGGCCAAAGTTTAGCGGTATTTTCACCGGGCAGGAACACGCCTTTTACTTTTACGAGTGGATAATTTTTTGAAGCTTCTTCCTCCGTTAAGGATGCATGGAAACAGTAATAAGCTGCCTGAAAAAATTGATCAGCCGTCCAGGTTTCAAGATCTTCCGTTCCATCCGGGATTAATTTTTTTGATGTTGGAGATAGCTCAATGCTCGTACGTTCTAATATTTCCCATCTTTCTTTTTCGTAATAATCTTGATATAATGTTCCCAGCATGGAATACAACAACTGTTTGGCGGGAAACTGGCTGGATTTCAATTCCTGATGAAAAAACGAAATGATTGACGAGTCTGCAGATTCGGAAAGACTTTCAGTAGACTTCAGATACATACAAATGGACTTGATGTACTGGTCGGTATTTTGTTCGGTTCTGGCCTGATTCAGGATCAGACGAATTTCTTTGGCTGCACTGGCATTGAGCCCCTTAGACAGCAGGTCCTCCACAGTTTCCCATTTTTGGGTATAAAATTGTTGGTTCATGTTTTGAGCTTTGAGAAGAATAAATGGTGCTAAGAGAAATAGCAGCAGACCAAACTTACGCATAGAGAAAATAATTTAAATGACTGAGTGATAAATTTCAGACTAGCAGACACAAAGATGCGATTTTTCCATAGGATAAATTTGTCATTGTATTGTGAATTATGGCATCAAATCTGCTATCTTTGCGCCACTCCGATGAGACATCTTCCTAATATTTTAACGCTTGGAAATTTATTTTTTGGTTGTGTTGCAATCGCATTTATCCTGCATTCCCAACCTTTTTTAAGTGAAGTGAATGGTGAATCATATTGGGTGAGTGGAACTACTCAAGCTTACTGTGGCTCTTTGTTTATTTTGGCTGCTGCCATTTGTGATCTGTTTGATGGCATGGTTGCCAGATGGCTGGGAGTCACTTCCGCCATTGGAAAAGATTTGGATTCACTCGCCGATGTGGTATCTTTTGGGGTTGCACCTTCCATGATCCTCATGAAAATGTTATGGGCAGCATGGATGCAAAAACCAGATGCTATGGACATCTCCATGATATCTGTTGCACCGGCTTTTATATTGGCCTGTTTCAGTGCCTTACGTTTAGCTCGATTTAATAATGCTCCGGCCACTACAACTTACTTTACCGGAGTACCCACACCAGCGATTGGATTGCTCGTTGCTTCCTTTCCATTGATTAATTTTTACAATCCGCTGAACATGGGCTTGCGCATGCAAAATCCATGGCTTTTATACCTCATTATTGCTGTTCTTTGTTGGTTGATGGTTAGTCAGATGCGTTTATTCACGCTCAAATTCAAAGGATTCTCATTGGCTAAAAATTGGCCCCAACTAGCTTGGCTAGCACTCAGTTTAATTGCACTTCCATTTTTAAAAATTCTGGTCGTTCCGTTCTCATTTTTATTATATATCTTTTTATCATTTGCCTATAAACATCAAGAAGCATGAACTATACAGCTCAAATCACCATCATGCCATTAAAAGAATTACTGGACCCACAGGGTAAAGCCGTTAACGAAAGTTTGCACCGTTTGGGCATTTCGGCGATTGATCAGGTTCGAATTGGTAAACATATTACGCTTCAGGTTGAAGCAAGTGACGAAAAGCAGGCACATACCATAGCTGATGAAGCATGTCGAAAAGTATTATGCAATCAAGTGATGGAAAGTTACTCGATTACCATCAACGCTCAATAAAATCCATCTGGAATTTAAGCCGGATTAATTTCGACGATCCGCACCCCAATACAATTTGGTTTGTAAGGTCTGTAAAAAATGTTGACCTTCCAATCTGATGAGTTGAATGGTAAAATCTTCTTTTCTCACCGCTAAAGAAACGCTACTATCGATTGATTCAGAGCGCGCATCCAGTGTACACAAAAAATGTTCAGCCCGACCTTCAACTTCAAATGAAACAACAGAGGCATCTGATATGATGATTGGTCGAACGTTGAGATTATGAGGCGCAACCGGAGTAATAACAAAGCTATTGGCTTGCGGAAAAATGATGGGACCTCCACAACTCAGGGAATATCCAGTTGATCCTGTTGGCGTAGAAACAATAATTCCATCGGCCCAATACGTACATAAAAACTCCCCATTCAAATAAGTATGAATTTTGATTAATGAAGAAGAGTCTTTTCGGTGCAGTGAAAATTCATTGAGTGCAAACGGAGCATCCTGAAAAATAGGTATACTGGCATCGAGATGAATGAGGGTACGCGTATCCAAATGAAATGTGCCTTTACTTAAGGCCTGAACCGCCATATTTATTTCTTCTTTGGAAGTGGATGCTAAAAATCCAAGCCTTCCCAAATTAATCCCAAGAACGGGAATATTTGCACGGGCTGTAAATTTAACGGTATCGAGCATGGTACCATCGCCTCCCAAACTAATCATATATTTTGTTCGGTTATTCAGCGGTTTTGATTCCGAAAACACCTCCTGAATGTCCTGCATGGGCATCAACTGTTTTAATCGAATCAGCAAGGGTTCGTAAATGACCATTGGAATTTTGGCTTCTCTCAAACTTTCAAAAAGCTGAACAAAATAAGGCAAGTCGGAGTCTTCAAATACACGATTATAAACAGCAATTTGCATCCCTTATTCTTTGGTTCCGTGTAAAAATAACCCTTTTTGTCCTAAATGATTCAAACTGTACTCGAGCCGGAATTTGGCATAGTAAGAAATAATGATATCCAATCCGACACCATATCCATTGAGTAAACGATTATTTAAAAAACTATTGCCTGTTTCCACTTTGTACACATATCCAATATCATCAAAAATTTTTGCATATACCCTGAACGGAATAAATCGCATGATAGGTAATAATTGCTGACTGATGACCTGATCAAAAATTTTATAACGCAGATTGCCTCTTAATACGGCATAATGGCTCCCATCAATCACAAAATATTCATAACCTCGAACGTACTCATTTCTAAAACCCATAGCACGATCCAAAATATAAGGCTGTCGATGGTTAAAAGAAAATCTCCCCCGAAAAACCAATGAAGAAGAAATGTTCCGGATTAATTTTTTATAGTACGCGCCTTCGGTATATACGAAAAATTGATTGACATCCCGATCAAATAGAAGGCCTCTTTTAATGGCACTCAATTTTAATTCCAGTCCGCTTGTAGGATATACCCGGGTATCCGTATTGTTGTATAAATACTTGTAATACAACTCCAGGTATTTCATTCTTCGTTGTTGATTCGCCAGAAAATCAGGATTGAGCGTGTGTAATTCATCACTGATTTCATATCGGTTGTAACTCAAATGTAACTCGTGAATGGAAGCGTATCCTTTGCGGTAAGTTGTTCCGATTTTTGCCTTTAAAATTTTATAAGGATACTTTTCGCTACTATAAAATCTGAGTTTATTGGAGTCCGTCAAAAAGTTGATTTCTCGCCCTGTGGCATAACTAACAGAAAAATCCAAACCATGTCGGAGCTTTTTATCGATATAAGGAATCACATATTCCAGATCAAAGTATTTATTATACCCCAATTGAATGGTGGTACCAATTTTTTCATTGCGCCCTCTAAAATTAATCCGGACAAGATCCAAACCTATATTGGTGCGATCGAGACGATGATTTTCTTCTACCCACCATACGTTGAAATTCCGATCAGCCAGTTGAAAGATCGGAGATGGTAACCAATACAGAATTTCAGTGAGATAATATTCAATGTCGATGTAGTCGTCATCCCAATAGTTGATGCAATAATCTACTTTGGAAAACAATTGAAGATTTAAAATTCGACGTTTATTAAAATCGAGCACGGACTCTACAAATTCTACCGGTAAACTATCGCCTTCCTGTATGGTGAGTTCGCGGAGTATGATAGGCTCTTTGGTAATTTTGTTCCCACTAAACCGGAGCGAACGGATTTTGACGTGATGAACCCCTTTGTCATTTTGAGACCATGATTGAAAGGGCATCCAAATTAAAAAACAGATACAGAAAAAAAACTTTTGAGTAAGGTATTTTCTACTTCCTGATGGCCAAGCAGCTATTTTTAAGGATGCAAAATTTGAATAAAAAGATGGCTGAGGCACTGGCTGTAGAATGTCGCAAAAATACTATTGCCGAAGCAGGTTCAGTCATTCGGATGACAAAATAAATACTAAATTATTCTTATTATTCCGAATAGTGAATTGGATATGGTATTCTAAAAATACAATGCTTCATAAAATTGAGGTGACTGTGGTTTTATCTGGAGGATTCTTCCAATGAATAAATTTCCAGACAATCGGCTCGTAGGATATACAATCTCTCACGTTCAACCCTGACTTGTAAACACCTCTCTGGTGAAGGTATGGGAAGTGTTTTGTCAGTAAATGAACGGGTATTGTATACATTTAACAGGCCATCTTTAAAGTAAATCAGTTGATGATTCATGAATTGCACCTCTTTGCATGGATATGGATAACGAGTTTTAAAGAAACCAAACTGATCAAAGCGGAGTATGCCTTCAGAGGAATCGACCATGAATAAATTGCGGTCTTGTTCAACCATATAAATAGGCGCCGGCGGAAATTCCAACATCATTCGTAAAGGTGTAGAAGCCTGAATACGAGGTTTTTCATCAATTTTCAATAACATGGCTGTGGTTGGATCCCATACCCAGATATTAGCATCAGCAGAATTGGCAATCACCGGTGCATTAAAAACGCCTAAATCCGATAAACGAATTTGGTTCTTCAGACTCAACAAATTATCCAGGACGACAATTTGACTATATTCAGCATTATACAATAAAACCCTTAAAGGATTGCTGGCATCAATCTGAGTGATTCTTCCTTTGCGGACTTCACTGAATTGTCCGATACTATCACCGGAAGGATTTAATTTGATTAATTCATTAAAATCTCGAACGATATACACATTCCCAGTTGGATCTGTGGTAAAAATTCGTCCTTTGATGGGGATTCGTTTGATTAATTGAAGCGTATCGCCAGCTATTAAGGAGCAATGCACAAAAAGTGCGATTACACTCAAAACGCCGTATAAAAAGAGTTGCGCGCGCCTGATTTTATTGGAGGGTGGAGTAATTACCATTTCGGAATAACTTCCAGTCGGAGCCATAATTTTCGCTGATGAATAATCCCTGATCGGTTGCACAGAATAAATAATAGCGGTTTTCATTCGTACGGTAAACCACTCGTTTTCCTTCCATATAACTCACTTTAGCATACCATGGAATACCTGCACTGACTGAAACAAATGCGTTGCCATCTAGTCGAAAAACGCCCGCACTATCCAAACCAACAAAGAAATCTGTACCGGGGCCAAAGGGTTGTTTCCCAAAAAGAATTTCCCTTTTCGGCAATCCAACGGTTTTATCCCAGGTTAATCCTTCATCCAAACTATACCACACACCTGCCTGGCCAGTATAATCAATAGCCAACAATGTATTAAAGCGATGGGTAATATACCAGATAGTCGTATCGGTAGGCAATGGTTTAGCCGGCGAACCCGTTACGCCTTGAGGAATTTTAGTCCAGCTTTGACCGGGTAATTTTCGATATAAATTAGCACTGTCACGAATAATGAATAAATGCCCATTCTCGAGTCGAGTCACTGAAGTGGCGCCTATTTGCGGATCGGGGGCCTGCCAGCGGGTTTCATTCACAAAAGTCTGACCATTATCCGTACTATATTTTAATACCAAATTACCCAAACCGGTTTGACGGGTTAAATTGGGTAATGCATCACCGCGGCTATCACAACATAGATAAATGATATTAGAATCCGGATGATAAACGGCGGTATTCGGTAAGTAATATTTGTAAAACTGATCTAAATGACGAATGACATAATCGGGACCCAAATCACTTTTTTGAAAAGCCTTCCCATCATTTTTCGAATGATAAAAATTCTCTTTGATGTAAAGCAACATCGTGTCTGCGACCAATATTTGTCGGACTGTAGAATTGTCCGTTGGAAATAAATTCGTAAAATAAACCAGATCATTCATTTTATGCAGGGTACCCTGATATCCTCCCACATACAGTACAAAAGGGGTTTTTACAGTAGTGGAATTATCAATCTGATTATATTTCTCGCAGGATGATTGAATCATTGCAAGGGTGGCGATCATCAGGATGAGTAATTTGTTCTTCATATCATCGAAACTTTAAACGAACAAGATCCAAGAAGTACTAATTTCTTTCAATGAACCTTGTTACTCTTTTTCTGGCTATATTTACAAATATTAGACGCTAATATAATACATTTCGTTAGATTTCATGGTAATTCCTTGTTTTTCACCTTTCAAACTACATGACAAATGAATATTTCATTTCATGGAGCCGCCCGCACGGTTACCGGTTCCAAACATATTATACACTTAAAAAATGGCAAAAAAATCCTCATGGATTGCGGCCTCTTTCAGGGCATGGGCGATAAGACCCTGGAGCATAACATGCACTTTGGTTTTGATCCGACAGAAATCACCTACATGATTTTGTCTCATGCGCATATCGACCACAGCGGATTGTTGCCTAAACTGGTGAAAGAAGGTTATAAAGGACCTATTTATTGCACCGAAGCCACTGCAGAACTCGCTAAAATATTATTGCAGGATTCGGCATTCATTCAGGAAGCGGATGTGGCTTTTGTGAATAAAAGAAGGGCAGCCCAGGGTTTACAGTATATTAAACCCCTCTACACCATAGCAGATGCTATGAATGTTTTTCCGCTTTTTAAGGAAGTTCCTTACCGGGAATGGACGAAGATCGATGAGGAAATTACCTTTCAGTTTACCGATACTGGTCATATTTTGGGCAGTGCCGCTATGCATATCCGGATTCTGGAAAACGGAGAAAGTCGGCAAATTACTTTTTCGGGAGATGTGGGGCGATATAGGGATGTGATTTTAAAATCTCCGGAAGAATTTAGCCAATCAGATTATATCATTCTGGAAAGTACTTATGGTAATTCCCTGCACGACAACCTTCATCATACCGAAGATGATATTTTGGGTTATATTGAAGAAACGTGTATTCAAAAGAAAGGGAAATTAATTATTCCGGCGTTTAGTGTGGGAAGAACCCAGGAAATTTTATATGCCCTCAATAAACTGGAAACGGAGAATCGACTACCCGATTTGGATTACTACGTAGATAGTCCCTTATCCACCCAAACGACCTTAACAGTGAAAAAATTTCCTGAATTGTTCAACAAACATGTTCAGCAATTAATGAAAAAAGATAAGGATCCTTTCGATTTTAAAGGGTTAAAATACATCACCAAAGCGGAAGATTCAAAGCACCTGAACGCCCGTAAAGAGCCTATGGTGATTATATCGGCGAGTGGAATGGCAGAGGCCGGCAGGGTCAAACACCATATTGCCAATGCCATCGAAGACCCACGGAATACGATTTTAATGGTCGGATATTGTGAGCCTCATTCATTAGGTGCCCGATTAATGCGGGGAGATCAGGAAGTTCGCATTTTCCGACAAGAATTTCAGGTGAAAGCGCAAATTGGCTCTATTCGAAGTATGAGTGCGCATGGCGATTACGACGATTTATGCCAATTTTTAGCTTGTCAGAATCCTTCTCTGGTGCGCACTTTATTTTTAGTGCATGGGGAAGAAGATGTTCAACTGGATTTTCGTAAAAAATTAAGCCGAAAAGGATTTCCGGAAATCCAAATTCCAGAAATGCATCAGAAATTTAAATTGGACTAAACCAATTGGTTATGCTAAAATAATCATGGCTGTTTAATAATTTTATAGTTGCGAGGTCGATATTCTTGCCTTTCGTATATTGAAACGAATTGAATATTGGACAACGATAATTGGTACGATACGCCAAACAGGATAAACCAAAACTGAAAAGTACCTGAAGGAAACTTCATGCCATTAAACTGCTGCGAGAAGGTTGCGGCCGCACGAAAGGTATTCAACGCTATTGAAAGAAATTACTTTTTAATATTAAAATAACCCTTGGTAATTTTCTTTAAATCACCGCTTAAAAGGCTTTTACAATCGAAATAAAATAAACCCCGGATATGTGAAGGATCATTCTCCAAAATTTTCACTTTCCCATTACTCAGATAAGTGGATGAATATCCATCAGATGCGGAATTCACGTATGAACCAAAATTGGTTGTACTTGGTCCGGAAATATCATAAACCCCACCTGGTGTGAAATCATTGGAACTTACCGTAATGGCATTGCCATCCGTACCTGCAACAAACTTTATGCTCCCTGCTTCTCCATAACTTTCCATGCCTGCGCTACATTGCCAAAGAACGCCATTGACATAAGCAAACATTGAATCATTGCCATTTCCTGACCAATTCCATTCAGTTGGTGTTGGATCCGGAAGATTTAAAGTATTTTTTGTGCAGGAGAGCAGGAACAAAGACATGAATACTGCGCTCATCAATAAATTTCTCAGAATCATAACCGGGTCATTTTGCCGCAATTTAATGGGATTTTTTCGATTCTAAAATTTTTATCTCAGTGAAAAGATAGTTCGATGGTTGGCAATGACCCTTGAAACAGAACCAGAAATCACTACTTCTCAGGGTGATAAGATGGATGTATCATTTTCATTTTACAGGTTCAAGTGAGCCCTCATTCCAACGTTTCTTTAAATTCTCTTATTCACATTTATTTTTTATTTATGTTTATTTTTTATCTTTTTAAACAGCTCATTTACAATTGATGCAGAAAAGTTGGCATGATATTTGAAAATTACTTTGCAGAAGACAAAATCGATGAAAACAAGTGAAACAATCGTCCTCTTAGGAGCATCCTCCAACCCCAATCGACCAGGATATATGGCCGGAAAATTTTTGCATAACAAAGGTTTTCAATTACATGCGGTTGCTCAGAAAAAAGGACAATTAGATGGATTAGCTATTCATGACACCTCTAACCCACCCGAGCATGCAGATACGATTAGTGTATTTTTAAATCCTGATCGTCAAAAGAATTATTACGATTATATCCTGAATCTTCATCCCAAGCGAATCATTTTTAATCCGGGCACCGAAAATCCTGAACTGATCGAATTAGCCACACAACGAAATATTCAAATTATCAAGGGCTGTACCATTGCCATGCTCATGAATGGTGTGTTATAAACGAATTATTGGATATCTGGAATTTTCTTTTAATATACTTCAAATAATAAAACCGCCTCGATGGGCGGTTTTATTATTCCATATTTGAATCAAACCATTAATAGTCCATTCCCATTCCACCGCCATGAGGCATTGCCGGAGCAGCACCTTTAGGTTCTGGTTTATCGGCAATCACACATTCAGTGGTCAACATCATACCTGCAATTGAAGCCGCATTTTCCAGAGCCACCCGACTTACTTTAGTTGGGTCAATCACACCTGCCTTGTAGAGATTTTCATAAACCTCCGTGCGGGCGTTGAAACCAAAGTCGCCTTTTCCTTCGCGTACTTTTTGTACGATGATACTACCTTCCAAACCACAGTTGGCAACTATCTGACGAACAGGTTCTTCCAATGAGCGACGAATGATGGCTATACCAGTATTTTCGTCATCGTTCAATCCTTTTAACTTAGCTAAGCTGTCAATTGCACGAATGAAAGCTGTACCACCACCCGGAACGATTCCTTCTTCAACAGCAGCACGTGTTGCATGTAAAGCATCGTCCACACGGTCTTTTTTCTCCTTCATTTCCACTTCTGTAGCAGCACCTACATAGAGTACCGCTACCCCACCGCTTAATTTTGCCAGGCGCTCCTGTAATTTTTCACGATCGTAATCGCTGGTTGTGCTTTCGATTTGGGCTTTAATCTGGTTGACACGAGCAGTGATATCTGCTTTTTTACCTTTACCTCCAACAATCGTTGTATTGTCCTTGTCGATAGAGATGCTTTCGCATTGTCCTAAGGAACTTAAATCAGCATTCTCCAATTTATGACCCATGTCTTCGCTAATCACAGTACCACCGGTAAGGATGGCCAGATCCTGCAACATTTCTTTACGACGGTCACCAAATCCTGGAGCCTTCACAGCAGCCACTTTAATGGTACCGCGGAGTTTATTTACAACCAAAGTAGCCAATGCTTCGCCTTCCAAATCTTCGGAGATAATCACCAATGGGCGACCGCTCTGTGCAACCTTTTCAAGGATATGCAGAATGTCCTTCATGGTTGAGATTTTTTTATCATAAATCAAAATCATGGGGCTGGACATTTCAGCGATCATTTTTTCGCTATTGGTCACAAAATATGGCGACAAATACCCACGATCGAATTGCATCCCTTCAACCACATCAACGGTTGTTTCAGTTCCTTTTGCTTCTTCAACGGTGATAACACCTTCTTTACCTACTTTTTGCATGGCTTGTGCAATCAGCTTTCCGATATTATTATCGTTGTTGGCTGAAATGGTAGCAATCTGCTCAATTTTTTTATTATCGTTGCCTACTTTTTCGGATTGAGCACGTAAATTTTCAACCACAACTGTTACCGCTTTATCAATACCTCTTTTCAAATCCATCGGATTCGCTCCAGCGGCCACGTTTTTTAAGCCTTCTGAAATGATAGACTGTGCCAGAACGGTAGCGGTAGTTGTACCATCACCAGCTGCATCAGCCGTTTTGCTGGCCACTTCTTTGGCCATTTGAGCACCCATATTTTCGATGGCATCTTCCAATTCAATTTCCTTTGCTACGGTTACACCATCTTTGGTTACATGTGGAGCGCCGAATTTTTTTTCAATGACCACATTTCTTCCTTTAGGACCGAGGGTTACTTTAACCGCATCAGCCAGGATATCCACGCCTCTTTTCATTTTATTGCGGGCGTCTAAGTTGAAATGAATTTGTTTTGACATATGTTTCTTTTTATTTGTTTTTTATTGGAATTTTTGTTTCGATTCGGTACTGTCTAACATTCAAATTAAACGATTGCCAAAATATCGCTTTCGCGCATGATCAATAAGTCTTCACCATCCAGTGAAATTTCAGTTCCTGAATATTTGCCATACAAAACGGTATCACCGGCTTTAACAGTCATTGGTTCATCCTTTTTTCCGCTTCCCAAAGCAACAACCACACCACGTTGGGGTTTTTCTTTTGCTGTATCAGGGATGATGATGCCTCCTGCTGTTTTGGTTTCTGCTGCTGCAGGGCGAACGATGACTCGATCGTGTAATGGGGTAATACTTACTTTTTTAGCCATTTTTATGAGATTTTTAGTGTTAATAATTCGAATTACCCTTCTTTAGCACATTTTATGCCAATGGAATTAAACAAGACATTCCGTCAGAAGGCCCTACTTCGTTCACTCTTTACCTTCCTAATCATTGACATTTTTTCCTTTAAGGATTTTTTGAATGGAAAATTTGACAGGTTGTCACAAAACCCTGTTAGGCAGATTTCTGAAATCGTTTAACCCCATAAATACCGAGAAAGGTGATCATGGCACCGGGGATAATTTGCCAATGAAAGGGCTCGTTCAGCAACCAAACGCCCAATCCTAATGCGACCATAGGATTGATGTAAACATACACCGATACTAAACTAAGCGGCAAATGTTTAATGGCATATTGATAACTCAAAAAACAGATGACCGAACCTACTAAAACCAGATAAATAAAATAGAACCAGATTCGCGGGGATATCTGCGTAAGCGGAACATCCTTTTCGAATATCCAGGAGCTCAAAAAAAGCATGAGGCCCCCAAACAACATTTGCCAGGCCACGCCCACATAGGGATTCGTTGGCATGACCCTTTTCGACAATAGCAAGGTCCCGCTTGTCCAGGTCAGGAGCGAAATTAAAGTCAGAGAAATCCCTGCCACAAAATGAGGTCCGGCACCAAATTCTTTTCCAAACGATGTAATAATGGTAAAAATTCCGGCAAACCCAATCAATAAGGATGCAACAACCATCCATGAAACCCGTTTTCCATATAAAACGTAGTTGCCAATGACGAGCATGAAGGGTAGCAAACAGCCAATGAGAGCCCCCATAAATGAAGGAATATAAGTGATTCCCCAAGTGCTCAAACCATTACTACATGTAAAAAACAGAAAACCCAGCAAGGCATGAAATAACAACTCACGAGCCGGTAACCAGGGGTTGCTTCGGATTGCAAACCAAATTAATAAAATAAGTCCTGCTGTGGTTTGTCGCATCGCACTCAATTGCAATGCTGGCACCTGCGCCAATGCCAATTTTGAAACAAACCAGGTTGTACCCCATAAAATGGAAATCGCCGTCAAAGCCCAATAAGCTTTTGTTTTTGAAGGAAACATTGGTTTGCAAAGGAATCGAATTTGTTTGAAGCTCGACCTCCAATGAATTGTTAATGTTGAGAAAATAGATTCCGTATTCTGCAAAATCGCTTACATTTGATTAAACAATTAATTGAACAATGAAAAAGATATTATTTATTGCATTGGCTTTGTTTGCTACAAGCACAATGTTCGCAGAAAAAAAATGTTGTAAAGACAAAGCTTCATGTGAGAAAAAAACTGAAGCTTGTGCTAAAAAAGAAGAAGGCAAAGCTTGTTCTGGTGAAAAAACCGGCGCTCAAGATAAAGCCTGTTGCAAAAAAGGTGGCACTGCTTCTGCAGATGCAACACCAGCTAGCGACGCTTCAGCATCAGCTCCCTCTTGCCAGAAAAAAGAAGGTGGAAAAGCATGTTGCCAAAAGAAAGGTGAAGCTGCTCCAGCTCGTCCAGATCAGGGAACACGTTAATTCATTGCTTGTGGCATCCTGATTTTAAGGATGGTATCCAGCGAATTCAATGATAATAAAAAACCGCCAATTTGTTTGGCGGTTTTTTATTATGCAGAAACAATACTCAGGATTGAGTATCTTCATCATTCTTCAATTTCTGGATATAGTTCAAGGCATCTGTCACTACATCACTACAAATCACAATAAAGGAATCCTTCGGTGCATTTTTTACGGCATGGTCAATGGCTTCCAATTCTTTTAATATTACCTGAACAGGCATATCCGGTTTTTTACGTTGAATACCCTCAGTCAATAGTTGAATGATATTGTCTTCGGTTCTTCCACGCAAATGTTTATCCTGACGAATGATGATTTCATCAAACATATTCGCGGCTATTTCGCCCAGATCACGGATATCTTCATCCCGTCGATCGCCTGTTCCGGAAATGATTCCAATTTTCCGTGATGCCTGCACCTTATCGACGTAAGCCTTCAGTACTGCAAAACCAGCCGGGTTGTGGGCATAGTCTGCAAGCATCTGGAAGTTTTTAAACTGAAACAGATTCATCCTTCCAGGGGTTTGTGCCGGACTAGGAATAAATGTTTGTAAAGCCTGACGGATATCCACAACGGTAAACCCGCGGAGATAGCCCGCTAACACAGCAGGCATAATATTCATCACATTAAACAGGGCCTTTCCACTTTGGGTAAGTGGAATTTGATGGGCTTTATCAATTTGAATTTTCCACGCTCCTTTTTGAATATAAATCATGTCGGTTTGCTCATCGTACACGGCAGCAATTCCGTTTTTACTGCAATGCTCTTTGATTCGTTTGCTTTTCGGATCACAACTAAAAAATGCAACATGACATTCGAGTCCTTCACGCATTTTATAGACCAAATCATCATCCGCATTCAAGATGGCAAATCCTTCGGGCATCACACTCTGAACAACCACCGATTTTACCCGGGCCAATTGCTCAACAGTATCAATGCCGCCTAAACCCAAATGATCGGCGCTGATATTGGTAACAATGCCAATATCACAGCGATGAAAACCTAAGCCCGCTCTTAATATACCCCCTCTCGCACATTCAAGAACCGCAAAATCTACCGTAGGGTCTTTCAACACAAACTCTGCGCTAATGGGACCTGTACAGTCGCCCTTCATCATCATTTGATTTTGAATATAAACCCCATCGCTGGTCGTAAAACCAACCTTATGTCCCATACTTTTCACCAAATGCGCCGTTAATCGAGTCGTAGTGGTTTTACCATTTGTTCCCGTAATTCCAATGATAGGTATACGGGCCGAGCTACCCGGAGGATACAACATATCAATCACCGGTTCGGCCACATTTCTTGCCAAACCTTCACTCGGTTCAATATGCATTCTGAATCCCGGAGCAGCATTCACTTCCAACACGGCACCTCCGTTTTCTTCGAGCGGGGTTGACAAGTCGGGAGCCATAATATCAATACCGCAAATATCCAGTCCGATAATCCTTGCGATTCTTTCTGCGAGAAATATATTATTGGGATGTACAAAATCAGTTACATCGGTGGATGTTCCTCCGGTACTTAAATTCGCAGTTGGTTTTAACATCAATTCTTCTCCTTTCGGGATGATGCTTTCCAAAGTCAATTCTTTATCTGCCAATATTTTTTCAGTAACCGCATCTACCTTGATTTGAGTCAGTACTTTTTCATGCCCGTACCCCCTTCTTGGATCCGCATTCACAGCATCAATTAATTGTTGTAAAGTGCTTTTTCCGTCTCCCGTTACACAAGCCGGAGTTCGTCGGGCGGCACAAATAAATTTATAGTTAATTACCAATAAACGAAAATCGTATCCAGTTATAAATTTCTCACAGATAATGGCTCTCGAATGTTTTTTGGCAATTTCAAAAGCGAGTTGAGCACTACCCCAATCTTTGATATTGGTGGTGGCTCCTCGTCCGTGATTTCCGTTAATGGGTTTCAGTACCACCGGGTAACCAATTCGTTTAATGGCTGCTTCCAGTTCTTCTTCAGTATAAATGATTCGTCCTCTTGGAACAGGCACTTCGGCGGCTTCCAGAAGATTTTTAGTATCCTCCTTGTTGCAGGCAATTTCAACGGCAATATTACTAGTTGTACTTGCCACGGTAGCCTGAATACGGCGCTGATTCATTCCATATCCCAACTGCACCAGTGAATTTTTATTTAATCGAATCCAGGGTATTCCGCGATGAATCGCTTCGGTAACGATAGAACCTGTACTAGGCCCTAAGCGTACTTTTTCTCTGATTTCGCGCAACTCCTGAATAAATCCATTGATGTCAAAATCTTCTCCTTCTACCAAACGACGGGCAATTTCAACGGATGCAGTAGCCGTTGCTTTTCCCACCTCTTCTTCGATGTATGAAAACACCACATGGTAAACACCTTCTTTACTGGTACTTCGTGTGCGTCCAAATCCAGTTTCCATGCCGGCCAAAGTTTGTAATTCGAGCGCAATATGTTCAATCACATGCCCCATCCAGGTGCCTTCTTCAACCCGGGTAAAAAATCCGCCCTCTACACCTTCGCTGCAACGATGACTATACATGGTCGGAAACATATCTTTGATGCGCTCCAAAAATCCTGGAATTTTATCGGTAGGCTTTTGTTCCAAATCTTCCAAATCCAATAACATCACCACCAATTTATGCCGACGCACACTCCAGTAATTCGGCCCCTTCATGACCTTAATCTCTAAAATTTTCATTTCGCTTTTTTTTATTTTGTATGCCGGACACTTTGCCATTTCGCCCGGTTTTTAATGCACCAATATAGGATTGAATTTCGATGCTAACAAATTTTTTACATTTTTTCCGACGGTCTGTTTAGTGCAATTACACCCTTTTTTATCCTAAACAAAAACGCCCCTTTTCAGGAGCGTTTCAGTTTAATCTTGTAATATAAATTAATTTGGGCGGCCGGGCACGCTATCCACTGCAAGTCCTCTCCGCCGCGGCGGATCCGGGCTTTTCGTTCCTATCGTTGCCGCAGCATCTGCTAGATTCAAAGAATGTATACCCCATTCAAATTATTTTTTCCGTAGTTCTTTTAACCAGGCTTTGAATTTTTCGACCTTGGTTTTAGGGTCCTCTTCGTTTCCGTAGCCATAACCATAACCATATCCGTAAGCACCTTTTCCATAGCCGTAGCCGTAACCATATCCGTAGCCATATCCATAGCCGTAGCCATATCCGTAACCATAGCCTTTTTTACTTTCAGAGCCATTGAGTAATACGGCCATATTTGGTAAACGTTTGTCCAGATACATCGCGTGTGGTATATGCAACAATCGTTTGTCGAGCAAATGGGTTCGAACCACATAAATAAACGAATCCGCATATTGACTAATCAACAAAGTATCTGTAACCAGACCCACGGGAGCGGTATCCACAATAATGTAATCGTACAACTGACTAATTTCTGCGAACATTTGCTCTACCCGCGGATGCATCAGCAATTCGGCCGGATTTGGCGGGATATCACCCGATGGGAGGAAATCCATATTTTCTTTTAATGGTTTTTTCAGAATCACATCACTCAGGTTTAAATCCGGCTCGGATACATAATTGGTTATCCCTTTCCGTTCTTCCAAACCAATGTATTCCAAAATTTTAGGAGCGCGTAAGTCCATACCCACCAGTAATACATTTTTACCAGTCAAACTAATGGTGGAGGCCAGATTCAAGGCCACAAAGGATTTACCCTCCTTGGCCAAAGTGGATGTTACAAATATCACCTTGGCATCCTTAACATGTTTGGAAAGTAAAAATTCGAGGTTGGTTCGCAACAAACGGAACGACTCGGCAACATTGCTATTCTTGCCCTTGGTGACCACTAATTTCTGCTCATCATCTGTTTTCGGAATATCACCAATGAATGGAATATTGAGTTTTTCCAAATCACGTTTGCCATGTACTTTGGTATCGAGCAACTGTTTCAGATAAATCAATATCGAAGGAAAAAACAATCCCAACACAAAAGCAGCGGTGTAAATATTTTTTTTATCCGGCGATACCACGATCCCGTTACTATACGCTTCATCAATCACCTTTACGCTGGCTACCGTTGCCGCCAATGAGATATTTGTTTCCTCTCTTTTCTGTAACAGGTACAAATACAATTGTTCTTTGATTTGTTTTTGTCGTTCAATGGAACGCGATTGACGTGTTTCACTGGGCACAGAGGCCATTTTAGTCGCAAAGCCGGATCCGTAACTAGACAAATCGCTTTTGCGAATATTCATAGTGCTCTTAAAATTGGTAATACTTTCTATGAGATTCTGACGCAGTGAACCAATCTGATCATCAATGCCTTCAATGATTGGATTCTCCACGGTAGATGATTTCATCAATTTATTTCTTTCCAGGATCAATTGATTGATGGTAGAAATATAACCGGAACTAGCCGCATCTTGTAAGCCCAAATTGGCTGGAATCAGATCGGTATTGTTATTGTGAGAGAGTACATAATTGTAAACATATTCTGCCAATTTGAACTGGGTATTCATTTCGGACAGTTTTTGGTCAACCTGTCTGTCTGTTTCCATACTCATCCGCGCCTGCGCTTCAAGGTCAACAATATTATGACTTTGTTTAAAGCCTTGTTCCTGACCTTCTACATCTGCCAATTCAGAGGTGATATAAGCCAACCTCTCATTGATAAAATCGGATGTATTTCTGGATATCAGGTTCTTGTCTTCAATCGCATCTTCATTTCGTTGTTTAATGAGATTATTGAGCACATCCTGGCCTTTGGCAATATCCCGATCACGCAAGGTCATCAATACGACGTTCGAAGATTTATTGATGGGTTTTAAAGACAGGGAACTGAGGTATCGATTCACGGCTGATTTCTCCGGTGATATTTTCACCTTAATTTCACGATTCAGCCAGGGCTTAATTTGTTTTAATTCAGGTTTGAGGGTGATCCATCCTAAACTCGTTTTGACTGTATCTCCAAAAAGTTTTTCGCCTTCAAAAATTTTGTCTTTGATCTCAAATGAATTGGGTGATTTGATGGTGATCGACATAGATCCGGACATCCGTCGGAACAATTCAGGCTTGGTTAAAAAAATCACTTTAAACGGGCGGGATTTATAGACCTCTCGATCAATCACATTGCCTTTAGTAAAATACGAAACCTGCAAATCCAATTCACGAACAACACGGGTCATTAAGAATCTCGACTTATAGATTTCCAGTTCATTGGATAAAGTAGAAACGGACCCTTTGACCAAACCCAACTGTTGTAAAGCCGATAGTTCAGTCCCTCCCTGTTTATCGTCATGTACAAGCACAGTCGCCTCCATTTCAAAAATGGGATTTTGGTAGCGCAGATATACAAAAGCGATGAGGAAGCAGATAACCAGACTCAGTAAAAACCAAATCCAATGTTGCAGTAAAATACCAATGACAAATTTGATATTAAACGACGAAACGGTACTGTCCTGGTTATTCTCGTTGACTTGAAATTCCTGTTTTTCAGACTGCATGAAATTAGTTATTGCGGGTTAGGATAAAGTACATATTGATCAGAAACGAAGTAGTCGACATGGTCACTGTCCAGTAACGCAAATTATCCGTGGTTCGGTTAATTTTTCGGTTATGGGGTTCAATATAAATCAAATCGTTTTGTCGGACATAATATACCGGTGAATGAAAAATACTGTCGGAAGTAAAATTGACATGGGTTTCTGTTCGAATACCATTTTCTTCACGAATCACCCGAACTTTTTTATAAATACCCATGATATCGAGATCACGCGCCATACCAATAGCTTCTGGTAATGTGAGTCGTTCCTGATTCACCGTATAAACGCCCGGAGCACGTACTTCACCCAGAATGGTAAATTTGAAATTCGTGAGCCGCACGTTCACAATCGGGTTGTTGATATATTGTAGCAACCTTTTTTTCAACAATTCCGTGGCTTCAACCGTTGTTAAACCGGCCACCTCAACTCGTCCTAAAACCGGAAATTCAATCATCCCCTCGGCATCAATGAGGTAATTGGAAGCTGATTGATTGGTTGTTTGATTTAAGTTAAAAGGCTTAACGGCTTCCGGATTCAGGGCAGAAACGAAAATCGAAATCTGATCATCGGTTCGCAATACGGGTGGTTGATAAAAAATCGAATCAATTTTACGCATCGAATCAGGCATGGAAGCCTTTTGGAAATACACATAATCTTTACGCGGTATGCAGGAACTGAACATCGAATAAAGGAACACGCTTAAAGTGATTGCAAAAGAGGGAAATAAATACTTTTTCATATATAAAATATGGTCTTGGTAATCTGTAACTTTCTTGCTGTGCAGGCATCACTTTTAGGCCAAAATACCTGATTTCGGAAAGGTGGGGCAAGTTACTGCAATTTGTTTGTACAACCTATGTTAACGAGCACTTGCAGGCCTATTTAACCCTTCCTTTGCAGCCTTTGTTTATCGGGCAAGGGCAGGAGCCATTTTCAAATCTGCCACTAAATGATCGTAGGGTGAGTTCTGACTGATATATTCGGGAACGAGGGATTTGAGCATCAATACCATTTCGTGATTATCCGGCGACAAGCGAGCTTTTTGTTCCATCTCAATAATAGACTGACTAATTTTTGTGTATTCATACTCAATCACGCGGGCGATCATGATTTTATCATGGTGGGTCGGTAAAATGGATTCCTGATCGTTGAGCAATTCCTCATAAAGTTTTTCACCTGGTCGTAATCCGGTGAATTCAATTTTAATATCCTTACCGGGGGTTAAGCCGGACAATTGGATCATTTTTTCAGCCAAATCAACAATCTTGACTGAATCACCCATATCGAACACAAAAATTTCGCCCCCCTTACCCATGACTCCGGCATCCAGAACCAATTGACAGGCTTCGGGAATGGTCATAAAATATCGGGTTACGTCGGGATGAGTGACCGTAATGGGTCCTCCTTGCTCAATTTGCCTTTTAAACAGCGGAATTACCGATCCATTGGAGCCCAGTACATTTCCAAAACGGGTGGTGATGTACGCCGTTTGTGAGATTTTATTCTTACTCTGCACATACATTTCTGCTACTCGTTTGGTAGCACCCATCACATTGGTTGGGTTGACCGCTTTATCCGTAGAAATAAAGACCATTTTTTGTACCCCGAATTCATCGGCCAAATCCGCAACATTTCGGGTTCCCAGAATATTCACCTGAAGGGCCTGCAAAGGATTTAATTCTATTGCCGGCACATGCTTATACGCAGCAGCGTGAAAAATAATTTCGATGGGATAATCGGTAAAAACCTTTCTAAGCAACACCTGATCGCGAATATCTGCGAGCAAGGCGGTACATTGAATATTTTTATCATTTACCTGTTTACGAATTTCCAATTCCAGATTGTGCAATGGTGTTTCCGCCTGATCCAGTAAAATTAAGTGGGCCGGACTAAATTTCAATATCTGACGTACCAATTCAGAACCAATGCTACCAGCCGCTCCGGTTACCAGGATGTGTTTTCCGTTGACTTCTGATGCAATGATATCTTTGTTCAGGGTGATCACATTCCGACCAAGTAGTTCTTCAATCTTTACGTTTTTAATTTGGGCAGTCGTTAGTTGTCCATTTAACCAATGGTCAATCGGAGGCACCACTTTTACCTCTACCTTATACTTCAAACATTTATCGATGATTTCACGCTTCTTATAACTGGAAATATTTTGAATGGAAATAATGAGTTGGCTGATATCATACTTTTCGACCAAGGTATCCATATCCGTATCGAAATTTAAAATCTTGATGCCTTTGAGAATTTTACCTTTCAAACTAGAGTTATCATCTAAAAAAGCCGTGACATCATAAAAAGGAGAAACCGCATCATATGTTAAACGGCCTGACTCACCAGAACCGTAAATGATGATTTTAGGTTTTCGTCTGGCCCGTTTGCCCTGATTAAAAATAAACCGTATTCCTAAACGGAATTGAATCAACAAATAAAGGCTTAGGAAGTAATGAATGGCAGCCACATTGAAGGGAACGGCATAGGCATCCCAATGTAAGCGAGGCGCTACAAATCCAATGAAGGTAAGATTCAGCATCAGGGATAAACTTCGGGCAAAAAACAGAACCTTGATGTCGTAAATCCCGGTATGCCGGATAATGCCCTCGTGGGGGCGAAAAATGAGATGACCGATGAGAGAAAAAATCAGCACCCCAATCAAGGCCTTGTAATAATCAATAAAACTTAGGGCATAAACCGCCAGTTTAGTTTGTAGGGTATAGGCAATTAAAAGAGAGGTAGCAATGAGGCATAAATCAATCAGGAGGACGATCCATTTCGAAACGAACTTTCCCCCTAATAACCTTCGTGGGGTTAATGACTTCAATATTTCCAATTGTCCCACTGTTAACGAAGGTACTAAAGCCTGACTGATATTTTTACTATTCCGCATCATCATTCGGTTAATAGCTATGTGCTAGTTACGACCTCATTGGCCAGAAGTTTGCTACATTCAGGCAAATCAGCAGCACAGGTGATTTTTGCACCGGGCATCAAAATGCTATGAGAGCCAATTTGTGCATCATGGTGCAGGCCACTTTGAAGATGTAACACACAATTCATGCCGATTTTGCATCCTACCGTTAAATAGGCCTGCGGAAAAAGAATAGAACCTTGTCCGATGACAACAGATATTGAATCATAAACCCGGGCATCGGGATGAATTAAAGTGGACCAACCTACCTTGCCGTTCAGGTTTTCAAATATTTTTTTACGAATCAGGGGCTGCCCAACGGCTATGATACATTCGGCCTGATTTGAATGGATCAACTCATTCAAAGTTCCCAAAATAGGTATCCCCTGAAAATCATTTCCAGCTTGAAGGGCATCATCCCAAATTCCGGCAAAATGAATCTGTTTGCCAAAACACGCGATGATATCCTTGGCCAATCCTCCGCCTCCAACTAAATGCACAGATTGTTGAATCATTTTCGGGCCTTTTGTTTTCGGGTTAAGACGATGATCCAACGTTTGGCCACAATATAAACAACCGATAAAATAATCAAACACGCCAACAATTGCCACACGGGAATATGGCGATTTTTCAGAATCCACATATTGATGATAAACTGAAGCGATCCATAAATAGCAGAGACCACCAAATGAGGCCATTTCATTTCGTTAGATAACATTTGAAATAAATGACGGCGATGGGCCTGAAAAATATTTTCTCCTAAAAACAAGCGGTGCAAAATCGTCCAAACACTATCGACCCCAAATACAGCCAACATGAGTATGTATTTTGGTTCAAAGGATTCCAATGAAGAAGAACCGAACTCACTGATACCAGTGCGGGGCAACCAAACTTGAAAACTCAAACCAAGAATGAGAAAGATAAGTATATATCCCATCGATACGCTGCCCACATCTCCCGCAAAACATCTGGCATTTTTACGAAAGTTAAAAAATAAGAAAACGATCAAAGCAGCAAGCAGATAAATCATTGGCTCCCTGAACCCTGTGGATGTATCAAAAATCATCAAAGGAAGAATCACACTCAAGGCATTTAAGCCGGTTATACCATTAATACCATCCATAAAATTGATGGCATTAATTGCGCCAATACAAACAATAAACAAAGTGATTTGTAACCACAGAGGCAAAATGGTGAGTAATTCCATTTCGAAAAAACACATAGCAAAACCAACAGTGTGAAAGACCAAACGAATTTTATTATCGACACTTTTTATATCATCGGCAAAACTGACAATGGAAATAATCAATAAACCGATCGTCATGAAAATAAACGTCTTCTGGCTGAACATAAAAAACAGGATCCAGGCAATAGAAAAAATTATTCCACCGCCACGAATGGTGGATTTTTTATGCGATGATCTGCGGTTCGGTTTATCCTTGATTCTGAAACGATCGGCTAAATGAAAATAGCCCCATTCTATCAGAAAGAGAATGCAAACCAATCCTACAAAAAAAACATACTCCATGGCATTCATATCAATTCTTTTTTATGTATTATAATTTCGGGCTTCCAGCCTAATTCACGGCTAGCCTTTTCGGATGAAAAAGTGAGGGTCAATGAAAGTTTTTTCACTTTATTGCTGTTGAGTGGAAATTTTGGTCCCAGCCAATCGCCTATTTTGGATAAAATATTCATCAACCAGTTGGGCAAGCTGCGAGGATTCTTTTTATGCAGCGATTGAGCAATCCAGGTTTCTATCTCAGCCATGGTCGGATCATATTGATCGCTCAGATGATAAATCCCTGAACATTTTGGCAAGGACATCAACCATTTGGCCATATCTTCCGCTGATACAAGGGATTTTTTAGTCAGCCGATTCCCCACATTAAAATAAAACCCCTTCCGGATGGCATTTACCATGGCACCCAAGTTACCCGGTGCATTCCGCCCAACAATCAGCGGAAGTCGCAAAATCAATAAAGGAACATTCATTTTTGCAGTCCATTCCTGACATTTTTTTTCAGCGACAATTTTACTCCGGGCATAAGGGGTTTGGCCATTCAATGAATGCGCTTCGCTGATCATATGGCCTTCATCCAAACCATACACTGAAACGGAGGAAATAAAAACCAATTGACCGGGAAGATGACCTGAGTTTTCAATTCCTTGTAAAAAATTTTCAGTTCCCTGCACATTCACCTGATCAAAAGCTTTCGCCTCATCTTCATTGGAAGGAACCATATGGGCTTTTCCGGCGGCATGAATCACTAAATCATATTTCTGATTTAAATCCGGAACATGTTGGCTCAAATCAACATTGATATCTGCATGACTTCGTGCCAAACCGCTTACCTGATGTCCGGCTTCAACAAAATTATTTTTGAGTATGTTACCCAAAAAACCATTCACTCCTGTAATCAGTATATTCATTTGGATTGATGTACCTGAATCAGTGCTTTTAACATTTTATCGGCGAGTACGGTTTTATCAAATTCCTGACGTGCAACGATCAATGCCCTTTGCCCCATCGCACGAACATTTTCCGGATGGGCGTCCCAATCAATCAATGCATTGGCCAGAGCTTCCGGATCATTTGGCGAAAGTGTTAAACCGGTTTGTGTTTCTTCTAAAAATGTTTTCATCCAGCCATTGGTATTTTGAATAACCGGCACCCCCGCTGCAAGAGATTCAAAAAATTTATTGGGTGAAGAAGTATCTAAAACCGGGGTCCCATGAAGTGGCACCAGAGACACCAATGCATTTTGTATAAAGGCAACTAATTCATGTTTTGGAATAAGCCCCCAGCGGATAAAATTATCAATCCCTCTTTCGGCAGCAGATTGTTCGAGTTGCTCACGCTGCTGTCCTTCTCCAATCAATAATATTTTTATATCCGACCGTCCTTTTTGTTTCAGGATGGCAGCAGCTTCGAGCAACCAGGATGAATTATTGACCTTGCCTATATTTCCGGTGTAGATCGCATATTTGTCAGGCACCAACCCTTTGTCGACCGGAAAAGATGCAGGCGTTGAAAACATTTCAATATTGGCTGCATTGGTTACATCAATTACAAAAGGATGATGATGTTTTTGCACAATATGATTGCGCATACCTGAGGATAAGGCCACTATGAGGGATGAGGCATTGTAACATTTTTTTTCAAACCAATAGGCCAGCCTTTGTATTCTTTTATTACGGATGATACCCAATTCAATGGCACCTTCCGGCCAAAGATCACGGGCTTCGAAAACCAATTTCCGGCCGCGCAAATACCTAGCAGCTAAACCCGGCAAACCCACTGTAATCGGTCCGCTGCTGGCAATCACAATATCCGCAGGAAGTCGGATGGCATAATAGCACGACATCAAAGCATATTGCAAAAAAGATCGGATTCGTTTAAGAACAGGTTGTTTATTATCGATTTGTACATTGATAATTTTTACCTGAATCCCATCGAACCATTGGGTTTCTAAAAATCGAACGGCTTTTAAGTCTGACTTTGAATATACACTAGTCACCACCGTAACCTCATGCCCTTCTTTCACCCATTGCGAAGCAAATTCATATACCCTGGTTCCCCATGAACCATTGGGCGTAGAAAAATATTGATAAAAATAAACGATCTTCATGACTTGGCTTTATGCAGCGCTCATTTCAGATAAAATGGCAATGATTCTTTGAGCTGTTTTCCCATCCCACAAATCCGGAATTTCGCCTTTTTTCCATACGCCATCCATCAGTTTTTTCATCGCAGGAGCAATCGCTTTCGGATCTGTGCCCAGAAGTTCATTTGTTCCTATCACACAGGTTTCAGGTCGTTCGGTTGAATTTCGCAGGGTCATACAAGGGATGCCCATGACTGTAGTTTCTTCAGTAATTCCTCCTGAATCTGTGATCACGGCTTTGGCATGTTGAACCAAATAATTAAATTCAAGATAACCCATTGGGTCGGTCAACAGCAGTTCCGGAAATGAAATACCAAACTGTTCCATATTTTTTCGCGTGCGGGGATGCACCGGAAATACGACTGGCATTCCATGACTATTGTTCACAATTTCCTGCAATAAATATTTGAGCTGATTGGGATCATCTACATTGGCCGGGCGATGAATGGTGATGACAAAATATTTTTTGTCCTGAAGTTGCCAGCTATCAAAAAAGCCCGGTTTCCTGAATGAAGCCTGATGTTTTAACAAGGTATCAATCATGGTATTGCCAACGAAATAAATTTTAGATGGATGGATACCTTCTCGCTGTAAATTTTCGCCGGCTTCGGGTGTGGTGGTAAAAAAGTAATCAGAAATACTATCGGTCAAAAGACGATTGATTTCTTCGGGCATACTGCGATCATTCGAACGAATACCTCCTTCTACATGGGCCACACGGATATTTAATTTTTTTGCAACTATAGAACAAGCCATGGTGGACGTAACATCTCCCACAACCAATACCACATCGGCAGGATTTGCCAAAAGCTCTTGTTCAAACTTTAGCATGATGGAAGCTGTCTGCTCAGCCTGAGTACCTCCTCCACATTCCAGATTCACATCGGGGAAAGGAATATTCAATTCTTTGAAAAAAGTATCACTCATTTTTTCATCGTAGTGCTGACCGGTGTGTACCAATCTGTATTCAAGCGCCAAGCCCTTTTCCTGACTTTGTTTGATCGCTTCAATGATTGGTGCGATTTTCATAAAGTTCGGACGAGCCCCGGCAATTAGTGTAATCTTCATAATTTCTTTCTTACAACTCCGAAAAAAACTGCTTGAGCTTTCCGGCTTTTGTTCGTTCAATATGGGTCTTTTTTTCGTAAGTCGCCTCTAAACCAGGTTCGAGATATTGATCCATGGCTTCCTTAATTTTTATTTTTTCCAGATCACTGATTTCACGTTCGGCTACATATTCAAAATGAAAATGTCGGAGCGTTTTTTGCCGAATAATAAATTCTTTCATAAACCCGCCGCCTTCAAGTAAACTTTTGGAGATATAGTAAAAAGTTAAACCCGGTGATTTTTTTCCACTTGGCAAAATAGCAATATCATTGGTGCGCCCTACGATTCGTTCAATCACTTGATAAGGGCCCTTTTTGGATGATTTAAGCAAAACCCGGTCGCCGAGTTCATAACGAATAAAAGGCATGGCATTGTTGTAAAGCGCCGTAACAATCACACGCCCCTCTTCACCGGGTTTTACAGCCTGTCCCTCATCATTCAAAATTTCGATGTATTGTGTTTCATGTGTAAGCAAAAAATCGCCTTGCGCATCTTCGAAACCCAATAAATCCAATTCAGCTGCACCATATTCATTGACCACCCTTGTTCCCAATCCTTTTTCCAATACTTCGCGGTCGATACTGTCACAAACTTCGGAAGTTGTGAAGGCCACTTTGAGTGTCGGGCAAATGGACTTTAGGGTGAAACGATTTTTAATGCAGTAACGCGCCAATAAAACCAATGAACTGGTATAGCCATTGATGTAAACAAAAGCTTGTCGGTTAAATTGCTCAACATATTGTTCCAATACCCGATCCGACAAATCAAACACCGGAAAACGAACCCTGCAGGCAATTTGATCTTTTAATTTTTCCTTGTAATATTTTATGCTGCTCAGCGGGATTCCATAAAATCTGGCCTGCAAATCGCGACCAATTTCAATATCATGCCAGGCAAAACGATTACGAATCAATGCCCAGCTCAGCGCATGGCAAGGTTTATCTTTTGCAAAATAAAAGGGCGTGCCACTGCTACCGGAAGTATTATGAAGATGCACATCCGAGGTTTTAAATCCCTGTGTCAAACGCTCTTCGATGGGTGCCTGAATGCTGGATTTGGTAAGAATCGGCAAATCATTCCACTGAGTATTGTGCCCAACAAAAGCTGCATAGGCAGGATTGTTTATTATATGATGTTGTAAAATCAGGTTTTTCTTTTCCAACTGATAAGCCTCTAAATCTTGTTTACATCTTTGTTGTATCTCCTTTAAACGTTTTTCTGCTTCCGGTATATGAAAGCCCTGCAACTTAAAAGATAGATTCATCCAATTCATAAAAATGCTTAATTCCTTTTGGGTGGTATCTCAATAAAATTTGGCCAGCTAAAGATTTGAACAACCTGGCCCTCCATCACATTCAGTTAGCTTTTGAGTCCTTCATTACGTTTGTAAGCCGACAACCGATCGAACCAATATGATTTGATTTCATTCCAGGAAAATGACTGTGCTCTTTGATTAGCCCGCTGCCCCATTTCGAGATTCAATGAGGGATCTGAAAGCAGTCGTTTTATTTTTGACGCAAAATCGGCAGCATCTCTTTTTGCAAAAAGCATCTGTTCTTCATCCTTCCAAATGAATGGAATTTCTCCCACTGAAACACTCACACAAGGGATGCCGCAAGAAGCAGCCTCAACCAATGCGACACCAAAACTTTCGTAACGGGTAGTATTCAGATAAACGGCATGCGTTTGATAATAATGAAAGAGTTCATGATTGGGAACCGGACCAATGATATCAATTTGAGTTTCCAGCCCTTTTTCGCGAATCAGCGTCTGGCATGCAAGCAAGGTGGATTGATCCGGACCTAACATCGTTAGTCGGATATCCGGAAATTCATCTTTTAAAATCCCGACTGCTTCAATGGCCAACTCGGGATGGTAGATATCATTAAATGCCCTGACCCACAACAACGTATTTTTTTTAACGGCGCTGCGATCAAAAGGAAAACGTTTTAAGTCAATGAAATTAGGAACATACTCTACTTTTAGACCTTTTGATTGTATACATGCCTGAATAAAATACGAAGGGGTATTGATTAGATGGGCCCGACTAAGCACCCGTTTACACCACTGGGCATGTTGTTCATAAAACTCGCAGAAAGCGCCTCCACGTAATGTAAAAATGACGGGCTTGCCTAAAATGCTCGCTAAAAGAGAAACGGCATCCTGCAAATAAAAGGATTTCAAACTAAAGCTTTGCAACAAAATGACATCATAGGTCCAAAATCGACAAACACCCCATAAGGTATCCAATAGTCGGAGGGGTAAATTTCGGTAAGCCGATTTTTTCAAACAAACATAACCCTCTGCCATCAATTGCTGATACAATTTTCCACCCTGCCCGGAAGGTCCGGATGGTGTGTCAAAAATGGGACCGACAATCAGTAATCTAGGTATGGTCTGCATACTTTATCAACTTCGCAGGTACTCCGCCCATGATCGCAAAGGGTTCGGTAGATTGAGCCAAAACAGAATTCGCTGCCAGCAAGGTAGTGGCACCCATTTCAACACCAGCTAATACAGTTGCATGTGCCCCTATCCAGGAGCCATCTCCAATCAACACTTTTTTTCGTCCTACTGGTGGGCCTTCATAATAAGATCCATTTTTGATGGAATGATTTCCGGTAACCACCACCACATAAGGACCAAACAATATTTTATTACCAATGATGATTTCTTCTCCGGCCGAAAACCAACACCCCTTTGCGATATACACATCATTTCCAATGCTCACATTAGAAGCATTGTAAAAAGTAACGTCCCGGCCAATTTTAATATTCCGACCTGCTTTTTTTAAGAAAGGCGCTGCCAATATTCCTCTAAAACGGAGCAAACTGATATTGTCCGGAAACCAATTCGTAAGTGTCAACACAAAATGAAGTGGCCAATCGTATCGCAGGAGTCTGAGTAAATTTTTCATCATTGAATTGTTGTTCCCTCATTGGAGATTTGTTTGTTTTTTAATGCAAGCAAACGATCCAATAAAATTTTACTCTGTATCTCTAAAGTATTTTGTTTCGCCAATTCATAGCCATTTTGGATTAATTTTTTTCTAAGTAGTTCATTACTTAAAAGAGTTTCGACAGCATCTACAATTTGTGAAACATTGCGAGGATTGATGAGCATCGCATCTTCCTCATGGCGTAAATAATCGGGAATGGCGCCCACCTTGGTTGCAATTACCGGCAAGCCATTGGCCATAGCTTCCCAAATGGTTCTTGGAAAACCTTCATGATAGGAAGCTAATAAATAAATATCTGATTGTTGATAAACGGCATTGAGTTCCGCACCCACGGCTTTTTTTCCATGAAAGATTACCTGATGCTGAACCCCATACTCTACGGCTTTCGCTTTGAGTTGATTCAGCACTGATTGATCTTTACTGGCATCCCATCCAACAAAATTCAAACGCATTTGAGGATGTTTTTGAAATAAATCACGAAAGGCTTCCAAACATTCGAACAATCCTTTGTTTCGATCAAAACGACCTGTATACAACAAATGAATTTCTTTTCCTGTGAATACATCGGGTCGAATAAAAATATCCTTTGCCGACAATGTGGTGGTACGAACTTGAAAAATACTTTTTGCAAAAGATTCATAGGTCCGGTAGAGTGCCGGCGAATTTACCACGATATCTGTTGAACGCATGGATTTCCGGAAGATACGATCGAAGTGCAGATTGTACTGAAGAATCAATTGATCACGCAGACCCTTGATTTTTTTTTCGCGGGCTGTTTGCGCATAATCTCCTACCACTAAAAATACGGGCAAACAAGATTTGCATATTTTAGCCAGAAAAGGTGCCAAGGGACTGGGAGATCGAACCAGTAAAACGTCACAGGCATTGATGGTCGTTTGAGCCGCCGATAAAATTTTTCGATGAAAAAAATGACGATGCCAGGCCGGTGTTCGTGGACCTATTTCTATACAATGAATATTCTTTGATTTTAAAGTATAGTCGTAAATCCCTTGTTGATCCTCCTCGATGGTATGCATCACCAAAAACAGACTTTCTACACCCGCCGCAAGGGAATCGACAAATACCCCTAAAAATCCGGGCAATAAGAGTGCACCATCTCGCCGAAGTACGGCATAGTGGTAATAAAAGGCTAATTTCATTTACGGTAGGTACAGGCGATGGCAAGCCCGAGAATCATCCAGGGAACTGCACCGGTAATTGTGGAGATGGCATAGAAGTGGATTGACATCCCCATTAAACTGATTAACGGAAGGTGATGAATTTTAAACTCATTATTAAACAACAGTTTAATCAAATGCGTGAGAGGAATCAGTAAAAGAATGAGAAAAATTGCCAACCCGATAGCCCCAAATTCACTTAAAATCTGCACATAGGTATTATGGGCTGAACGATTATTATACCAATCTCTGTCGTGGTTACCCAAGCGGGAATATTGATCTTCATCAAAAGTTCCCAATTCAGAATCAAATTTAGAAAAATTGGTGGCGCCAATTCCCAATAAAGGAAATTCCTCAAAGATTTCAAGGCTTTTGTCGATCATCAATTTCCGGTGCAACCAGGACTTATCCTGCGAAAGATCACCTTCTTCTTCTCCCAAAATCAAACTGGCCAATCGAGGACTCAAGGGTTCTACCTGTTCGGCAAAACTTTCCATATAAGGCTGAACGGCATCGGACTGAACAAATAATACAAGGAGGATGATTGGCGCCAGTAATACTTTCAAAAATTTTAATAAGCCGGGGTTAAACAGGATAAAAACGAAAATGGATTCGAGCATGATGATGATGGCCCCTGAACGTCCATTGGTAAGCAGAAGTGCAACCATGAAACACAGTAAAATAAAATACACCGCATACTTCGAATAACGCTGCATGAGGTAATAAAACGACAAGGGCATGGAACACAACATGGTAAACACATAGGCGTTTCGGGGCATCTTGGTATTAATAAACACACCCCCTCCACCTACTTTCAGTACGACCACAAAATATCCAATTACGGCAGCAATCACCCCGTAAAAAACCCATTTACTCAATTCATACAGATTGATTTTATTTCGAAAGACCACCATAAAACAGGCCAATAAAATCCAATATGTGAATTGAATACTGATAATAAAACCACTGGTAAAGGTTTTTTCCCGTATCCGGTCGTGGGGCGCCAGAATGGTTGAAAGCAGGACCACGCCCAAAAACAAGAACAATAAAGTCTTGGCTTTAAACGAAGCTGACCAAAAAGTGCCAATACTAAATATGATATATAAAAAGATATAAAAAGTGACCGAATTCCCCATAACATCCAAAGCGGGGAACACCACGAAAAAGGTGAATAAATTCAACAAAGATTGAATGCCGGCAAAAGAATTACTTTGGCTTGTATTCATCTGGGTTGATATGGAAAACTGACTGCTCACAGATTTATGTTTTGGGATGCTTCATTCATCCAGTATTGATTTCTTTTTCCTGAACGCTCAAATTTAAAGGATAAAGTATCAAGCCAACCACGGAAACTTCCTAATAAGGTGTTTTTGCGACGTGCATCCGGATGTTTCAAAAAATTCAGGACATACCCCCCAATTCGGAAAAGGCTATACCAATGATAATGGAATAAAGCCGGAATACCCGAGGATTGATTTAAACGTTGTACTTCGAGCGACATAAACAAACGCGAAAACAAGACCCTGCGGGCATATAAAAAATGATCAAGGGAATAATGACTTTCGTTTTCATCATTGTGATAAAAGAGCAATTCCGGATGATAATAAAGCGGTGACTGATGATGCAGGGTATAACCCAACAATGCATCTTCCCCCATTCCCTTTTTTTGTTCGAAAAGATCAAACAATTGAAAATTAAAATTTTGATACAAACAATTTCTTTTTGCGACAAAAGCCCCCCCGCTTAACCATTGGGTAAATCCTCCACCCGCAGGTTGTGGGCCCCTGTTTCCACACCATCCTAATTGGCCAGCCGGCAAATCGGGATATCCGCTGAGTTTGTTTTTGAATCTTTTAAACATCCCATTTTTCCGAAACAGATTAGATGTTGGAATGTCAGAAAGCGCGTTGATGAGTTGCTTGTTGGTAAAATGCAAGGCGACTCCGCTTATTTGTGGTCGCTGTATAAAAATGTTCAAAACGACATTTATAAAATTTGGATGAACAATTTCCATATCATCATCCAAATAGAGCAATACATCGGACTTTGCCGCTAAACACCCCACATATCGTTGGTAGGGCTGATTGGCATGATTGGATTTTATTATCCGAACCCCATGTTCATCTTTCCCTGTTTGATAGGTTTCCGGAGATGCATCAACAACAATAATTTCCTGTGGAAGTGGATCTGCAAGCAGAATATTTTTGATTAAACTCCTCAGTTTATCAGGTCGCTGATAAGTACATATGATAATACCTAAACTTATCATATAAGCATCAAAGAGTTAGCAAACAATATAGCCTTCATTCAATGTTTTTTTCCAAAACGATCTAAAATCTTCGATTGTAATCAAGCTGGGTATTTATCCGGCCGTTTCCAAATAACAAGCCATATTTTCAACCATCAATTGACTTCCTGCAAATTTTTTTCCCACTTTCAGGGTAGCAGCATCGCCAATTTTTTTTAATAAGTCTGGGTCTTTCAATAAGTTTAAAATTCGATGAGCGCTTTCTTCGGTATTCAATGGATTAATCAAAATTCCATTTAAGTCATTATCAATTATTTCACGGGCAGCCGAAACATCCGACATGATAGTAGCTGCACCACATGCCATGGCTTCGATGGCAGTTAATCCAAATGCTTCAACCCTGGATGGAATGATGACAATACCGGCCTTTTGATATAAGGGCAATAATTCTTGTTGGGGTACAGCCGGAATGAATTGAATACGATGATGATGAGTTTCTGGTATGAAGTCTAAAAGCGTTTGCTGATTAGCCTTGGAATGATGCCCCACAAAAATGAAATAAGCGCTTGCATCCTGTTCAAACACCTGTTTTAATATTCGGAACAATTCAAAAACCCCTTTGCGTTCATGAAATTTACCCGGATACAGAATACAGCGATAATCACGCATTGCAGGATCGCCAGGCTTAAACAAGGCATCATTGTACGAGTTATAAATTCTTTCGACACATACTTTGGGTTTTCCAAAAGCATATATACTGCTTTTGAGGATATAGTCCGATACGGTTACCAATTTGTTGGCCATTCGGTAATTCCTTTTCTCCCAGAAGGCCGTCCATTTACTTTTTTTCTCTTTTAGTTGAATGGCATGTGCAGTATGGCTGCCATGTAAACGCACGATGAGGGGCGACTTGGGTTTATAAGCCAGTGGGCCGTCCCAATCAAATGATTCAATCCAATCAGGTTTAAATTCTTTTTCGAAGCGGGCAATAGCATCAGATAATTTTCTTTTCGACCGATACGATCGTATTAATATTTGAAAGGATGAAAGGGATGCATCCGTTTTCTCAACCGGGAGTCGAACAATACGCACCCCTTCGATCAATTCGTCGGTTTTTTCCTTTTGCACATAAGTGCCTAACACCATGACTTGGTGCCCTTGCTTGACCATCGCCTCAGCCACATTTTTCACGAAAATCCCGATGCCCCCATGCAATGCAGGTGGGTACTCATTACAAACAAACAAGATTTTTTTTGCCTCAAACGATCGACTGGACGGTAGAGTAAAACTGATCAGATTGGCATAATATTTTTCATTTTGGTCGGCAAATACCGTTTCCTTATCAAAGAGTAAGTGCACCCGTTTTATGGCTTCTTGTCCTAACTTGAGTGCCAAATCATGGTTAGTAAAAACCTGCTCGATGCCATTCGCAATCGATTCCGGCTGGGTTGAATCAATCAGTAATCCGGAAACACGATCTTCAATCAATTCCGGCCCAGGACCATTTTGCATAAATAACACAGGTTTACCCATCGCCATCGGTTCTACGGGAGCAATCCCAAAACCTTCCATATGAGAAGGATATACGCACACTTCTGCTTCGGCCAAATGGCGGTAAACCGCATCGGCAGAATCAAGCCAACCGGTGATATGAATGGATGAATGCCATTTTGGATTAACAGTCTCTAAGAGTAGGTTCATGATATTCTTACCATGCTGATGGTATTCCAATTTGCCAATAATATATAATTGAGCATAAGGGAATTTTTGAACGATGATTTCAAATGCTTTCACCAATTCAAATACCCCCTTTTTTGGCGTTACTGAATTCGCGAATACAATCTTACCGGGCACCTTCTGATACTGCTGCGAAAAGGACGCTAATTTTTTGGAGTTTACTGCATTATAAATGACTTCATACGATTTTTGAATGCCACAAATTTTAAGTGTTTCTCGCCCACAAAAATCCGAAACCGCAATGAGGTTGTTTGATTGTTTCATCATTGATTTTTCGAAAAGATGTGACAAACGCCCACCAACACGATTTAATAAATGATCAAAAAAAACAGCTGCTCCATGTAATCGAACAACAAAACCCGGATGATGGAGGCCCAGCGGTAAGAGCCCGCGCCACTCCTGACATTCTATAATATCAAAATGGCGTTTACGTAAAAATCTTTTTAACTGACTATACAATTCATACCGGTACAGAAAGGCATTGAGCCGGCCGGAATCTTTACGACCTTGCAAACGATAAACCCGGACACCATTGATACACTCCTCTTTACAATAATCCAATTCAGGATATATCCCCCAAACGGCTACCTCATGTCCTTTTTGGCACATAGCCTCCGCGATATCACGGGTAAAACTCCCGATGCCCCCATGCAGGTGGGGAGGATATTCGTTACAGATGTATAATATTTTCATACTACGATTGTTCCTTTTTTTTCCGGAACAAATCCATGACTGGATAAGCATACAAATAAATATGATCCAGCATGGAACGTTGAAAACGATTGGAAATTTTCAAATCGTTTTGCCAACCTGAAAAGCCCAAATCCTTTTTACGCATGGCTATTTTTCGTAAGCGACGTGCAATCAATACATCCGTTTCATGGCCTACGCCGAATTGTTTCTGTAAAACGATAGACATCCCATCCAAGCCACGTGAAGTGCTCATCAAAGTGGTTCCCAAACTATTCCCCAAAACACGATATTCGGTATCTATATCCGTCACAAAATTTATTTGCCATTGTTTGCTTGCACGGAAAAAAAAATCTAAATCTTCAAAGATGAGTGTTTCATCGTATGGACCAATCTGTTCATATACTTTACGACGCACCAATGAAGTGAAGGGTTTACAAATGGAGTTATTCAATTTACACATCTCTTCAAAAATCCATCCACTTGGCCAAACGTTTCGTTCTTCAACACCAATTCGCTCTCCTTGTTCATTCATCAAATAGGTTGGGGAATAAACGATTCCAACATCTGCAGAAGATGATGTGAGGTAACGAACTCGATTCATGACAAAATCCGGCAGATAACGATCATCAGAAGCGATGAATGCGAGATATACTCCTTGGCTACTATCAATGATTCGGTTTAATGATTTACAAACACCCACATTTTCAGTATTTTTAATAAGCCTGAAACGCTCGTCACCATGAAGCCTTAACCAATGTTCAATCACTTCAATCGATTCATCTTTCGAAGCGTCATCGTGAATGATGACCTCGAGATTTTGATACGACTGATGAAGAATACTGTTGAGCGTTTCACATATATATCGCGCATGATTATAAGACGCGACTCCAATGGTAACCAGTGCCTGATCAGTCAATTGATTAGGATTTAAAATAGGCATGCAAGGCTAAATTTCCTACCCGTTATGGGAAACGGTTGTCGATTTATTGGTTACTTGAAAATCATTGATAACTTGTATCACCATAGCGACATCTGCATCGCTAAGTCCTGGCCAAATGGGCAAACTCAAACAAGTTTCAGCCATCTGCTCCGTAATCGGATAATCGCCGCGTTTTTTATTGAGATAATCATAAGCCTTTTGCAGATGTGGTGGAACCGGATAATGAATGAGGGTTTGAATATGATGATCGGCCAAAAATTGTTGAAGTTGATTTCGGTGATGGCAACGAATCACAAATAAATGCCAGACATGCTCATCTTCGTTGACCGGCATTTGCGGCAAAAGAATTTCCTCATTTTTTATCTCAGAAAGATAACGTTTGGCAATTTGACGGCGTTGTGCATTTTCATCGTCAATAAATTTTAATTTCACATCAAGCACAGCTGCTTGCAGTTCATCTAAACGACTATTCAAACCTGCATAATCGTTGATATATTTTTTAGAAGAACCATAATTGGCTAAAGCCCTTATGATGGTGGCCAATTCATCATCGTGACAAGTAACCGCACCGGCATCGCCCAATGCACCTAAGTTTTTTCCCGGGTAAAAACTAAATCCTGCAGCATCGCCCAATGCACCACTCCGAATATTTCCATATCGGGCGCCGATGGCCTGTGCATTGTCTTCAATTAATTTGAGTTGATATTTTTGACATAATTCCTTCAGCATTTCGTCAAAAACAATTCGACCATACAAATGCACGATCATAATTGCTCTGGTTCGGGAGCTAATGTTTGCTTCAATTTGTTGGATATCGATATTACAAGTATTCTCGTCGGGCTCTACCAAAACAGGTATCAATCCATTATCGGTAATTGCCAGCAATGATGCGATATAGGTATTGGCCGGAACGATCACTTCATCTCCGGGCTTCATCACACCCAACTCTATATAGGCTTTTAAAATCAGCCTTAAGGCATCCAATCCATTGGCCACACCTATGGCATGAGGAACCCCGATATAAGCTTTCAGGTTGTTCTCGAATATTTGATTTTGCTCACCCAATAAATACCAACCACTCCGAAACACATTCAGAAGTCGTGATTCAATTTCCTGGGCATGTTTGAGATTGACCTGTTGAAGGTCTAAAAATTTAATCATTCTTACGTAAAAATTTTGCCGGATTGCCAATCCAGATTTCATGTGGAGGGATATCTTTTGTTACAACCGAACCAGCTCCAACCAGCGCATGTTCGCCAATGGTGATTCCGGCGAGAATCGTTGCATTGGCTCCAATAGATGCCCCCTTTTTAACAAGTGTTCTTTTGAGTTGAAATTGTCGATTTCCGGATTTCGGAAAAAGGTCGTTGGTAAACGTCGCATTAGGACCGATAAATACATCATCTTCCAATTCCACACCATCCCATATTTGCACACCCGGTTTGAGGGTAACTCTGTTTCCAATGCGTACATCATTTTCGATAAGAACCTGACAATTAATATTACAATCTTCGCCTATTTGGGCCTCTGCAAGTACGACACAAAACTGCCAAATCCGGGTTCCCTGACCAATATTTACAGATTGTACATCTGCTTTGGGATGAATCATCACTTCTTTCATACTACCTATTTATGAACGACCTCGCAAAATCGCAGCCATTGGTTATGTTTGGAATATTGTTTTCTTACGCGTTCCATATGTGGTTCCATTTCTTTGCGCAATTGAGGATAATTGGCTTGCAGTTCGGGCAATCTTTTAATCAATTGATCCACGGTATCATAACCAATATAATTTTCACCTTCTACAAAACCATCCGGATAGGGTCCATTTTCCGAAAGCAGAATACTTCCGCATCCTATTGCTTCGAACAAACGCATATTACTTTTAAAATGGGTGTTAAAATTTCCATATGCATTTACCGTGTATTTGGAATTCGCAACTTTTTCATACAAACTTGAACCATACAAAGGGGCACGTGCGTACTTTTCAATATTGGGAGAAGGAAATACCCGCCGCCGTGTAATCCTTCTTAAAAATTTGACATTGATGAGTGGTGCAAATTCCTCTTTATACTGTAAATAAAACTGCATGTCATATTCATCATGATGTTTGAGCATCTCTTCGAAAATGGCATTCCGATGACTAAAAAATCCGGATACACATTGGCCATAAGCCATAAAATCTATTTGTGGATCAGGCCTTCGGAGAGAATCCCAGTAATCACAAAAAGATGGTTGCATTTCATAGGAAGTCAAATTTTTTTGTTTCCAAATATCCAGGTAGGGCTTGTGTAAAGTCAAACGAATATCATAATCCTCATGCATTTCCGGCCAGGCCTGTACAACGCCAAACCAGCTAACTTTTAAAACATTTTTAGGCAGAGGATATCGCTGAATAAATTGATCATCGCGAAATGCGGACATATTATAAAACACATCCGGTTTAAACCAATCAATTTGCGCTTTTTTAATGAGGTTCAAATCAGTGGTTTTTAAGCCATGTTCTTTGGCCCATAAAAATTGAAGTCGCTCGTAATCCCAAATGGTATAAAACACCTCGTCGGTTTTTCCATGTAAGGCAGGCTCCAGAATATAAGCCGCTGCATAGCCATCCTGAATGATGAGCGCCTGTAACTCTGCAAAGCTGAGTGAAGAATCATCGGTAATTCCATGCCTCGCTTCGAAGAGTGGAATATGCGGTCGATATTTATGAATCGTTTGATAGACTCTCATGACTTAATCCTTTTTCAAAAATAACATGACCCATTTCATATACACTGATCGCAGAAAAGCTTGTTCAAATAGTTTTTGATGCACCGGTTTAAACAATCGTCGTTTAAAAAAATCCTTTTCAATTCTTCTGATCCTCATAAAGGTTGTCAAACGTTTCAAAAAAGATTCTTTCGCCAGGGCGTGCACCCATTTTTGAATTTTAAAATGATTCAAATAGATGGCTGGCAATTTATTTTTTTGAGCCCATTGTTCTACTACCTCGTAAAACAGAAAACGATGATAGGCCGTTTTACGGATATTCCGAACTGCTATCATTCTATTCTCCTCATGCACACCTCTTATGGACACCGCATCATGAATACTACCGGCATACAATTTACAGAAATAGGCACAACGACAAAGAAACTCCGTATCCTGATGCAGGCGCAAGGTTTCATCAAACATTAATTGATGTTTGCGTATGGCAGATGTTTGAATCGTAAATGCATCCAGGGAAAAGTAACCGGTATTTTTTCGAACGACTCCCCAAAGTGCATCAAAGAGCTCCTCCGGTTGTAAGTTCTCCTGAATGGTTGTTAAATATTTTTCAGCCTCCGAAATGGGAATGTTCATTTGTTTACAAAATGTATCTCGGGCTTTATCTGAATAAAAATGAACCCCGATCGCTCCATACACACCTTCGGCATCTGGGTACTGTTTAAATATGATTCTTTCACGGTCAAATCTCGTTGGCAAATAAAAATCATCTGCATCCAAAAAGGCGATATAATTCCCCCGGGCTTCTTTTAATCCAAGATTTCTACTCGCACCGGCACCTTTGTTCATACCGCCCGGATGTTGTAATAATTTTACTTTATCCAAATACCGGCTTAGAAGTTCCCGGGCAATTTGTAATGACTGATCCGGCGAACCATCCTCAATCAAGAGTACCTCTAAAACTTCTTCAAATTGAAGAATAGAATTTACTGCCTTTTCCAGGTACTCTTCGGCATTATAAACCGGTACAATTACAGAAACAAGATCAAACATCCTTTAAAAACAAAAATTCATTTTTGGTGAGCACTTTATTCTTGATGGAAATCATATCTTGTTCCTTCAGCCGAAAATAATTCCATCGTTTCCAGGTGGAGGAAATCTTATTCCAACGGAAATAAATCAAATCACTCAAAAGCTGTTTTTTAATTTGTTTAATTCTTTCGGTAATATTCAGTGCAGAAAGTGGATTGAGCCATTGCGTTTCGGTCAGGGTCATCATTAATTGCTGCTTCTTAAACTCAGAATCTTCCTGCTTTCTGTTGTGACGGGCAAAAGCCGTGGGAACAACTCCAAGTTTAAGTCCATGATAATGTAAGCGATTCACATAGTCGCGATCCTCACCATAATGAAAAAAATAAGGATTAAAACCACCTACCTTTTTCAGGCATTCCCGACTGACTAACCACAGCGCTGCATTGACAAATTCAAATGGATATACCTCCTGCAATGGATGACGCAACAATTGATGCTTTAGCAAAGCTTGTTGCGTGTCGCGAAATAAATAGTTTTTGAATCCATAATCCAGATCCTCAGCATCCCCTCTCAAATGTATTGGACTTAGAATACCGAAGTCAGGGTTTCTTTTCTGAATATCCAATAAAATTCCAAGGGTGTCCGAATGAAGTATGGCATCCTGATTTAATAAAAAAACCGCCTCAGCGCCGCATTGTAATGCATACTGAATCCCTTCATTATTGGCTTTGCCGAAACCCAGATTTTGCTTGCTTTGAATCAACTTACAATCCGGATACTCCTCTGTCAGAATCTGACAAGTTGTATCTATAGAGGCGTTGTCGACAATAACCACTTCAGCCTGCACACTTGAAGCCCTTACCGAATTCAAACAGTCGCGAATCCAGCTCACTCCATTGTAAGTAACTATAACAACAAACAATTTCATTTCAGCGCTTCGAGATAGGCCCGTCCCCATTTTTGACAAGGCTCCAGATGATTACCCTCTGCCCATTCATTCCAGGCATTGATAAATACAAAACGATCATCGCCTTGTATCCCTTTAAATTTTTCTGCTTTACCCTGATACCATTTTTTAAATGCTTCGGGGCTTGATTGATTCAGAATTGTCGCATTGAGATTTACTCTTCGGGAAGAATTATCCCACATCGGCGAAACACCGGGATAACATGCCTCAATTGGATTTTTTCGTTGCAGGTCAAAATCTACGAACTCCGGATAAGAAATAACCTGATCTTTATGTTGTACAGGTGCCACCCGAAGATTTAATTTTTTATAGAGGCGACGTTTATAGCTATTTAATTTTTTTACAATTTTTCGGTAAGCAGGTTGAGTTGCACCGCGCAATTCCAAAAATTCCTTCATGGATTTTGACAAAGGTTGAAATTCAATGGCGGCATCAAATCCCATCCCATCGACTTCATGTCCGTGCCAGCCGATCCATCGTTCGAACCAGGTCAGGTATAATTCCATACCTTCTTTAGCTGCTTCCTCACGGAATATTTGGATGGTTTTTGCCATGTCCGGAAAAAGATCCGGTTTATAAAATGCAAAAAATGGTTTGTTATTCACCCGTATGTAACGGGGGTCTTTAAAATAAGTAATCAGATGCCGAATATGTTCGCGATCATCTGATTCTGAATAGTTTTGTTTGAGTAAGATTTGTTTTTCACCCCCATCCCATGCTCTTGTCCAATTTTCATTGGCCCAACACATCATAAAAGGAAGATCCTCCTTGGGGTTCTGAAGCTTCCGATCGAGTGGTTCGTGTAACAATCGATGCCCATTGAACCAATAGTGATAATAACAAAATCCGTAAACGCCATATTCCTTTGCAAGAGCCTCTTGCGCAAGTCGGGCCTCTGCCAATCGTAAATCATAAAATCCAAGATCAGCAGGCAGATGTGGTTGATAATGTCCTTCAAAACGTGGTACCGCTTTTACAACATTGGTCCATTCGGTAAAACCTTTTCCCCACCAGTTATCATTTTCGGGCACCGGATGAAACTGCGGTAAATGAATGGCTATTGGTTTAATGACTTCTTTCATACATTTTATCTCAGCATTGTAGCGCTGACTTTTTCAAGATAATTTTCAATACTGAAATGGGTTCTGGCATATTCCCGTGCGGATGAAATGCACTCTATCCGGGATTGATTTTCCACGATACACAGTTGTATTTTCTCAATTGCTTCGCGAATATCATCATACAAATAACCGGTCTGCATATCTTGTATGATTTCTGCTGGCCCTCCCTGTCGTCGGGCAACAACCGGAATTCCTCTACCCATTGCCTCTACCAATGTGCGCCCAAAACCTTCACTTTGGGCACAGCTCAAGAGGATATCTGTTTGGGCATATAATTCGTCCTGCTCCACATACCCTTTCCATTCTACATGATTTTGCAAATGACGTTCACTCACAAAATTTCTCAATGTTTGTTCATACCCGCTGTCATTTATTTTTCCGAAAATCTGGAGATGAACATTTAATGGTTTATCCAGCAACTGTCGGAGTATCATCAATGCACCGAGCTGTCCTTTTGTTGGCATAATCAATCCAACAATACTGATTCGAACAGGATTTGGCATCGAAGCCGGATTACGAAAAGGAATATGGTGTGAAACAATTCCATTATAAATGACCTCTTGGTTTTTTGATGATAAATTCCAATGCCTGAGTAGATCCTGCGTCGTAAATATGACGGCATTCGAATCATGCATTTTTTTTCGAACGCTTTGTTTACTTGGCAAATATTGATAGCCAAAATCCTTGTCGCCATACTCTCTGATATGCCAAACATGAGGTTTGTTTAAGATCAAACTTAAATCGAATCCTAAATCTTGCACAGAGGTGTTGGTGTAAATTAAATCCGGTTTAAAATCTCCGAGTACTTGTTTTAATCGATGCAGATGATTCGTTTTATTTTTTAAAAACAAAAAACGACTTTTCATTCTGCTGAACCAGCCCGAAGCTTTTATGGCACAACGGGGCAATTTCAAAACCCGACTCTGAATACCCGATTCCTGAAGTGCGTTCAGCATCTCGCCTTGTGCAGGTACAATGACCAGGAATTGCATCTCACTTTTTAAGCCATTCAGTAAGGTTAAGAGCGAATGAGATGCTCCGTTTAAATATGGCTCATGTGCCAGGACTAAAATATTCGGCAATGTCTTAGTCAAGGATCTGAATACTTTTTATTTTTTGCAATGTCAATTCACCTTCAAACAAGGCCGCATTGCGACGTATTTTTTCGAGGGGCCAATTCCACCAGGCTAATTGCTCCAACCAAGCAATGACTTCAGGTTCAAATCGGTATTTAATAAATTTTGCAGGAGAACCTCCAACGATAGCAAACGGAGGCACATCACTATGAACCACAGAGTTCGCTGCAATCACTGCTCCATTGCCAATTTGCACACCGGACAAAATCGTACAACCGGTTGCAATCCAGACATCATGACCAATTTGAATCTCCCCTTTCGAAACAACATCCGTTCCGTAAGGTTGATTAAATATTTTATGTTGGATAAAATAAGTGGTCGTTTTTTTAAAATCATGGTTGTACTCCTGAATAGTTGTACCACGAGCTATTGAACAAAAATTCCCCACCTTGATTGGATTATTCAAGCAATAAAATCCGGTATCGGGTCCATTAATGGTGGTATTACTTCCAATTTGGATTTCACCTTCCATCAAACATTGATGAATCATCGATCTCGCGCCAACTTTTATTTTACCCCGCAGTTCAGAATACTGTATGATGGCACTTGCATCAATCAATTCCGGTCGGCGTACTTTGGATTCAATCAAATTCTTGGACAGGCTCTTTTTACGAAGCCCGGAATTTTTGGTCCATTTATAAAGTAATTTTTTCAAGCGAAACCTTTTGATTAAAAATACTGACGAATATTTTTTTGAATCATTGCACGATCGGGAAAAGAAATTTGACTCTTTTGGCCTTTGGAAGATAAAGCTTGATTCAAGTCATCTGAAGAGTTGACCCAGAGATACTCTCCCGATTGAATTTCGGTTTGATAGGTTTGAGCACCTTTCGCACCAAATATCAAATTTTGAACTCCAAAATAAGAAGCTTCCAAAGCGCTACCTGAATAAGCAGTGACATGAAAATTCATACGGGGCATTAAGGTATAAATTGAAGACTGATTGGCTTCATCGATTTCGACAAAATCCGGATTTTGTTTTTTAAGCTCTTCAATGAGTGATTGATCCTGCGGATAACGTGGATGAACCCTCAAGTACCATTTCCAATCATTTTCATTCGCTATCCGCTGCGCCAAAAATTCAGGAATCCCCTGACCTTGAAGTGTCAGCAATATCGATTGTTCCTTTTTTTCAACAATGGGAATCGTTCGGGACAAAAAAACATGCCCACCTACTATAGCACGAAATCCTGGAATAAATTGATAGCTTTTCTGAATGAAATTGACATCCGACTGTCGCCATGCCCAAAATATATTTGGAAAAAATTTTGCAGAATCAACAATACGATTCGACCAGGCGCTGTAAGCAAAATGCCCGGATGTAATTTGACTGTGTTGGTACTCAATCACCTCTATATCGCAATCATGAGCAGCTCTCGTTGCCGCCATCATAAAATTATTATAATAACAATACAACAAAACTTTTTGATAAGAACAGGATTTAAACAAACGCACGAAGTATAAATACCTGGCCTGATTATTGACAATTTGTGTTGCTAAAAATCCATAAAGGTCGAAATCCGGATGGAGTAGTTCTTTTAATGAGCGACAGGCCGTTTGCAGGGAAGATTGAAACTCAGTATCTGCATTAAAGTCTGCCATTACTTCCCCCTGAAAGTTAGGATACAAGTTGGAGTCATGGAATGGTTTAAAATCCTGTGGCTTTGAAATGTCGAACAGGTCATAAGCAATTTGTTGTTCTGAAAAATATTGTTCAAAAGGTTGAGTGTAGGCATTGACCAAGTGTCCTTCCCAAGCTGTTGTTTGATTCTTATGATCCGTTAAAATGAGTACCGCTGAGGTTGTGGCTTTTTTCTGAAGCCTTTCCTTCAGAGAAGCGATTAAAGATTTTCTTGTTTTTTTCGGCGTTGGAAATTGCCCATTGCTGAGTTGAATATAAGGTTTACGCGAATCACTTGGTTGCTGAAAAAGATACCACTGATAGGAAACCTGAATCTTGATCAAAGGCCACCAATGCGTGTCAGCAAATACAAATGGTCGATCCTGAAAAAGTTGAATCCAATGCTCTAATGGCTGTTCACTATGCATTCCAATAGTTGGTTTCCTGTGCGATGTATTCGGCAATTTTCCAATCCAAAGGGGTATCTAAATCCAAAGAACTCATTTCGTCCATTTCATATTTGACCACTCTTTCAAATTGGTTGACCGGCATTTGCCGCAGTGTGTTTACATTCATTACATAAACTGCGCCATTGTATTCCCATACCTTGGGCAAATCTTGCCTACGTAATGCGCTGTGCTCTTTGCATTTTTTCAGATACCCTTTTTCATTCTCCTCAAACAAAACATAATACGGATTGGATTTTGTTTCCTTTACCGAAACAACCATATCGAGTTCCGGGTTAAATAATGCCAAAGCTTCCCGGATATGGAGTGCCTTCCGAAAAGGCGATGTGGGTTGTAACACAATTAAGGTATCAGGTTCATATCCGGTGGATGCTGCAAAATCAAGTGCATGAATCAAAACATCATAGGTACTGGCTGTATCTGTTGCCAAATGATCAGGCCGTAAAAATGGAACTTCCAATCCACAGTTCTTTGCGACCTGAGCAATTTCCTCGCTATCGGTACTCAGATAAATATGTTTGGAATCAAAACAACTCATCGCTGCTTCAATACTATATTGCACCAAAGGTTTTCCGCAGAGTAATTTATGGTTTTTACCCGGAATGCCTTTGGAACCTCCACGTGCAGGTATAACAATCAATGGTTTCATTAGAATTGAATATGCGGCAAATCTTGCTGTGCCTTTTGATAATCGTCGGGGTTACCGATATCCAACCAGTAACCCAGCAAAGGATATGAACTTACCTTTTTACCAGCGTGGATTAAACTTTCAATGAGATCCGTGGCATTAAAATGGGCATTTTGAGGAATAAACGAAAGCACCTCTTTTTTCATCAGATAAATTCCTCCATTGGAGTAATAAGTATAGGTTGGTTTTTCTTTCAAGCTTTGAATTTGCCCGTCATGGGTTTCAAGAACGGCATATGGCACATTTACCTGATAGGGAATCGTCACCACTGCCAGGTCAGCTTGCTTTTTAACGGTATCAATAAAAAAATGTTCGTAATCCAGATTGGTTAAAATATCTGAATTCGTAACAAGGATATAATCATGTTCAAAGTGTTGCACCATGGCCACCGATCCAATCGTCCCCATAGGATTTTCTTCGCGGATGTATTCAATCTGAATATTTCTGCTATGCCCGTCCCCAAAATAAGTTTCAATTTGATCGGCTAAATAATTCACCGAAAACCAAAAATCATCAATGCCATATAAGGCCAATCGTTCGAGATTGTGTTCCATGATAGGTTTGCCTCCAACAGGCAATAAAGGCTTTGGCGTTTTTTCAGTAAGAGGTCTTAATCTTTCGCCACGTCCCCCGGCCATAATCACCGCATCAATCGGTAAATAAGATCTCAATAAACGAAAGTTAATGACGTTGACAATAACGCCGTTTTTATCCAATACGGGCAACACCCTGAAATTACTATTCCGATAGTCAATCACTTTCTGAATATCATTGGCTCCCTTTTGAATGTACTTGGGATTCGGTTGAATGATATGGTCAACGGCTTCATCGATGGTTACTCCTTTCAATAATCCCCTCCGCACATCCCCATCGGTGAGTGATCCGATTAATTGATCCTGATCATTCACTACAAACAGAATCGCATCGGTTGACAGGTAATCTAATCGGGCTAATGCCTGACGAATAGGACTCCCGGTTAAGATAAGATGTTCCTTATACTGCTTTATTTCAGGCATACAAATTAGATTAAATTTTTCTTTACAAAAGATGCGGGCATGCCCACCCATGTTTCAGCATCCGGTATATCAGATAATACAACCGCACCGGCTCCAACAACAACATTTCGCCCTATCTTGACCCCTTGTTTCACGACAGCACCTGCACCCACAAAAGTTCCATGACCAACACTTACATGACCGGCCAATACTGCACCCGGTGCTATATGCACAAAATCTTCAATTTGACATTCATGTTCTATCACAGCGGCGGTATTAATAATACATCCACGACCAATGGCTGCCAGGGGATTGATGACTGCCGAAGCTGCGACTAAACTTGAATCAGCCACGCAGGCCATAGCAGAAACGACCGCCTTGGGGTGAATTAATTTTGTTTCAAGGCAAGAATTTAACGCTATAACCTGATGCAATTTCTGCCTGATGCGGTTATCGCCCACTGCAGGAAAAAAAACATGATCCTTTGAAAAGGTTGAAAGGTCTATATCTTTTTCACTCCCCAGATATTGGAATTGATAAGGATTGTTTGGTGATTCTTGCTGATCAAAATAACCGCCAATCTGATAACCCATCAAAAGTGCAATATCAGCCGCCACAAAAGCATGGCCCGAATATCCCAATAAAATCAATTTTTTATCCACGTACACTACTTGGTAGATTAACGACTCTTTGCATCAGATATTCGCTGTTTTCAAGCGAACCATTTATACAATGTTTAAACATCGGCAAATGGTGCATGAGTTCCCAAACAGGCCGTGTCATCACACCAGCTTCATTGCTTTCTTTTAAAAAAAGATCCCGATCAGTAGGCTCATCAAAAACAATCGCATTGAGCCAATAGTTTGAACGAGCACCATCAATTTCGCGAATCCATTTGGCACCCTCTAAATGCTCAAACAAATTTGAATACATTACGGCAGTCTGTCTTTTATTCTCCACAAAATCAGAAAGTACCTCTAATTGCGCACAAGCCATTGCAGCATTCAAGTTGGGCATGCGATAATTATAGGCCACCTCATCATGTTTAAATTCCCATGCATGAGGCACTTTAGCCTGTGTACTCAAATGTTTACCCATGCGAGCAATTTCTTCATCATTGGTAACGATTGCACCACCACCACCACAAGTAATGGTCTTATTGCCATTAAAACTAAAAGCACCCATTAAACCAAAACTTCCTGTGGGCTGACCTTTGTAAGAACTACCAATCGATTCAGCGGCATCTTCCACTAAGGGAATCTTATAGAGTTTACAAATTTCATTTAATTCATCTATCCGACAAGGCAAACCAAAAGTATGCATCGGAACAAGCGCAGCAATTTTTCGACCACTTTTAATATGATAACAATTCTTTCCACCCTCAGCATTCGTGCGTACTTCTGCGTGATGATCCAACCAATTTAACAAGGCCTTTGGCGACAACCCCAAAGAATCCTCATCCACATCCAAAAAAACTGGTTCAGCTCCGATATAACTAATTGCATTGCAGGTGGCAATAAATGTTAAAGACTGTGAAATCACCAAATCGTTTCGTTGAACCCCAGCCAGAATCAGGGAAAGATGAAGTGCAGAGGTACCGTTTACGATGGCAACCGCATATTTTGTACCGGCAGCTTCTGCCACCATTTTTTCAAATCGGTTGACATATTCTCCCACCGAAGAAACAAAAGTTGAATCAATTGCATCCATCACATATTCCCTTTCTCTTGCAGAAAACTTGGGTTCATGCAAAGGCGTAAAAGGCTTGTTGCCATAATGCGTTTTAATGGCTTCGATAATTGGTTTAAAATTCATGCTTACATTTTTGCGTCCAGATATTTTCCTTTTTCCAAATGATCGAAATCTGGCAAAAGTTTTTTAAAGGCTTGTATGAGATCGGCGCGGGTCCATTCTAAGCTGGCCTTCATCCCTTGCACTTCCTCTAAAAAAGAATCCAACAATTGATCCTGGTAATTTAATCGGCTTTTTACGATCCCTAAATTTTCAAATCGTAACAAATCAATTTCTTCTTGATCGGTATAAAATTCTTCAAAATCTTTTTCACCGGTAGTATCGCTATTGGTAAAAAGGCATGGCCATGCTTTCTTATCTGTCCAATTTTGCATCAAGCTTCGGGCCTCCTCTTCATCTGCACATAAGTAAGGTTTATATCCCCGTTGAAACAAATACTTCTCAGCAATCTCGGCGAAGGTGATTAAATGTAAATGTTCACTCAATTTTGGAAAAAATATATCTCTGTTTTCGCCCAACAAACAGGACATCAAACACAATTCACCGGACTCAGCCGGTGTTACAAAATAGCGGCGCACATCGTTGGGAGCAACGATAGGCTGATGTTTTTGCATACGTTGATTAAAGCCATGCAATAAAGATCCATCCGAAAAAGCCACATTGGCAAATCGGGCCATAGAAAGATTGATGTGACGGCTTTCACGCATTAGAAACAACTCCATAATGCGTTTTGAAGCACCCATCATGTTCACCGGATTGGCCGCCTTATCGGTTGAAACACAAAAATATTTTTTGGTCCCAGATTCCGCCGCCATCTGCAATGAAGACAAAGTATTTAAAATATTTACCTGTACCATTCGCATGAGGGTAAATGGATCCTTTTCACTACGAACATGTTTTAAAGCAGAAAGATTTAATACATAATCATAAGGTCCTTCATGCCGAAACATGGCTTTAAACTCTACCGATTGAATATCCAATGCGAATGTTTTGAAATCGCCGGAAATATATCCCATCGAACTTCGAATATCCCGAACCAGTTCAACCAGATTATTTTCGCTGATATCGACCACATGCAATTTTGCCGGGTTGCGTTTAAAAATTTCTTTCGTCACCGCCTGTCCGATAGACCCGGCACCACCAATCACCAAAAAAGAAGATTGACTAACCAGATCAAGTAAGGTTTCCTGAAATTGAAGTATATCCTCTTCAAACAGTGTTTGCGAGCGACCAATTAAATGTAGTATATCCAAATCCTTGAACAATATATTTGATTTAAGTCGTTTGAAATCTCCAGGTTGCGGGCAGAATAAAATCTGCTCCAACCGGTATTGTATTCTTCACCAGAAAATGCGCAATATCACTTTGCCGTAAAAGTCGCTCCTGGGTATCTTGATCCATCACGTGCAGATGGATACTATACTTTCCATATCGCAAATGCAGCGGACGAATATCTACTTCAAACTGCAGGTTTCCGTCTTCGTTTACAACCATTAGTCCTTCCTGATCGGTATCCACTTCTGCGAGAAGTCGATATTCCACATTAAAGATGCCAATTCGGATTTTTACACGTTTCACAGATTGTTCAATATCCAGATTTAATTTCAGGGTGATGCCTCCTCCACTTTCAATTTGCAAAACACCATTTTGCGCTTCCGGAACTTGCGCATCTTTAGCCCCCCAGGTTGACAGGGAAATATCTTTTAAAAAAACGTTTTTAGTCCGGATGATTTGTTGATCACCGGTATCAAATTTCATAAAATATTTTTCCACCCCTGCTCCGATATCCGTCCCTTTAAATTCGATGCGTCCTTTGTTTAATAAAATTAAATCGGTACAAATGGTCGTAACCTGCGCCATTGAATGTGAAACAAAAATAACGGCTGATTTGCGCAACAATTCCTGAATACGATTAATACACTTTACCCGAAATCCCAAATCACCCACGGCGAGTACTTCATCAATAATTAAAACGTCAGGCTCCAGTTGTGCAGCTACGGCAAAACCTAAGCGCACTTTCATACCTGAACTATAATTTTTTACAGGCGTATCAATAAACTCTCCTATTTCGGAAAATGCAACAATACTATCAAAGCGGGCATCAATTTCTTTTTTACTGAATCCAATGACGGCGGCATTATTATAAATATTTTCACGTCCGGTGAGAATTGGATTAAAGCCGGCACCCAATTCAATAAGGGCTGCAATCCGCCCCTTCATGGTAATGCTGCCTTTATCGGGCGCAATCAATCCATTGAGCATTTTTAATAAGGTACTTTTTCCGGCTCCATTATGACCAATGAGTCCGAGGCATTCTCCCCTTCTCACTTCAAAATGCACATCCTGTACCGCCCAAAATTCATCTTTACGTAATTGATCCTTCACTTTTCGACCAATCACACCACCAAACACATCCGACAGTCCGTAAAACAGACTCTTCTTCAAATCCTTGGCGAACTTTTTTGAAACGCCTTCTGCTTTAATCAATACTTCTTTCATATCAGGCACTCATTCGTTCGGTGATGATAGGCATCGAAACCCGGTAAACAATTAAGGAAAATGCAAAAAGCAAAATCGTAATCAATCCAAAAATTAGCCAGAAGGTTCCATGTTCGATAGAAGCTCCTGTTAAAGTGTTCCGCAAATCATCCATCATATAATAAAACGGATTGTATTGCATCAGTTGTTTCATTAATCCGGACTTGGGTGACATATACACCACCGGCGAAACGTACATCAGCATTTGCATACTTAAAGGAATTGCCTTACCAATATCATTATATAAAATCCCAATTGGTGCCAACAAAATTCCTATACTCATACAACAGAGCATCGTGATAAACAACAAAGGGAAAAATGCAAATACACTCCATCCCGGCACCACATGATACAAAGCCATAAACACGATCAGCAGTCCCAACTTGATTAAAAAGTTAAAACCCATTTTCATAAATCCAAGGGTGATCAGGGCTTCTTTATCGAAGTTAATTTTTGTAATAATACTCTTATTGGCATTTACGCTAATGATCGACAAACTCAAACATTCAGTCCACACCGACCAACAAGTGGTACCCATTAAAACAAAGACAGGATAAGGCATCCCTGTTGAACTGAGCTGAATGGTTCCGCTGGCTTGTAAAAATATCCAAACCAAGGCAGTCATTAATACAGGCACTACCGCCCAAACCACCCCTAATACAGATTGACGGTATTGCGCACGAATATCTCTGCGAGCTAATTGACGAGCCAGATAGAATGAGCGCTTGAATCCTTTCAGGCTTTCTTTGAGTACCTCGCCTAAATGATACCTGCTGCTGTCGTTATAAATTTTTATTTCCAAAGTAATGTCTTAATGCGTGAACGATTAACTATTTAATTTCCACATCTTGTAATCGTCATAATCGCGAATATAGTCGGACTCATCATATAACTCTGAGGCCAATACCAAACAAATGGCTCCAGAAGAAAAATTAGAAATATCTCTCCACATTCCGGGTTTGATATGAATACCGAAATAAGGCCGGTTTAAAGTAATGAGCTTTTTATTTCTTCCATCATCGAGGGTAACATCAAAACTACCACTCACTGCTACAATTAAAGATTCCAGTTTGATATGCCCATGTGCTCCACGTGATTCACCACCCGGAATATCATACAAATAATATACCCGATGCACACTAAAAGGCAGATTAATCAAATTCTCCACCGGGGTGATATTTCCTGCCCGATTATGAATTTTCGGGAGTTGTATCAGGTTACAGTCAAAGACGGTGAACGGACTCATTGTTTGGCCAATTTAAATGCTTCAAAATCGCGGATATATTGCTTTTCGTCATAGACTTCATTGGCCAGTACAAGGGCCACACTATTCGTGGAAAAGTTTTCCATGCTGCGCCAATACATACTTGGTACATACAGGCCATAATAAGACCGATTCAGGAGAAAGCGCCTTTCCTCCCGGCCATCATGTAATACCACATCAAAACTTCCACTCAGTGCAACCACCATTTCCTGCAATGTTTTATACGCATGTCCGCCCCGCGTTTCACCACCGGGCACATCATAAATCCAATAAGTACGTTCTATTTTAAACGGAATATGATGATTTTCTTCAATGAAAGAAAGATTTCCACGAGGGTCGAGTAGTTTTGGCAACTGAATGATATGCGGTTCCATCAATGAGCGAATGTTTGAGGTTCAAATAAGGTAAAATCGATGGAGTGTCGAATATCGTTCAGGGAATTCTTCGCTTTTAAATCAATCCATTCCGGCAACAGTTGATTCAATTCTTCTATGCTGTAACACACGCGAATGAATTTACTTCGATTAAAACTTTTCATAAACGGAGCATCTGTAAATTGTTTTAATTCCGCCGAGGGTTGACCATCCGGACCGAATCCAATATTTAATACGGGAGTACCGGATAACAATGATTCGTAACCGGCCATGGAGGGAATATTCATACACAATGAAGCCTGACTGAGGAGCCACTTCCATTCCTTTTCTCCTTCGATGGATTGAATCGACCATTCTTTATCAACATCTCTTTCCCAATAATGTCCGCTCACAAAAAAATTATTGAGCGTTTCGATTTGACGAATCAGTGCGGTGCTTTCTTCAAATGGATTTCGACGAACCACAACGATTGGCCGATCTTCCGGAAGAAAAGTATCATTGATTACCTGGTTCAGTTGTTGAAGTAGCTCAAATTCATGGGCATACATTTTTTCATAAATCAATGAATAGACAATGAGTTTCTGACCAAGCAACTGAGGATAACGCTGATACAACTCCGGCAATCGATCCTGAAACTGATTATTTGTAAAAAAAGTATAGTAAGGATTCCCGCCATTTACAAAATGATGAGCGGCATGCTGTGGATTACTTTGCTGAAATAATTGAGTTTGCTCCTGATCCCAGGCATAGAGCCGTTGAAATTCGAAAGGAACATAATCATTGGTATAATATGTTTTCAGGGTATTCATTACAATATGCACCTTCACGCCTGCGGCATTGGCACTAAACCCGGCCATCAATTGAAAAGGACTATTATAATCTAACAACACCAAATCCGTAAAACCTTCTGACTTGTAAAAATCAATGAACGCCTGATGGGTATAATGTTTTTTAAGGGTGCCGGCCCAGAGCGAATGCCCAAGTTGAAAAGACAATGGATTACCGAGAAAATGATCCTGAGCAGTGAGTGCTTCATTTTCATTTCGAAAGTTATGATAGTTCCCGATACCTAATCTTTTTTTTCGGGCCTTCCGGATCTTCGATAAATAATGTTCATTTTTATGTCGGCGTGCAATCTTTGTTTCAAACGGCATAACAGCGCGCGGCATTTTAAAAAAATCCAGATATTCATTCAAAGCCGGAGAATCCGTTTCGGCCCGCAAAATCATTTTTACAGCAGCCTGACTACGAATGGAATGAACCAGTCCGCTCAACAAAAAATGCCGGACTTCAACCCCATGATTACATAAAAAACCAAATACGCGCATTATAAATTCTCGGCCTGAATTTCGTCGAATGATTGAATGATTGTTGTACCTGCCGGGAATGGTGAGGTTTTTCCGGCAACACCAATAAATTTGATCCCGTAATGTTGGGCAGCTTCATAGTCAGTGCTTGCATCACCAAAAAAAATCAATTCATCTGATTGTAATTGATATTCCTTTTGAATATGCTGAACAATCTGAATTTTATTATCAGGAGAACCATACACCCCTTTAAAATAATTCGTGAGCGAAAGGGCCTCCAAAATTTCTTCAATTTCAGTTTGAGGTGTACCGGTGCAAATAAATAATTCAAACCGCTTAAATGCCTCTTCGATAAAATTACGTGCCCCGGAAATATAAGGCGAGGCAATCACCTTTTGAAACACCAATTGATTGAATCGGGTGCAAAGATCATCCAGTTGTTCTTCGTTGATATCGAGCCCTAAATATTTTTGATGATACAGTCGAAATTTTTGATACCTGCTGACGCCACCATGGGCTTCATGATGTGCCACGACTTCGGCAGCAATCTCCTGACCATAAGGAAGATAAATAGATTCAAAAGCTCTTGTTTTGACATCTACCGAATCGAGAATCACTCCATCGAAATCGAATATGATTGCTTTAGTTGGCATTGCTCCATTGATTTTCAAAAGCACCCCGTGCAGAATCGTCGGCATAAAGGGTGATTGGATGATTTAAATTTTTTCGTTTATGCAAGAGTTTCACAAATGGGATGGATTGATCATCCTCCCGAAGGTATTGTCCCAGTATTCCTTTTTCCGCTCCACAAATCCAAATGAAGATTTCCTTGGATTGCAAAATGAATTCGTACCCTAAAGAATGACGATGGAAATTTTCATTGGCCTTACGGAATGTGTGAAAGAGATCACTTTGCAATGCCTTTTCATCAGTCGGAAATAATGAGGCGAAATGCCCATCGGAACCACATCCCAGAATATTTATAAAATCCTGCTTTTGTATTTCAGTCAAACGATTGATGAAATCGGTTTGATGAAATGAAATGAGTTGTGCATACAATTGCGGAAAACTTCGTTGAATCTGCCCTTCGTTGGAAGCCGAATCTTCGATCGGAACCATCCTTTCATCTGTTAAACAAAATTGGACTTCCTTGAATTCGTTCATTCTATTTTCCAAAGAACTATAAAAAGGCAGAATGGATTGACCTCCCGGAATAAAAATAGTTTTCACGCCATTTCTCACATGGTGCAAAAGAGATTCAATCAACTTCTCGGCCAGTTGATGGGATTTGGAAGATGACACAATCTCTATCGGCAAGGAAGCGCTGATTTTCATAGTTCCTTTTTTCGGTCTTCCAATTCTTGATGCACTTCGTGAATGCACTGAAGTATCCCTTGTCCTAAATCATGATAGGCATTCAACACGATTTTTTTTGCCACTTTTGGTTTAAAAAAGTAAGGCGTCATCATGTAATGCCCTTCCATGTGTCCTTCCTGAAATTCAATTTCAACGTTGTTTTGCAAAATTTCTTTAATCATGTACAACACATCTTTCACCTGTAAAGTTTGATTGCCGGTGATCATGATATACTCGCTGGATGTGGTTGCAAGCGTTTGATCGACTGTGGCTACTGCAGCATCCGAAACATGAATATAATCGCGCAATTCCGAACCGTCGCCTTGTCGGGTAATTTTTTGATGCTCGAGGGCTTCCTGAATGGCATGATGAATAAAATTAAAATGATTGGCTCGCGGACCATACAAGGAACCATATCGAACAATGGAATAAGGCAATCCAAATTCTTCGTAAAAAGATTCAATCAAAATTTCGGCACATTGTTTCGATGCTTTGTAAAATGAACCCATGTTACTATACACGTAAATGGTGCTGGCATAAATTAACCGTTTTATCTGATACTTCGTGCATAACGACAGAATTCTGGTCAGATAAAGCACATTCACTTCAATTGTTCTGGCAGGATCTTTGTGCGCTTCTTTGATATCGGCGATACCGGCAAAAATGAAAACAAAATCCTGCGATTGAATAGCTTGTTCCAGGGTAGATTCATCGCCCATATTCCCTTCAATAAATTTCACATGTTCCGCATTGGGATACTGCGGTTTGTGCAAATCGAATACGGTGGTTTCAAAACCACGTTGTACGAGTTCATCGACGACATGCCCGCCTAAGAATCCGGAACCACCAATCACCAAAGCTTTCATTTCAATTAAGAGTTGTTTGAAGTTTTCAGAGGAATATTTAATCCATCGACCAAATTTTGAACAGCCATCATTCCCTGACGTTTTACACTGTCAAATGTTCTTGATCCGATATGCGGGGTAATCAATACATTGGGCAAATGGCGCAAAGGATGATCTGAAGGCATTGGTTCAATATCCAAAACATCCGTTACATATCCACCGATGGTTTTGTTTTGCAGCGCCTGTATCATGGCATCCTGATCAACCAATTCTCCACGGGCTGTATTCACGACTACCAATTCCTTTTTTGCTTGTTGAATCAAGCCGGCAGAAAGAATATGTTTGGTATCCGGTAATAGTGGGAGATTGAGGCTCACAAAATCCATTTGCGAAAAATGAGTAGAGAGATTATCGATCATTTCGATAACGCCTTCTTCGATGAGGGATGCCGGCGGATGTTGATCATACCCGTAAACTTGTAATCCGAATGCTTTGGCACGTGTCGCGATTTCGCTACCAATACGCCCCAGTCCCATGATCAATAATTTTTTTCCGTACATTTCATAACCCGTCATCCGAGTCCAAAGGCCCTTGCCTTGAACCTCATTGAATTGAAGATGGATATTCCGTAAATAGCACAAGAGAGCTGCAAAAAAATGTTCGGCTACAGAAACCTGATTCACACCCGGACAATTCGTAACCGGAATGCCCAATTTTTTCGCGGCGCTTAAATCAATTTTATCCAGCCCAACCCCATACTTAGATACGAATTTGAGTTTAGCATTTTTTCCTTTACTTAAAACTTGTTCCGTGAGGGCATCATCACCACAAATGAGCGCATCATACGCTTCAATATGATGTAGCATGGTCGCCTCATCCAATGGCCCCCGGAGATAGTTTAATTGCAGGTCGTATTGAGCAATCGTTGTTTGATGAATACCGGGGGTATCCATAAACGAAGTTGAAGTAATCAGAATATTCAGAGGCATATAATCAGTCAATTATCGATTGGCATAAAGGGGCATCAATTCATCATGTTGCATCAGGGCTTCTACCACTTTCAAATCATCCGGGGTATCGACGGCTTTGGTTTTTACGCTGGTTGGTATCATTTTTATTTTACCTCCGTTTTCGATAATGCGCATCATATCTACCGATTCAATAATTTCTAATGGGGTTTGTGGCATTGCATTATACTCCAGTAAAAAATCCCGACGAAATGGAATCACACATACCTGCTTTTTCATGGGAACGTCCAGAACGCCTTTTTTTCGGGAGGGAATCGGTTCTCGTGAAAAGTAAACAGCGTTGGAATGTAAATCCAATACCACTTTCACTTCATTCGGATCTTCAAACTCGGCAATGGTTTCAATATCTGCCACGAGATTGGTAATCTGGCAATGGGCGTCATCGAGCAAAGGCTGAACCGCTTCATCAATCATCGATGGCACAGTCATGGGTTCATCACCTTGTATCATGACTACGATATCTACTTTGCGGCCTGTTTCCTGTTCAATTTTAAGCAATGCTTCTGCAGCCCGATCTGAGGCACGTTCGTGGGTATCGGCAGTCATGATTGCTTTACCTCCTTTGGACGTGATATAATCGTACACCACCTGATCGCAGCAAGCCACATAAACCTCTGTGAGCAACTGACTCATTTTACTTCTGAAATAGCAGTGACCCACCATCGGAATATCATGAATCAGTTTCATGGGTTTATCCGGAAATCGGGATGAAGCCATACGTGCCGGAATAATGGCAACGATGTGCATTTGTGAATTAGACATATTCGTTATAAAATAATCGTTTTTAATTTATTCATTTCCTGCCTGCAACTTTGTCCCAGAAAAAGGGTATCAATACTGAAAGCGATGAAATTGTATCCTTTGTTGATTTTGTCCTGTAAGAGTTGCGCCTGAGGTTGTATCACATGAAAACCCATTTTTTTTCCGGATCCGGAAGCTAATTTTTCATATTGTTCAATTTGTGCCTGAACATCAGCATCTTCATATTGTCCGGGCTTACCCATACTTCCTGATAAATCATATGGTCCAATAAACGTTCCGTCGATGCCATCCACATCCAAAATACTTTGAAGATTGCTGATCGCTTCATGATGTTCAATTTGAGCGATAATTTGTATTTCACGTGCTTTGGATTCCCGGTATTTTTCAAAGCCTTCGTCCAAACCATAGTACTGTGCTCTTGCCAATCCCACGCCGCGGGTTCCAAGTGGAGGATATTTTACATGGGCGACCAATTGTTTCGCTTGTTCGGCGGTATTGATCATCGGACAAATAATCCCGTCTGCGCCTGCATCCAAAACCCGTTTAATCATCATAGCATCATTGCCCCCAACACGTACGTAGGCCTGAACACCTTTAGATTGTATGCTGGACAACATGACCTGCATCCCGTAATAATCGATCACACTATGTTCCAAATCAAGACAAAGCCATTGAAATCCGGCACCTGCCATGATTTCGGCAATCGCCATATGATGAAGGGTAATCCAAGACCCTATTTGAACGTCCATTTTTGTCATAATAGTGATTTAACAGTGAGGCCATTTAAACCGGAAAAATCAGGCTAAATGAACTGATTTCCAGAATTTTAGTAAAAAATTTTGATGATAGAAACGGCTTCGCCGCCGTCAGTCCCATAACGGAATCCAACCCATACTCCCTCAACTGACAAATTTAATACGAAAGGAGGGGTTTAGGTAGCTTTTTGTAATAAAATTGATGGTATTGTAATCTCAAAATGATAACCTAATGACTCAATCTTAACGATGAGTGCATTTCTATCCTTATTTCTTAAAATTTTACCCTTAAATCCCTTGAAAATACCTTCCGTAATTTCGATTGGATCGCCTAATTGCCATTCATGCAAGCCACAAGGTTCGATATCCACCTGCTCACGCAAAAGAATTTTGATGTTCTGAATTTCAAAATCCCGAATCAAAGCTGGTTGCCTCAGGTCTTTAATCACGTAACTGATACCGGGTAAAATGAGATAATCATTCAGCATGTGCTCTTCAAGTCGAACAAAAATGAGCCCCGGAATCAAGGGAATTTTTACCTTTTTCTTTCGATCAGACCAAACACGAACCGTTACCTGCAAAGGTAAATACACTTCCACTCCATGTTGTATGAGTCGTTCTTCAACCTTCTTTTCTGCTCTTGAACGGGTGCGGTAGGCGTACCAATGGAGTTTTTTATCAGACATGCACTTTGAATACTGACAAATATATTACAAGTCCATCTATAAAAAATCAAGCGATCCTTTGTCAAAAAACAAAACAATTTCCCGAAAGTTTGATTTTCTGCATTTACGGCTAAATTATTGACCGGCTCTTTATAATTTGCACTTGATTTCGAAAAAATGATACCTCAAAATACCAAAACCATTGCCGTTGATTTTGACGGAACGATTGTTGAAGACCAATATCCAAGTATTGGCCGCCCGCGAACTTTTGCTTTTGACTCTCTGATTCGTTTACAAGAAGCAGGTCATAGACTCATTTTGTGGACCTATCGAACGGATGAAAGTCTGAACGATGCCGTGGAATTTTGTAAAAAGAATGGCGTAGAATTTTATGCAGTCAATAAAAATTATCCGGAAGAAGAATGGAATGCCAAAACGCCTCGTAAACTGAATGTCGATTTATTCATCGACGACCGCAATGTGGGTGGATTTCCCGGCTGGGGTAAGATATTTCAAATGGTGATGAAACAAAATATTGAAGATATTCAGGTGAAGGTCCCCAAAAAATCATTTTTAGATCGGTTTAAAAAAAGCTGACCTATTGGGCCAGCTTTGTAAGTCGAATCTTTTTTAACCCTACTTTGAAATATTGATGTGCCACATTCTAACCTGAAAGGGTCTCAAGAATTGGCAACCAATGACGCTAGGCAAACTGCCCGACAATGCCACCCATAATTGCCAAACAAACAATCCAGTAGCCGGCATTGATGGCGACATATTTAAAGCCTTTTCCTTCAAACAAAGAATTGATGGCTAATACAGGTAAGGCCATAAAAACACCTGCAATAGTACCATGCAAAGCCCCATGTTTAAAGGTGCGGAAACGATTGCCGTACTTGGTTAAAAAATCTTCAATAAATCCTTTCATACTATCATCTCCCTGAAAAACGGAACCTACATGAAACTGATGAATGACGAGAGAAGGTACCATAAACGCCAACATAATGCTCATGAGAATAGTTGTACCGAATATAATCCACATATTGGATTTCTTAGCCTGTTCAGGATCTACCCCGGCGGCCTTCATCCAAACTGTTCCGAATACGTTTTTGTTGTACCAAATCATCCCGACTACAAGCGGGACCAATGCTGCACCGAATACAGCGAGCCAATTAATTTGCATGTTTTTTGAGTTTAATGACCTCAAGGTAAAAATTATTCCTAATCTATCCTATCATGGCCAGAAATTCTTCTTCACTCAGAATATTGACGGAACCTAATTTTTTGGCTTTCTCCAATTTGCTGCCTGCATCTTCACCAACCACCAAATAATTTAATTTCGTACTTACACTGCCTAAAAGACGGCCGCCTCGTTCTTCCACCAAAGCTTCTGCCTCACTGCGTTTCATATTCAACGTTCCGGTAAACAAAAAGGTCTTTCCGCTTAAGCCTCCCGACATCGCTTCCTGTTTCTGAACATTTTGCATACAAACACCTGCCTGTTCGAGTTCATCCAGAATTTGCCGATTATCCTGATGCGAGAAAAATTCGTAAATGGATTGTGCCACCTTTTCGCCAACATCTTCAATCACCAAAAATTCCTCTTTGCTCTTGTGGTATAAATCACTTAAGTGCTCTACAGTGCGAGCCAGAGATTTGGCAGTTGTTTCGCCCACATACCGAATCCCCAATCCAAAAATGAGGCGGTGTAATGGTTGTGATTTCGATTTTTCGATAGCCTCCTTCAACTTGTTGGCGGATTTTTCACCCAAGCCCTCCATGCCTTGAATTTGTTCAAATGGCAAGTGATAAATGCCGACTATATTTTTTAAGAATCCGGCTTCATAAAATCTTCTCACCAAAGAGTCGCCCAAACCACGGATATCCATGGCATCCTTAGATGTAAAATGAATCATGCGTTCAATGACCTGTGCTTCACAATTTAAATTGGTGCATCGCCAAACCGCCTCCGATTCGGGCTTGTAGAGGCTTTCATGACAAACAGGACAATGCGTTGGAAAAACAATTTCGGTTTCATGTCCCTGGCGCAACTCCGGAAAGGACTTCACCACATAAGGAATTACATCACCCGCTCGCTCAATGAGGACAGTATCACCAATTTTAAGTTGTTTTTCGCGCACCACCTCTTCATTAAAAAGGGAGAGTGAAGAAATAGTAACCCCACCAACAGCTACCGGTTCAATTTTTGCGACCGGGGTAACGCTGCCCGTGCGACCAACCTGGTATTCAACGCCCAACAAAATACTTCGAGCCTGCCGGGCCTTGAATTTAAAAGCCATCGCCCAACGTGGATGATGACTGGTTTGGCCGATTTTTTCTTGCAAGGCCAGACTATTTACTTTAATCACCATGCCATCAATCTCATAAGGCAGATCGTCGCGATGTGCTTCAAAATCCTCAACATATTCAATCACATCTTGTATCTGACTAAATTTTCGAGTTGATGCGGAAGATGTTTTAAAGCCCATGGAATCCATCATGTTGAGCAAGCCGGCATGTGATCGAAATGAGGCAGGCATTTCCTGATTCTCCTGCATCACAAGATCACTGACATGATACAAAAAGGCATCTAAATTTCGTCGGCCTACTTCCAAAGGATCCTTGATACGAAGGCTTCCACTGGCGGCGTTTCGGGCATTGGCCAAAGGCTGTTCTCCTTTGTCGATGAGCTTTTGATTGTATTCCTGAAATTTTTGTTTGTGAATCACCACTTCGCCCCGAATTTCCATCTGCCGAATCCCATACTGACTCATATTCACCTTGAGTGGTATGGATCGGATTTGCATGGCATTTCGGGTAATTTCATCTCCCTGTACACCATTGCCACGGGTAGCAGCCCGTTGCAGTTGACTGGCTTCATAGACCAGAGAAATACTCGCGCCATCAAACTTTGGTTCAACGGTATATTCCAGTAAAGCATCTGCACTTTGTTCACGACACTTTCGGTCCCAATCCAACAAATCGGCTGCATTGTAACTATTTTCCAAACTGAGCATGGGCACTAAATGTTCCACCGAAGGAAAATCTGCATTTAAACCAGATGCCACCCTTGTGGTTGGAGATCCCTTATGATCCAATTCCGGATGTTGTGCTTCAAAATCTTTTAGTTTTTTAAACAACGCATCATATTCTGCATCCGCAATAACCGGATCATCTTTCACATAATATTTCCAATCAGCATATTCAATCACTTCGCGCAATTGCTTTGCTTCCTGCTCATGAATGTCTGATTTCGCCAGTTGTTTTGACAAGTCGAGTAATCGTTGTTCTTCTTGCAATTGATACATACCCAATGTTCTTTTTTCAGATAAATATTTTTGTCGAAAATTCTAATGGCAATAGTTTGATTGATACTCCTCAGTCCATTTTATTCACTTTCATTTCGCAGATCTCTATCATTTTTCCTTTGTAAATGAAGATTTAAAGACGGGACATCCAGTTGATCTCCAATCAATGGAATCTGAATTTATGTAAATCCGCGATTGTTTTTTGACCACCCTCCATAGAATGAACATCAAACTACAAATCACCCAAGAGTACTTGCCAGGCTTCCATCACCTGATTTTTGCTCAGATAATTTTTGGCCAATTGATGTAAGTCTTGATGGGCATCAACCTGAAATTGTGGATCCTTTTCAGGAATTGAACTCAGATTCGCCAACATGCCCAAATCATTCCCACTAAGCACCCGGCTCTTTCGTATTTTCTCCGGCAGTTGATCCATTCCCATCCCCAGATTTAAATTGGGTTTAGGCACTTCAAATACCGCTGATCCGCTGGCCCGGCAATAATAGTCGCCTCCCATTCGGGCAACCAAATCTATTTTATGCGGATCAATTTGTTGTTGTTCGTTGAGCACCTCATCCTTGATATGCATGGCCAGCATTTCACAAATGATCAGATTTCCCGCTCCACCTTCCTGACCAGTTTCAATAATCTGTACCACCTTGCATTCCATATTAACCGGACTTTCGGCCACCAAAAAAGGTTTCACCAAACTGGCTGCTTGTGGCGTAAATCCGGCCTTTTCAAATTCCGATATGCCCTTAGGATATTCGCAACTGGCTAAACTCATTTGTTGAACCATCGCGTAATTCACCACGCTGATCACCACTTCTCCACTCTCCCGACAGTTTTCGAGGGTATGTTTGATGGTATTATCGCGCACTCTTCGGGCCGGAGAAAAAACCAACGTGACCGGATTACTCCCAAAAACGTTGAAGAAACTAAACGGCGAAAGGTTTTTATGCCCTGCTGCATCAATGGTTGAAGCAAAACATATAGGCCTTGGCGAAACTGAGCCAAGCAGATAGGCATGGAGTTGTGCCGTTTTGATATCTCCTGGTTTAATCAACATGATAATCTAGTTTGAATGGGGCATTTTTTTTAAAGCTAAAATGGAAAAATTGGTATCCACTTTTCTGATTTTATTTTTCAAACGTCCCAGTCCTTCAATTTCCATTTCTACCGTATCGCCGTCCTGCAGCCATTGTACCTGATAAGTTGGATCGTTGAGGAGTCCGGTACCATTGAGTTCAAGTAAACAACCAGTACCAACCGTTCCACTACCAATTACATCACCGGGCAGAACATCAACTCCATATGCGCAACGTTCAATAATTTCGGCAAAGGTCCAGTCCATTTCAGCTACATTTCCTTGGCTCAATAATTTTCCATTCACCCAACATTTCATAGAGAGATTATAACTTGCTCCGGTATGATTTTCTTTACAAGGCACCCGGTATTTTTCCAATTCATCCGTTGTGACCAACATAGGCCCGATGACCGTACTAAAATCCTTTCCTTTGGCGGGACCCAGATTCAGTAACATTTCTTCCATTTGTAATGTGCGGGCACTCATATCATTCATAATCATAAAGCCCCCAATATATTGATCCGCATCTGCCGCCTGAATATTGCGTCCTTTTTTACAAATCACAATGGCGACTTCCAATTCAAAATCCAGTTTCTGAAAATGATCGGGCATACAATCAATATAACCCGGCCCCTGTATCGCATTATGATTCGTAAAATAAAAAATAGGATATTGATCAAACTCAGCAATCATGTCCACCTTTCTATTTCGACGGGCAGAAGCCACATGTTGTCGAAAAGCATAACCATCGCGGCAACTACTTGGAAATGGAACCGGCGCCATGACTTCGGTTTGTTCAAACTGTGCATCGCTGGCAAATTTACCTTCCATACAAAGCAGGGAAGATGCTTTTATTTTATCGATCCATTGTTCCCAGGAAGCCAACAAATCTTTCATCGTTGAAGGATATTGGGCGTCAATAGAACTGAGGTTATATAACTTATTTGAATGAAAAATAGCAAGTTGTTCCTTGCCTTTGTGTAAGTGCGTGACTAATTTCATAGCATTTTTTTTTGTCGTAAAGTGCTGCAAAATTAAGTCCTGAAAACGAATTCAGCATTAAAAACATCTGCCGGATAGCAGGGGCAACAAATATTTGCCGAATTATTTTTTCTTTTTAAAACGAACCAACACTTCTGCAAAAAGCGGATGTTGAACAATTTCGCGATCGATAAAAACGAGGGCATTTTGTTTTTTAGGATTTTCATGCAAAGCCTGCTCCAACTGCAATACCGCTTCCTTGGCTTTCCCTTTCGCCAGTAAAATAACCGCTTTGTAATATTGAAATTCCACTTTTAGTCCGCAATGTTCCTCAGCGATGGTGATTTGCGACAAAGCTTCGTCTACATATCCCGAAGTATAAAGGGCTTTCACGAGCGATTGCCAGGTAGATTTGATATCAGGCCTGAGTTGTACCGCATTCAGATAACAGACCAGGGCTTCTTTTTCCGCATTCATTTCCATCAAACAATTGCCAAGGGCCATACAATAAGAGGCGTTGTTTTTGTTGATATGCAGCGCTACCGAATACGCTTTTACGGCTTTTTCCCATTGCGACTCTTTGGTATACGTTTCACCAATTTTAAAGAATATCTGATCGTCCTGGGGGTTTAATTGCGAAGCTTTCCGATAATAATGGCGCGCTTTGGCATATTGTTTTTGTTTTTCCCAACAATAGCCGATCGCATCCAATATCACATCTTCAGGTTTGGCAATGGTGAGGTGCATTTCGAGCACTTCAATGGCCTTATCAAATTGTTTGAGTTGAATATAAGCATCCCCCTGATTACGATAGGCGTATTCAAACTTATCATCGATGGCCAAACAGTATTCATAGGCATCAATCGCCTTTTCGTAGAGTTTAATGCCCTGATAGGCAACCCCCAAATTGTACCAAGCCATTGTATTGTAAGGGGTTTCTTCCAAAATAGCCTGATGCAATGTGATGCTATCTTCATGGCTATTGGTGATTTCGGCCCAAAAACAAATGCGCAGTAAGGCATCCTCATTGGTAGGCTCGTAATCGAGTATTCGTTTCAAACTGGAATACACCTTTTCGTACTCTTCCAATTCATCATAAATTTCAGAAAGTTCAAGGAGGATATCTGTTTTATCGACGCTGTCAAAACGTTCTACATTGGCCTCCAGCAATTGTACGGCTTCAGAAAAACGATTTTGTTCGATTAAAATATCTGATTTCAAAAAAACGCATTCAATATTTCCCGGGTCAACTTCATCCACCTGATCGAGGATTTTGAAGGCTTGTCCATATTTTTTATGATCCATCAGCCACTCAGCTTTTCGTAATAATAATACCGATGAAAAAGGATATAAAGTGGTGGCAAAATCACAAGCCAAAGCAGTATGTTCCCGATCGTTATTTGTTTCAAAATAATCAATCAGGTATTCAAAATCATCCTCGCTAATGAGTCCGTGGGGTTCACCACGTTTGAGCTTAAAAAATTCAGTTAGCAAATCTTCTATCTCTCTGAAGTCATCATCGAAAAAATCATCATTGAACATACTCAAAGTGTTTTCTTTACTTGTAAAATTAGGATAAACATAGCCATTAATTTTTTTGTTTCTTTAAAATTAAACGTTTATTAATCCACCAATCTGTTTATAAATAGTTATTGCGTTTGTCGATCTGAATTGTACATTTGCCATCCCAAAGAGAGCACCTATGCATTATATCCAATCCGTTCACAGTATACTCAGATGGCTGGTGCTGATTGCACTGGTTTACGCCATTATCCGCGCCTTTATTGGTATGACCGGTCGCAAACCCTTTCAGGAAGGCGATCATCAAGCCGGATTTTTTGCCACCCTCGTTTGTGACTTACAACTACTTTTAGGTTTAGCGCTCTATATTTTCGGACCCATGGGTTGGAAAAATGTTCGTAACCGGGGCATGGGTGAAATCATGCCGAATGCAGTGGAGCGCTTTTTTGCGGTAGAACATATTGCCATGATGGTGATTGCCATTGCCTTGGTACATATTGGTCGTTCTAAATCCAAAAAAGCCTTGGGCGAAACCAAAGGACATAAATCAGCTTTTTGGTTTTATCTGATAGCCCTGGTGTTGATTTTAGCCTCTATCCCCTGGCCTTTCCGTACCGGGTTTGAGGGACATAAATGGTTTTAGGCATCCGGCTTTCCTTTGATTCGTCTCATTATTTAAAATAAATTTGTAATAGTTATGAAAAAAATATTGCTCGTTTTTACAGTCTCCTCATTGATCCTTTTATCTTCTTGTGTAGACAAAATAGTCAAATCCTGCGGGGCTAAATGTGAAGATCATGGTTTTTGCGATGTTACAACCGGCACCTGCGATTGTGATATGGGGTATGAAGGTACCGATTGCGATGTTGAAACCCGTGCCCGTTTTTTAGGCAGCTATCAGGTGAAACAGGACAGCACCGGCACGATAAAAAATTACACTTGCATCATCTCTAACGGCCCGGGTTCATTCGGTCCTTATGGCATCACTATTACCGCACTGAACGGAAGTTCACTCGATTGCAGGGTAAGTTCAAATAACACCATCAATGTTGAACTGGGAAGTGGCAGCTTCTTCAACGTCAGTGGATCAGGCAATTTAAGTGGCAGCACCATCAACCTTTCTGTGGTTTTTGATCCCAGCGGGAGTGCTCCAGCCTATACCATGCAATATGTGCTGAACAAATAGTCAGGAACTCAAAAGTATTAACAAGCCAAAAGAATTATTTTTGAGGGAATCCATACCATTCCTTTTAACTTTGCGCAACTATGTCTGACGCCCTCCGTCACGAATGTGGCATTGCCTTCTTACGACTACGCAAACCCCTGTCTCATTATCACCAAACTTACGGTACGGCCTTCTACGGCCTGAACAAACTCTATCTCATGATGGAGAAACAGCATAACCGTGGACAGGATGGTGCAGGAATCGCTACGGTTAAATTGGATATTCAAAGTGGAACCCCCTATTTGCGGCGTATTCGCAGCAATATCGCCCAAAGCATCTCTGAAATATTCAAACAAGTACAAAATGAAATAGAAGAGGTGGAGATTTTATACCCCGATATCCGAAATCATCCCGAAATCCTCAAAGGTTATCTGAGTTATATGGGAGAGGTGATGATGGGGCACCTGAGATACGGTACTCAGGGAAGGAATAATATCGAATACTGCCACCCTTTTATCAAATCAGATATCAACCCCACACGCAATCTTTGCCTGGCCGGAAATTTTAATCTGGTAAATACCCGCGAATTGTTTCACTTCATCCATAAAGATCAAATGGCAAACATCAAGATGGACAGCGATCTGGCAGCCATGATGGAAGTGATTCATTATTATCTCTGCGAAGAAGAGGCAAAAAACAATGCCTCGCTGAACTGGAAAGAAATTTTATCCAAATCCTGTAATCTTTTTGATGGCGGATATGTGGTTGAAGGTATTTGTGGCAATGGGGATGCTTTTGTGATGCGCGATAAACACGGCATTCGCCCGGCTTATTATTTTATCAATGATGATGTGATATCGGTTGCCTCCGAACGACCAGTTCTCATGACGGCCTTTAAAACAAGTTCTGAGCATATTCATGAAATACCGCCCGGACACGCACTTATCATTCAAGCCAACGGACAATATCAAATCGAAAAAATTCTTCCACAAGCCGAAAGATTGAGTTGCAGTTTTGAACGCATTTATTTTTCACGTGGCAGCGATGAAGAAATTTATAGCGAGCGAAAACAATTGGGCCGTTTATTATCGGAAAAAGTTTTAAAATCAATTCAATACGATTTAAAAAACACCATCTTTTCTTTCATCCCCAATACGGCCGAAACTGCCTTTTACGGCTTAATCAAAGGCGCTGAAGCATACCTCAACGAAATCAAAATCAAACGCATCCAATCCTGGGAAAAAGATTTCGATGAAACAAAACTCCGCGAAATGATTGAACGCAGAGTTCGTATCGAAAAAATTGCCATCAAGGACGTTAAACTCCGAACCTTTATTACCGAAGATGCGGCACGAAATGAAATGGTTCAGCACGTGTACGATATCACTTATGGCACGGTTCGGCCAGGTATCGATTCCTTGGTCGTCATTGATGATTCCATCGTACGTGGAACCACCTTGCGCGAAAGTATCATTCGTATGCTGGATCGTCTGGGACCTAAAAAAATCACCATTGTTTCGTCGGCACCTCAAATTCGTTACCCCGATTGTTATGGCATCGACATGAGTAAAATGGGTGAATTCATTGCTTTTCAGGCCACTGTTGAATTACTCCGAGACCGCAACCAATATCAGCTTTTGCACGATGTTTATGCCGAATGCATAGCAGCCCAAAAATCCAATAAACTGCAAACCGAAAATTTTGTAAAACGAATTTATAAACAGTTTAGTGTAGAAGAAATCAGTTCGAAAATTTCCCAAATGCTGAAAGCCGAGGATGTAAAAGCAGAAGTGGAAATCATTTATCAAACCATCGAAAACCTCCACGATGCTTGCCCGAACAACAAAGGCGATTGGTATTTTACCGGCGATTATCCAACTCCGGGCGGAAACGTTGTGGTCAATAAAGCCTTCATGAATTACGTGGAAGGCAATGTGGGCAGGGGTTATTAAATGCCTTTGCTTCCGGAATTTCCACAGCACGCTCTTCATCTGATCGTGTATATTTGCAGGCGTTTTGCTGCCCCTCATCAGGGCACTTAATATCGATTCTTATGATTCAATTTCAAAAATTTGTTTTGTCAAACGGGCTTCGGGTTATTGTTCACCCCGACTTCACGACACCTATGGTTGCTTTCAACATTATTTACGATGTGGGCGCCCGGGATGAACATCCTGATCAAACCGGATTTGCACATTTATTCGAACACCTCATGTTTGGCGGATCGGTGCATATCCCCGACTATGATGAACCCTTACAAATGGCGGGCGGTGAAAACAATGCCTATACGACCAATGATATCACCAATTATTATATTCAATTACCTGCCGCCAATATCGAGACTGCTTTCTGGCTCGAAAGCGACCGCATGTTGAGTTTGGCTTTCGGCCAAAAGAGCCTGGATGTGCAACGTAAAGTAGTTTGCGAAGAGTTCAAAGAACATTACATCAACAAACCCTATGGGGATACCTGGAAATACTTACGCGAATTGTGTTATACAACCCACCCCTACCGTTGGATGACCATTGGCAAAGATCTTTCACATATCGAAAATGCACAACTCGAAGATGTCAAGGCATTTTTCTTTAAACATTATCGGCCCTGTAATGCCGTGCTTTGTGTGGCCGGACCGGTCGAGATTGAACAAATCAAACAATTGAGCGAAAAATGGTTTGGTCCCATCGAATCCGGTGAGGCTTATATCAGAAATATCGCTCCTGAACCAGTGCAACAAAGCGCACGCCGACTCAGTGTTACCAAAGATGTACCTGTATCGGTCATCTTCAAAGCATGGCATATTGCCCCTCGATTACATGCCGACTACTATAAAGCCGATATCATCACCGAAGTACTCAGTGGTGGACAATCATCTCGCCTGCATCAAAAACTGGTGAAAGAACTCCAATTATTCAGCCAGATTGATTGTTACCATACCGGTAGTGTCGAAAACGGACTACTCGTGATTGAAGGTAAATTACTCCCGCATGTCAGCCCTGAAGTTGGCGAAGAAGCAATCAATCAGGAGGTTTTAAACATTTGTACCGACCGCATTTCGGAGGCAGAATTAGAAAAAGTGCAAAACAAAATCGAAAGCATGATCAGCTTTGAGGATCTGGGATTACTCAGCCGGGCCAATAACCTGGCCTTTTATGAGTTATTGGGCGATGCACAAATGATGAATCAGGAATACGAAAAATACCATGCCGTAAGTTGCGACGATATATTGGAATATGCTGCAAAAACACTCACAGCCGATCAGTGTAATACACTTTTATATCTATCTGCTCAATCGGGTGTAGAGGCCTAAAAAGCTCTCCGGGTTAAAATTCACAATTTCGTGGTGTACGCGGAAAAGGAATCACGTCGCGGATATTTCCCATACCGGTTACAAACTGTACCAAACGTTCAAAGCCCAGGCCAAAACCGGCATGCTTGCAGGTTCCGAATCGGCGGGTATCCAAATACCAAAACATTTCCTCAGTTGGGATATGCATTTCCTGCATGCGCTTCTCCAAAAATTCAAGTCGTTCCTCACGTTGCGATCCGCCAATAATTTCGCCAATACCCGGCGCAAGAATATCCATAGCGGCTACCGTTTTGCCATCATCATTCTGCCGCATATAAAAAGCCTTGATGTCTTTCGGATAGTCGGTAACAATCACCGGTTTTTTAAAATGTTTTTCTACCAGATAACGCTCATGCTCACTCTGCATGTCAATCCCCCATTTCACCTCATATTGAAATTTTTTCTTTTTATAGGCAGGTGATTGTAATAAAATATCGATGGCTTCGGTATAAGTTATTCTTTCAAAATCATGCTCCAGCAAGAACTGTAATTTCTCTTTCAGTCCAAACTCTGAACGCTCCTGTTGAGGTTTTTGTTTTTCCTCATCGGCCAGGCGCTGATCCAAAAATTCGATATCATCCGGATGTTTTTCCATGGCATAACGAATCACATACTTCAGCATATCCTCAGCCAAATCAGCATTTTCTTTGAGTTCATTAAAGGCCACTTCCGGCTCTATCATCCAAAACTCCGCCAAATGCCTCGTGGTATTGGAGTTCTCAGCCCGAAAAGTTGGACCAAACGTATAAACCTTGGTAAAAGCCATTGCGGCTAATTCAGCTTCCAGTTGTCCGCTCACGGTGAGGTTTGCACTACGGCCAAAAAAATCGGCACTAAAATCCACTTCCCCCGATTCTGTGCGGGGCAACTGATTCAAATCCAGGGTGGTTACCCGAAAAATCTCACCGGCACCTTCTGCATCGGATGCGGAAATAATGGGTGTATGAATATTTAAAAAATCGCGCTCTTGAAAAAACTTGTGAATCCCATAAATGAGGGCATTCCGCAATCGACTTACACTTCCAAATGTATTGGTTCTGAAACGCAAATGGGCAATATCACGGAGGAATTCCAGACTATGTTTTTTGGGTTGCAAGGGATATTTTTCGGCATCGCTATCGCCCAGAATTTGAACTTCCTGTGCGGTAAGTTCCACCAATTGACCTTTTGCCGGCGATGCAATCAATCGGCCGCGCACTTCAATACAAGCCCCGGTGGTGATCCGTTTCAGCAAGGCTTCATCCGTTTGGGTAAAATCAACCACCACCTGCAGGTTATGATTGGTACTACCATCGTTCAGGGCAATAAACTGGTTATTCCGAAAGGTGCGAACCCATCCCTTCAGGCACACTTCGATATCGGTATGCTGACCTTTTAGCAGCGTTGCAATTGACATAGACATAGGCCCGCGAAATTAGCGTATTTTTTATATTCCGGAACGATGGCACACGATTTCATCCCATTCCATTTAAATCGAGAAGGAACATGCACCGGCTAACGTACAATCGGCCCACCTGCTGTACGCTTATACGCACGGCCTGTAAAGTCCCCAATTCTATATTTGATGCATAGATAAGGCCGTGGGTATCGCTGCCATCAGGCCTATTGTGGATGGCACTACTTCGCAGCAAAAACAGGCCGCAGAGCTGAACATATCGAACAGCGGGATTGTGGCAACGATTGAAGTGGAAAGCCCGGATCCGCCGCGGCGGAGAGGACTTGCAGCGGAAAGCGTGTTTGCCACCCTAAAAAACAAAATGCCCTTTTAAGTTATCCGTTTTTTTATATATTCGGGGTATCCAACATCATGGCAGAAGTATTTGTTTTTTCAAAGGATTATGTGCTCGAAACCGAACGGGCTCTGCTCAGGCCCTTACAAGCCGAGGACATCAAACATCTGATTCCGTTCGCAACCCGGGAACCAGATTTGTGGACTTACTCCTTGATATCAGCAGCCGGCGAACCCGCCTTACAACGATATATTGCTGCAGCCCTCAAAGCCCGCGCCGACCAAAAAGAATATCCCTTTATCGTATTTGATAAACGCACCCAAGAATACGCAGGATGTACCCGGTTTTATGATATTCAACTAACTCACCAAACCAGTCAATTGGGTTATACCTGGTATGGAAAAAAATTTCAGGGCAGCGGTTTGAATAAACATTGTAAATACCTGCTCCTCTCAATGGCTTTCGATACCCTGCAATGGGAAAGGGTTGAATTCCGTGCCGATCATCGCAATACCAAAAGCATACAGGCCATGAAATCAATCGGTTGTGTGGAAGAAGGGGTTTTACGAAGTAACTGCGCCGACAACCAAGGCGGAAGAAGAGATTCCATTGTGTTAAGTATTTTACGCCAGGAATGGCAACAGGGCATTAAAGAGGCGCTTCAAAAAAAATGTGATCTGATTGTATAATCTCTTTTGTTTAGATAACAATAACGACCGCATCAAAGTCTTTACAAAGCCTGTGATGCATGGTTGTTTGGCCTTTTGGGGTTATCTTGGCATAAATTTTACCCTATGTATTTAAAATCTTACCTACTGTTTATTGTTGCCTTAGGATTCTTTTCAATGTCCAAAGCTCAATCCAATCATCTTGTTAAACAAAACCTGAGCACCTCGCAAACAGCGAACAGATCGATGTTTCGCCACCCGAATGCCGTTTCTATCCGATACTACCAACTGGATTTAAATATTTTGAATCAATATCATCAGATTATCGTGCCTTGCGAAAATGAATCGTTGACCTTGCAATTCGAACGAATATTTGAATACACCAATGGCGCTAGTAGTTGGTACGGCAAAAGTATCAGCGGATCAGGTTATGGCATTTTTAGTTTTTATCAAGGAGCCGTATCCGGAAAATGGGTAAACGATCTCAACCAAAGTTTTATCCTTCAATCACTCAATCAGCCAGATTTGTTTGCTGTCAGCCTCATCAACAACGAAGGGATGCAGGAATCAGATTTGCAGATGGCAGATTATGTTGAAGTCGCAGTAGGCAAACCTACCAAACGAGCCAATGCAGATGTATGTGCCATTGCCAGCACCTGTCCTACAGCAGTAGTTGACCTGATGGTTTTGGGCAATGCGGATGCAATCACCAATGGCGGGGGCAGTGTTGGTGCTTTTACCACCAATGTCGCATCGGCCATTACCGAAATGAATACTTCTCTCATCAATGGCAGTCTGCCGGGGCTTTCTTTTAATCTGGTTCATTGCGATGCGTATACTTTTAGTACCACCGCTTCTTCGTCAAGCGATTTAGTCACCTTCGCATCGGATGCGGCCGTTCAAGCCCTGAGAAATACCCATAAAGCAGACCTGGTGGGTTTGTGGGTAGGCACCGGATCATACGGGAGTTGTGGAATCGGATATTTAAATACGAATGCCACGAACTACAACGACAATGCAGCTTATACCGTTTCTGATTACAGTTGCGCCATGACCAACCTCACCTATGCCCATGAATGTGGCCACAATATGGGCTTAAGGCATGATTGGTATGTTGACGGTTCGACGAGCCCATGTGATCACCATCATGGTTATGTCAACCAAGCCGTCATCCCCAGTGGTACGCCTTCCAGTGCCCGATGGAGAACCATAATGGCTTACAACGATCAATGTGCTGCGAATGGATTTAATTGCACTCGTCTACCACGATGGTCCAATCCCTCACAACTTTATTCAGGCGACATACTCGGAAGCGCTATCGGCTCGCCGGAGCCCAGCGATGAAATGTATGCCTTCGCCCGCATGGGATGTGTGGTGGCGAATTTTCGTATGGGTATTCCAACGCCGGTTGAATTAACCCATTTTGATGCTCAGGTGCAACAAAAAAATATATTACTCAACTGGCGCACCGAAAATGAATGGAACAACCAGGGATTTGAAATTCAGTTCCGACATGCCCTGAACGAAAATTATCTCGTTGCTGGTTTTGTAAACGGACAAGGAAATAGTTCAGTTCCTGTCGAATACAATCATACTTTAAACGATTGGCATCCGGGGACTTATTATTTCCGATTGGCACAAAAAGATCATGACGGTAAAGTTTCATACAGTGCAGTGGTCCGAGTGGAAGTACTGGGCGAAAAAATTCAGGCACAAATTGTTCCAAACCCACTCAGCACACAAGGGAAAATGGTTGTATTCAGTCCTAAAAAACAATCTATTAGTTGGACCATCCTCGACCTCATGGGACGTCCTTTAATAGAAACCCAAACAAACCTGCTCGAATCCGGAAGAAATGAATGGTGCTTTTCGATGGAGTCCTTTACGCCCGGTATCTACCTGATGCAATACAAAACCGCCGATGAGCAACAAAGTATCAAAATCCACCGACAATAATTTGTATAAATTTACAGGTAGTATGTCTCAAGATTTGATAGATACCTATATTGCCGGCTTCCCGGATGATGTGCAGTTACAATTGTTTGAACTTAGAAATGTTATTCGGGAAGCCGTTCCGGAAGCCCGGGAAAAAATGTCCTATGCCATGCCCACATTTTATCTCAATAAGAATTTGATTCATTTTGCGGCATACAAACAGCATATTGGAATATATCCGGGGCCTGAAGCCATCGAATGTTTCAAAGAAAAACTCCGGAAATATAAAACATCAAAAGGCGCCATCCAGTTTCCGCTGGGAAAACCTTTCCCCGTAAAACTCATTCAACAAATCCTACGATTTTGCGTAAAACAGCAGGCGGAGAAGGTCACGAAGCAGGTTAGATAAATACAACCTCCGCTCATCTTTTTACGTCTGATAAAAAAAACCGATGAAACACCTTTTTACCTTTTTAACCCTTTGTTCGTTTTCAAATTTTTTGTTCGGTCAAACACCTTGTAGTTTGGATAATAGCTTTGATACAGATGGAAAAATTATAAGTGATGGAAGCCGAATCGTTGATTGTATTCAGTCCTTACCCAATGGATTGTCGATTATCACTTACAATCCGATGTCAACCGGCCATGTTTATTTACGTAAGTTAACAGCCAATGGTACAGTAGACAATAGCTTTGGAGTGAATGGAAAACTCAACTTGCAGGTAGCCAGCAGTCGAACTGAAGTGAAAGACTTGCTTTATTACAATAATCAGGTATATTGTTGTGGCACCACAAGTACAGGAACCAATACCTATCCGTTTATTGCACGTTTTCATTTAAACGGCAAAATGGACTCTACCTTTGGATATAATGGGTATAATTACAATGTTCAGCATTACAGCTATAACAGCCTGGCCATAGAAAACAGCACGGGAAAAATATTGGTGGGGGGCATGAAAGATTTTGATGAACTGATGGTAACGCGATATCATACAAGCGGATACGTAGATGGCAACTTCGGGAATTTAGGCATTACCACTTATACAACCGCAGCATCCGGACAATATTATGAAGTGCGGCATTTGAATCTCGACCAAAGCGGAAAGATTATTTTAACCGGAAAATACTATGTTACACAGGGCGCTACTTTTTCAAAAATATTTGTTGTTCGACTCAATAGTGATGGCAGCAAAGACAATACATTCTCCTCGGATGGCATTGAATATTATAATAGCAGCACGGTGAACTATGATGAAGGCCGACGCATTTTTGCCAACGCTCAAAACGACTATTACATCATTGGTGCAACGTGGAAATATAATTTGGATTATGATTATACCCTGATGAAAATTAAAAGCAACGGAAGCTTAGATACAAGTTTTGATACTGACGGATGGAAACTTTATAATTTGGGTGGTAATAGTCCGGAAGAATATTTGCTCAACGGAGCCATGATGAATAATGGCAACTTATTGCTGACCGGCAATCAGGGCAGTGGCGATACCGTTTATTTTTCGATGTTAATGGTCAAACCCGATGGAACGCCTGATAACAATTTTGCACCAAACGGCTTGTACAAACATATATTCGGGGTTAATAACAATAACAGCAGCGCAGCTTTAAGTTTATCAGATGATGGTAAAATATACCTGGGCGGATATACCCGTACATGTGCGAATGGCACTTGCGGACCATTATATGCCGGTATCAGCCGATATATAGCCGGAGAGCAAATTGCGACCACCCTTATCGAAACAGAAGAAGCCTCATCGTTCATGATTTATCCAACCATGCTTGCGCCCAATCAATGGATCAATTACCGAACCGATCAAAATACCCCGGTTCATATAGAGGCCTTTACACTTTTTGGGCAGCGGATAGCGGTCGAAATAAATGGACCTACATTCCGCTTACCCAATGCATTCTCTGGAATTTATGTGATCGAACTCAGCAATTCGGAAAGCGTACGACATCGATTTAAGATTCAAATACAATAAGAACGGGGGAGAATATCCCGGTTGGAAACTTTTGTTTTTTACTTTGATACTATGCAGAGATGACATAGTCGTACTTGGATAAAATAGTCATCGATTGTGTGATCCACATTTTCCTATTCCCAAATTTGTAATCGACAAAATCAATATCTGGAAGCAAGATGGGCCAGTACTTTTGAGCCAGAGAAGGTTCGAATCATACCAATGGCCTTGATCGAAATCCGGTTTGACCTCGGAGAACGTTTCGTTTCGTAAAAGGAATAAAATTGGTAAAAGATTCGATTTACGAGAAAGCATGAATAACAGGGATACAGATAGAATTATAGAAATGGCGTGGGAAGATCGGACTCCCTTTGAAGCGATTGAATGGCAATTTGGTTTGTCAGAGTCTGGTGTCATTGCCCTGATGCGCAAAGAACTCAAACGCAGCAGTTTTAACCTTTGGCGTAAAAGAGTCAATAGTGGAATCAGTCAAAAACATTTGCAAAAGCGTAATCCGGAAATCGAACGATTTAAGTGTAGCAGACAGAGAACGATTACGCAGAATAAAATTTCGAAACGATGATCCCCACCCGATATGAAGAAATTGTGGGTATGCTCGACGAAATTGACCCGATTCGCTATGCAACAAGTCGTAATTATACCGATGGAGCCGTAACCCGATTATCGCCTTACATTTCAAGAGGGCTGCTTTCTACCCGTCAAATTGCCAAAAGTATATTGAACAAAAATTATAGCTGGCAACAAGCGGAGTGCCTGATTAAAGAATTAGCCTGGCGGGATTATTTTCAACAAGTTTGGCGCGCACTTAAAAATGATATCAACCTCGATATCAAACAGATGCAACAAAAAGTGAAGCATCACGATTTACCCAAAGGCATATTGGAAGCCAATACGGGTATCACTTCCATCGATACAAGTATTCAGTCTTTGTACGAAAATGGATACATGCACAATCATATACGTATGTATGTTGCCAGCATTTGTTGTAATGTCGCACAAAGTCATTGGTTAACTCCCGCCAAATGGATGTATTATCATTTATTAGATGCTGATTGGGGGAGCAATGCATTGAGTTGGCAATGGGTTAGTGGATGTTTTAGTTCAAAAAAATATTACGCGAATCAGGAAAACATCAATCGTTTCACCCGGAGCAATCAGCGTCAAACTTTTCTGGATACCGATTATGAAACACTTGAAAAAATGCCTCTTCCTTTGAGTTTGAAGGATACCACTATTTTTGAGGCCCATACACCTTTACCGGAAACACCAACACCTCCATTCAATCCTGAACTTCCGGTTTATCTCTATACCTTCTATAATTTAGACCCACTTTGGGATTCACAATTAAAGGCCAATCGTTTATTGCTTCTTGAACCTTCGATGTTTAAAAAATACCCTGTAAAAAAAGAGAGTATTGATTTTATAATCGCTTTATCGAAAAACATTCCTGATATCCAAGTGTATACCGGAGAATTTGGGCAACTAAAAGCGGCCTTCACCGAATATATCTTTCATTTTAAAGAGCACCCTCTATCGGTTCACTTTCAGGGTGTGGAGCATTCCCGTGAATGGATGTTCGAAGAAATAAATGGTTATTATCCCTCTTTTTCGGCTTATTGGAAAAAATGCCAGCGTCACATTCAGCAACTGAAATGAAAGCATACAAGCAAAAAGCTGCAATAAACTCAGATAAATCCGTTTCATCCAAAATCCAGGGTCCATTCCCATGAAAAAACAAATTAAAAAGGAACATCTCCCGGAAAAAATGTGTGTTGTTTGTCAACGCCCATTTATCTGGCGTAAGAAATGGGCAAAAAACTGGAACGATGTAAAGTATTGTAGTCAACGATGTAGAAATACCAAAACAACTTTGGCAGAAAATATAAGCCAGCCCTGAGTTCATAAATATAAATACAAATAGACGTCATAAACATCCACTGAAGAACAAAGAGCCACAGATGAAAAAAATATTTTTATTATTCCCACACCAATTATTCAAGGATATTCAACGCCTAAAAGAATATGAATATATATACCTGATAGAGGAATACCTTTTCTTTCATCAATATCGTTTTCATCAGCAAAAACTGGTTTTACACCGAGCCAGTATGAAATATTATCAACACTATCTTGAACAACATCATATCAAAGTCATCTATGTAGAAGCATCGGAGGGAAAAAATCATATCGCAGAGCTAATTCCCAAACTGAAATATGATAAAAAAATAAGTTTGGGCTTTTATGACGTATGTGATGACTGGTTACAGGCGCGCATCAGCAGCAGCTGCGAACAACATGAAATTCCCTTTATTTGCTTCCCGACACCACTTTTTATAAATACCCATGAATCCTTAGACGCCTATTTCGCCAGTAAGAAAAAATACTTTCAAACAGATTTTTACATTCAACAGCGCAAACTCTTAAAAATACTTTTAGAATCCGGACAAAAACCAGCAGGTGGAAAATGGAGTTTTGATGCTGAAAACCGACAACGCTATCCAAAAGATCGAACGGCACCTAAAGTAGATTTTCCGAAATCCAATCCTTTTCACCTAGAAGCCAATCAATATATAAAAAAACATTTTCCAGACAACTATGGGGAGCTACATCCTGAAATCATTTATCCAATAACCCATGAAGAAAGCGATGTTTGGTTGCAACAATTTTTCGAAACCCGACTTGAAGCATTCGGTCAATTCGAAGATGCGATTGTTCCGGACGAGTTAATCCTCCATCATAGCGTTTTAACACCTATGCTGAACATCGGACTCTTGGTTCCTCAACAAGTGATTGAAAAAACCCTTGATTATGCAGAAAAATACCATATCCCACTCAATAGTTTGGAAGGATTTATCCGACAAATCATAGGCTGGCGTGAATTTATTCGGGGAGTATATCTTTACAAGGGCCGTGTAGAAAGAACGAAAAATTATTGGGGGTTTCATCGCCGACTCCCTGATACTTTTTATACAGGCAGTACCGGAATTAAACCGGTTGATGATGTGATTCAGAAAGTACTGCGTACCGGATATTGCCATCATATTGAAAGACTCATGATACTGGGCAATTTTATGCTACTCAACGAATTTCATCCGGATGCCATCTATCAATGGTTTATGGAAATGTTCATTGATGCTTACGATTGGGTGATGGTGCCGAATGTATATGGTATGAGTCAGTTTGCAGATGGCGGCATCATGTCGAGTAAACCCTATATCAGCGGAAGTAGCTACGTACTTAAAATGAGCCGTTACAAAAAAGCAGCATGGTGTGAAATTTGGGACGCCCTATTTTGGACCTTCATGCAAAGACATCGTGATTTCTTTTCATCCAATCCTCGTTTGGGCATGTTATTAGGCACTTATGATAAAATGAGTGAAACAAAAAAAATGCAGTTTGACGAAATCGTCAAAAATTATCGTGTAAGCTGGATGTAGCGCATCTCATGATGGCCACCAAAAAAACGGTATGTAACATTCCAAGCGATTATTCGCATACCCGATTGGTTTTCCATCATCCATTTCAGTATTCCTTGAGAAGGAGTAAGGTTCAAAAACGCCTTGATTTTTTTTGATTTAATGCCATAAACAAAACATAAAAATTACAACTCAAGGGTTTTATCCTACAATTCAACCGGAACAACCTTGCGCAAATTCATGGCAAGAACTAAGCTTGCAGAAAATTTAATCATGAAATCAATTTTTTCCTTGCTTTTGGTATTGTTACTCTCAAACCTCATGCAAGCCGGCGACAATACACAGGTCATACGCGGAACCATTACCGATCAATTTACGATGGCTCCCATTGAAGGCGCAACCATTGTAATACTCAATGCAGGCGGGAATTTGGGTGCTCGCTCCGACCAGAAAGGACACTATGAAATTGCCGGAGTAAGCCCCGGTAGATATGAAGTTAAAATTACCTGTATGGGTTACCGCGAAATTCAAATTCCTAACGTCGTGGTGAGTTCAGGTAAAGAGACCATTCTCGATATAGGGCTCGAAGAACAACTCCGCCAACTCAAAGGCGCGAAAGTAAAAGCCAACAACAAAAGCCGGGCTGTGAATGAATTGGCAACCATCAGCGCCAGAACATTTTCGATGGAAGAAGTGAACCGCTATGCAGGAGGACGTTCGGACCCCGCCCGTTTAGCTTCGAACTTTGCAGGTGTAAGTACTCCGGACGATTCACGCAACGATATTGTAATCCGCGGGAATTCTCCAACGGGCGTATTATGGCGATTGGAAGGCATGAATATGCCCAATCCAAATCACTTTGCAACCGTTGGAACCACCGGCGGACCAGTATCGGCCCTAAACACCAATATGCTTCGCAATTCGGATTTCATGACATCGGCCTTCCCTGCAGAATATGGCAATGCCAATGCAGGCGTTTTCGATATTGGATTTCGTAAAGGAAATAGCCAGAAAAGAGAACATACCCTGCAATTTGGAATGCTCACAGGGCTGGAAGCAATGACCGAAGGACCCATCAGGAAAGGAAGCGATGCCTCTTATTTGGTGGCTTATCGCTACAGCTTTACCGGCATTGCGCAGGCCATGGGATTAAATATCGGCACCACTGCAACCCCGTTTTATCAGGATTTGTCGTTCAAGATTCAAAGCGGAGATGGAAAATATGGTCGATTTACTTTATTCGGAATTGGTGGCCTGAGTAATATCTCATTTAAACACGACAACCTGGATACAACCGATTTATTTGCCGACCCCTCTGCTGACAGTTATTTCCGAAGTGATATAGCCCTTATGGGATTAAAGCATCTCTATAAGTTTAATCCAAAAACCCACCTCCAAACCATCATCGGTGGCAGTTATGCTGCCTCCAATTTTTTGCAGGATAGCGTTCAGGCTGATGAGCGCACAGGTCGTGTGATAGAAAATACCACTGCCCGCAAAACCTATTACATCAACAGTATCCTCAGTAGTAAAATAAACAGTCGAACATATATAAAAGCAGGACTTCAAGCCGATTTGATGCAACTGAATCTGGACTATCGCGTTCGTTTGAATTTACCCGACTGGAAACAAGTCTGGGATTTTGACGATATGACCACACTGGTTCAGGGATTTGTGCATGCCCGATATTTGGTGAATGAACAATTGAGTTTAAATGCCGGATTACATGCCCAAATGCTTACACTCAACCAATCTTTCGCACTTGAGCCAAGGCTGTCTGTCAAATATGCCCTCAGCCCTAAAAGCAGTTTAACCTTTGGATACGGCATGCACTCGCAAATGCAACCGACCGATGTATATTTTTATCGTGAACAACTCAGCGATGGCAGTTATGATCAATCGAATCGCGAATTGGATTTTACGCGCAGTCAGCATTTGGTACTCGCTTATGATTTACTGCCGGTTTCGGATTGGCGTATCAAAACAGAAATCTATTATCAATTCCTGAATCAGGTACCGGTCACCCAAACACCATCCAGCTTTTCCATGCTCAACACCGGATCCAGTTTTCAACCGAACAACCAGGGCTTTCTTCAAAATACCGGCAAAGGTGAAAACTATGGGGTTGAATTAACCATAGAGAAATTTTTCAGCAAAGGATATTATGGCCTCTTTACTTCGAGCTTATATGAGTCAAAATATACCGGCAGCGACCTCATACAACGCAATACCGCCTTTAATGGGAATTATGTGGTGAATGTATTGGCCGGAAAAGAATTTAAAATCGGGCCTGCCAAACAAGACCGCATTTTTATTGATCTGAAGGCAAGCATGGCCGGTGGACGATATTATACGCCGGTTGATTTGGAGGCTTCACGCCTTAAAGGAGAACAAGTACTGGAAGGTGATGAACTTGCATTTAGTGCAAGAAACTCCAACTATTTCAGGACTGATATCAAAATGGGCTACACACGCAATAGCCGAAAACGAAAACTATCGCATTCATTCTATTTTGATATCCAAAATGTAAGCAATCATAAAAACGTTTTTGCAGAGCGATACAATCCGGTCAATCAATCGGTGAACACAGCCTATCAAATCGGGCTCTTTCCAAATTTTATGTACCGACTTCAATTCTAAGACCTTTTGTATTCCTAACTGATTTTACACCGCATTTCTCACCTGAAAGATTAAATTTGAACCTTGCGATTAAATAAATACAGATGGTTTTACATGGGAATCGTTGGATTTTTTCTAACCTTTCTGATGAAGGAAATGGTTTATTCCATCCCTCAAAAACATCATGCATTTTACAATTTTATTGCCACGATCTTCATCACTATTATTATTTGGGAAGGCAATTTGCAAATTGACCATTGGCTGAATAAAAAATTACCCTGGGTTCAATTCCCATTCAAACGAGTTGCACTTCAATTTCTGATTGCACTTCTTTATACGGGTATTGCTTTGTTTTTACTCATCATGGGTTATGATGCCATTATTTGTTGCGACCAAATGGGACATCAAAAACTCATGTGGAACTCTTTTATTTTAGGCATGGTGGTTTCAGCACTTTTGTTGACGATTGAAATAAGCACTCAATTTTTTCAGGGCTGGAAATCTTCTCTCATCGAAGTTGAAAAATATAAAGCCCAGCATGCACAAGCTGAACTCCGCAATTTAAAAGAACAAATTAATCCTCACTTTCTTTTCAATAATTTGAGTGTACTTTCCTCATTGGTGTATAAAGATGCCGACAAGGCCGTAGATTTTATCAAACAAATGTCAAACGTATATCGCTACGCCCTCGATAGTCGAAAGGAAGAATTGATCACACTGCAGGAAGAATTAGAGTTTCTAAATGCATACAATCATTTATTGTCGATTCGATTCGAAGGGAGCCTGAGCTTTGAAGTTCACATCAACAAACAAGATCTTTTTTGTTACCTGCCGCCAATGTGTTTACAAATTCTGGTGGAGAATGCCATTCAGCACAACGAACTTTCAGCAGCACACCCTCTTTATATTCGCATCGAAAGCACGGAGAATACCATTCAAATTTCCAACCCCATCAGACCCAGAATGCATACCCAAAAAGGAACCGGCACAGGGCTTCAAAATATACAATCGCGCTATGCCTTTTTTTCCAATGAAAAGGTGTTGATTAAAAATGATGGGCAAATTTTTATGGTTCAATTACCGCTGTTACAAATCAATCAATCAACCACGAATACACACGCATGAAAGTGATGATTATTGAAGACGAAAAGTTATCGGCTGAACACCTGATACATTTACTCGAAAAAATTCGGGCCGATATTGAAATTATCAAGTGCAGCGATTCGGTAGCCGAAAGTGTAACGTTTTTGAAACAGAATCCGGAACTTGATCTCATCTTTATGGACATTCATCTGGCAGATGGCATCAGTTTTGAAATCTTTGTGGAAACGAATATCGAAACCCCTGTAGTTTTCACCACAGCCTATGACGATTATGCGATTAGGGCCTTTAAAGTCAATAGCCTCGACTACCTCTTAAAGCCCATTGGCATTCATGAATTACAAGAAACCCTCAATAAATACGAAAAGTATCATCGACAGGAACAGCAAGGATCTGATGCAAAGATTAAGGAGGTTTTACAACACTTAACACGCAACTACAAATCAAGATTTATGGTTCGTGTCGGACAAAACATCGAGAGCATTCCGGTTGAAGACATCATGGCATTTATGACCCGCGAAAGCCTTTCCTTTCTTTTACGAAACGATGGAAAAAAATTTCCGGTAGACTATACCCTCGATCAATTAGAAAATCTCTTATCGCCGCTCACTTTTTTTCGAATCAATCGTAAGACCCTTGTTCATATTCAATCGATCAAAAAAATAAGCCCATACCTGAATGGTCGGTTGTCATTACAGATTCCGCAACTCGACGGTGATTTTGCCATTGTAAGTCGGGAACGGGTCAATGACTTTAAGCGATGGCTTGATCAATAATACCTTTAAACTAAAGCACCAGGGTATCTAATCCACTCACCTTTTGAACATGGCAACAATCTCTGCTGATTTCAAATTGGGCCTGATGAACAACGGCTCCTGACTGATAAATTTTCATCGTCACCACTTCGCTTTGATCCACTTCAAAAAAACCCAAATCACTATCATCCGCTACTGTATATACATTTTGCCCGCTGATGCTTGGGTCTGTTTGAACATTGAGTAAAGTTTGAGATGCATCATACGTTTCTACCTTCTCAGGAACAAAAGGATTTCCATTTGAATCCACCATCGCCACAAGAATCATTTTATAATCTGCGGTGCAAATACTTCCTTGACAACTTTCTTTGCGATTACATGCCGCGAAGGCGAAAAGGAGCATAAAAATCAAGCCTGCATTCTGACGAATATTCATCTTACGAAGGTAAATACTTTTTCATCCCATAACGCAGTGAATGAGAAAAATTCTCGTGGTCCAATGGCGATATCATTTTGTGTTTATACTCCGTTCGCAAATGCAGATACACCATTGTGGTTCGTAATAAACGATGCCCCATCATTTGTTTGATGGCTAACAAACTGCAGCCTTGTTCCAATAAATGGGTAGCAAAACTATGTCTGAAAACTTTGGGTGCTACCCGGGTCCCGAAAACCTTTCCCTGACTCAACTTACGTAATATAAGCCGAAGAGAAGTAGTCGACATAGGCTTCCCGGCATCTTTGCCTTCAAAAACATATTTTACGGGTTCATATTTTTCAAGATAAACCTGAAGAAGTTCTGCCAAAGATTGCGGAAAAACCACGAATCGATCTCTGCCACCTTTGCCACTGCGAACCAGAATCCGATTTTTTTCCAAATCAATATCCCTTATTTTTAAGTGAAGAAATTCACTACATCGCACGCCGGTTCCATATAACAAAGCCACTATACATTTTTCGCGAATATTCCTGCAAGATTTTAATAAATATTTAATTTCTGATGGTCGGAATACTTCCGGCAGCGTGAACTTTTTTCTCGGATAAATATGTTTGGGCGTATAATAGGGGCATTGCAAAATATGTTTGAAATAATAACTGCAAGCATGGGCCACCATACGGCATTTTACACGCCCCACACCATGTTCACGAATGATATAGTGTAAATAGGTGATAATCATTTGATCGGTAATGAGAAAGGGTGATACATCCTGATAATAAGCAAATAAAAATTTGAGTTCCCGGCAATAATTTTCAATGGAGGCTTTGGCGTAATTTCTAACGGTCATCCGTTTTTCTACTTCCAATAATGCATTTTTAGCTTCTTCGCTTAATTCAATTTTTCCTAAATGATTTTGTACATGTTGCATTTTAATAATTTTCGAACAAAATAAAATGGCAACACGGCATAAATCTCATGAATCTGCGTGATTGTCAACGCAATATCCATGTGGCAAATCCTTCACATCAAATTCGAATAATAAAACTGCATACCTAACACATCCAGGGTATACAGTTTGTGATTGATTATTCAATGGGTACAGTTTTTTGTATGCGTTATATCTCCCGGAAATAATTCCGTCAAAATTTCAAAGAAATAGTATTTTGTGCTAAACCAAATTGGAATGAAAAAGTTTCTATTCAGCTTTTGTTTATTGATTTCAGGCCTCGCCACCTATTCGCAAAATGCGTTTTGGGATGCACAAAAAATATGCAGCCTGTTAAAATCGAACAAAACCGACGAAATCATCGAAATACTATTGTGCTATCAAAAAGCTGATCAAGCCTTTCCTTGGGCAAAATTGAGTCGGAAATATCCGGACCATATCAAACAACTCAAAGACAGCAATGAATCGTTTCGACTCAGAAACTTTTTCAAATTATTGAAAAATGAGTCAGAAATGATGGAGAAGGTCAATAGTTTGAATCAGGGATCTCAGGATATTGAACTCTTCCGGGGTGCCGTCAAACATTATTACGAAGTTCTGACGATCGTAAAAGAAAGAAATCAACTTCAAGAGGCTTTAGAAAATGGTTTAAAAAATGAATCAGGCCCTCCCAATCAAATCCCGGCACAATTCAGGAAATATCAGATCGATGCCCTGTATCGTCATGCACAATCTCAACAAATCAGAGACACCTTAATGATTCTGGAAGACCCGGAAACTTTTCGTCAGAATAGCAATAAATTTATCTGGAATTTAATGGCCGATTCAAATGCCATCGTGCTAGACCAGGAGATTGAGGAATTGGATCTTCAACGCAGCCGACTCGCAGAGATGTTTAGAAACAAACAAATTTTTGATGCTTTTTTCCCGGCTATGGATTACGAAAAAGAACTTACGGTAATGAGCGATTTTCGCGATAAAGCCGAAACGATGCGTTTAAACAGCGAACGCCTCCGCTCTGATTTAATCACATCTGCACCTCCAGCTTCCTTTAAATTACCCAGTCAATCCGAAATGATTGATGCATTGGCCATTTATCTCGCCAAAAGAGTGAAACAAGAAGTGGCCATCAGCTTCATCGAAAAGTTAACCGTGTATATGCGCGATCAGTCACTGGTGAATCAACTCTTCCCGGCTACCTTAAATTTACTCAACAACCGCGAAGCCTTTATGCGCCCCAATTTTGGCACCTCCTGGCAAATCGCGCTTTCGGAAGATTTTATTCGAATCCCCGAAAACCTGCCAAAATGTTTACCTCCTCGTTACCAATCAACAGGCCTCTACCTCAAAGATGGTATTCGTATTGGTCAACTTGTGCAGCAACATTATTCTTTCATCGAAGCGGTTAATTATTTGTATGAAGAGCCTTTAGAAACGCCAGTTTTAAGAAATGCCAATGCATGGATGTATATCGTGAATCATGAATTATTCGAACATGCCGAAAGACAAACCAATCGATACTGGATTACAGCAGAGAAACTCCAATCGCTCAATAAAGAACAGCTGGAATGGATGTATATCCTCTTAGATGTTCGTTATGGTGATCTCTTCAACGAAATATTCGCTCAGGAATGGAGAGGTCGCGAAATTTGGGATGAAAACTATTTTGTCAAAAAGATATACCCCTTCCGAAATTGGATGACTCGTATACTCGTACAACTCAATCAGTTTGAAAAAAATATTGCGCAACGTACCGACGATCAGGAAGCCGGCAAAGATGGATTGAGTGGATTCTGGAAATTTCAAAATGATTTAATGGAAGCTGTATTGGATTCTAATTTTATTCATGTCAACAAAAATATCACCAAGGGAATTCAATTCACGAGGAGTGTATTTTGTTTGTATAGCGGTATTGAACAAAAAAATTACGCCTCGGTAGTCGATCAGGTATTAAAAGTATTTAGTCTGCTGGAACTCGACAAACATGTTGGCATGATGGATGTTTTGACCAATCAATCTTTCAGGGTTGCTTTGCGACAAAAAGAAGAAAAAATACAGGATACGATCCAAACCTTGTTTAACCGACTCGACACCTATTACGACCAGATTTCGAACTACCGCTACCCTGCCATGATGGCCGCCAATTACATTCAAATCAAAGATGCCCTGAAATTAAAAGGTCGCGAAAATGAATTGGCCATACAACAGGATCCGAATGAATTGCTGGAGTGGATGTTCAAAAAAATAAAAAACGACGAACAGGTTTCCATGTTGAAAGTACTCCTGAAGGAAACGATGATCAATGAAATTTTAAATAATGCCAGCCGGCATACCGAGCTAAATAAGCTGCTTCTGCGATCTCAAATTTTGTATGACAGTCTAAAAAAATCACATGTACACGCGAAGCAGGCATTGGGCGTGTTGGATACCCTGAAATTGGAATTGGATAAATACGATTTACTCAAGGATAAATATGCAGGTATTGCTATTGATCAATGGAAAGCCTTTGCAGGCCAAAAATTATTCTCCTTTGAATCTCCCATCTTTAAAAACTACTTATCACGAATGGGACAGCAAACCCATGACAAAAGAATTCGCACCGCATTAAGCTTTTTATCGGATGTGATGCAAAGTGGCAACACACAAAATCTCTCTAAGGTGGTTGAATCCTATTCACTCCCACCATCTTCATACAAGATTAAACGACATAGCCGATTCTCGATACACATTGATGCCATGGTTGGAGCATATGGAGGAATTGAAGCTGTGAAAGATGCCCAAGGAGATATTGTTTATTCACCTGTAGGTGGACTATCCGCACCCATTGGTTTGTCGCTCAGTTGGGGAAAACGCGATCGACTCAAAGAAAAAGCCGAGCATTTTCATGATGGCGATTTTGGATTTGTAAACCGTCATGGTCGATTCAAAAAACTTAAAGGATATAACCTCACAATTCTGATGAGTGTGATTGATATTGGAGCAGCAGTTTCATATCGAATTACCAATGATAATAATGGAGGCTTGCCTGTAAAAGCAAAATGGAGTCAGGTATTTTCGCCCGGTATCACTAGTTTAATTGGCATCAAAGGCATGCCACTTTGCGTAGGCGCCGGTATGCGTTTCACGCCCAATTTACGAACTCTTGATGGCAATCTTCAACGCAATGCACTTCGCCTGGAAGTTGGTTTGTATTTCGACCTGCCTTTGGTAAATGTATTTTATCGATAATCTGAATATAATCCAAAGCATACTCAAAGAGTAACTATCACTCAGATTGAAGGATTCCGACCTGTTAAGCTTCGTTGTCCTCAGGCATAAAAGTATCTGCTTCGACACCGCGCTTGTTTTGTTCACCCAGAGTTAAATGGTCACTGGACGTGGTTTGCAACCAGGTTCCTTTTTGCAATCGAAATATTTGTACATGTAGACCAAAAGATGATTCCATCATTTGTTCAAAATCTGAAGTTCGCATATTCTCCTCCAATTCCAACGACAAACCTTCAGCAGGAACACCCAATTCCTGCATTTGAACATGATGCAAGTATTGTTCCTTTTTAGGATTCCCTTCAGAATCAGCATGTTGATGTTGATAAAATTCGGGACGCAAATGCGAAAAAATCTGTCGAAAATCCTGTTGAACTTCCTGAATTTTTTGTGAAGAGCGGATAATGAATTTCATATTTTATGCTATTTAAATAAATGTAGTTAAAGGTTATAAAGCGACATTCCCATTATTGAATGAGAGGACCCAAAATTAAACCGATCCGATGCCTTAAAACATGACAGAAATCAGTAGTTCTGCCAAGGAGCAATACCCTACCTTTGTATCGTATTACTTCTGTTTGATTTTTTTCATGAATGGAATCATATAGTGTCAAATACCCGCTAGTACCGATTTACTCTTTGTTTGCGAGACGCGAAGATTACTTCGAGTAAATCGGTAAAAGAATAAATGTCACCTCGGTATAAAAATTATAAAATTTAAACAAAAAAAATAAAAACACATGAAAGATTCACTCTCCCATTATCATTTACTCTGCCAGGATTCAATTCGCGATTTGGATTTCTTTAAAGCAGAATTACAGATACTACGAAACCGACTCACGGAAGTTGCCGGAAAAAATACCGGGCATGATGTATTGTTACAAGTAGAACATTTCGAAAACAAATTCCATATTCTGGGTATTCACATTGATGAAATGTTACACGATGTAAATTTAAAAAACCAATCATTGCTCGATGAAGCCGCTGAGAAACCTAATTACATTCATATAAAAATGAAAGAAACAGACGAACAATTAGCTGATTTATTGCATGATACCAGTAGCGATTTTTACGCCACGAAAAAGGAATTTTACCAATTTCTTTCTAAAGTATTCTAATACAATGAGTAATTCTAAACCAGTCACAGGTATTTTAGAATTCTAAAAATGTAATTCCGTTATTATTGTAGGTATACCATTGAAACCCTGTTGAAATTGGACGATTAACTACCTTTGCAATATAATCGGTATAATTCCCTGAAATGGTGCGGTGTAACATAAAATACCGCACCATTTATACTTTAACCTGCTTCCACTTCCCCTGACGAAATAATAAGTATGCAACAATTGCGATGAGGGTTTCGGCAATGGGTATAGCCCAAAAGATTCCTTGAATGCCAAGCATATTGGGTCGGGATAAAAAATAGGCCAGCGGAATCTGAAACAACCAAAAACAAACAAAGTGAATGACTGTGGGTGTTTTCGTATCTCCCGCTCCATTTAATCCCTGTATCATCACCATACCTATTCCATAAAAAATATAACCATAGCCAATGGTTCTTAAAGCTTGTGTGCCAACTTCTATCACAGCCAGATCCTTACTGTACCAGGCGATGATGGTCCCGGGAAAAAACACAAATACCAAAGTGACCAAAGACATAAACAATACATTGTATTTCACACACAACATCACACTTTGCTCAGCCCTTTCAGGTTTGGTGGCACCCAAATGTTGTCCCACTAGAGTGGCCGCCGCATTGCTCAACCCCCAGGCTGGTAAAATAAAAAACACCACATTACGTATAGCAATCTGATATCCGGCAGAGGCTATCGTTCCACCTGTTTCTGCGACTAATTTTGCGAGTACAATCCAACTCGCCGAGGCAATAATAAATTGAAATGTAGCCGGCCAGGCAATGTCGATGAGTTGCCGGATGATTATAAACCGCGGCTTAAAATCCGTTTGTTTAAAACGAATTACACCCGGTTTTACGAATAAAAAATAAACCTGATATAAGACACCCGCACCTCTTCCAATCGTTGTTGCGATAGCAGCCCCTTTTAAACCTAAATCAAATCCATAAATCAATATTGGGCATAAGAGAATATTTAAACCACTGGCGAGCCATAAACTACGCATTGCGATAGCTGCATTGCCGGCGCCTCTAAAAATACCGTTGAGTAAAAAGAGTAAAACAATCACCGAACTCCCTCCCAACATGATACGGGTAAAGGTGCTTCCTTGTTCTATTACATCCGCGCTGGCACCCATCAGCAACAATAATTCCGGGGCCCAGATCAAACCAGCCATGCTTAAAACAAACGTAAAAACCAAGGAAACCACCACACTTTGGGCACCTGCCAAAGAAGCCTCAATGGGATTTTTTTCACCAATGCGGCGTGACACCATTGCTGTAGCGGCGGTGCTCAATCCAATGGCAACTGAATACACAATCGTGATTAAACTTTCAGTCAGGCCTACTGCTGCAATTGCATTTGGCCCCAATTTTCCAACAAAAAACATATCCACTACAGCAAATACACTTTCGAGGCTTAATTCGAGAATCATTGGAATCGCCAACAATAAAACCGCCTGGCGTAAATCTCCTTGGGTATAATCATATTCCTCACCTTTCAACGAACGCAGAATAAATCGAATGATTGATTGGATTTGTTTCACCTTGCAAGGATAAACAATTTAGTTGAACGCTCATTGGCCCCAACAGAATCAACGAAAAAGTAACACTATTGCCCTTTATAGGTCTGCTTTAAACCGGCACTCCCAAAAACCCACTGAACTCCAATCTAATTCAGCAGTCCATATTTTTTCTCTTGAATCACCAGGCGTTTAAACTCAGGTTTGTCAATACTCACGATGAGTTTCCGGTACAATCCAATGATGCACTCACTTCCTTTCTCACCAAAAACTGGCAAATCATCCTGACTGTCCATGTCAATCATTTTAAAAGTACTTAGTTTATGCAGGGGATAAGAACTTGATCGAAATCCTAAAAAATATCTTTCCAGGTAAAATAAAAAAAGTACCCGGATATCTCTGGGCATTCGCAGAGGAGCTAAATCAAATTTTCGCTGGTCCGGATCCGGCAAATGATTGTAACCACGTTCATAACACATCAAAACATCCTGGAAGGTAGAAGTTTGATCATAGTTCACAAAGGCGTATAAACCCTGCCTTAAAAATAAAAAGGTGTCCTTAACCAATATCGGAGAATTTAGGGTAAATCCATCTATGATTACCTGCCGGAATGAGTCTACATTAAAATCATAAACATGTTGTTGTGCGCGGATGGACTTAAAACTAGCGGAAAAGAAAAACAACAAGAATACCCTAAAAATCAAATGTTTTCCGGAAACTACACTATTCATAAATTAATCGTTCAAACCGAGGCAGAATGTACATTTCACCAATAAATATTCAATGGTTCAATGTGCTCTGTTTTTTGTCTTAATCATTCAATAGAATAATCCTACTGGAAACACATTCTCCAACTCGGGATAAAATCTGTAACAAAATTCGTGCTACAATTTCCAATCAGCAACTATTGGCCCCATTTATCAGGGTTTTCACGCCATTTTTCGAGTAAATTCAATTCACTACTCTGAATGAGTTGTTTCTCGAGGGCCAAATCGAGTAAAGCATTATAATGACTTAAACTAAGGGTTCGGATGCCTTCCTGCTCAAACAGATTGGCAGCCGCTGTGAATCCATAATTAAATACACTCACCAAACCAACCACTTTACCTCCGGCCGCCCGAATCGCTTCGATTGCTTGCATACTGCTTTTACCGGTTGAAATTAAATCTTCAATCACCACCACTTCCTGACCACTTTCAAGCACCCCTTCAATTTGATTTCCCATGCCGTGCTCCTTGGGTTTGGATCGAACATAGATAAAGGGCAAACTGAGCAAATCAGCCACTAAGGTGCCGTGCGGAATACCGGCAGTTGCCACCCCTGCAATCACTTCTGCTCCTGGGAATTCGGTAAAAACCAAATTGGTTAATTCACTTTTGATAAAATCTCTCACATGTGGATAGGACAATAACTTTCGATTGTCGCAGTAAATAGGACTTTTCCATCCACTAGCCCAGGTAAACGGATTTTGAGAATTTAATTTTACAGCATTAATTTGTAGGAGTTTTTCTGCTACAAGCAATTCGCGTTTCATAGGCCAGCAAACCTACGCCCAAAGTCAGGAATAAACAAACAACCATACCATGATCAAAATAATGTTTAATGATAAAAAGATCTTGCTTTGCAGCCAAGAAGAGCAAAGTCAGGCATCTGTCAAACCTTGTTTTGTATTTTTTCAGTGGAATTCCTCCCATATGGATGACTTACTGGATCTTTTGCTGGTCTCAGAAATTAAAACGGCCGTTCTGGTGGGCGAACCCGATACTTTGCTTCAGGAATTTGAACAACGTTTAACGGTGATCGTTGCGGGTGGTGGCTTGGTCATCAACCATAAACAGGAGGTGCTTTTTATTTTCCGCAAAGGACGATGGGATTTCCCTAAAGGCAAACAGGATCCCGGGGAACCTATTGAATCCTGTGCATTGCGTGAAGTACGAGAAGAAACCGGATTAAATCACCTGTATTTGGGTGATTTATTAGATTGTACTTATCATATCTATTTCGAAAATCAGTACGTTTTCAAAAAAACGTATTGGTATCATATGAATACAGATGAATTATACCTGAAACCCCAGAAAGAAGAAGGTATTACCAAAGCCAAATGGATCCATCAAAATAATATTGGTTTTCAACTCAACAATACCTTCGATTCGATCCGCGACCTGTGCCGGATTTATTTTCAGGCCTAAAAAAACAAAAACCCGTCTTTCGACGGGTTCATGTTGAAAAAGTCACATAAATAACCTACTGAGCTCAAATGTATCACCCCCCGAAGTGCTTTTTGGGACAAAATGAGTATTTGGTCATTTCAAATGAGTAAATGGTCATTTCCATTGAGTATTTAGCAAAAGCCTTGATATATAAGGCTTACAATTGTTTAAACAAGTGTCAGGCAATGACAAAATATCGTAGAAGTAAGCTCATAAAGTTCCAAAATCTAAATTGGGATGGATGAAAAACAGGATGGAATAACAATCGACTAAGAAGGAATTTGACCTCCGGGATAAGGCCAAAATAACAAAAACCCGTCTTTCGACGGGTTTCTGATTGAAAAAGTCACATAAATAACCTACTGAGAGTGAAAGTAAATGTAGATTGAATGTTGCTACATACAAATGAGTATTTGGTACTTCCCAATGAGTATTTGGTACTTCCCAATGAGTATTTGGTAAAAATCGGCTTTTACGGGAGATTCTACATGGGGCCCTCCTATCAACTTCAAGCGAGACCTTTGCAAAACCTCTTGACATGAATAAAATGGTCATTTGGCTTCAAATTTCTGCTAAACAGTTCGTTTTTGGAACTCCTAAGAAACCTGATACGATCACTTAAAACGCAATTGAATTCGGTTTTTTAACTTTAGACGCATGAAATTTTTCTTGAAAATTTGTCCGGGTTACCTCGTGAACTCTCCATATAAAGCGAAAAAAAACACTTATTAAAATAGGCACTTCAGTTATAAAACAACCTGAATAAGTAGTGTCTGAAGTTCCTAACTTAGGAGGAATAGAATCAAGACGTCTTAAATTTTCACCTTTAACTTTAAAAAGGCTATACCTAATGAATACAAATTTATCAATATTGACACGATTAACTTTGACTATTGTTTTCGGACTGACTGGTTGCACTTCCATATACACTGGACTTTCTGGAATCAAAAAAATAAAAACAGTTGACCAAAAAACAATTGCATATTATGCCAAAAAATATAACATTCCGACTGCAGACAGTTACCTACTGGACACAGCCTTTTTTTCATATCTAATTTCTTTGGACACTTCAAAATTTAAATCACAAATAAAAAATCACAACCAACCATTACAAGCCCTATACTATGACAATTCAGGACATTTGACATCATTTCAAGTGAACTGTTATGCAGGCGGTTTTCCTAATTTAAAATGGGATAGAAATGAAGTAATGAAAACTTTTCCTCCCAAACAACAAGCCCCACTTGACAGTGTTCTTTCCCTTGATACTCAAATAAAATATTTAAACCTGCTATCGCAGACTTCGAAACCTTCTGTTGACTATTATGATTACATTGTAATTGTTTATTGGAACAGATTTATGGGTAGACAAAGCAAAAGACTAATTCATTTCGTTCAAGAGAACAGTAAGCTTGAGAAAGAGAAAAAAGTAAAAATAATATATGCCAATAATGACAATATTTACGCTGCTCAATAAAGAACTACAACAGGTAACAGACGCATGGCTATCTGAGCGGTGACATGGTTCATTGAAAATTGTAACTCGCTTAAAATTTGGCAATCAATTCCCAGTTGTATGCCCCGTAATCCGCGACTGAGCCACACCGAAACAGGAAAATTTTGAGTGTACTGACAATTTCCATGCCTAACCTAATCACAAAACTTAGCTTTGATGAAAAAATGTACTGTTTGAATGTCCAGGATAATCATGTATCGCCTTGTGAGATGGTTCTGATGACGAATATTCCGAGTTTACAAACAGCTGATCATACCTTCAGATGCCACTTTAACGACAGAGTAGATACATACGTTTATGGAATTAAACCCTTATTAAACTCTTACGCGAAAACCGGACAATAACGTTTAAAGCTAAAATCGGGAATTTGTACTACCCCATCAACATATAACTTTGACTCATCTGTATTTTAATATGAAATGGAGCTTTATTTTTTTCCTTCTTTTGGCAGCCAAGCTAGCCACGACGTTGGGCGTAATTTTTAAAGTAGGCACTTCGGAGCCAACCTATATTCAACGTGTATACATCATAAACAATAGCCTGGAAAAGGGTCAGGTATTAGTGGATAAAATGTTTCATCCGAATTTTGCATTGCAAACGAGAAAAAAATGTGAAGGTCATGATGAATAAATGGATAATTACACTGCTGATGTGTATGGGTATGCAAACCCTTCAAGCTCAAAAATTGGTAACGAGTTTGATCGTATTAAAGGATTCTACGATAGAAGAATTTAAGGATATCAATGAATTGTATTTTTTGCATCAGGCTTCGAACCATAAATTGCAAAAGCTGGTCCGAAAACTTTCTACCACTCGCTCTCAGCAAAAAGCCAACTCCATCATAGAACAGATCGCCAAACAAAGAACTCAGGTTGCTGCGGTGATATTGGGTCTCGATTATTACTTTAAAGAAGAACGACCTGTGGAGGGTAGCAATGTGGAACATGTTTTGGCTTTATTATCTGAAAGCCCTGCGTATGACCTGATAAATCAATATTGGTTTTCCAATAGTATCGATAAAAATTTACCAAAGGCAGATTATCAAAAGAAGCTTCAAGATACCCTGGGAATGGTCTATAACCATGGTGCATTTTACTATCTGTCGAACGAAGACTCTGTCTATATCGCCCGCATGAAAAAAGTAAATGTTGATGATATCGATATCGAAATTGAGGACCTCATTGAGCAGTATTTAAGTCAGCAGACAAGTCCGTTCCGATATGATGTAAGAGCATTGGTGAAAGATATTCAACAAGTAAAATACGTGGTAGATGCGCAGCATGATGGTTGTGTAACCAAAACATTGCAACTGCCTAATTGGGATCAAATAGGTGTGATGATTGTAAAAGGAAAAGATACAGTAGAGCGAGTCTATACCATTCAATACGGGATGTTTAAACAATTTCGATTGGGTAAATGTATTTCGTTTCCACTAAAAAGCAAACCGGATGTAATGTTTTATAATGGCGTTGGGTATGGACTACATTATATTCGAAATACTCGAGCCCTTTGTGAGCAAAACAGAATACGTCGTGAAGAAAACATGAAAAATGCGGAATAAATGAAATGAAGAGATATATGAATTTTAAACTCGGAATATTGTTATTTGTATGCTTATGTATAGGCTACAACATTGATGCACAACAGTGTGGTTATGAAAATCGTGGTGCTATATTGCTCAATATCATAGATGCTCAAACGAAACAACCTATAAAAGGATTAAAAGTTAACTTAAGTTATACTGATGGTAGGCATATCCAATCCGTAGGTAAAACTTCCTACGATGATGCTAAAAATGAAACATGTATCGAGGAGTATATGTTTTGGGAGAACCGTACCCGCAAAATAAAAAAGGAAGCTTGTGTGTATACGTTTCTTTACCGTCAATCCTTTCCAAATGCAGGCGATCATTATATATGCATCGTCCCAACGCGCCAAGGACTCATGGCTACAAGTCGATTAGCCTATCATGAAGGGTATACGATATCAGAAAGGGCACGTAATTCGGAACCCAAATTTGATTCGACATCGAATATGTTTTTTATGTATATCCATATTGTAGATGATCGAAAAGATAAAAAGAATGGTGCTTATATTAGTCAGCTTCTTCGAATTCCGCTCGCAGCTGTCATTGATATATGTTCAAGCAATTTAGATGGAAATGATGGTGAGTTGAGAAATGGTCAAAAGCTTAATCCAATTCGCATCGAACTAGAAGCTAATAATCCTGGATATAAGGCATCAATACAGCATACTGCATTTGATCGGTATGTTATACCTTATTATCATTCGGGACAGGTTTTAGGTCGAGGGTTTGAAGAAAGTCATACCGTAGTTCAGCTTCAAAAAATAGAATTGTATGATGAAAAAACTTTACAACTTCTACAAACTATCACTGAGCCGCGGCAGAAGAAACTATCTTGGGGGATGGGCGCAATCGCATTTGCTAATTTTTATCATGAAGAAGAACCCTATAAAAAAGGATTTAGGATACCTGCCGAATCAACGCGCAAAGAAATGCGCGAAGAACAACGCTTTGTCTATTATAAATGGAATACATCCACCAAACTCTTTGAATTGGATACCCTCTTGAATTCAAAATACTATACCCGATTTGATGGGGAAACGAAGCGGATGTTTGCCACTGAATTAGAAGAGAAAGATGATGCCAAGATTTATTACCATTACGAATTGAAAGATCGAAAATGGATATTGGTAGATACTGAACGACATGAAAATCCGAAACCCATTAATCCTATCGTATCGAATCCTTTTGTAGAAAAGAAAGCGAAATGTTATCTTGACAAGACCTATAGTCTAAAACCTGTTCAGTATTTTAAAGATGAAGAATGGAAGGTTATTAGAGATACGTTTTGGATAGGAAATTACGGTAATAAAACAGCGAAAATAACTGTCGTGCAAAATGCTCATTTTAAAATTCCAGAAGAGATTTTACCAAATCAAAAATTGCCAATTGTGTATGAGCGAAAGTTCATTTCTGACGACAGATTGGGCAATAAATTTTACATCGTACCCACACCCTTTAATTCTGTAAGTGATGGTTTTGTTATAAAATACGACAACGGAGAAACCCTGACGGGGTCAATCAATTACATGATTGTAGACAACAATGCAATGATCAATCAATTACCAGACGGGAGCTTGAACATTAGTATTGAAAATGGAGGAAGTAAGAAAAAAATCATACATACATTTCCAAGTGGTTTCCTCAAAGAATATGGGGAGTATTTCACGCCGGATCAGTGTCGTATTGGTTTTTGGGTACAAGTCGATTCAAGTCAACATATCACGGTGAATCAAGTTCAATACAATAAGCTCATGACAATTCAAGTAGCCAATGCAGATATCAATACATGCACAGTAACTCGAATAGGGACTGAGTCGGAGGCAGTAAACAGAGCTCAAATGGCAGTGAGTCCTTCCACTAAGTCAATTAAGGTAAGTGATGGTGTAGCCTCTGCTGAATATAACATCAATTTTGATGAGCTGAAACAAGAAGATGGTGTGACACTTAACCTCATAAAACCCAATGAGGATTTTGTATACAATGGTCAGGTTAAATTGCCTATGGACTTTAGTCATCAGCAATATAAAATTATTTTTTCGCCTGAGTATATCTATAAGATGTCACCTAAAGAAAGAGAGCAAGTTGAACTACATTATTTTGATGAATTGCTTAAGGAGTTTCCTGCATTGCTGTATTATGATATTGATACGGCAGAAAGTATGTTTAAGCATCGAAATTCTAACAACATCTTTATGGTATTGGATTTAAGTCGTTGTAGTGTCAAAGAAAAGCAGTCTATTTTAAATCGCCTGGAAAAAGATAACGACATCAAAGCTGTTTGTATTTTGTCACATCGAGGAGCACAATTTTTCAATGACAATATTATACAGATACCCGACTTTAAGAATCATACACTCGATACAGCCTTGGCCGCCAAAGCAAAATCGTACGGTTTTACATTTACCAATTTACAATCTTCGATGTCCTATACGCTATCTGTATTTAAATATAAATCCAAAATAGTGGATAAAGCATTCTTTAGAGATTATAATTTATTGTGTGAAGCATTGGCTTTTAGAACCATATGGCTTAACAGATATGCCAACATAAAACCTGAAAGTCAGGAGGATAAAATAAAACCTTTAAAGAGTTTAAACATTAAACCCAAATAGAAAGTACTTCAGCGAATGTGTATTTGTTCCCTATATCCATTTACGATAGTTTGAATCCCCAGACGATTCATTTTCCAATGAATATTTAATACGAATAGAACTTTAAACGGGTGCTTTTCTTTAACCCAAATTTTGTCTTGTACCGTTAGCGCATTTATAATACCGATTCGTTGAATGGGTATAACCATTGAATGATTGACATTTTAAATGCTCAACCGAACTAAATTCTAATCCAGATTTTGTGACCCATCTGTAAAATCCGGTTTATAACATGTATAGACTTTTGTACTTTTGTGTTCGAACTAAACTTTTTATTGGAACATGAAAACATTCCAGGCCATTAAAGATTGGGCCGCAGAAGAGCGCCCGCGTGAAAAAATGCTTCAAAAAGGAGCCGATGCATTAACCAATGCAGAATTACTAGCCATTCTCATCAATACAGGCACGCTCAACCGAAGCGCTATGGATATCGCCAGAGAATTATTGTCATCATGCAGTGATAACCTCAACGAACTTTCCAGATTGAAATTATCGGATCTGGTGAAAATTAAAGGACTGGGCGATAAAAAGGCCATCACCCTATTGTCGGCCATTGAGTTGGGCCGTCGCCGTCAATACAGTGCAGCCTTGGAACGCCCCAAAATTGTAAGCAGTAAACAGGCTTTTGAAATCCTGCAGCATCCGCTCAATGATGCCACTGAAGAACATTTTTTTGCACTCTATCTCAATCATGCCAATCGAATGCTCGACATCCGCCAAATTAGTAAAGGAGGCCTCACCGGAACTTATGTGGATCCAAAATCAGTTTTTAAGCTCGCCCTGGATTTACAAACGGCCACACAAATCATCGTGGCCCATAACCATCCATCAGGCAATTTACAACCCAGTCAGGCCGATATTCTCATCACGCGTAAATTGGTGGAGGCTGGTAAACTGCTCGACATCAGACTCATTGACCATTTGATCATTGCCGGCAATACATTTTACAGTTTCGCAGATGAAGGCAAACTGCAGGATCTCTAATCTTTTAATTCAGATCAATTCGCTTTAAGTCAGGCAAATTCAAACTCGAACAGTTCCAGCCTTTTACCCGAAACTGCAGAAAATGGATAATCTCATCATAAAAGAGTGGAATGCATGGCGCTTCTTCGATAATGATTCGGTCCATAGCCTGATACAATTTAATCCGCTCCTGTTCATCAGAAACGGTTAGTGCCTGACGATACAAATCATCAAATTGTTCATTCTTAAATCGGGTATAATTGGGTGGTGCTGTATTCTCCCCATAAAACATCGACAAATAAGCCTCTGCATCCGGATAATCTGCAATCCAGGTTGCCCAAAAAAATGGTGCCTGCGAACTGCTCATTTGCTCCCTCAGCAGTGAGGGCTGCATAATTTCAACCCGAATGTTTAAACCCAGCTGTCGCAATTGAGAAGCAATAAAATTGCATCGATCGCTATAATTATCATTCGACAATAACGTTATTTCCGGCAAAGGCCCATGCTCTTTTTTCCATTCAGCAATCATTTGCTGTGCCTTTTCAGGCTGATAGGTATACCCCTTTACCAAATTGCTGTCGTAACCCGGCAAGCCAATGGGTATCATCCCCGAATGAGCAGGCTGACTGATGTTGTTGCGCAAATAAGTGATTAGCTTTTTTCGGTCAAAGCCATAATTTATGGCCTGCCTGAGTTTTTTATCCTGCAAAACTGTCGAACGGTTATTACCCTCTCCCAATAAAATGCCCAAATACTCTACATTCAAATACGGGTGTTTTTGAAGACGAATTTTTGATTGATAATCCTTTTTAAGTTCACCTTGTTTACTCAAAACCTGATCCTTAAATGCAGCATCAATGCCATTCATAAAATCCAACTTCCCTTGCATAAACATCAAAAACTCCGATGCTTTGCTATCTACCTGGGTTACTTTAATTCCATCTATATATGGCAAGACGACTCCCTGACTGTCCTTTTCCCAATAATGTGGGTTTCGCCGGTAAGTAAGTGCCACGCCTTCTTCCCAATCCTGCAACTGAAAAGGTCCTGTACCACAAGGATGTGCCCTAAAATCACTCCCCCACTTTTCGACCACTTCATAAGGCACCACTGAACAATACTGCATGCTTAAAATTCCCATCATGGGATTAAAAGGTGAAAGCAATCTGATTTCAACGGTCGTATCATTCACAGCTACGAATGGTTTGAGGGTATCCACCCGGTCATTAAAAATCCATGCACCGGAAGAAGCTGTTGCAGGATCCATCAAGCGGTTAAAACTATACACCACATCTGATGCAATCATTCGGCGGCCACGTCCCCCTTCAAATGCCGGATTATCCTGAAAAAATACATCATCTCTCAAAATGAACGTATACACCCGGCGATCCGAACTAATATGCCAGCGCTTGGCCAATGAAGGAACCATCTCCAGTCTGCTGTTGTATTCAATCAGTCGATTATAAATCACATTGGTATGCCACATGATGTTCAGGTTTTTGGCAAATGCCGGATCCAGGGTTTCAACACCCTGAACCTGATTTAACCTGAATATCTTCCGGGTTTGAATCCGTTCCTTACAGGACCATAAGCCGAAAAGGAAAAACATCCACACGTAATGTTTGATAAACATGCGCATGCCGTAAAAATATGTTTTTTATTGTTGCCGATGTCCGGATTTTACTAATCCAAGTGCCCATCCTTTCATAACAAAAACATTGAGCCTAAAAATGTTTCGCCCCGGATTGCGCCTCATGAACAAGATACCTGAGGTTTTGTTCCTACATCTTTCCAAAAATGACTTCTAACTTTTTATACCGAAAATCAAAAATGTTTTGCAGTTGTTTTTTCACAAATAGTGCATGGGCCAGTTCACCAATTGGACCTAAAGGCAATTGATAATGCAGGATATCCGTCATTAAAGTCCCTCCCGATATTTCTTTTAAATGATGTTCGTGGTGCCAAATGCGGTAGGGTCCCTGCCGTTGCTCGTCTACAAAATAGGCGCCTTCTTCCACATGGGTTATTTCCGTACACCAGTTTAATGGAATATTGAATAATGGACTTACTTTATAGGTAATCATCATTCCCGGATACATCACAGCTTGTTTTAATTCACTGGTTACCTTAAAATTCATATACTCCGGGGTAATCAATCTCAAATTCAGCGGCGATGCCACAAAGGTCCACAAGGTATCTTTATCAACCGGCAATTTCTGTTCAAATCTTATCGCGTGTACCATCATTAATTTGTTTTAATATTTCCCATTCCTCCATCTGCATGAATCACCTGCGCACTCATCCAAGTCGCATCTTCGCTCAAGAGGAACTCTGCTATTCCGGCAATTTCCTTAGCAGTTCCGATTCTTTTTAATGGATGACGTTCTGCCATGGCCTGCCGTTTTGTATCCATATTTAATAACCCGGCAGCAAGCGGTGTATCAGTCAGTGAAGGTGCAATGGCATTCACCCGAATATTCGGCGCCCATTCAGCCCCTAAGCTGCGGGTAAGCCCTTCAATAGCCCCTTTGCTCGAGGCAACAAGTGAATGAAAAGGCATGCCGGTTTGCACAGCTACGGTTGAAAACAGAACCACTGATGCTGAGCCCGATTTTTTTAATGCCGGTAAAGCCTTCTGTAATATCCGAAGCGCTCCGATCACATTGAGGCGATAATCCATGATAAAGTCCTGTTCACGAAATGCTGTCATCGGTTTCAGTTGTATCGAACCCGGACAATAAACAAGTCCATGCAAAACATCGGGAATAAACGAGAAATCTGCATCTTCATTCAACGCATCCCATTCAACATATTGAACCTGATCATTCGATTCCATAGGATGCCGATGGTAGGTTGCGATTACCTGATGTTTGATGGCAAGCCGATTCACCAATTCTGCCCCGATTCCGCTCGATCCACCTATGATTAAATAATTTTTTCTCACGGCACAAAAATAGAGGGCCGCAGAGATTCAGGATATTGATACTATCTATGGCATAGACCCCCATAAAAAAAGACCAACCGAAGCTGGTCTTTTCAATGTAAAAATATTTAATTTAATTTATGAAGTTTGCAACGCAGACCGCCGCTGCTGAAAATAAACATACGCCGAAAAAGCAATGGCCGAAAAAATGATATCCCCCAACAGGCTATTTACAAAAAACTGAGTGGCCATTTCGGAACGGTAAAAGGGTATTGCCATGGCGTAACATTCCGTCAGACCCGCAAATCCATAACCATAATACCCGCTGAGGTATGTTCCAAAATTGGAAATAACAAAAAACAGCAATGAGCCTGATACAGTGTACATCGCTGTATTCAAAACAGAACGATTTTTTAAGCCTGTACCCAAAAAGGTAACAAGCGCCAATGCAAAATAATTCACCACTTGTGATACGCCATAAAAACCATCCATATGGGTGAAGAGGCTTAACCCTAAATCAGATAAAAACATCGCTGACAAAGGAATCAGATAAGCCCACTTTTTTTCCTGTAAAACTGATCCGCTAAACAAGCCTAAGGCAGCAACCGGAATCAGGTTATAAATATGCCATTCAGCATTTAATACGCGCCATACCGCGATGCCTAAAATCAAGGCAATGACCAACAGTAAGGTGTTTTTATTATTTTTCATACTTTTTTCTCGTTTGTCCGAATGATTCAAAATCCCCATCCGGTCGCGTTTATGGTTTAAATTGAGCAGAGTGATCGCAAATTTGAAGATTTACTTCGAATATTACAACACTATTTTTTCGACATTTCTGATTTCAAGCGGTCAATAACTTTTACTTCTACTGCATCCTTTTCGTTTAAAACAGATAAATGCCAGGATACCCAGTCCGTTAAATGAATAAATATCAGCGCATCCTTCCAAAAACTTTCTCCCAGCAATTGCACATCGATTATTTCAGCCTGACAGGTTTTTATCACTTTTTTCAAGAAATTCATACGCCTGAGGTTTGCAGAATAGTCGTTCGGGGCCGAAATACATACCACCGTCCGTTGCTTCTGAATATCGCGCCAGCCCACTATTTCGTTGTGCGTCATTTCCGGAATAACATTGTGGGCGGCAAGCATTTTACTATTTTCATTCAATTGTTGCTTAAATCGCACGGTTAATCCTTCATGACCAACGGTAGTATATAAAAGCACCTCGCGCTTACTTAGTTTTTGCGCTAACTTCAACCCTTGTTTGTTTAACTGTGTGCTTTGTTTTTCGATGGTCAAAATCGCTTCCTGAAACTCCTTTTCAAAGGATTTCTGAATCAATCCGGCTTTTGCCAATACATATAAGATTTGGGTTACCGAATACCCCAAACAAGCCCGAGGTGGCATCCCTGAAGGAATTAAGATACAAGGATAAGCATGCTGTTCGGCAAATTTTTGTAATTCCCCGCCCGATGTAATACAAACGATAAGGGCCTTGACCTTTCGGGCCTGCTTCACCGCTGCAAGAGTTTCTTCCGTATTACCCGAATAAGAGCAGGCAATAAAAAGTGTTTGTGCATTCACGCTGCGCGGAATTTCGTAGGATTTATTTACGAAAAAGGGAATCTTCATCAACCCCGAAACATAATCCTGCACCAAACTTCCCCCTATTCCGCTTCCACCCAGTCCGCTTAAACAAACCTGCGATAAATTTATCCCTTTGAACGATATTTTAGCGGATTGGCCAATGTGTATGGCTGTTCTCAATTGTTCCGGAAATGATTCAATATAATCTTTCATAGTATGTCTTAAACTTTTTTTACGCGAAACTATTCGCTGAATTGCGTTTCACCGCATTCAAATTCTTACAAAAGGGGTAAATTTAGGCCTTTTATGAGTAGAAATAAAAATTTAGGAAAGAAAGGTGAAGACTTGGCTGCAGATTTCTTAATTAAAAACGGTTACCATATTCTCGAACGCAACTGGCGAAGCGGCCATCAGGAAATTGATATCATTGCCAGTCACGAACAAACCCTGATTTTTATTGAAGTTAAAACCCGGAATACCAACAAAAATGGCATGCCCGAAGAATCCATTTCTGAATCAAAAATTCAAAGCGTTACCTCAGCAGCCCTGAAGTATCTGGAAGGGAAAAATATCCTCAGAATCCGGTTTGATGTCATTTCTATTCGCCTTCATACACAACCTGAACCCGAAATTTTCCATATACGGGATGCCTTCTATTAATTTCTTCCGGTATAATTGTGCGGGCTGATTTTTTTCAGTTCCTTTTTTAAACTGGCCGAAACCTCCAGCGAATCAATAAATGCATGTATGTGCTCTTTGCTAATGATTGCTGCCCCGCGCGTTAAGTTTTTCAGCGCTTCATAAGGATTCGGATACTGCTCCCTGCGCAGGATGGTTTGAATAGCTTCTGCTACCACCGCCCAATTGGCTTCCAAATCCGCTTCTATTTTTTCACGATTCACCAATAGTTTGGAAACGCCTTTCATCATTGATTTCATCGCCAACACGGTATGCGCAAGCGGCACACCAATATTTCTGAGTACCGTTGAATCTGTCAAATCTCTTTGCAACCTTGAAACCGGCAATTTCGCACTCAGGTGTTCAAACAAAGCATTGGCCAACCCAAAATTACCTTCGGCATTTTCAAAATCAATCGGATTCACCTTATGCGGCATGGCCGAGCTGCCTACTTCATTTTTGGCTACTTGTTGTTTAAAATAATCCATGGAAATATAAGTCCACATATCCCGACAAAAATCAATGCAAATTGTATTTATCCGTTTTAACGTATCAAACTGAGCGGCCAAGGAGTCGTAATGCTCAATCTGGGTGGTAAACTGCATGCGTTTTAATCCCAATGTTTTGTCTACAAATTGATTGGCAAATGCCACCCATTTTGTTTTCGGAAATGCCACCACATGGGCATTCATATTGCCGGTGGCACCCCCAAATTTGGCCGCAAAAGGGATACGTTTTAGTTCTTTCAACTGATTTTCTATTCTTTCCACAAAAACCATCATTTCCTTTCCCAGTCGGGTTGGAGAGGCGGCCTGTCCGTGAGTTCTGGCCAACATGGCTAAATCGGCCCATTGAGCGGCCATTTCTCGCAGCACTTGAATAAACTGTTCAATCAGCGGCCAATATATGGTAGTTAGTCCGCCCTTCCACATGAGCGGTGTAGCCGTATTGTTGATATCCTGAGAAGTGAGCCCGAAATGTATCCATTCCCGAATTTTACCAAGCTTCAATGCTTCCAAACGCTCTTTGATAAAGTATTCAACAGCTTTTACATCATGGTTGGTTACTTTTTCAATGTCCTTCACGGCCTGTGCATCAGCTTGTTGAAAGTCTATCACAATTTTTCGCAAGGCCTTTTTCTGTTTGTCATTCAACACAAAAAAACCGGCTTCACTTAAAGCAATGGCATATTCAATTTCCACATGGACCCGATATCGAATCAAAGCTGCCTCCGAAAAAAAGTCAGCCAATTCTTGCAGTTGTTTTCTGTAACGCCCGTCTACAGGGGATATAGCCATCAAAGCATCGCTCATAGGAAAGTTTTGAGGGGCAAAGTTAAGCATTGCCCTTTGTAGCATGTATATTTGCAGCCGTTTTATGGAAAAAAAGATCAGGATTGGTGCGGTCAGTTATTTGAATTCCAAGCCACTTATTTATGGTTTACAACACAGACCTATTGCCGACAAAATTGAATTGATTCTGGATTATCCATCCAACCTCACGTCTTTGTTGCAAAAAGACAAACTCGATATTGCCTTACTTCCCGTTGCATCTATTCACAACATTCAGGATGCCGAAATCATCTCCGATTATTGTATCGCCTCTAAAGGTAAAGTTGCTTCCGTTTGTTTGTTCAGTCATGTTCCGATCGAAGAAATCCAAAGTGTGTATCTCGATTTTCAGTCTCGTACCAGTGTCGCCCTCCTGCGCCTGTTGTTTCGCGATTACTGGAATATCCGCCCTTCATTGCTGGAAGGAGATGAACATTATATCAACCACATTCAGGACAAAACAGCCGGCCTCATCATTGGAGATCGCGCACTGGAACAACTCAATCATTTCCCTTTTGTATACGACCTCGCCGAAGCCTGGCACGATTATACCAAAATGCCTTTTGTGTTCGCAACATGGGTGAGTAATAAAAAGTTGCCGGCCTCCTTTCTGAAAGCCTTTAATGCAGCCAATGCCGAAGGGTTCAAACATATTGATGAAATTGTTCAGGAAGCGGCCTTCCAGCCTTATGATTTACACACGTATTATCACAGCAATATCAGTTACCATCTCGACGAAGAGAATAAAAACGGACTTACCTTATTTCAAAAGTCTGTCGAAAAAAACTAGCCCTTTTTTTAGGCAGGATCATCCGCACTGCACACGGGCATCGCCACACCCGCTCTCGGCTCATATGGTGCCTGATCATATTCCGGGTATGATTAATGAGGTACTTCCGGCACCGATACCGCCTCCATCGGGCCTGAAAGGATGACTTGCGTTCGCTAGTAACGATTCAACTCTGATGTACGACTAGTGCGACTGAAGAAATCACCATCTAACTTTGGATATTGAAAAAGGTATTATCATAGCATTGCCACTTTCGGCCTTTGCTCTTGAGGCGTTAAGAAAAATTTGAAATCGAGCGTAGCCTGCTTCCGGCTGTTCGAAGCCGAAGCCATAG